>NZ_JBFTKA010000002.1:0-995213 GCF_056395685.1 Priestia sp. 10L35 | reverse complement strand
GGCAACATTATGACACAAGGTACAGTAAAATGGTTTAATGCAGACAAAGGTTTCGGTTTCATTGAAATCGAAGGCGGAGACGATGTATTCGTTCATTTCAGTGCTATTCAAGGTGAAGGTTTCAAATCATTAGAAGAAGGTCAAAAAGTGACTTTTGATATCGAGCAAGGTCAACGTGGAGCACAAGCTGCTAACGTTCACAAAGCATAATCAAAAGTGATAACAAAAAGGACTCCTTATGAAGGAGTCCTTTTTTTATGGTCTTATAATTAGCAAACCATGATTTATCTACTATTAGTTCAATAGAAAACCCAGGCTTTTAAAAAAAGCCTGGGTTTTAGACAAGACGATCGATACAAGGTATAACTAGTTATAACATACATTAGAAATAGAAAGCAAATGCAAATAAATTAGCTATATTTTCAATTAAATAATATAGTAGTAATTTTTAATCTATGCGATAGCATTGGTACAAATTATCTTCGATGGGGATTAAGGGGGATTTTATTAATAAGCCGTTCTCCAGCTTCCATGTGATTTCCACACAAAGGGCATTTTTGGTGGTTGTCGTAAGAGAAATCTTTTCTCATCCAGCCCTTACAATCTTCTACTGTACATTCCCAAACCTCTGTTTGTTCTTGAGCTAAAGGTTCTTGGTTTCTTTTGCCGTAATAATACATACTAACATCACTACTCCTCATATTACATTATAGCTTATAAAGGAGTAATAATCATTTATATAAATTAGTGTTTCTTACCATTTTATTTTCATGGAATAATGCACGGAATTTTTGATATAAGAATTTCTAAACACTTGGTAATAATGTTCATATCTTCTTCTTTTGCTTTTTAATTGCACCACTTACTGTAGTAGTACATACCTAAACTAAGCCGCCAACGTAAGGAGGGTTAGTTTAAAGATTAGTTTAATGGTGGAATCATTTCGCTTATCACCGGTAATCAAATGGTTATTTATAGGGGCTTTCCAGCAGTTTCATGACTTGTTGGAAACTTTTATTTCGAGTTATTATAAATAATAAAACTTCATTTTACCTCAAATTAAAATATATTGTCAATGAAAAATTTGTAATATTTTCAAAAAATGTTATAATAGTTTTACAATTGTTTTTTCGATCGTATTCCGAATTCCGCTGTGTTTTTTTTCAGATAGAATTATGGATACATTTTTTCAATACCCTTTTTTTAAACTGAAAAAAAACTCAAACAGTTGTGTGAGCTTTAAAGGTAAGTTAGTTGAATAAAATTATTAATTTACCATCTAATAGTAACCGAGTTTTTATTCTACAAGGAGGCCTAGAATAATGAATCTAATCAATAAGAAAGTTACACACAAGCTTTTTGGGATAGGTAGTATAGTTAAATGTAATGATTCTAGTATTGAAATACATTTCGCATCGGAAAATAAAAAGTTTGTTTTCCCTGATGTATTTGGAAAGCATCTAAAACTGCATGATAAAAGTGTTGCTCATTCACTCGAAAAAATTATAGAAAAAAAGGAAATGGAACACAACGAGGAAGAACGGAAGAAGGAAGAGGAAAAAAAACTACAACGAAAAAACCAGGAACTTCGCTGGGGACTTGAAAAACTTATGAAAAATCATAAACTTCATTCTGAATCACAAATGGTTTTTTGGTGTGACATAGAAGAACAGAATAGTTCTTTTTTAGAGTGGAAGGTTTTTTCAGGTGTAATAAAAAGCGGTAATAACAAGGGGAAGCCAACCAAACCCATCCGTTTGCACCAAAATAGTGCTGTCTTGTTAACAGCAATAGATTCCAGTATGCCTGAAAAAGACAGACGTATCTTAGGCGTCTATATGGTGAATGAAGATTTTATCGGTAAGCTTTGTGAAGATGGATATATTCCTGCTCATTCAAAATACAGACTCCAGCTTACAGAACAGGAATCGGATCAGATGCCTTTCTGGAAATATTATGTAAATGAAAGAACATCCCAAAAAATGACATGGAATACAGGTAAATACCGTTATTTTGATAATTTATGGATGGCTCAAATTTTGCTTGATATAGCTGAGTTAAAAAGTGACCCAAAGGAAAGAGAGCTGGCACAACAATTTTTTGAACATTTTTGTAAAATGAATCTGATAACAGCTGAGGAGTTACCAAAGCCTAATGGCGCATTGATGCGTATGTAAACGTTAGCCCAAAGATAATAGGACTGACACATTTTTCTCACCCATCATTAATAGCGAACATTCCTTAGCTGTTCGCTATTAAAAAGGCAAGAACAGAACGTAGGAGAGAAGATGAAGGATATAACGTGAAAATATTTAGTGATGGAAAAACAGTAACTATAAGAGTATCGAATGAATTAGTAACAATCTTAAAAATTCATTATGTAAAAAACATGAAAAGATACTCTTATACGGTTACTAAATATCCAAGTGTTTTTTCTTTGAAGAAGAATTGATGAAACAAGAATAATAAGTAGATAATGAGGAGATACACCTATGCTTAAATTTAAAGTTATTTTCGAATTTATAAATGGCAGGACAAAGGAATTAAAATTCGAAGCCGCATCAAAGAAAGAAGTCATTAGTCATATAACAAAATATGAAAGATTCATTTCGAATGAAAAAGAGTTAGTGCACATCAATTTAAATAACGTGGTACAGTTTATGATTACAGAAGAAAAATAATAATAAAAACTAGGCATCTATTAATTGAGGTGCTTTTTATTTTAATAAATAGACTGATTTAAATTTAAATAACATTTCTGAGAGTAGTAATAAAATTGAGCGGTTAATTAAAGCTCTTCTTAGCTCTTCACTAGATAAAGAGAAAGTTATAGAACAATTAATTGAAATGGAGTTAGAACTTGACCATATTAATGGGCACTATAAAAGCTTAAAAAAAAGAATTAAAACAATTACTTAATGTTTAAGTAAAAAAAGTTACTTATAAACTATAAAATATGGAGAAAAATACATGAGCACTAACACTCTGTCTTTATTTTCAGAAAAATACTTTGAAGGATTAACTTTAAGTCCAGCTCTGTTTTATTCATGGAAATATAGCATTCGCTTTGAAATATCAGATCCATTAATTTCATCTCACGAAAAAGATTGTTTGAATCAAGCTTTTCATCGATCAATCACATTATTTCAAAGGGTATTTGGAGAGGGAGATGAGATTCTTTTTGTTACGGATGTACATACTACGAACAAAGATCGTTTCCTTCAAAAAAGACCTTTAAACGTTTATTTAAAATACATAAAAGATAAACAGCGGCTATATCAATTAAACCATCACTGTTTGCCGAGTATATTTCAGGATGAAGATGAAGACGATGATCAATCTTTGACCCATCGCTTTGTACTTTCTTGTAAGAAAACAGAATTAAGATATGCGCAGCTTTTAAAGGCTATTAATTATGAAGACTTTGCTCATCCATCTACTATTCTGAAGAGTAATTCCCAAAGTAGTTATGATATTTACTTTATTAATTTCTCTAAAAAAATGATTTTTCATTTGTATGATGATCGCGGATGTGATGTCTTAGCCTCAAGTAAAGAATCTATACGCTTTCTTTATGAAGAATATAATAATTGGATTTTGGATTATGATCGAGAAGAAATTGACCTTTTATTTAAGTGAAAAGTAGGATTCATCCACTAATTAGCACATTTTTTATATCCATAATCACCTGTCTTACAGTAACTAAAAATAAAAAGGGTATCTACAATCTTCTAGGTTAATTTTGATATATAATCAGATTAGCATTAGGCTTATAGCTCAATGGAAATATGACCCTAAGGAGATATTACAATAATGCAAGACCTAAAAAATAATAAACCGACAGTAGCTTGGCAACAAAGAATGGAAGATGATGAAATTTTCACTGTAGAGAATATTAAAGCCACTGATGAAATCCTTGATACTTATATGAATAGACTTAAAGATTCTGTAGATAAAATGTCAGAACAAGATATCTTAGAATATGTAAAAGAGGTAGTTATAGGATTAAACGAATTAAATGAACAATTTGATTATTTCATTGAAACGTTAGAAAGAGAAGAACTTTGCGATTTTATCATTAAAGCTGCAAATGCAGCTGGCTTAGAGATTAAAGAGGATATTACAGAAGAGTGGAGAGAGTGGTAACATACAAATGCTTACATATAGGAGAATTAAATATGGATTCTAAGCAGTTATTTCTAGTTACCATAATCACGACCCTAGGAAGTAATGTAAAAGAAGAACATTGTGTGAAATGTTCTTCTTTTATAAATGATCAGAGTGAGGTATAGCTGCATACATTTGCAGGTGTCTTTTTGACACTTAAATTTAATCGTTCTAATGGCCATGAAATAATGAAAGAGAATATTGATAAACATAAATAATTACGAATCCTAGCGAAATTAATAGCCATACATGCAATTTTCTGAAGTGCTTGATGGTATTTCCAATTATTTCATGAAAGATAACAAAAGACAGTGTACCGATTGCTGCGCCAGTCGATAAAGCTTGTAGTTTAAGTGAGGAAACTTGTACACTTTCACCAATGAATAAACTGCCTCCTAAAGACAGCGACAGAATGGCTATAATTAGTAAAAAGAAGGTGTTAGGTATTTTTGCTATAGAGAGGACTGTCATAATTGCCATCCCCTCTGGGACCTGATGTAAAAGGGTAGCTGCGAATACAGAAGCTGATTGGTGCATATCTGTTATTCCAAATGTAATACCTGTGATGACATTATGAAAAAAGATAGCAACCGTTAATAAGATAAGTGCCTGTAAGGGTGAAATTTCGCTGTTTTGTTTATGCAAAAAGAGGTCAATGCATAGCATGATGATATATCCGGCTACAATTCCTAATAAAACGCCTCTTAAATCATATAGATGCCAAGTAGACGGAAGGATATCAAAGAACAATAAGCCCAATAAGATTCCACCGCATATAGCATACATAAATTGGATTCTTCCCCTTGCCAGATGGTTTACTAATTTGAGAAGTCCTCCTCCTGCTAATAAACCCAGTAAAGAACCTAAAGTAAATAAGATATTCATTTCTATATGCATAATTGCTACTTCCTTTCGGCTATATGGTTTTTTACAACTAACCTATTCAAAGGAAAGGCAATCATACCTATGTTTTATAAATGGTTAAAAAAATAAAAGTACACGATATTAACTTGGGAGTAATTTTTAGGTAAATCACTAATAAAAAAGGACATACTAACGTTATCTAAAAAAGAGGTGTTACTATGGAATCTCCTTTTGAAATGATAACCAATGTGGACAAGGTCGAAAATGCTTATTATATAGAAGTGAAACCAGGTGAGTACAATGCAAAGTATTGGAATAAAGAATCGGTCTATTTTGCTGATGAAGCTTTTGCTTATTTCTATACCACGATTTGCAAGTATGTGCCACAGTACCAACCTACCCAAGTGACAGAAATCAAGGCAGAAACATGGCTAAGGATTAGTAATCAGCTGCAAGAACTCGCATATTTTTTGAGCACTAATCCGCCTATGATTAAACTAAAGAAATGGATTGATTTTAGCAAAGTAGAGGGAACGTACAAACAGTTTGATCATCAAAAAAACAAGTACATTCGCGAGTTAATTAACATGATTAACGAATTTACAGTGTGGATAACAAAGGTATGTCAAACGCAATCATATATCACCATTTTGGGCACTTAACAGGCCTTGAAACCTTAGAGGCTTGGAATGAAGAGCAAAATCCCAAAAACAAATCATGAGTTAAATCACTAAAAATGCCCTCAGATGAAGCAAGTGATTCTATAAATCAAAAAAAGATACTTTATAAAGTATCTTTTTTTGATTTAAGTTTTTGAAGAATGTAAAATCTAATTGGTATCATTCGGTACTTCAAGAGAAGTAGGTTTGGTGTTCCTTTTGAAAAATGAAATAATTACCATTATAAGAACGAATGCTACACAAACTATAGAGCTTAACCTATTCGCACTGTCTATGAGAAAGACTATGAAGCTAATAATTAATGTACATGCGGCAAAAAGCGTTAAATAAGGGAAGCCCCAAAGTTTAAAATATGGTTTTTCTTTATATTGAGGACGTAGCTTTAGCTGAGCTAAGCAAATACTAATCCATATAAGAGAAACTGTAAATCCAGGAATAGCTAATAAATAAGAAAAAGCTTTTTCAGGATATAAGTATACGAGGTACGTTCCCAATAATAAAAATAGGACACTGAAAGCTAAACTGTAAACAGGTACGCCTTGTTTATTTACATAGGACAAACTTTTAGGAGCATCTCCCGACTGAGATAAAGAATGAAGCATCCTTGTACAGCCATAAATACCTGAATTGGCTGCTGAAAGGACAGCTGTTAATAAAATAAAGTTCATAATATGAGAAGCACCTTGAAGCCCGGCTGTTTCAAATACTTGGACAAAAGGGCTAGCATTTGCATCAATTTTATCCCATGGTATCAAGCCACAGATAATAAAAATAGGCAAAGTATAAAACAGAACTACTCTCCACATAACGCCTTTAACTACCCCTGGTAATACCTTTTCAGCATCTTTTGTTTCCGTAATAGTTAAACCAATGAGTTCTGATCCTCCATACGAGAATATGACTACAAGTAATGTAGAAAAAACGGCTTTCCAGCCATTTGGCACAAAATCACTATAATTATGAAGATAATGAGAAGATGAATTATTACTTGGCATAATTCCAAATAGTATCGCTATACCTAATAAAATAAAAGCAATAATAACAAAGATTTTAATACCAGCAAACCAAAACTCAATTTCTCCAAAAGACTTTACGCTTGTAGCATTAATTAAAATAAGTACAATTGAACAAATAAGACAAAGAATCCATAAAGGAATAGAAGAAAACCAATATTGCAGAAAACTACCTGCAGCGATGACTTCAATAACGCACACAGTAAGCCACATAAAGCAATAAGTAGCTCCCATTACAAAAGAAAAACGTCTTCCAAAAGCTTTTTGAATTAGATCTTTCATATTGTGCGATGGGTATACAATAGCCATTTCAGCCAAAGCTCCCATTACAATGAGAAGCAATAGTCCAGCAAATAGATACGAAAAGATAACCGAAGGTCCTGCTAATCCAATTGTATCAGCACTCCCTTTGAAAATCCCTGTTCCAATCATTCCTCCAATAGCAATCATTCGAATGTGTCGCGGTAATAATTGCTTTTTTAACGTATTCTTTGATGCAGTATTTTCTTTCATGATGCCCTCCTTTTAACATAAAAAAGTCCCTGCTGAATTATTCAGCAGGGACGAAAATTTCGCGGTACCACCCTATATTGTAAAAACATCTTACCTCTTAATTACCATAACGGTTTTATCCGTCCTCTCTAAAACACCATTAGAAGAGGAAGCTCTAGGAGTGAATTTCATCTCTAATCTTTGTACTGACTTCCACCAATTATCAGCTCTCTATAACAGGGAGATTAGGATTACTTAAGATCCTATCTTAGCTTTTATTTATTAAATTAAAGTGTATGTAATGTATATCATCATAGTTAGTTTGAAATTAAATGTCAATATGTTTTTATCTATTTACAGCTATAAGAAGAGTTATTAGATTTTACATAAAGATAATCATTACCACTATTCGGTATTTAATCATTCCTTTTCCAATCATTTGCACTGTGATTGAATTGTACGCTTTTCTATAATAGAAAACCTACTGTGCAAACAAGAGTACAGTAGGTTTTCAAATCAGAATAAAAATGGTGAGGAAATATCTCAGTATTGTATCCTAAAGAATATAACAAGACAAGAGTTATTATCCTTTTTGGAACTTTTCTTTTACAAAATTTGAATTATAAATATATAAAAACCTTTAATAATAGGAATTTTAAAGGTTTGTTACTTCTTATAATTTTGATTATAGGAATTTATCTGTACATACGTAAAAGCCATTTAAGAATTATCTTAAATGGCTTTTACAGTGTTTATATTATTTCATTTACTCATCAACAATTATCGTATCAGCGTTTATATCCTCGAAACAGAGGTTTACTGTTCTTTGTTTCGCTCTGGTTCTATGTATTGTTCCAGCTGGTATAAGTAACATATCATTCGGTTTTAACACGGCTGTATCCTTATCTTTAAAATCAATTAAAAGTTCTCCCTCCATAATCATAAAAAGTTCATCTGAATTAGAATGATAGTGCCATTTGTATTCGCCTGAAAATACAGCTATACGAAGGCAGTGATTATTAATGTTTGATACAGGAAAATTCACGTGTTGATCTTTAATATCTTTTGTAATTTCTTGAAGATTAATCTTTTCCAGCTCTAATTTCTCTACCATTACAATTCTCCCTTTATATTTTTTCTATAATAAATTCAATGTAATTTCCCCATATACACTAAACCATTTGAACGATTTCCATTCATAGTTGTATATTCTAATTTCTTGTATTCTAAGGTTTCAAATTGATCTATCCATTCTTTCACGCGTTCTTCGCTATGATGACGTAAAATGGCTCCATCTGGTAATTCAAAAACCCCATATTTATGATACTTAGTGAGTCCCTTTTCATAACGTAATTTATTTCTTTCATCACTATTTAGTAGAAAGTCGTTGATGTAAATAATACCTCCTGGCTTTAGTACCCGTTTAATCTCATTTAAAATAGCATTTTGTTCATCACTTTTATGAACACATGTTAAAACTGCAAAAAGTAAGACAGCATCCAAAGAAGCATTAGGAAAAGGAAGCTTCCCACTTTGAATAACTTGAAAATCGATTTCTGAGTTATGAGACTTAGCTCTTTTAATCATTTCTTCTGAAAAGTCTACACCATGTAAATTGTTATAATCGTAACTTCTTAATTCCAATAAAGTCCGTCCATACCCACAACCATAATCTAATATGGCAGCATTGTGATTAACATGTGTTAGGAATAATTCAGGTTGAAAAGGCGTAGTAAATTCTTTTTTATTAGCTACTTCATTCCAATATTCATCTTGTTTGATCATCTTTATGAAACATCTCCCTATTGATCTATCAACTTTTATTGCATCATAGCATGTAAAAACATAAAATAATGTGAGATATCTCATATTTTTATAATAGTAGGAGAAAAAATGAAATTTTTAAACGACCCTATGCGAAGTTACTATATCGAGAAATACTCTATTCAATCACTTTTTTCCTTTCCAATTACTCCGTTTATTCAGGTCTGCGAATTTGAACGTGGTGAATTTATCTATAAGGAAGGCTCCTATCCTCAATATATTTATTATCTTGTTGAAGGTAAGGCAAAACTCTATGTTACACACGAAAATGGGAAAGTGTCCTTGATTAATTTTTTACAAGCTCCAACATTTATGGGGGAAGTGGAACTATTAAATTCACAAAGATATTCTAAAGCTATACAAACTGTCACTAAAACCATTTGTTTGGCTATTCATATTAACACCTGTAAAAATAAGCTCTTAACAGATGTAACATTTCTCAGATATTTATGTAGTTTTTTAAGTGAGAAAGCAACTAAAATTTCAGCAAAGTATACACAAAATCAGGCCTATCCACTTGAGAATCGCCTTGCTGCCTTTCTAATATTGTCGGCTGATGATAACTTTTATAAAGAAAAACATACTGAAGTATGTGAGTATTTAGGTGTATCATATCGCCATCTGCTCCATGTACTAGCTCAACTATGTAAAAAAAATATTATTGAAAAGCAGTCGCAAGGCTACATCATTAAAGAAAGAGAATATCTTGAAAAACTAGCTAAATTAAATTGAAAATACTTATAATAATTTTGCTTCAAAATAAAGATAACTATATGTATAATCCATACATTTTTAATTAACATAATGAACTTTCTAGGAACCTAACACCTAAAAAAGATTTTCTATTTCATTGTGGTGCTTCTCATTTGTTCTAAAATGTTCAATATTTTTGTCTACTATTTAAAGAAAATCACTCTACTGAGTGATTTTCTTTGTTTAAGGCTAAACTTATACTAAGAATGAATAGTATAAAATAAGAATCTATGGGTGAAAAATGTATGTTAAAAAAGATTGTTCTACTCCTATCCATATCTTTTTTTGCTTTAGGTGCTCCTCTTACTGTATCAGCACACGCAGTCCTTTTGGATGCATCACCGAAAGAAGGAAGTCAACTAAAGAAAATGCCTGACAAGGTATCATTGACGTTTAATGAACGACTAGGAGAAGGTGTTTTTAATCTTCAAGTACGTAATGACAAAGGAAAGCTTATTACCACTAAGAAAGCAACAATGAATCGATCTCATAAAACGATTTCTTTGGATGTGCCACCTTCTAAAAAAGGGATTTATACCGTTAGCTATTCAGTCATTTCTGCGGATAGCCATCCTTTACAAGGAACGTACGTCTTTTCTATAGGAGAAAAAATAGATCAAGCTATTACGAATGACACTAGTAATCAAGGCGAAAACGGTAAGCACAGTTCTTTGTATAATATAGGTTTTTCTTTAGGACAAACATTCTATTATCTGTCCTTATTATGGTTAGTTGGCTTTGTACTATGGAAATGGTATGTTCCTTATCAAACAGGTCATCAGAAACAAAAGTATAATACCAATGTAAAGTACCTCCAGATTGGTTATATGATTTTTCTACTGATTAGTATAGGAGTCCAAGGTACTGGGCTATTAAAAGATTCTAGCCTTTCCCAAATACAAACATTTGTTGTGCATTCTCCTACTGGTTGGTCGTGGATGACTTGTATTCTTCTTGTATGTGTAGGTTTTCTCTTCCTACTAAAGAATAAATGGTTTGATTTTATGTGGGCAGGTTTGCTGTTAGTAGCTACTACGTTAAATGGTCATGCTATAGCATCAGACGTACCAATCTATACAATGATTTTAGACTTTATCCATTTAGTTACAGCCTCTTTATGGGCAGCTGGGTTAGTTTATCTTTTCATGATATGGCGTAAGGAGAGAGAACAAGCTCTAGCTTTTCTTCCTATTTTTTCGCGTATAGCTTTTGTGAGTCTTATGTTATTAATCCTTTCGGGTGTTCTTTACACATTAAAGCTTCTTCCAGACATAACAGCACTCTTTAAAACCACCTGGGGACTGTTATTGTTAGCTAAAATATTTATGGTCATGTTAGTAGCTGGTATAGGAATACTCATTAGAGAACATCTCCGAAAGAATGATTCACCAAGCTTTGCAAAGTTTTTAATTTCCGACATAAATTTTATGCTGATTATTGTATTAATTGTAGGAACGATTACACACTTAAACCCTGTTCCACATAATGACCCTTTGGTATGGAAAGAAAATAAGCAAGACATAGAGTTTCTCGTGAAAACGTCAACCTTATCTCCTGGCAAGGATTTTCTCTGGGTAACAGCATCTTTACCACAGGATGGATCTTCTATTCAATCGATAGACATCGCACTTTCTCCTAAAAATACAGGAGAGCTTGCACCCATAGATGTGCCCTTAAAGGAAAGTAAAGGAGAAAATCGGAAGAAACAACAATTACAGTATAAGATGTATGAAACAAACAACCTTGTCATTCCTTATGCGGGAAGATGGCAAATTGCCGTACGGCTTGTTACATCAAACCTAGATGAGGTTGTGATTTATAAAGACATCGTTGTTTACGATGTTAAATAATGATTTTAGAAAGAAGGAAACGAAATGAAAAAACAAGTAGCAGCTCTTTTATCTACATTCATTCTTTCAACCATTGCATTTGCAGGAACGGCGAGTGCTCATGTTGTCGTATATCCTCAAGAAGCAACACAAGGCTCTTATGAAAAATTTACTGTACGTGTTCCAACTGAAAAAGATATTGCAACTACAAAAGTAAAAGTCGAGATTCCAAAAGACGTAGAAATATCTCGATTCGAGCCTAAAGAAGGATGGAAATATGAACTTCAAGAAGACTCTTCAGGTTTGATTACAAGTGTGACATGGACAGCTACCGATGCAGGCTTGTCGCCTACAGAGTTTGGGGAATTCAGTATGCAAGGAAAAGTAGGCGATAATGCTAAGAAGATTGTTTGGAAGGCCTATCAAACATATAAAGATGGATCAACAGTAGCATGGGAAGGGCCAGCTGATGCAGATACACCTGCATCTATTACAACGGTAGTAAAAGGAAACGGAGCAGAGGGAGATTCTCATATATCAGCTACTAACGATGACTCAAATTCTGCACTTCCTACTACTCTTTCCATTGTTGCCTTAGTATTAGGCATTGTTTCATTAATTTTAAGTTTAAGAAGAAAGAAGCAGAGCTAGTTATTAAAGGTTTGACTAAACAACAATCTAAAAACGCAGGTTAACGTTTGTTAATCTGCGTTTTCTATTCTTATTTATTGATTATTACGATATACATAAGGGTCATCTGGTTTTTCTTCACGTTTTACTTTTGTTATTTTTACAATGGGAATTGTCTTTTTAAATGGTTGATAATACATCGTACTTACTTCACCAGTTACCGTTACCCAATCATCATTTTTAAATGATACATCATCCGGAAATTGAACTAACATCCCAAACACGCCTGAATCAGCTATACAATGAATAATCCCAAAACGAAATAAAAAGTACTGATTGTCTTTTAATTCTTTGGTGTGGTACATAAATCCCTTAAACTTAATTTGTTTTCCAGTAAACTCACCAGGATATCGATAAATGGTTTCCATCGCATTTAAAAACTCTTCATCTTCTAAATTAATGGTTTTTCCTTTTGAAAACTTTTTTAAATCTTTATGAATCATTTTATCGTATGCATCTTCTCCATAAAAAGAACTCGTATCTGGTTGTAGAAACTGATGTGAGGAGTAAGGATCTTTTTTATCATAAATAGGAAAATGAAATCCTTTCGCTTCAACAATATTTGAATCAAGTGTAGCTACAGGCAAAAAGAAGACAGTTAATACAGGTAAGAAATAAAGAGGGTACCAAGCCCATCTTTTCCACTTGTTTGATGATTCGTGACTATGGCCACAGCTACAGTCATCATCATGATTATGGTGATGATCCTTTTCATCCGTTCCTGTCATATAAAACACTAACTCTGCAATGGTTAGGAACCATAGTAAGAAAATGGTGCCGAATGAAATCCATGAATATTTCATGTTAATGTATTTTGAAATATCTCCAGTTGCATGAAGATGCATAAATATCATAGTAAAGCCTAATAAAATTAAAACTCTAAACATAAATGTCCCTCCTTTTTAATGAACGATTAATAGAGATAGGACTAGTACCAGAATAAACACGTATGCAAATAGTGAAAAAACAAATTTTGTCTTAAATTGACTCAACATCATTAATGTATTTTTTATATCAAACATAGGGCCAAATACTAGAAAGGCTATAATTGCACTATCGTTAAATGTGCTTCGAAATGATGAAGCAATAAAGGCATCAGCTGAAGAACATAAGGATAAAATATAAGATAAACCCATCATAACTACATTTGAAGATACTGCTCCGTGGCCGAGAGCAATGAGGGTAGAGGTCTTCACATAAGTTTGCATGGCGGCCGCGATTAACCCACCGATAATGACAAATTTCCCAACAGAAAAGAATTCATCAATAGTATGTTTAAGAGCATCTCCTATTTTTTCACTCATCTTCTTAGAAGCAGTGTGTACATGTATTTCATTTTTAACTTGTGGTGTTTTAAATTGAAAGGCTAAAATTAAACCTACTATTAAAGATACAAGAAAGGCAACAACACCACGTTCAATCATGATTTTCCAATCGTTACCGAAAGCCACAAATGTCGCAAATAAGACAACAGGATTAATAATAGGCCCTGTTAACATGAACGGAATAGCAGCATATAAGGGAACACCTTTTGCCATTAAACGCCTTGTAATAGGGACAATTCCACATTCACAAGCTGGAAATAAAGCTCCAATTACACTTGCTAGAACAATTGCCCCAAATTTATTTTTAGGAATAGCTTTTGCCATCATTTCGTCTGTTACAAAAATTTGAATAATACCAGAAATAATTACACCTAATAATATAAAAGGTAGAGCTTCAATTAGGATACTAATAAATATGGTGTTCATTTGTAAAAGAGATGAACTCATTATACTCACTCCAACTAAGAAATAATCATGTTGCTTTATATTCGAATTTTCTGTTTGTTTTTAAACATAGAAAAAGCCCCTTTAAATAGAAAGTAATATCACTTACAAACAGTGATATTACACTATTTATATAAAGGGGACAATCTCAAAAAAAAATAAATATATACAATAGCCGTAATAAAAAAATATCTTTATAACATAAACAACTAGCAGTCTCTAGGAAAGTGAGCTTAATCAAAACCCTAAAGACCATATTATTTAAAAATATCCTTTAATATTTACATTAACATTTCTTTTTACATTTGTACTTTACCATAGAAAAATGAAAGAATGGTGAAAAATAATTTAACAATTTTTTACTTTTGGTTCTAATCAAAAATTTTGCAGTACTTTAACACTATAATCTGAGTATATAACTGTTTTAATGGTGTATAGCTTATCTTCAACAGTAAATCTATTATAGAATGCTTTCTATTCACCAGGACCTATCAGCTGTTCATCTTGATAAAGTTCATATACGTAGGGGTTATCAGGTTGATGTATGGACTCAATCTGTTGAATTTGAATATATGGAACGTCCTCTTGATTGTACGTAGCTTTTTTAACTATTCCTTTTATATGAACCCAATTGTCTGTCTTAAATGTAGAGGCATTCTCTATAGTTGATAGCATTCCATAAACGGATGCATCTGCCACACAACATGATATGCCAAAACGAGCTACCACAAATTGATTATCTTTAAATCCATTTTCACGGTATACAAATCCATCGACCTCAATTTTTTTGCCTATAAACTGATCTACATTATTTTCAATGATACTCATCACAGGAATATAATCTGTATTATTTACATTAATGCTCTTTTGTTTTAGTAGCTTTTTTTCAAGTAATTTATAAAATCCTTTAGGTGGGATTTTAGGCGGAGAAATATTACTTTGATGCTTTAAGGGAACGTTTTTTGGTACTTCTTCTGAATCACCAGCTAATACCTTATTCGTGTATTCTTCTACTTTGAAATTAGTAGATTTAACTTTATTGCTTCCTTGTTGAGCTGGTTGCTCGCCAGGGAGATTAGCTGAAAACTTCACTCCTCTTTTTACTGCAACTGAGCTGTCAAGTGTATGATTTGAAAATAGAAAGCCCGTCATAATAGGTAATAGAAATAAAGAGTAAATAGACGTTGTTCGAATTTTTCCTTTTTCCGTATGATCATGACCGCATTCACAAGATGAATCCTTATTTACACTACTTCGCCAAATTTGTATAATTCCCAACAAAAAAAAGGTACCAGAAGAAAACAATATAAAAGGCATCATTTTAGGCGCAATAAATTGAATGATTTTACCTGTTAATATGAGTTTAAACATAAGGAGGGAAAAACCAATTAGTAATATTCCCCTTATATAAATGATAAATTGCTGATCAATTTTATTCATACCATTTCTCCTATCTACTAACTATTCCATAAGTCATGACGATAAGATACACAATCACAGTAATGATAAGAATCAGACTAAATGCAAAACGTTTTTTAAAAAAGGACAATAGCATAATGGTGTTTTTAAAATCCATCATTGGTCCATATAGTAGAAAGGCAAGAAGAGCTGTAGGTGAAAATGTATGAGAAAAAGATGAAGCAACAAAAGCATCTGCTTCTGAACAAAGTGAAAGTACATAAGCAAATCCCATCATAACAGCAGAAGACATATAGTCATTGCTTGCAAGGTTCGTCAATAGTTGTCTATCTAAAAAGGTTTGAAATAGACTTGCTACGAGTGCACCAAATAATAAGTATTTGCCCATGTCGAAAAATTCATCACCGGCATGATATAACGTTTGTTTTAATTTGTTATCTACGTTTGCTTCTTCATGTTCATGAACGTGTACATGTCGTAGCTGATTTGAATTTTAAAAAAAGAAATAAACGGATAAACCAATTAATAGACAAGCCACAGCAGCCAGGCCCATACGACTGTAAACGATGGACGTATTTGACTGGAATGCATAAAAAGTAGCAGCAAAGACAACGGGATTTAAAATGGGTGCCCCAACTAAAATGACAATGCCGATATGAAGAGGCATTCCTTTTTTTAATAACCGCCTTATAACTGGAATAATGGCACATTCACAAACCGGTAAAAGAGCACTTACTAGAACAGCTGGTAAAAGGGCTATATACGGATTTTTTGGAATCAGACGTTGAATGAATTCTTCTGAGACAAATACTTGAATAAGGGCAGATGCAAATACTCCCAGCAAGATAAAGGGGATAGCTTCAAGTACAATGCTTAAAAAAATAGAGTTTACATTTAATAAAGATGCTGGAATGGCTAAATCATTTGTATTTATATCAACAAAGAAAAAACAGTAACCAAAAAGCATTAGTAACAGCACACCAATTAGGTCTTTACTTACCTGTGATAGAGT
This sequence comes from Priestia sp. 10L35, assembly GCF_056395685.1. NCBI lineage: Bacteria > Bacillati > Bacillota > Bacilli > Caryophanales > Bacillaceae > Priestia > Priestia sp. 10L35. The sequence continues at coordinate 978,701 of NZ_JBFTKA010000002.1, read as the reverse complement.
TGTCATAATCTATCGTTTCACCTCCAATTACTAGAACTATATGATAGAGTTTGAACAAGTTATGCACCTAATAAAAAAGAGTTAATATAAAAAATTTATTTAAAAGATAAAAACCTCGAAAATAGTGATTATATCCCCTTCCCAAAACGTAATGATTACGATTTTTTATATATATTATGTGAAAATTATAAGATATATAACTGAGAAAAATTAATACATTTAGTTTTTTCATTTCTTATCTTAGCATCATTGAATTTAGCACTAGAATATAGTGAGAGTGGATATATGAATTATTTATATGGTGGAATCTTCCTGTTTGTTGGCCTATTTCTAATCAATGTTTTGTTTTCGTATCAAAATAAGCATATTGATTTAGCTTTTGAAACTACATTAAAATACCAAATTTATGCTTTCCCGTTATTTTTAATCGCTAATATGTTAATTGGATATGGAATCAAATTTGGGTTTAAAGCTGTTCATAACTTAACATTTGTTTTACTGACATCGAAAGGGATGGAAGTAATAATTGCCGTATTAATGAGTTACCTTTTCTTTAAAGAAGCTCCTACGTGGAAAACCTTACTTGGAATTTTTATTATGGCTATAGGGGTAGTTATTTCTAAAATGAAGTAGAGAGGGTGACAATTCGGTATAAACTAATTAAAAAGAAAGAGGTATTATAAAAAATCAATAAAATATTCTTTACCTATCAAATAAAGAGACTTTAAACATCTAAAGTAAAGAAAAAGAATGAAAGAATAACACCTTTCATTCTTTTTTATATAGATTAATTCTTTTTATAAAAAATATATCTATCATTATCCTAAAACAGAGATAATTTTATTGCTTACTTGCGCGTAATAAAATTTACATTATTTTAATACTTATATTGTTATAAAATATATAAGTTGGTAAAATAAAGAAAAATGATTGGTGGTATCTAAATATTGATGAGCATTAAAGAGAAGATACTGATGAAGCATGTAGAAAGAAAACTACATAAGTTACAAATTGATCTTGTGCATTTTATTCCAGGAAGAATTAGACTTCGTTCATCTGTTTGGAAAGGGGATAAAAAGCTAGTTGAATTAATCATTTTAAATTTGAAGTCTCAACCTCTTGTCTATGATGCAGTATTTACACCAGATACCGGGAGTTTAATTATTACATATAAGGGTTCTCATATGACAAATAACAAAGAACTTGAAGAATGGTTTCAACTTATTGAACAAATATACCAAGAAGAATATAGAGCCTAAGGAAAGGGAGGAATGGGCATGCTTCCTACTGTAATTGGTTTAGGGGCCTCTTTTATTGCTCCAAAAATTATGTCTCAATTTCGTGATCAAAAAATAAAAGTATTGCATGCGATGCCGGGGCGACTGCGTATACAATGTGACAGTTGGAAGCACCGTATCATTGCACATGCTCTAACGGAAGAAGTAAAAAAACATCCTCTTATTTTAACGTCGGAAGCTTCAGAACTAACCGGAAGTTTGCTGCTTCAATTTGTTGTACCTCATATTAACCAGGAAGAGCTAGATGAGCTGATGAGTTATATCGTACAAATAGCAGCTAATGCCACTTTAAACAAAGATGCTACATTGATGAATGGCATGACTAACACACTTAGATTTATAGATAAAGGAATTAAAAAGCAAACTAATGGCTTTGCTGACTTTGATAGTTTATTTGTTCTCTTTTTATTAGGAAAAGGGATTCAGACGTTTGGAAGTGCGCCTGCTTTTTCTGCAAGCTTACTTTATTGGTCATACAACATCATTAAAGAGAAGGGGGAAAAGAACAGGTGATGATGTTTGGGGTAAAGGTAGCTCATTCTCTTCCTGGAAGAACCCGATTTTATATACCTAAACGATTAGAAATAAGTCGTATTGAAGCTTGGCTACGCTCTTTCCCAGGCGTATATTCTGCAAACTATAATCAAGTAACCGGAAGTCTACTCATTTATCATTATATTAACCTTTCTTTGGATAAACTAAAGTCTTTTACCCAGAAATATAGACATACAATCAGTCAAGTAACATCTTCATGGAAAAACTTCGTCCCTGTTATAGCTTGTGGAACCGTATTTTTAATTAACTGGTACCTGCAACGTTCTTCATACTCTCCTATAGTAAAGGCAGTTTCTTATTGGATTAGCTCTCTTACTGCTATTAGTACTTCCTATGATGTAATTAAAGATGGTGTTGTTCATGTCCTAAAAGAACGCAAAGGGAATGCTAATACATTAACAGCTGCTTCTATATTCGCTTCTTTGTATATGAAGAATCCAGGATCGGCTTTAATTATCACTTTGATGTCTACTATTAGTGAGCTATTAACAGACTATACGTCTGAACAAACCAAGCATTATATTCACTCCGTTCTAAAATTAGATGTCTCATATGCCTGGAGAGTAAAAGAAAAGGGTGTTGAAGAAAAGGTTTTAGTCGAGGATATTCAAGTTGGTGATAAGGTTGTAGTTTTTACTGGAGAAAAGATCCCCGTGGATGGAATCATAATAGAGGGGAACGGTACAGCAGATGAAGCTTCAATTACTGGGGAGTATATGCCACGAGAGGTAAGTGGTGGAGATAATGTGTACGCTGGAAGTGTTTTGCAGAGTGGACATGTTACTGTAACAGTTGAAAAAGTAGGAGAAGATACATCCCTCTCTAAAATTGTGAAACTGTTGGAGGAAGCACAAGATAAACGCGCTCCTATTCAAAATATAGCCGATACAGTAGCTGAAAAAATGGTTCCTGTTTCTTTTGGTTTGGCACTGCTTACATTTTTCTTCACTCGAAACCTTAACAGAGCGATGAGTATGTTAGTTATTGATTTTATTTGCGGAATTAAATTATCAACGGCCACAGCTTTATACGCATCCATTGGACGTGCTGCAAAAGAAGGGGCTATTGTTAAAGGCAGTGATCATATTGAAAAGATGTCTAAACTAAATACAGTTATTCTTGATAAGACCGGAACTATTACAGAAGGAATGCCTGTGGTTCAGCAAGTAATTGCTGCTGAAGGCTTTAATCAAGAAGATGTCATTCGTTTAGCTGCAGCAGCTGAGAAAAATTCTACCCATCCTATTGCTGATGCAATTATGAAGCAAGCGAAAGAATGGAACATTTTAATTCCTATTAGAGACAATAATGCTCAAGTAGAAACAACGGTAGGAAAAGGAATTTCCACTTGGCTAAATGGTAAAAGAGTTGTTGTTGGAAGTTTACGCTTTATGAATGAATTAAAAGTCAAAACAACCAACTTACTTCAACACATGCAAAACGACGAAAATGTGATTTATGTAGCTTATGATCAAACACTTGTAGGAGTAGTTAGCATTTTTGACAAAATACGTTCTGGTATGCACCGCGCAGTGAATAATCTTCGACATCAAGGTATCAACGACATCATTATGCTTACTGGAGACAAGAGAACGGTTGCAAGAGAGATGGCGCGTCGCTTAAAACTGAACTGGTATCATGCAGAGGCTTTGCCAGATGATAAAGCCTTTTATGTGAAGAAGTATGGGAGCACAGGAGCTGTCATGATGGTAGGTGACGGCATTAACGATGCACCAGCTTTAGCTCATGCTCATGTAGGTGTAACGATGGGTGCTAAACGAACAGACATTGCTTCAGAAGCCAGTGACGTTATTATTACGTCTGATAACCCAGAAATGCTTTCTGAGTTAGTTGGACTATCTAAAAAGACCATGAACATTATTAAACAAAACTTTATTGCCACGTTTACTATTAATGGTATTGCAATTTTATTCGGTGCTTTAGGTATCTTCTCTCCAATTGTGGGAGCAGCTATTCATAATGCGGCTACTATTGGTGTAGTAATAAATAGTGCAAGAATTTTATGGTTAGGGAGGGAAACTAATGAATCCCAAATTCTACGTTCTGCATGATATACCAGGTCGTATTCGATTTCATATCCCAGCATTGAGAGATAAGAAAAATCATGTGGAAATAGAGCATATGTTTTCTGCTTTAAAAGGTATAACGAGTGTGAGAATAGAACCCACCATTCAAACTATGCTTATTTACTATGATGTTTCACAACTTTCTCGCAATACCATTTTTCGTTATGTATCTATCTTTTTTCAGCAAACGCGTTTAGATCCATTAGATGATATTATGATTCAAATGGATCCTGCCACACGAAATGATTGGCTACGTACATTGTTTTCTGGAGGATTACTTCTACTGGCAGGTATTCGAAAATCATCTTTTTATAAACCAGATGCACTCGTATATGGAGCAGTAGTTGCAACAGGCTATACGGTCTTATCCCATGGTACGAGCAATAAAATGAGGCACCCAGATATTTTAACCGGCATTGTTACGATGTTATCTCTAGGGCCATCAAATATGCTATATGTAGCGATGATTACATGGATTGTGAATGTGTTGGAATTGTTACATGAAAAGCAGAAAGTGCAATCACAAAAGCTATCTACAATTACGTAAGATATTCATTCATACCTTTTGTATGAATTGATATAAAAAACTTAGGATTATGGGGGAGTTTTATAATGATTAATCGCGATTTTCTAATGGGATTTGTATCAGGAACAGTGGTAGGCGCAGTAGGCTACCGTTTATATGAACAAAACGGTGGGCAATTACAACGTTTGGTTCAACCTAAACAGGCATATGGTGGACAACAAACTATTTCATCTTATCAACCTTCTATGGAAGAGCTTCAAGCACAGAAAGAGCGTCTAGAAGATATGATTGCTGAATTACAAGTAAAATAATGATAAAAAGAGTGAGGGATAGTTCCAGGCTAACTCTCACTCTTTTTATTCATAATGAGGGAATCATTTTTAAATGATGAAACGCTTATTTACCGTACGCTAAAAAGTTTCCTGTGGTAAACTCTTGTTATTATTATATTCTGCAATTTAAAAATTATCAATAATTATAGAGGGAAATGTTCTAATTTTACAAATGATCAGAAGGAGTAATTTACTTTTTATTTATACAGCGTTAAAAAGTTACAAATAAAATTCTAGACTTTACCTCTATAACTTTTGAAGAAAATTGAACGTACCGACCGTAAAAGTATACCTTTAAGGACTTTTCTTTTTCTTAAGAAATCTATCATCTTTATCGTTCGCTTAAGTTATAAAAAAAATTACGAACGTCTTCTGAAATTCGTGCACTTTTACAAACGTTTTTAGTTATACATCTATGGACATTTCTTTTAGATAAAAAACTTCTCTCTTTATCATTCATTTAAATTCTTTAAATATTTTTGTTTGCCCCTGAAAAATATAGTATATAAGTTTATTTTTTTACATTTAATAACAAATAACAGGTATATATTCCTTATTTATACAAAAAAGATAAAAAATACAAAAAACTTTTGAAATAAAAGGAAACTTATAATATACTGAAAAATGTGAAAATTTAAAAAAATTGACCCTTTGATGATTCGGAGGAATCTAGTTGAAAAAAGCAAAAGAAAAGATTGTCTATTTGGAAGATTCTTCAGTGATCTTGGAGCAAGCTAGATTAATTGCAAATTACGATATTGATTCAGTTTTACTTAGTAATACGTTTACAAGTCGTGCAAAGGAAGCAATTGAAGTTTTGAATGAAGAGTTTGGAATACAAACAAATTTACTTCTTCCAGTGTCCTCTAATCAAGCTTTTACGGATGATTATTTAAAGGAAATAGAGAAGATCCAAGCTAAAAGTATAATTTTAAAACTAGGTTATTGGGGGATATCAAATAATTATATGGACCCTGGAGGGGTTCAATATAATTGGAATTCAGCTGTTGATGAGTTAAAAGAATGGTTGTCTGTAAACCACAAAAATATAAATGTCCCAATTGCTCTTCACCCGGTAAGGCAATTAGGACTGCCCCCAATGACATTTTATGATGAACTAATTGGAGCTCTTTCTTCTTTTGATATCCCAATTTCAATAGATCTAGGAATTCTAGCATCTGATATTCATAATTGGGGAGATGTTTATAAAACGGAAATATTAAATAAGTTAGATGGAAATATTTCTATCGATTTATGTTGGGCTAGTGCCATAAGAAATTCAAAAAATGCAACGATTCCTTGTGCTTGTGAACAAGTTGATGGGGTGGTATGGGATCTTTGGGATAGACTACAAGATCCTGAAAGAAGATTACTAGTGATGACTGATAGACTTTCTAGTAATGAACAAATAGAGAAGGATCTATTATTATTAACGACTTAAAGGAAGTGATTAAATGAATACCCTATTAAAGCCTATAGCGAAGCAAGATTTGCTTATTAGAATGAGTATTGATCCTTGTTGGAGTCCAGAGATAAAAAATGGACCTTTTCAACAAATGGTTAAATTAATCGGAGATGAAAGCCTACTTGATGTAAATATAGCAGCTCTTCATGCTGAACGTCGAGGTCGCTGGCTACAAATTTTAGCACAAGTAAAACCGATATACCAAAAAACATTTTTGTATTTAGGAGATAATGAGGAGTTTGTAGACGATGTAATTTTTCAAACGTTCCTTTCAAGTAATTTTCTTTGGGAGGCGGAATATAGTTTACCACATCCATTAGGTTATGGACGTGGTATTGAAAAAGCAACACCATTTATTTATTTTTTACGTTCACAAAGTGAAGTGTTATTAAAAAAAGTTCTTGAGCTTGCGGAATTGGAATACGCAATTTTTAAAGCTGCATACCATCTACCTAGTAAACAACCATCTGGTATGGAAGATAAATTATATATATCCCCTGCGGCTACCTTAATGTCTGTAAAAAACGATGTACTTAATATTTGGGAGGGGAAAGAAATACTGGAATCCCCATCTGACGTCTATTACATGATTTCTCCTACTGGACGTAATTTCCGTCTAACAGAAGAGATTTTTATGTTTCTTCAATCCTTTTCTAATGGACGTGAAATAGGAAGTCTTACGGAGAGGGAAAGAAAAATATTAAATACAGCTTTAGGACTTAGAGCCCTATGTGAGGATCCAAGTGAGCTGGAGAGTAGGCTTCTAAAACATCCGTGAGTACTGCATAACGCGCCTGTAGTGAAATACATTAAGAGGGAGTGTTAAACATGGAAAAAGATAAAAACGAAAAAGAACTAACGTTAAATGAATTACAGGAGCTAGTAGCTCCTGGATTTTTTGAAGCAGATACAAACGGTGGCTTATCAGATGCAATTATAGGACCGTTATTGGGACCACGAGTAGATAATTAAAGTTACTAATTTATATTGTCTTAAAAACCTGAAAATGGAATAGGAGTCACTTCACTACAAGCGCGTTATGCATTGCTCATGTGTAAATTAATAACAGATAGGATGGGTTATTTCATGTGTGGAATCGCTGGGTTTTTAGGAAATGAAAGAGAAGGGCTTCCAGTTGTACTGGAAGCTTTACATAAAATGATACACAGGGGTCCAGATAATCTAGAAACTAAGGAGGATGGAGAAGCTGTTTTAGGGGCCGTACGTTTGTCTATACGTGATAAACGTGAAAAAGCCCACCAGCCATTTGTATCCTTCACTGGAAGATGGATTATAACTTTCAATGGAGAATTGAATAATCACGATTCCTTGAGAACAATGCTGGGTGAGGATTACTCTTGGCGAACTGAGAGTGATACAGAAACAATAGCAACAGCTCTGGATGCAAAAGGTTGGGGTGTCTTAACAAAATTACAGGGAATGTTTGCGATAGCTGCATGGGATACTTTAACAAAAACATTGTATTTAACCAGGGATTTCCCTGGTATCAAGCCACTGTATTGGGCAGAAACAAAAGCTGGATCATTTATCTACGCCTCTGAGTTCCAAACAATTTGTGGAATGCTTCGTAATTTAAAAGACCCACTTACTATTTCATCGCATAAAGTGGTGGAGTATATGATGTATCGGGACACTTTACTTGAACCAGAAACTTTAATTAATTCTATAAAAAAAATATCCCCTGGTGAGGTTCTTGCACTTAATGCAAGAATGAAACCAAAATGCCTACATCTTTTTGAACATATTCCTAATCCGTCAGGTTCGCTTGATGAACTTGAGGAAAAGTTTATAACCACAATAAAAAGTAATATAGAATTCAATCAAAAAATGGGGATGTTTTTATCTGGGGGAGTGGATTCAAGTACAGTTTTAGCAGAATTAGTACATCAAGGAGCAAACATAGAAGCATTTTCATTGAGATATGAACAAACAGGAGCATACTCTTACTCAGAAATACCATTTAGTAGACATGTTTGTAAAAAACTATCTGTGCCACTACATGAATTAGAGCTAACTGAAAAACGTTTCATGGAAGTATTACCTACAGCTCTTTCTCGACAAGACGGTTTTTCGATGGATCCTACAATTGTCGCATACCATGAGCTAGGGGAAGCAGCAGCCAGAGAAAATATTAGAATAGTGGTAACAGGTACTGGAAGTGATGAAATATTTGGGAGTTATGAGTGGTTGCACTCTGAAACAATAAATCATTTTGATCAATGGATGCGTCCAGCAACAATGCCCCACTTTATTCAAATTGATCCGTTGCTTTGGGATAAAGTTCAACTTAAGAGTTTTTTAAAACGTAAAGATTTGATAGAAAATTTTCAACAGCAAGGGTTTAGTCTTCCTGAATCAATTAGGTTGTTTGGTTTATTTCACTTGGAGGCTGATGCATTACCGAGGGTGGATTTAGGAACAATGGCTTCCTCAGTAGAGTGTAGAGTGCCCTTATTAGATCAAGAGTTTATAAATACTGCCTTATCTGCCCCACCTGATACAGAGAAAAATGTTTTTCGGAGCCTTGGTATTAATCGAATACCAACTGAAATACTAAATCGTCCAAAGTGTGGCTTTCCACATCCAGTATTTGTGTGGGCTAAACATGGTGAGTTAGCGAATAGTATATATAATTTGCTATCTGAAGGACAATTTAGAGAATTTATTAATCAGGATCATCTAAAAGGCTTTTTTCAGGATGAATCATCACTATTAGTAGATAAACCTTCGGCTTATTTGTATGATTCAGCAAGCTCACTATGGTATTTATTTTCATTCGCACTCTGGTGTGACATAAACAGATTGAAAGTTGACATTTGAAACTTTATAAAAAAGGGGCTAAATTCTATGAAACTCGAAAATAATCTTAAAATTGAGGATAAATTTCTGGGGGTTGGGGTTGCTTGGGTAGATAGTCCAGAATATATTGATTTTATCAAGAACGAATTGGATCCCAATCATAATTATTTAGAAGTACATTTACCAACATCGATTAAGAATGTACCAGAGGATTTCCCTAAAATTGCCCATTGCAGTACACTACCACTTGCAGACCTTTGTTCGCCTACAAGCAAACTTATTAAGGATGTATTTTATCAAGCTAAAACACTCAATGCCAAATGGATTGGTGAGCACTTGTCTATTTTAGGCACTACCACCGGAGTACAATTTGGTTATATACTAGCCCCTATTCATGAAGATGGACTACAAGCGAGGATCGTAGAAAGAATTAGGAATTATCAAGAAGAATTTGGTGTACCTTTTGTAATTGAGCTAGGTCCCCGTTATCACGCATGGGGTGGGCAAGACGTATTTGAAGATTATAAATTATTGAGAAATATTTCAATGGAAGCTGGTGTACCAATCATTCTTGACATTCCACATACATTTGCAACCGCAAATGCCTTTAATGTTTCTTTCGAAAAAATTCTAGATTTTCTGGATGGAGCACAGGTATGTGAACTCCATATCGGAGCAGATGGTGTATCAAAAAGGCTTAACATTACTTTCGACGACCGTTGGGAGCAGTTAAAAACTTGTTTGGAACGATTCACTGGAATAAGAGGAATCACTGTGGAACTGGGAAAGAATACACCATTAGATGCTTATTGCAATACAGTAAAAAAAGTTACTGAACGTTTAAAAGCTTTATCTGTTTAATATTTGGGAGGGGAAAAAGTGATTAACCTTGAGCAATCTCAATATTTAGAACCTCAATCAAAACAAGTAACAGAAGACTTGCATCGGCAGCTTTTAGCATTGAGAAATTATAAAGCATTGGAGTTAATTAACCAATCCAATGAAAAATATGACGTACCTTGGTTATCCAATGCACTTAAATCTTTGACCAATCTTGATACAAGAGGTAGAGATATTATTTTAAACCATCCATCAGTATATCTATGGATTGAGAATGCAAAAACAGTATTAGAAAAAAATTGTGAAAAGCAAGATGAATGGAGATTTAAAGGATTCATTTATCTATGCATAAATATTTGGTTGAAATTCAATATAGTTCCTGAAATTCCTCCTTTCACTTGCTTAATAAGTAACGAACTGGTTAACAATTTAAACTTGAATAATAAGAAAAAACTTAATGTCGATTTTTCAGGATTATCAGCAGTTAACATATCTATTAAAGAAGATACTCTCTTTATAACAAATGATACGTTCTATAAGTCATGGAAAAGTAGGGAATTAGGGAATACGATAGATTATTATCCTTTTTTTTGTAATCAAACTTTATGGACTAGCAGTTACCTAGATATAATTACACCGTCTGAGTTGCGGATGGATAAAATGGAATTAATCGAGGAAATATCAGAGGATATTTCTGTACTTTTTACTGAAGCATTAGAGTTGGTAGAAACTTGTTGGCCAGAAATGCATACTGAAATAAAAGAAAATGTAAAACATATTGTATTTTTTAAACCACCAGGGTTGCCTTTCTTTTCAGATTTTCGTGTACATGGTGTTATTTTTGCCTCCCATTTGAAACGACCTTTGATTAATGCTGCAGAATGGCTTATTCATGAAGCAAGTCATATCAGGCTAAATACTTTGATGTGTGCTCGTCCACATTTAATTGATGATATGAAGGCTATCTATCCTTCACCGTGGCGTGACGAATTGAGGCCCCTTTATGGTATTTATCATGGATGCTTCGTACATTCTCGTCTTTTAAAGTTTTATCGTTTTTTAACTAAGGACAATAGTCCTTTTAAAACTATTGCATTAAAAGAAATAGATAGAATAACTAAAGAATTAGAAAAGGGACTATTAATTATAACTGAAAATGCTAATCTAACTTCCGAAGGTATTTCATTAGTAAAAGAGATGGAACAAAATCTTACTAGTTAACATTTCTCAAATATGAAATGAACTATTAGTTTTTTTAGGGGGTTTTTTGTTGTCGCTTAAATTACCATTCACTAAATTTAAACCTCTTTTCAAGCAAAGAAACTTTGCGTTAGTCAGCGTTTCGGAAGCTATTTCTTCACTCGGAAATATGGCTCAAGGAATAGCTTTGGCTGCTTATGTCTTTACATTAACTCAATCAATAATAGTTTATAGCGCATTTCTACTTATTCGCTTTGCACCTCAATTTGTTTTGTTTTCACTTGCTGGTAGTATTGCTGATCGTTATTCTCGTCGATATATTACCACTATAATTAACATTCTTCTGGCTATATTTAGTTCTTTAATGGCCATAAATTCTGAAAATACATCAATAATTTTAATCATGTCTCTTTTAATGGGAATTGTAGATTTACCGTATCGTCCAGCTCTATCAGCTAGTATACCAGGACTTGTTAAAAAGGATCAATTACCACTTGCCAACGGATTTATGGGGGTTTTAAATAGTTTGGCAAGAGTAATTGGAGCTCTTTTTGCTGCAGTCGGTTTGCTAACTGGTGGAGTCGTGTGGCTACTAGCATTCAATGCACTTACCTTTTTCATTGCGGGAATTATAGCTTGGATTTCATTGCCAACAGAAAATGTGGACGAAGATAATTCAGAAGGGGAGCCTTCTTCTAATGAAGAACAGAGATTACTGAATAAAAAAGGATTAGCTGCAAGTTTTTCTTATTTATGGGGTCATCAAACACTGAAATATTTAGTTTTTGGGTCGTTTTTGGTTTGGGGATGTTTAAGTCTTACCGATGTTCTACTTGTACCACTTTTAAATGCAACTGTGGAGAATGGAGAAAAGTATTATGGACTTTATAGATTAATTGCATCAATAGGAATGTTATTGGGCTCTTACTTTACGGTTTCCTGGAGGGATAGATTTATTAGGTTACAACGAGTACCTTATGGTTATGCGATACCGTTATTAATAATGTCTTTATGTACTATAGGACTTTCACTATCACCTATTATATTCGGACCAATATGCTATTTAATGATTTGGGTCGCTCTATTTTTACCTTCTAACCTTTTAGAAGTAGAATTACAACTTACTTCTAGTATTAATCGTGGAAAGGTCATAGCTTTGGCAGATGCATTAGATGGAATTTTATTTATTACCTTAACGGGTATTTTACCTCAGCTTAACCATTTTGTGAATGTTCGAAGTCTTTTATGGTTATCTGCATTACCTTTTACAATCCTAAGTATTGTTTGGATTATAGGATGGTTTGTTAATGGTCGTCGACTTAAGCTAAATGAGAAGGAGACCATGTCATGAAACAGTTTCAGACTTTTGAGAAGGGCCCAATGGCGATACATGTTCTACCAACTGAAAAATACGTATTAACTACAATTGCTGTACGTGTATATTTGGATCTTGATAAGGAAGTAGTTACAGGGGCTGCTATGATACCTCATATTTTGTTACAGGGATCTAATAGTTATCTAAACAATCAAAGCCTACAGTTGATCCTAGATAGGTTATACGGTGCTAAGCTACAAGCATCAGTTGAAAAGAAAGGGGAAAAGCAAATACTGGGTCTTTCAGTCACCTTCCCAAACCCATTTAACGTTTATCATGAAAAATCAGTGGTAAGTGAGGTTATTACTATCTTATCTGACGTTTTATTTAAGCCGACTTTTTCAGTGGATTCTGTTGAGAATGAAAAACAACAGCATTTTAGTCGTATAATTAACAGATTAAATAATAAAGTTACTTATTCAATCGAACGGTGCCTAAGCAAGATGACAGAGGGACAATTGTACAGTATTCCACATTTAGGTTACCTAAAGGATATCGATAGATGGACGTCAAAAACATTATTTGAGCTCTATAACCAAATTATTCAAAGCTCACCTTTACATATTTATGTTGTGGGTAATATAGAACCAAACTGTATAGTAGATGAATTAATATCAAGGTTTGGAAAAGAGATTAGCAAACTAAATGAGTCAAATAAAAAGTATAAACTGGAACCTCCTTCTCCTTTGCGGATATCTGCAAAGAATCACACTTACGAAAAGTTCTCCTTAAGTCAATTATTAGTGAATGTTGGATATAGTACAGGAGGGGTAATGTTTTCAAGCGATGATTATCCTTCACTTGTTCTCTGTAATAGAATTTTGGGTGGGTTTCCCCATTCAAAACTTTTTGTTAATTTAAGAAAAGAATATGGACTTGCGTATTTTGTATCAAGCTCATTAGATGCACTAAAAGGAATAATGTATATACAATCTAGCATTAAGCCGGATACATTAGAGAAGTCAAATATGATTATTACGGAACAAATAGAGTTAATTAAAAAGGGTGTAGTATCAGAAGAAGAGATAGAGCTCACGATTAAAGGGTTGTGTAACATATATAAGTTATCATTAGATTCTGTTGCAAGTTTAATAGACTTTCATCAAAATGGTATAGTAAGTGGACGAGTTCGTACTATGGAAGAAATGCTTTTAGCTGTACAGGAAGTTACTCTGACTGAAATTATAAGTGCAGCTCAAAAGTTAGAAGGTTGTACATTATATCTATTAGGTAATAAGGGAGAGAGTAAAGATGATAATTACACCTTCTGTTAAATCAATTAATATTAATAATTTAGATATCAATGTAATTCAAAAACCAGGATTTAATGAAGTGTATATGATGTTGTTAGTGAAATGTGGTTCATTTAACAGTGACTTACAATTACAAACGGGTTCTAAAGTTCAGATTGTTCCTAAGGGAATAGCGCATTTTTTAGAACACATTATGTTTTACAAAAAGGATGGAAAAGATATCTTAAATCAATTTGCTGCGGGTGGAGCCTCTATTAATGCATTTACCACATTTGATATAACTTCTTATACGGTTTCTTGTACTGAAGAAATACCTAGAAATTTAAAGACGTTACTTGAATTTGTCAATAATTTATCTTTTTCGAAAAAAATTATAGATAAGGAAAGAAAGGTTATTGAACAAGAAATTCGAATGTCCACTGATAACGCACGTAACAATGGTTTTTTTAATTTGTTAAAACTGTTTTATGGCGAACATCATTCTCTGGGCACCCCGGTGTTAGGTACAATATCGAGTATCGCCCAAATAAATGAAGCTAACCTTGAGTTATTTTATAAAGCATATTATAGAACTGAAAATATGAAACTGGTAGTAATTGGAGATATAGAGCCCGAAGTTATTTTTAATGTAGTTCAAAATGTAAATATTCATCAGGATAAAAAATCAGTAACTATAAAAGAAATAGATAATAAAATTACTATAGGAAGTCCTTTTTTAGAAACAAAGATGCCTATTTCACAGCCTCAACTTTTTTGGGGATACAGGGACAGTACAGAATTTTTAACGAAAAGCAAATTGTTAAAACATGATTACCTAACTAAGGTAGGTTTGGAATCGATTTCAGGAAAAAGCTCTCTTCTATACCAAAAACTATATAATGAAGAGTTAATTGGAAAATACTTTTTTTGGTCGTATGAAGCTAGCCTTTCTTATGCCTACTCAGCATTAGGTGGCGTTTCTAAAAGATCTGATCTAATAATTAATGAGTGGGATAAAACTGTCCAGAAAATCAAGAACTATGGGTTAGAGGAGTTAAATTTTCAAAGAGCCCGTTATAAGATTATTGGTAGAGTACTAGAATTATTTGATTCACCAAGTAAACTCTGTCGAAATGTAGCTGGTTATTTAGTTAACGATTTAGATTTTTTTGATATTATTCCAATTTTAGAAGCAATAGATATTAACGAAGTTCAAAATAGGCTTTTAGAACATTTAACAGAAGAAAAAAAATGTTCTTTTATATATCCTATAAAATATTAATTATGTGTTTCCGTTATATGTTAAAAACTAAATAGAAATAGAGGTGTTTAATTTTTATTATTACTGACTTCTCCTCTAAGAGTATAACTCATAGTAGCACCATCATTGGCTCTGTAAAGCTCTACTTTATATGTATTATTTGGTGAATTAAATGAATAGAACAAAAGAACGAAAGCGCTTTATTTATATTTTTATCATGTTAAAATACTTAAATTTTTTAAACCAGATTAACGTATGTAATTTTTTTCTTGAGTAGAGCAAGCTACCTTTTTCTATTTGGAGGTAGCTCTTTTTATTGTAAAGAAGGTCCGGTTTAATTATTTAGTTAACCTAATAGAAACATAAACACAAAACATAGAAACGCACCGTTCTCTTATATAGCCCTCATAAAAATACCGGTTTTGATAGACGAAAATGTGGAATATCAAATGTAAGATTATTTTAGCATGAAGGGGAGACAGGTATGTTTGGATGGAGTGATATGCCGAAATTATTATTTTCTTTTTTAATTGTCATTCCACTTGTGTCTGTTATTCACCAGCTGGGCCACTCACTTATGGCTATTATTTTAGGAGGAAATGTCGATTTTACCATTGGACAAGGGAGAACGATTTTTAGGTGGAAAAAAATTAAAATAAAATCTATTTATTTTTTGCACTCCTTTTGTATTTACGAAAAATTAAAGTATGATAATCGGTTTACTCATGCTTGTGTTTATGCTGGAGGTACCATAGCTAATTTAGCGTCTATACTTCTTGTGTATGGTTTAATTATGTGGGGTGTTCTCTCAAAGAATCTCTTCTCTTACCAATTTGTTTATTTCTCTATTTATTATATTGTTTTCTCGCTCTTACCCTTTGAATATTCAGAAACGAGTTTAAGTGATGGGCGAGCTATCTATGATGCATTGAGATATGGAAAGATAACGTGTAATCCGGATTAACAAAGGAAAAGTGGCTAATTAAAACTGTACATCCACAACGTATATTAACGCGGCAACGGTACTGAAATAGACACTGATTAGTAATCAATTTGTAATTCTTTAGATACTATGATTGCAGCTACTGCAGTAAACTTACCTGTCTACTCAAAAAATAACAAGGAGCTCTTACTGCAGTAGGTAAGGGGTAGATGGTTATATAGGAGGTGCTCGTGATTTATTTTTTTATGAAATAGACAAAAAATCGCAAGATGTCCTCCATCTGAAAGTGAAGATAAACAGGATAGCTTTAATTGAAGTACAGATTTCGTAATCTTATTTTCTTGGATAAATGATTATTATGTTTCATATAAAAAAGGGAACACCTGCTAACCAGGAAGTTCCCTTTTTATTTCATCAGATAAAACTACATCAAAACAAAAATTAAAGAAATAGGATATGGTAGGGGCGAAATTTTTTTTCAACCGACCACTGTTACATGATCTATAGTATTTGCATTGAATAAATAAGGGCTAGCTATTAGCATCTACACGTAATAAACGTTATTGTTAATGAGAAGTAAATGATTAAACTACTTTATTAAAACTATGGAGTAAATAAAAAATTTGTTTATTTAATATGCTGCTTGTTTATTTCTTATTTTACTCAGATAAAAATCAATCGTGTTTCCACTTAAAGAGATTTTGCTTTTCCATACTGAGAGTATCCCTTTTTAGAGTAATAGTATCAGTATGGAAAAGTTATATATATTTCTTACATCAGGACTGAAAATTCTACAGCTTTTCTTGATAATATTTCCGATAGACGTTAGGAGTTATATTTTCATATTTTTTAAATGTCTTGATGTAATACCCGGGATCGTTAAAACCCAATTCATCGCTAATCTGTGCAATAGACAAATCCGTTTCTTCTAATAATTGTTTAGACCACTCTATTTTTTTGAGAGAAATAAAAACAGAAAAATTCATACCCGTTTCTTTGGTAAATACACGGCTGAAATAACCTGTACTAATGTGACATAAATCAGCCATCTTTTGTTGAGATATTTTTTCTCTTTTATGCTTATAAATGTAGTCAAAGGCTGGCTGTAATACTTTGTTTTTACAAACTAAGTGATCGTTAATAGACGTTTTTACGTAAGCATTAGTAACTGTGTTGGCTAATTCCTTTTTTATATTTTGAATATTATCTAGAGAATAACCGTAAGAAATGTCTTCAGTAGAAAGGTCCTCTTTTACTGGAGCCATCTTTTCATATACTTCTAAAATTAAGTTTTTATTCATAGCTTCCTCTACAATGTAGTTACAAAGCCTATATAACATTTGAGCAGCGTCGTTAATTTCTGTATAGGATAGAGTAGGAATAGAATCATATAGACGCTGTATTTCCTCATTATTATTTAAATTTTGTTCAAATCCCTTTGATGGAACAGTAAGCATTTGTTCCAAGGGAGGATGTTTGTCACTGTCCTTAATTTTCACTTCTCCCGCCATGATGGCACCTACATATTTATCATCAATTATAATGGGAATGGCAATATCGATAATATTCCAGTGACATAAATAGATATAAGGAGCATTGGTTCTGACTGCCTCTAATCCTCCCCGCGCATCGCACTTTTCACAAAGCTTTGCTGTATTAGGATCTTTACGCATAGTCTCACAAAACGGACGTACACCACTGTGTTGAGAAATGGGCACTCCTTTATAGTTAACCGTGACAATCGCTAATTTTGTAACAAGCGCAAGCGAATCTTGAAGGTTTCGCCATTTCTTTAAATCTAGTATTTTATCTAAATTCATGTAAGTAGTTTTCAATGATGTTTTATCTCCCTTGCTTCTACTTTCCGTGCGGTAGTTTGGATTACCTATTTGAGAATATCTTTATTTTATTCCTGAGTTCGTAAAATAAAAGATTGTTCAGCGATAAAGGTAACCTCTTTTCAACGTGAACTTAGTAGTATTTTTACCTGAAATAATGTCATAATAATACCATATTAAATGAAGAGAGCAAAAAAATACGATAAAAAGTTGTAAAAACTCGTCACTTAAGACTAATGTAATCTTATACAAAAGATAGTAAAATTCCGATTGTAAGGGATTACAAAGTTAATTAGGAGGTTTTATTTATGAGAAAAGCATTTATTAGTCCTTCAAAATATATTCAAGGTGAAGATGAAATTTTAAATTTAGGTTATTTTGTGAAAACATTTGGTACTTCTGCACTTTTAATAGCACATCCTGAAGATATTAAACGTGTACAAGACAAATTAGATGCAACAGCAGAAAAATATGGTATTACATTTTTTGAAGGCGGATTCAATGGCGAATGTTCAAGACCAGAAATTTCTAGATTGCAGGAAATAGCGAAAGAAAACAACTGTGATTGTACAATTGGTTTAGGTGGCGGTAAGGCAATTGATACAGCAAAATGTGTGGCTGAGGGAGAGGGATTAATTATCGTCCCAACAATCGCTGCTACGGATGCACCTACAAGTCATTCCGCAGTTATCTATACACCAGAGGGTGCTTTCGATGATTACGCATACTTTAAGCAAAGCCCAAGTGTTGTATTAATTGATACAACAGTCATTGCTAATGCACCTACTAGATTCTTAGTATCTGGTATGGGGGATGCGTTATCCACTTATTTCGAAGCAAGAGCAACAGCACGTTCTTTCTCTAATGTAAATGCTGGATTACCTTGTGGAGTACGTGAGGACTTATGTTCACCAGCAAAAGGTACAAATGCAGCATTAGTGTTAGCAGAACATTGCTACAACACTCTATTAGAGGACGGGGTTAAAGCAAAAGCTGCAAGCGATCATAATGTTGTTACTCCAGCCTTAGAAAACATTATTGAAGCCAATATCTTATTATCAGGATTAGGGTTTGAAAGTGGTGGATTAGCTGGAGCACATGCGATTCATGATGGGCTTACTCTTTTAGAAAGTGCGCACCATTACTTCCACGGTGAAAAAGTAGCTTTTGGTACATTAGCACAATTGGTATTGGAAAATGCGCCAACTGAGGAAATAGAAGAAGTGTTAGATTTCTGTTTAGCAGTAGGACTTCCAGTTTGTCTCGCTGATATTGGAGTGGAACAAATTACACAAGAAGAGTTAATGGAAGTAGCTAATAAAGCTTGTATTCCAGAGGAATCTATCTATTCTATGCCATTCCCTGTTAATCCAGAGTCAGTAGCTGCAGCTATTCTTGCAGCAGATCAAATTGGAAATGATTATAAGAAGAGGTTGATATAAAATGAAAAAAATTATTAATAAACCGGAAGATGTTGTACTTGAGATGTGTAAAGGGATGGTTCTAGCACATCCTGAACTGAATTTAATTGAAAAATATAAAGTCATTAAAAAAGACCAAATTAATAAAAGTAAAGTAAGTATAATTAGCGGGGGCGGAAGTGGACATGAACCTGCTCACGCTGGATATGTAGGAAAGGGCATGTTAGATGCAGCAGTTTGTGGTGATGTATTTGCTTCACCTTCTCAAATACAGATTTATCAAGCCATTAAAGAAACAGCTAGCGATAAGGGAACTTTACTAGTGATTAAGAACTACAGTGGTGACATGATGAATTTCAAGAATGCTGCTTATCTAGCAGAAGAAGATGGAATTCAAGTGGATTATGTAAAAGTAGATGATGATATTGCTGTACAGGACAGTTTATATACAGTTGGAAGACGCGGAGTAGCTGGTACTGTTCTTGTTCATAAAATAGCAGGTGCTGCAGCAGAACGCGGCTATGATCTACCAAAAGTGAAAGAGGCAGCAGAAAACGCTATTGCGAATGTTAAAAGCATTGGCTTTGGACTAACTTCCTGCACAGTTCCTGCTAAAGGAACTCCTACTTTCGAGATTGCAGAAGATGAGATGGAGTTTGGCGTTGGTATTCATGGAGAACCTGGTATCCGTCGTGAAAAAATTATTTCAGCAGACGAACTCGCAGAGCGTACGGTAACTTCATTATTAAAAGAAGTAGGGATAGAAGATGGAAAAGGAGAAGTGGCTGTCCTAATTAATGGATTTGGAAGCACACCTCTTCAAGAACTATATTTATTAAATCATTCTGTCATTCGTGAATTGTCACGTAGAAACGTAACGATTGCAAGAACGTTTGTCGGAAACTATATGACAGCCATCGATATGGCCGGTGCTTCTATTTCAATTATGAAATTAGATGAACACTTAAAGAGTCTCCTATCTGAAGAGTGCGATACTCCTGCGCTAAAAATCAAAGGTGAAGTACCAGCTGTCACTTATAATGAAATCATCGGTACCGCGGAGGCCCCGAAAGTGTCCTATGAGGTGCAAACCAACAAAGAATATTCCGTAGTAACCGAAAATCGATTGACGTTGAATAATATTATTTTTATGGTTGACCAAATGAGTGAATGTATTATTAGAAATGAAATACCATTCTGTGAATTAGATTCCCATGCTGGTGACGGAGACTTTGGTATGAGTGTTGCTAAAGGGTTCAAACAGCTGAAAGCTGAATGGCACGAAATTCTCGAAAATAAATCAAATGATATTGGAAACTTCTTAGAGGCGTGTTCTATTGTTATCATGGAGCACTGTGGCGGAGCATCAGGCCCTATTTGGGGATCAGCATTTCGCGCGGCTGGAAAGAACGCCGAATCTAAAACCGAACTGAATTTAACAGAATTTGCTGAAATGATCCAAGCGTCTGTAAAAGGAATTCAAGCAACAGGAGAACGTTCTTTTGGACGTGGAGCTGTTGTGGGAGATAAAACTTTAATCGATGCCTTAGTACCTTATGCAGATACGTTAACATCAAGTGCTGCTGAAGGTGAAAGCATGAAACATGCTCTTGTCAAAGCAGCAGAAGCTGCTGTTGAAGGAGCAAAATCAACCGAACAGATTGTTGCACGTATGGGACGTGCTGGTACGGTTGGAGAAAGAAGTCTTGGTTATCCGGACGCAGGTGCACATGGCTTAGGCGTAATTTTTACTGAAGTAGCTCAAGTAATGCGAGAAAATAAGTAAAATTTGGTATTACCCCTCTAAATATAGTGTGAAAAAATTACTCTTTAAGAGTGAGGATGACACTGTACGTGGAGGGGAATTTTTTATGGGTCACTAAGGACGATCTTTTACAATCTCGTTAACCAATGGTATTTCAAAGATAAAAATGTAAATAACAAATGGTTTTTAGCTAAGTATGAGCCAGCATCCAAAGTAGGGGCTTATAAGTGGGACTACAAATTTGATAATAGTATTGAAGCAATGCGGTTAGTAAATAGATATCTAATTGAAAGTTTAGATACAGTTATTTTATTTTCTGAAGAAGACATTTCTAAAAATTTAATAGTTGATTATTTAAAAAATGAGGAATTACATCTTTGGAGAAATAAAGAAGCAGGTGGAATACTTAATTTTTTAAGCGAGAAAAGGATAGGTTTAGTATATAAACATGGTTACTTTTTTCATGAAGAAGCTACTGCACGACCAGAATTAGAAGAAACGGTATTTATATGTTACGTTCCTTGGATATTGACTTAGTTAATACAAGTAAAAGCTGAAAGACCAACGATGGGGCTCTTTCAGCTTTTTATTTTCTAGAAAACGACATTATGGTAGCTAGAATTGAATGCTTTATAGATTTAAAATACATGTATCTAAGCATTTTGAAAGGAGTTATTTACTTAATGCATTTTCCTAATGGATTAACTGGTTTTTATAGTTCAATAGATAACAAACCAAATGAAATAGATGAGAACTATTTTAAAAGTATATGCTTCGATTTAGTCAGAAGAAACCAAGGGAAGTTATTAAAGATTGATAAGATAAATTTAATCAAAAATACAGTAAAAACTTATTTCGCATGAAAGAGTAAATATATAAACTTTATTCTAAAAAACATAGTTTTACTATTTACTCTAGGTGACGACAAATAGACGTTTTCTCATTCGTTTTTCTTGCGTCCAAAAGGCTGTACCCTTTTGAACTATCTATATCAGACAATATCAATATTGAATTAAAACATGTTGGAGATATTCAAAAGCACGATAAACGCAAGGAACAAGAGTTGGAAAGATCAAACAGAACGAAGACTTCTTAATTTATAAGAAGTCTTCGTTCTGTTTTTATTATTATTTTTTAGTAAGTATTAGTTAGAGAAAAACAATTCCAAGTATAAATAAATATAGAGTAATAATGTTTATAACATTCTTAGCTTTGTCATCTTCTTTTATTGAAGTTACAAGTTCAAAGATTATGACAAGAGTAAGTATAGATAAAGCTATCTGTAGAGGTAAATTAAATGCATATACAAATATTACAATTAGACCATATATAATACCTAAAATTATATTTTTTTTATTCTTAGTTTTTTTGTGATTACTCATTTGAAAAACTCCTCAATAGACTGAAAATATTTAGATCTTCTGCTCTTTTTAAGTGAAGGTTTTTGTAAATAGAAGCATAATAAAGAAGATAATAGCGAATGACAAACTCATTGTAATATAACTTATGTCCTTGTTAGCGGTCTTTTTTTTCATAAATAATTTTGTTGACAAAGGAAAAAGAATACCTCCAATAATTGCTGTAACCAGCGTTTTTAATAACATCAAATACTCCTTTCGAAGAATTGTAGCAAAAATAAAAAGCTCCCCCGGCATTGGCAAGCGAGGTAGCTTTTTATCAGAATTCACAATTATAAAGTACCAAAATATAACCGTATGTAAACAATATCATATTTTTCCTAAAAATACTATTTTAAGAGAGGAGAGAATATGTATAAAAGGTGTTTTGATCCCTGTCTCAAAAACGGGGTGAAGTCCTCTGTCCTGTATCAAGAGTTCTTTTTTATTATGGGTTCTGGAAGAGTGTTTATATAAACTAGCGATGTATATGATATTCACTTATAAACAAAAATTTTATTTTTATTTTTTTCTATTTTATGAAATAATTGTATGGTTCGTTTAAGACAGAACAATCAAATCTATAAGGAGAGAAAAGAATGAAATTAATAAAAAATATTGTATTTCTTAGTTGTTTCGCATTATTACTTGGAGCTTGTCAGAACGCTGATACAACTTCAAACACCAAAGATAAGGATTTAGATGCTATTCTTAGGGATGTATCTGATAAATATGCCGTTCTAAGTGTTGGTTCAGACTCAAAAGATGTAAAAGTCGAGGTAGAGGATACTGAAGATGTAAACAAGGTAAAAGCAGATATTAAACGTCAATTAAAAGAGAACGGTTTGAACGCCTATAAAGTTAACGTTCGTGAGAGAAATGTTAAACAAGTAGAAAAAGAGAAGCGCTGGCTGGATATTGAAAGTGAAGCTCTTGCACATTTACAAGAAAATAAAGAATACAAAGATGTAACATATAAAAAGACTGAGGTTACGTTAAAACAACCTGTTACAGTTGCTATTGTTACTCCTATCAGTAAATCTGATGACAGCTCTCAAGAGTATAGTGAAAAAATTAAAAGAGAAGTAAATACTTTTCTTCAAACTAAAGAAATAAAGGAACGTTCTAAAGGTGATTCTTACAAAATCGTTATCTATGACCAAGATGACCAAGTAATAAGTTAAAGAATACATAACTACAATAAAGCCTCAAGAAGTATGTAACACTTCTTGAGGCTTTATTTATTCCTATAAAATCGTTTTATGTTAATCAGTTTTAGATATTGTATATGTTATTAAAATCAAAAAAGAGCTAACTATAGCCCTTTTTTGATTTTAATAGATAGTTCTACATTATCTTCTGGGTTTTATCGGGGTATATATTAACCTTTAATATGTATTTTTTTGCAGTTATAAGTTACAAAAAAGGGAAATATAGAAGTTTTTTATATCTAAGAACAGGAATCTAATAATATTTTATTAAAAACATATATAACAAGAGAAACGCGTAAAAAGAGGCTTTTACTTTGTGTAAGTAAAAGCCTCTTTTTACATTTGCTTTATTATTTAAGAGAATTTTTAAGCAATTCATCTTCTTCCATTAAATCTTCTTTAATCTTATCTAAATACTAACTCCAATACAGCTATAAGCTTGTGACGTTTTCTCCATAGTTATATTCCTTATTTAGAAGTTAATTGAAGCTTCATTTTATACTAAGTACCAAATAGTAATAAAAGTAGGCTTCAAAGTGTTCATCTAAATGCTTTAATTTATCCAGAGAATTAAAGTAAATTTATTTATTTAACCTTGTTGATTTAGAAGTAAATTGCTCTTTATTTTTAAACAAGTTAACTCCATAACCTGCAAGACCTCCAATAATTGCAGGGAATATCCAACCTAATCCAATATGGTAAAGAGGAAGATAGTAAGTAAATAATTGGTCAATACCAGGGATGTGTAAGCCAAAATCATTTAATCCATCTACCAGGCTTACAACAAATGTTAAGAATAGGCTACCTTGGTATACCTCAGCACATCCTTTAAATAAAGAATGAAGGAAAGTCAAAAAGATTAGAACAATTGCTAATGGATAGAGAACTGTTAAAACAGGTACTGAAAAAGAAATTAAATGATTTAATCCAACATTTGCGATGATTGCGCTAAACACGGATAAGCTAATCGCAATTTTCTTATAAGAAATAGAAGGTAATAATTTATGGAAATAAGAAGAGCATGAAGTAATAAGCCCTACGCTAGTTGTCAGACAAGCTACTGTGATCATTAAGCCTAATAGTAATCCTCCATATTCTCCAAAATAATAATCAGAAACTTTCGCTAACACCGTACCACCATTATCTAAATGCCCAAGCTTTTCTACACTTGAAGCGCCCATGTATGAAAGGGCAGAATAGATAGTTGCAAGAATAATAGCAGCAATTCCCGTAGCTTTTAGGCAAACAGTTATAATTTGCTTCTTTGTTTTAGCGCCTTTCTCTTTAATTGCATTGATAATAATGATTCCGAAAACGAAAGATGCAAGAGTATCCATTGTGAGATATCCTTCTTGGAACCCATTAAAAAAAGAGTTTGTTACATATTTTTCTGTGGGTGCTTGAAATTTTCCAATAGGATGAATAAAAGCAACTAGAACTAAAATTCCAATGAATGTTAATTTAATTGGCGTTAAGAATTTTCCAACAATATCGACAATTTTCGCAGGATTGAGAGAAAAAAAGCATGTAATACTGAAAAATATAATAGTAAATACGAGTAAAGCTATAGAACTAGAGCTTTCAGAAATGAAAGGTTTAAGTCCGATTTCAAAAGAGACGTTACCTGTTCGTGGGATAGCAAATAAAGGTCCAATAGCTAGATAAAGAACAGTTGTAAATACTAAACCAAAGATAGGATGTACGCGACTTGCTAATGATTGTAAATCTTCCTTTCCGGAGAATCCAAAAGCTAGTACACCAAGTAAAGGCAAGCCTACTCCAGTAACTAAAAAACCCGCATTTGCTGACCAGATATTTGCTCCCGCTGACTGGCCAAGCATAGCAGGGAATATTAAATTTCCAGCTCCAAAAAATAATGCAAATAACATTAAACCAATGATTACTATAAAAGAAAACGGTACTTTGTTTGACAAGGTGAAACCCCCATTAATAATATTCTTCATAAAAAATTAAATTTTCAGATAACTTAAATTACAAATAACTTATCTTTTTTGTATTATAAACAGTCAAATTACATATTTCAATATAAAAAATAAACTTTTTTGATAAAATTTAAAAAATTATCAATTTTCCGTTCATTATTCATTATTAAAATAAAAATAATATTAAAAACCCAGATTTTTATTCAAAATGCGTACGTTAAGTAGGTTAATAACGGTATTATTTTTAAAAAATTATAAATCATATTCAAATCGCGTATATTATCCTTTTAATTAATTTGATTGAATGATATGCAATTAAGTCAAGAAAGTTTGTAAATATAGTACTACGAAACTTATAAAACTTTTTAATATGAGCTAAACATCTAAAAGGAAAAAGTAGTTGATTTATTACTTCAAGAAATGGAGCGTTCTAAGTCTTATAAAGAACGCTTACTTTTATCTCCTGAGCTAGTGATTTGACAATCAACAGCTTATCTCTAAACAAAGTACTTTTCTAATGTAAAATTACTGTCTAGAATCAAAAATGTTTCTGTTTCCTTTGAATCATTATCTTATGGTACTCCACTCAAGCAGTCAGAGGATAAGTAATAATGACCATTTTTTCTTTTTTAAAATATGTCATAAATTTTATATATACTGAAAAGACCTTATTAACAAATTAATTAAGGTCTGTTTATCTTTATTGCTTATTACGATTAAATTGAATGATATATATTACCTTAAAAGCACTTTATTTAACCTTATCTTTTTCTTTTGAGGCCAAAACTCCCCATATAAGCTATTACTAAGCAGATAACAGCAGCAATACTAACCTTTATGTAAGGAAGTTCTAAGGCCCACGGACCGTATTTATGTGGATTCAAACGATACATAGACCACCACTGTCCATTTACACCTTCAAAGAATGAAATGACGATCCATAAAAGAACCAAAACTAAAAACCATGAAAAAAAGATAATATAATTAGAGCGTTTTTTAACCATTGCTCAATCCTTCGTCTTCTCAATTCATCTACAATATTCTTCTCTCTTATTATAGTAACAATAATCGGGAAAACTTTAGAGTTTTTATTGAATAAAGAACATTTGTTCGTATATAATATAGAGAACAAACGTTCTTTATTTGAGGAGTTATTCCAATGGATTATGAATATCTACCAAACAGAGTCATTATTTGTATTGATATGAAAGCATTCTTTGCTTCTGTTTCATGCGTGATACGTAGGCTAGATCCATTAAAAACAAAGTTGGCAGTTGTAGGAGATACAAAGCGGTCGGGATCAGTTGTGTTAGCTGCCACACCCTTATTAAAGAAAGAAGGAATCAAAACAGGCAGCCGTCTTTTCGACATTCCTAGAAGGAAGATATCCACGTCGTAAACCCATC
The DNA here is from genome assembly GCF_056395685.1 of Priestia sp. 10L35. NCBI lineage: Bacteria > Bacillati > Bacillota > Bacilli > Caryophanales > Bacillaceae > Priestia > Priestia sp. 10L35. The sequence goes on along the minus strand of NZ_JBFTKA010000002.1, from coordinate 951,786 downwards.
CATGGAAAGGTATGTCAAGGCTTCGAACTATGTTTCTAGTTTGGTATTACAGTATGTGGCTCCTGAGGATTTTCATGCGTATAGCATTGATGAGTTGTTTATTGATGCCACAGCTTCTTTGCATTTATTCGCTCGCACACCAGAAGAATTAGCCCATAAAATCATCAACGAGATTTATCGTAAAACACGGCTGACAGCTACTGCAGGCATAGGTCCGAATCTCTTACTGGCTAAGGTGAGCTTAGATCATGAGGCCAAGAATAGCCCAACAGGGGTAGCTTATTGGCGATACGAAGATATTCCTTTTAAATTATGGTCGATTCACCCAATGAAGGATTTCTGGGGAATCTCATCCGCTACGGAAAGGCGCTTAAATCGTTTGGGCGTTCACTCCATCAAAGAACTCGCTCTTTCTTCAAAAGAGATGTTACAAAAAGAGTTTGGCATCTTGGGAGAAGAACTCCACCAACATGCAAATGGAATTGATTTTAGTCGCATTTCTGACGTGTATATTCCGAGCTCTCGATCATTCGGGAAGAGTCAAATTCTGTTTCGAGACTATACAAATCGAAAAGAAGTGGAATTGCTGCTATTAGAACTGTTAGACGATGTGTGCTTTCGTTTACGTATGCATCAAGTCGTGGCACATACTATTCATTTATCCATTGGCTACAGCAAACAAACAGGTGGAGGTTTCTCGAGGCAAAAGAAAATGGAGCGAGCTTCGAATTTAAGTCAAGATATCTTCCCTTATTGTTTAACCATCCTACACACATTCGATCGATTGGAATTTCTTTATCGAACACCCTTATTCAAGAAGAAGAGCAAATGAGTTTATTTGAAGATATTGATCAGCGTGAAAGAGCCTATGCCCTTGCTAAAACGATTGATGAAATTCGTATGCGTTATGGGAAGAATAGCGTTCTGCGAGCTTCAAGCCATCTCGAGCATTCAACAGCTCGTTATCGAAACGGCCTTTTAGGAGGTCATAAAGCATAAAGGAGGAAGATGACATGCAAAACAGAGGAATGAAAAAATGGCGACCGTTTGCCACTATGCCCGAGCAATACAAAGGATTACAAGAAGTTATAAAAAAGCAATCAGAAATACCTCAACCTTTTTTAACAGAAGATCAAATGGAACAAATTAATTTTACCTTGATCGAAGCTCTCCATACACATAAAAAAGTATACCTTACGTATTACAAGCATGGGCAATGTATAACGGAAACAGGAGTTATTCAATTTGTAGATTCCCTTGGAGGGTTATTTGTATTTATAGATGAAGGATGTAAGCAAACGAACAAAATGAGGTTAAGCGAGCTAATTGATGTTCGTTTCATGTAATAGAAAATAATAAAACAGTTTATTTACATAAGATTTCCATACATAATTAGTATAAGTTTAAAAAATATCTAATCATTTTTCCTAGATTCATTTAATGACGTTATATAAGGAGGCTCCTAATATGAAGCAGGTTTGGAATGAGTTTGAGCAGTGGTTAAAAATAAATCGACCAGAAGCAGCAGGAACGCTTAAAGAAGCAGCTACTGAATTAGAAATTGCAGAGGTTGAACAAAAGATGGGACTAACATTCCCCCAAAACCTTAAAGACTGATTAAAGACTGATTAAAGACTGATTAAAGACTGATTAAAGACTGATTAATGATACATAATGGACAGCGTGATGAATATATAGCAGTTATTGAAAATTATACTCTATTATCTTTAGAGGAGATTCTGTATACGTGGCAAACATTAAAAGAGCTTTTAGACGGAGGAGAATTTGAAGATTTTTCAGAAATTGAACCTATTGGGCCAGTAAAAAAAGAATTTTGGTGGAACCCACGTTGGATTTCGATTGCCACGAATGGGGGAGGAGATGATATTTGTATAGACTTGGATCCTGATGAAGGAGGGAAAATTGGCAAAATTATCACTTTTTGGCACGATTGGGAACAGCGTGAAGTAATAGCAGACAGCTTAGAAGAATGGATAACAGCCACGATAAGTCATACAGATCATTAAAGGGGAGAAGCAAATGATAAAACCTGATATAGAGAAAATCTATAAAATTCTTAAAGAACTTCCAGGTACGTCAGTGAAAGTAGAATTTGAAGATGAAGTGGGAGAAATTCTTTCTGCTCCTTATTATATCTACCTCAAAAGCGAGTTTTTAGATGAACAATTAGGCTACAGAGAAGATTTAGAAGCAAATTCCCTTATAGGAAATCAAGAAGGAGATTGGCAAGAAAACTGGTTTGTCATAGGGTATGACGAAGAAATAGGCGGTGACCCGCTCTTTATTGATATAGGGAATGTAGATTACCCAGTTTTCACAGCTGAACATGGCATGGGGGAATGGGACGCTTTAGAAATGTATGATTCTCTAAAAGAGTTTGTAGAAGATGTTACTTAATTATTGCTTCGTTAAAAGATTTTGATAAAAGTACGGCCAGAAGAGGACAGATAGTAGTTTAGTATATACCTAGCTGCCCTCTTTTTTAGTACCTATTAAACTTAGAAAGAATGTAGAGGAAGGAAGGGACTGATGGTAGGAATCGATTTCTGTATTGCCGATAATAAGAAAGAATCAGCTTATTCTACTAAATGTGTAAAATTTGAGGAAAGAGTACACGACTACCTGTTAACGAGAGAATTCAGAAATTTGTTTGAATTATTGACAGAATTAGATCAATATGGTGACAAGTTGTTTTCTGTACAAGAAATAAATCAATTAATCAAGGTATGTGAAGCATTACAGACTATCTGTAGACAACCAACGGAGGTAGATCTGAAGACGAAAACATTTGCTGAAGCATTAAAGGGCCTTTGCTTAGAGGCACTGAAACTAAATAAATTAGTATTTGCCTCTGGCGATTAATGTAAAATTAAAACTGAAATCAATGTTGTAGTTCCATCGCTTCGATAATATGAATTAATAAATTCAAGGGAGAAAACGTCTTGAAAAAAACATTTCTAAATAAAAATAAAACACTTATAGGGTTAGGATATGAATTTCTAGTCGTTTGCCCACAATGCGCCTCTTGTGCAAAAGTCATAGCTTTAGATGATTCAAGTCCCTACGTCGCTAACGTCAGAAGAAGGTTTGTTTGTACTACTTGCGGAACCACAAAAGACAAAGTTATAAAAGCAAACGGTTACGGACAAGCAAGAGTATCGTATGAACCTAAAGCTGATTATGAAGTAATTTTAATTGCAGATCCCTGCGACTGGTATTTTCAACTTCCTCTCTATTTACAAATTGAATGTAGTGGAAACACCTTATGGGCATTAAACCTGGAACATTTAAATTATATCGAAAGCTATATAGAAGCTGAACTCAGGGAATCACATCCCTATTATTTAAGTGTCGAGAGTCGACTGCCAAAGTGGATGAAGTTTGCTAAGAATAGAGAAGATGTATTAAAAGCTATTCAGAAACTAAAGGTGAAGACTTATTAGGTGCTTTCGCTGATTCGTTATAATTGCCCGTATATCTTTCTAATCATCTTATAAATTAAGCTAAAGAATTCTGCAACTGAAGGTAACTGTTAAATAGCCTAAGTATGGGAAGTGAAGAGTTTGTATCAAACCATAAAAATTAATGATTGGATTTTAGAAATTGATGTTGAAGAAACAAAAACACAGTATTTGAAAAAATGGGATTTGTGCGATTGTCTATATTGTCTAAACTTTTATGAAGCTATGAAGTCACGATCAGAGATAGAGCTTCAGTTTTTTAACCGACTAGGTATTAATCCTTCTCAATGTAATCACTTATCACATTTTGATTCTCAAGAAAATGGACGGCACTTCTATATTGGCTGCTATCGCATGGTAGGTAAGGTATCTAACAAAACACCTCTTGAAATTATGAATTCAGATGGTGCAATTGAAATAAGCAATAACTTACATATTGGCTTTTCCAACGATTTAGAATTTGTCCCTGGCGGATTTACCAGACCCGTACTTCAACTTGATTTTGAGATAGAAGTCCCTTGGATACTTGTTGAAGATTCAAATTAAAGTAATGTCAAATCTAATAAAGTTGTTTCTTAAAAAACCTATTCATTATTCATTACGGTAACTAGAGTTAGTATTTTCATTCCAGTATAGGATAATCCAAATTTAGCCATATTAAATTGTAGTATTAAAAAAGATTAATACATATGAAAAATTCTTAAAAGGTGGATATTATATGCTTGATTCTAAAACGATTGAAATTGTCCAATCAACAGTGCCAGTTTTGAAAGAACATAGTAAACAAATAGGAAAGAGATTTTATGAATTGTTATTTGAAAAAGCGCCAGATTTATATAATATGTTCAATCAAATAAATCAAAAAAGAGGAATTCAACAGGAAGCATTAGGATATGCCGTGTATGCTGCAGGAGAACATATTACAAACTTAGAAGCCATTAAACCTGTAATTGAACGGATTTCACAAAAGCATCGTGCGATAGGGGTAAAGGCAGAACAATATCCAGTCGTTGGTGAAACTTTACTTCAAGCAGTAAAGGATGTTTTGGGAGATACAGCTTCAGATGAGATTATTGAAGCATGGGGAAAAGCGTACGGATATATTGCCAATGCTTTTATTGAGCTAGAAGAAGCTCTCTACGAAGAGACAGAGAGTCAACCTGGAGGTTGGGAAGGATATCAAAGCTTTTATATAGATAAGAAAGTAGAAGAAAGTGATAATGTAACGTCTTTTTATTTAAAAGCTAAAAATGAGAAAGAAATTGCCTCTTATAAAGCAGGACAATACCTTACATTAGCAGCAAATGTTCCGGGAGAGAAATACACGCATATTCGCCACTATAGTCTTTCTGAAGCCCCTGGAAAGGATTATTATCGAATCAGTGTAAAACGAGAAGAAGGGCATGACGGTGCGCCAGCAGGAATCGTGTCAAACTATTTACATAAACAAGTTCAGACAGGAGATACTCTTAAGTTCTCAGCTCCAGCTGGAGATTTTGTACTTGATCACAGTGAACTTCCCGTTGTGCTAATTAGTGGAGGTATAGGTATTACACCTTTGCTTAGTATGCTGAATACCATTGTAGAAAAACAACCTACACGTAAGGTTACCTTTCTTCATGCAAGTATTAATGGGAAAACGCATGCTTTTAAAGAACATGTGGCTCAACTAAATAGAAATAACGAAAATGTTACCTCCTTCATCTGTTATAGCTCGCCTAATGAAGGGGATGGACTTGGCACTGATTTTGATAAAGAGGGTTATATTGATTTAGAATTGTTACAATCCGTTGTTCCTTCAAAAGAAGCTGTCTTTTATTTCTGCGGATCGATTCCGTTTATGGAAGCTATTCTTAAAGCACTACATAGATGGGATATACCAAACGAACGTATTCATTACGAGGTATTTAGCCCTGTAGCCATTTTAGGAGAAAAATAAAGAAGTAATTGTTACCAGTAAACGGAAAATGTTCGATTAAAACACACGTCCTGTTTAAATAAATATGCTGTAAAAAAGCACTCATAAGCGTGCTTTTTTACTTTGCCCTAAGGAATGATTCTACAAACGATCATGATACATATAAGTATTTCTACACTCTCTGCGTACAAAAAACTGGAAAAAATTCTCTTCGGTAATTTATAATAATAGAAAACTATGTCGAACCCCAAATATTGGAGAGATTACTATATGAGAAGACTACTCCCTTTTATAATTTTTACCATTTACTGCATTCCATATGTTTATTTATCTATGCGAAAAGATTTTGAGGATGATTCAAAGGTAAGCTATATAATCATGGCCATAGTTACAGTAGCACTGTCTTATCTAAGTGGGCTTATTAGAGCGGATTTATCACTTATTTTAGGAAATATAATTTCTTTTAGTACCTCATATTTTTATAACGCATTAAGGCTTCCTGATTCTAAATGGGAGAAATATTTTTCGCCCTTTAATTCTGTCGAACAAGTAGTACTGATAAGCCTTGCGGCGCTTGTGCTGCAGGTGATTATTTATACACTTGCTAGAAAACGAGCGAAGAGATACATTCGTAATACTATGGTTTCGGAATAGTTCAAAAAAAGAGAGTTAATCATCTAATGAGCCAGACTCTTCAGGTGACCAAATGAAAGAAGGGTTAAAATGAGGAGAGATGTTGAAATTTTATTCTCTAAAAAGAAAGTGTTAAATGAGGAAGAACAACAAATCCTTCAAACGTGTACTTACCTGCTTTAAAAAGGATACGAATCAATTAGATAAGTTAGTTATACAACTTTTAAATATGTAACCGCAAACAAAAAGGTATGTATTTCTCTTCCTACTTTAATTATACCACATAAAAAAACGCCGATATAGACTGTTTATTCTCATTTACTGCTGGTAAAATCAATAAAACATTACCGGTTAGGAGAGATGTTGAATGAACTCTTTAGTTCTTAGCTTTCAAGAAATAAAAGATACACAGCTTTCACTTGTTGGAGGAAAAGCCTTAAATTTAGGCGCGTTATCAAAAATTCAAGGAATACAAGTACCGGAAGGATTTTGTGTGACAGCGGCCGGGTATCAAAAAGCCCTTGAACAAAATGAAACGTTTCAAGCGTTACTGAACCAGCTGACGATGCTAAAAGCTGATAACCGAGATCAAATTGGTGAAATTAGCGAAAAAATCCGCCAAATCATTCTGGAAATAAAAATTCCTTCTGACGTTGTAAAAGCAGTGATTCATTCTCTCTCTCAGTTTGGGGAAGAGCATGCTTATGCCGTTCGTTCAAGTGCGACTGCTGAAGATTTGCCACATGCTTCTTTTGCTGGTCAGCATGACACCTATTTAAACATCAGAGGCAAAGAAGCTATTCTGCAGCACATTAGCAAATGCTGGGCTTCCCTGTTTACAAATCGTGCGGTAACCTACCGTATTAAAAATGGATTTGACCATAGTCAAGTGCACGTATCGGTTATTGTTCAACGAATGGTTTTTCCGCAGGCTTCAGGTATTTTATTTTCCGCTGACCCAATTACTTCTAACCGAAAGCTGTTATCAATCGATGCGGGATTTGGACTTGGAGAAGCGCTAGTGTCAGGTTTGGTCTCTGCCGATTGCTATAAAGTAAAAGAAGGCGAAATCGTCGATAAAAAAATAGCAGCTAAAAAGGTAGCTATTTACGGATTAAAAGAAGGCGGAACAGAAACAAAGGAAGTTCATTTCGATTTGCAAAAAACGCAAGCGCTCACTGACTCTCAAATTTTACAGCTAGAACGCGTTGGAAGACAGCTTGAAGTTTACTTCGGTTGTCCTCAAGATATTGAATGGTGCTTGGCTGAGGATACATTTTATATTGTTCAAAGTCGTCCAATCACTACTTTATATCCAATTCCTGAAGCACATGATCAGGAAAATCGCGTTTATGTATCTGTTGGACATCAACAAATGATGACCGATGCCATGAAACCACTGGGATTGTCTTTTTTTCTGTTAACGACTAATGCACCTATGCGTACAGCCGGTGGAAGGCTGTTTGTTGATGTCACCCCTATGCTGGCTTCATCTGACAGCAGAAAAATGATGTTAGGCGCCATGGGACAACATGATCCCCTCATGAAAGACGCACTTACAAGCATAATAGAGCGAGGAGACTTTATAAAACCTTTACCAAATGATCAAAGTTCTGATAAAAGCAATAAAAGCATGCCGCCTACGAAGCCTAAGACACAAATCGAAAACGACTCGACCATAGTTTCTGACTTGATCAAGAAGAATCAAGCATCAATAGAAGAGCTAAAGCAAACCATCCAAACGAAATCTGGGTCGGAATTAGTCGATTTTATTTCAGAAGATATCGGGACATTAAAGAAGATTTTATTTGACCCACAAAGTACAGCTGTGTTTATGGCTGCTATGGATGCTTCATCATGGATCAATGAAAAAATGGAGACGTGGCTAGGTGAAAAAAACGCAGCAGACGTGATTTCTCAATCTGTACCAAACAATATTACATCAGAAATGGGTCTGGCGCTATTGGATGTCGCAGATGTGATTCGTCCTTATCCAGAAGTCATCCATTATTTACAACACGTAAAAGATGATAACTTTTTGGAGAAACTGGTTAAGTTTGAAGGCGGAGAGAAAACTCAAGACGCTATCTATGATTATCTCAGCAAATACGGAATGCGATGCCCCGGCGAAATCGATATTACGAAAAATCGCTGGAGCGAAAAGCCGGCTGCACTTATCCCTGTGATTCTTGGTAATATTAAAAACTTTGAGGCTAACGCTAGCAAGCAAAAATTTGAAAAAGGCCTGCAGGAAGCCTTAAAAAAAGAGCAAGAGCTATTAAACCGCTTGAAGCAATTGCCGGCTGGTGAACAAAAAGCAAAAGAAACAAAAGAAAAGATTGATCTCATGCGGAATTTTATCGGTTATCGTGAATATCCCAAATACGGCATGATTAATCGCTATTTTGTTTATAAACAGGCTCTGCTGAAAGAAGCCGCTCAGCTTGTAAAAGCCGGTGTTATTTCTGAAACAGAAAATATATACTATCTGACGTTTGACGAACTTCAAGAAGTCGTGCGCACACATAAAGTGAATGATCAAATCATTACCAAGCGAAAAGAAGAATACCGATTATACACAAAGCTAACACCTCCGCGTGTAATCACGTCTCATGGCGAAATTGTTACAGGTGCGTACAAACGAGAAAATCTTCCGTCCCAAGCAATTGTAGGTTTACCGGTTTCTTCAGGAGTGGTAGAAGGGCGAGCGCGCGTCATTTCAAACATGGAAAATGCTAATCTATCAGAGGGAGATATACTAGTCACTTCCTTTACTGATCCTAGCTGGACCCCGTTATTTGTAGGGGTAAAGGGGCTTGTTACGGAAGTTGGCGGACTGATGACTCATGGAGCAGTCATTGCACGTGAATACGGATTGCCAGCGGTTGTCGGCGTAGAAAATGCTACTCGGCTGATAAAAGACGGACAGCAAATTCGCGTACATGGAACAGAAGGGTATATTGAAATATTGTAAAAGCTAAAGATGCTTGCGCTGTTTTTCTTCTTTATTAATAGATGAAAATTTGTCTAGATTTCTATGCGTATCTTCAGGTAATACAAAAAGGCAGGCCATTATAATGGCCTGCCTTTTTGTATTGGTGACGCAGTAGATTAAAACGTCAAATGCTGACTTTTTTTACAGCCGACTGCTGCACATGCTCCATAAACAGTTTGAACAAGTTTAGCATTGAAGTATGTTCTTTTGCCATCATTTCTGGATGCCACTGGACGCCGACTACAAATTGTTCTCCTTGTTTTTCAATGGCTTCAATAACTCCATCTTTTGCCCATGCAGAAACTTCAAAACCTGGCGCTACGTCTTTAATAGCTTGATGGTGAAATGAATTAATAAGAGCTTGATTACCGTAAAGGTCATGCAGGCGTGTTCCGTCTTTAATCATGATGGAATGAGAAGGGTCGCTTGTATTGTTGTATTGATCATGTTTGATAAATGACTCTTTAATGTCTGACATGTCTTGATAAAGAGTGCCGCCGTAAGCAACGTTCAAAATTTGTAAGCCGCGGCAAATCGCTAACACCGGCTTTCCTTGATCGATCACATGCTTTAACAATAGCTGTTCAGACTGATCTCGTGCTAAAAAAGGTGAACCCGTTTTGGTTGTCGGTTCTTCTCCGTATAAAAGGGGATTAACGTCTTGACCACCTGATAAAATCAACCCGTCTATACTTTCTGCCTGCGCTTTAATCATTTCTTCATCTTTTAGCACTGGCAAGATAAAAGGAATTCCGCCGCTGAGCGCTGTTGATTCGATATAGTCATTATTCACATACGCTCGCTTATAGCCTGGAAAGCGTCCTCCTTGATCCACAATAATGCTTCCTGATATGCCAATTAAAAATCCCACTGTTGTTTTCTCCTTTTTGTTAAATTACCATTTCTTGAGATGTTCTTTCTTTTTTACTGCGTTGATAAAGTGTGTTCAATCTCTTGCTTTATAAGAAATAAATGGTTCTTTTGTTCAACTATTATACATATATACCATATTTACTTAATAGAAAATGGTATAATAGCCTCTGTATGTTAAAAATACTAATTGCCAAAGGTAGAAGGTAGTGCTACAATTGTTCACATTCCTACTATTCTTCTTATTATAGTCGGATTAAAATTTTATACAAGGAAATAGGAGTGATTTTAGTGAAAAGGACTTATTTACTTTTCATCTCTCTTTTAACCATTGTCCTCATGGTAGCAGGGTGCAGTGGTAATGCAAGCAAAAATTCTTCAAGTGAAAAAGAAAGAAAAGAAGGCGGAACGCTAAACGTCGCGTCTCAAAGTGAGCCAGCAACGCTAGATGCTCAAATTACTGGGGACTCAGATGTGAAAGACGCAACGCGCAGTATCTACGAAGGACTAATGATTTTAGACGAAAAAGGAAATCCTAAGCCTGACTTAGCGTCTAAAGTAGATATTAGCGATGATAATAAAACATACACGTTCCAATTAAGAAGAGGGGTTAAATTCCATAACGGTAAAGAAATGACTGCAGATGACGTTGTCGCTTCTATTAATCGCTGGATTAAGCTATCGTCTCTTGGAAAAACAAACTTCTCTGGTGCTGAAATGACCAAAACCGGTGATTATACGGTAGAGCTTCATTTACCATCACCAAACGTTAACACGCTTTCTTTATTAGCTGATCCAATCCCCGCAGCAGCTATTTTACCAAAAGAAGTCGTTGACAATGCATCTGATGAAGGGATCAAAGACTACATAGGAACAGGTCCATATAAAGTAAAAGAGTGGAAGAAAAATCAATATCTTTTATTAGAGAAATTTAAAGATTATTCTTCGAAAGGCCGCGAAGTTAAGAAAACTCCTCACGTCGATGAAATTAAGATTAGTTTCGTAAGCGATGAGTCAACTAGGATTTCTGGTATTACAACCGGACAATTTGACGTTGCGCTATCTGTATCAAGCGATAATGCCAAACAAGTTGAAGGCAGTCAAAATGCAAAAGTAGAAACATCACCAGGCGGATTTATGGGACTTTTCTACAACGCAGATAAAGGCGTCTTTAAAGACATCAATGCACGAAAAGCAGTTAACGCAGCTCTTAACTCAAAAGACATCTTAGACAGTTCTTACGGAAACTCGGATTATTACAAGCTTTCTTCATCCATTGTGAACAAAGAGTATCCAAATTACTACAGTACAGCTGGAAAAGAAGAATATAACCAGCATGATAAGAAAAAAGCAAAAGAATATTTGAAGAAATCTGGTTATAACGGAGAAGAAATTCGCTTAATGGCGTCTCGTGATTACCAAGATCAATACAATACAGCTGTTGTGGTTCAACAAGAGTTAAAAGACATTGGTATGAATGTAAAATTAGAAGTATACGACTGGGCGACATTCAGCGATAAAATGAGTGATACAAGCCAATGGGACATCTATCCTGTTGACTGGAACGCTCGTTCTACCATCTTCCAAGGATTCTGGACTACAAAAGGTACATCAGTTGAAAAATCAATGGACTACTTAAACAAAATTAAAGCTGCTCCTTCTGTTAAAGAAGCTCGCGGTGACATTGATGCAATTCAGCAATACGTATGGGACGAGCTTCCGTTTACGCTTATTGGTCATAAAGTGAACATCAATGCCGTTTCTAACAATGCAAAAGGCTATGAGTATAATTTAGGTCCAATTTTCTACAATATGAGTTTAACAAAATAATATCTTATTATTCTAATAAACAGAGGGCTTACGCTCTCTGTTTTAGAAAGGAGTTTACGATGGGAGCTTATACACTTAAGAGACTTTTTGCACTAATTCCTGTTTTATTCATTGTATCTATTGTTGTGTTCTTAATTACGCGCTTAACGCCTGGGAGTCCCGCAGCAATCATTTTAGGACAAGGCGCAAGTCCGGAACAAATTACAGCGCTGAGCAAAGAAATGGGATTGGATGAGCCTGTGGTAAATCAATACTTTATCTGGCTATCTAACATTTTCCACGGAGATTTTGGCTATTCTTACTTTTTAAATAAACCTGTGCTCGGGGCAATTTGGGATAATGTAGGCCCTACGGTTTCTCTAGCTATACTCGCGCAAATTTTTGGTGTGGCGTTTGCTTTACTATTTGGTATATATGCAGCTAAACATAAAGGAACGATTCGTGATGAAAGCATTATGGGAGCTAGCCTTTTAGGTATTTCCATTCCTAGCTTTCTTCTCGGTTCATTCCTTATTTTGCTTTTTGCGGTACAGCTTCGAATTTTTCCTGTTTCAGGATACGTTCCGTTAAATGCTGGATTATTTGAGTATTTAAAGTACTTAGTTTTACCAACGATTACGCTTGGAGCGATTCAAGCTGCATTAATTACGCGTATGACGCGTTCATCTTTACTCGATACCATTTCTGAGAACTTTGTTAAAACGGCAAAAGCAAAAGGATTAAATGAACGCACAATTATGCTTAAGCATACGCTGCGCGTGAGTTTTTTACCGATTTTAACAGTTATCGGAGAATCATTTGCGGGACTTGTGACCGGAGCGGCGGTAACAGAATCATTATTTAACATTCCAGGGCTAGGTCAGCTGATTGTTTCATCAATTGAACGACGGGATTACGCGCTTATTCAAGGAGCCGTACTTTTAATTACGGTTGCTTATGTGGTCATCAATTTAGTTGTTGATTTGCTGTATGCCGTGATCGATCCGCGTGTACGCAATTCTTATCATGATTAAAGGAGGGTGATGAATGTGAACGCACAACAAAATACAGAGACCATTTCAGTAACTGTAAAGAAAAAAAGAAACCCAGCGGTAGTGCGCTTTTTCTCAAATCGTTTGCTAGTAAGAGGAGCGATACTTATTTTATTATCTATTTTGATTGCTGTTTTTGCTCCGCTCATTTCTCCTTTTGGCAGTTTACAAATCGACCCTGCAAATCGATTAGCACCGCCGTCAAGCACGCACTGGTTTGGAACGGATAACTTTGGACGAGATGTATTTAGCCGGACAATGTACGGCGTCAGAATATCATTAATGATTGGAGCCGCAGTAACGATTATTGCTACTGTACTTGGTTTAATCGTTGGACTTTTATCTTCTTATTATAAAATTCTTGATTATATTTTAATGAGAATTTGTGACGGCTTGTTTGCTTTTCCATCTATTTTACTAGCAATTGCTATTATGTCTGCTTTAGGACCTAAAACAAGCAACGTTATTATCGCACTGAGCCTTGTATTTATTCCTTCGATTGCGAGAATTGTTCGTTCAGCTGCGCTTGTTGTAAAAGAAAAAACGTTTATTGAAGCGCTAAAAGCTCAAGGAGCAAGCTCACTTCGAATCATTTGTTTTCATATGGCGCCAAACGTCTTATCGCCTTTAATCGTTCAAGTAACATACGTGTTTGCCGTAACGATTTTAACTGAGGCTTCGCTAAGCTTTTTAGGAGCCGGGATTCCTGCGCCGACACCGAGCTTAGGAAATATGCTGTATGACGGAAAGCTTGCGATTTACAACGCATGGTGGATGACCGTGTTTCCGGGTGTATTAATCATTTTAATTGTACTTGGCCTTAATTTATTTGGTGACGGTCTGCGCGATTGGTTAAATCCGAAAAACGTAATGCTGAAGAAAAGGAGGAAAAAACGTTGAGTAACGCCCTTTTAAAATTAGAAGACTTACAAGTAACTTTTACAACGTATAGCGGAGAAGTAAGGGCTGTTGACAATGTATCTCTTCAATTAAATAAAGGAGAAGTATTAGGGATTGTCGGTGAATCAGGGTCTGGAAAAAGCGTAACGTCCGAATCTATTCTTCAGCTATTAGATGAAGACCTAACAAGCTACGATGGCAAGATTTTGTTTGAGGGAAAAAACTTATTAGAGATGTCTTCAAAGCAAATTCAAAAGCTAAGAGGAAACGAAATCTCAATGATTTTCCAAGACCCAATGTCGTCATTAAATCCCGTTATGCCCATTGGGAAACAAATTGCTGAAGTGATTCGTCTGCATCAGAAAGTCTCCAAAAAAGAAGCGCAAAAGAAAGTCGTAGAGCTTTTGAGACTAACAGGCATTCCGTCTCCAGAACAGCGAGCAAAAGAGTATCCGCATGAAATTTCCGGTGGAATGAGGCAGCGCATTATGATTGCGATGGCTTTAGCCTGTGAGCCAAAGCTTCTTATTGCCGATGAGCCAACAACAGCTTTAGACGTAACCATTCAAGCGCAAATTCTTGACCTCATGATGGATTTAAAAGACAAGCTCAACATGGGCGTGCTTTTCATTACCCATGATTTAGGCGTTGTAGCTAATATTTGTACAAAAGTAGCCGTGATGTATTTAGGACAAGTGATGGAAGAAACGGACGTTAAAACGCTGTTTTCAAAGCCGCTTCATCCTTATACAATGGGCCTAATTAAGTCGGTTCCTCACTTAGATGGCGACAGAACACAAGAGCTTTCGTCCATTCCGGGAACGGTTCCGCCGCTTTCAAACGTGCCAGACGGCTGTCGTTTTGCACCAAGATGCCCGTTTGCAACGGAAAAATGCCATAAAGAAGTACCTATTTTAGAGCATGCCGATGATACGCATCGCATTCGGTGCTGGCACTATGAAAAAATTCAAGAAGGAGAGGTTGCGTATGTCTAGTGAAGCAAAGCAGCAAAGCGCCAAGCCCTTGCTTGAAGTTCGCAACCTGCAAAAATATTATCCGGTTCGTTCTGCTTTAGGGAAAGCAAAAGGCCAAATCAAAGCAGTTCAAGATTTATCCTTTGATATTTATGAAGGCGAAACGTACGGACTAGTAGGTGAATCTGGCTGCGGGAAAAGTACAGCGGGGCGCACGCTTTTAAAATTAGTAGAACCAACGGGCGGAGAAGCACAGTTTAATGGAGAAAGTATTTTCGAATCTAAAGCATCACGCTTACGAACAATTCGTAAAGATTTACAAATGATTTTCCAAGATCCACATACTTCCCTTAATCCAAGAAAAAAGATTGGTGCTTCCATTCAAGAAACATTAACAATTCATAATGTAGGCGCAAAAAGCGAACGAAAGCAGCTTGTCATTGAGTTATTAAAAAAGCTTGGATTTAACGAAGAAGATTACAACCGCTATCCGCACGAATTTTCAGGAGGTCAGCGCCAGCGCATAGGCATTGCGCGTTCATTGATTTTAAACCCCAAGCTTATCATTTGTGATGAGCCGGTTTCAGCACTGGACGTATCCATTCAAGCACAAATCTTAAACTTACTGCGCAGTTTGCAAAGAGAAATGAAGCTTTCATATCTTTTTATCTCCCACGATTTAAGCGTCGTAAGACATATTGCAGACCGCGTTGGTGTGATGTATTTAGGAAGATTAGTAGAAGAAGGGCCAACAGATGAGATTTTTTCAAATCCTCGTCATCCTTACACAAAACTTCTTTTGTCATCTGTCCCGGCAATTCACGAACATGAAAAACGAGAAAAAATTGAGGTTAAAGGTGAAATTCCTTCTCCTCTTAATCCACCTTCAGGCTGTGCGTTTCATAAAAGATGCCCGTTCGCATTTGACCGCTGCATGAAAGAAACACCTGAAGATACAGTGATTGACAGCAAGCATAAAGTAAAATGTCATCTTTATAGTTAAGGTGAAAAGCTGTAGCGATAGAGAAAACAAACGTATTGATGCAGCAGCACAATCGAATAGATAGAAATGGAAAAAGTCACTAGTGCCTCTAGTGGCTTTTTTGTGTGAAAATAGCGGATTTAAAGGGTGGTGAAAAGTCATTATTCAGCGTATTAGATTCATTTTTATATAAAAGATATAAATAATCCTTACTAACCTATCTATCCTAATATATGGAGATATGAAAACAAAACGTGTTATGATGGTATCGGTGATAATTATGGGTAAAAAAGCAGATAAAACGAATGTCATGCGAATTTTAGATCAGAAAAAAATTGAGTACAACTATTATTCTTATGACACTAAAAAGCTGAGTGGGGTACAGGTAGCTACTTCGCTCGGAGAGGATCTTGCTAAAGTCTTTAAGACACTGGTGACCGTAGGGAAATCAAAAGAACATTATGTCTTCATGGTACCGGTTGAAAAGGAGCTTGATTTAAAGAAAGCGGCAAAAGCGGCTGGTGAAAAGTCCTTAGAAATGATTCCTCAAAGAGAGCTGTTACCTCTTACAGGATATGTTCACGGCGGGTGTTCTCCTATCGGAATGAAAAAGCAGTTCGAAACCTTCATTGACTCTACAGCAGAAAACTGTGAAACGATTTACTTTTCAGGTGGACGTGTAGGTCACCAAATACAGTTAACGTTAAGTGACTTATCAAAAGTAATTCGCTTAGGTTTAGCAGACATCACAAAAGATAGTTAAAATGTAGTTCCCTTGAGCGAAACGTACTCAGACATGAGCGTTTCGCTTTTTTAGTTCCCTTAATTACTGTCTTTTTATCTGTTAAAACAACAAAATAAAAGTAAAAATATAGAGAAAATGATATTATATAGTTAATATGTGGAAAATTTATAAAAAGGCTGGGAGGAAGACAAAAATGATTAAATCAATTATTGGTGGGTTCATTTTATCTTTTATTCTTTTATTAGGATGTACAATAGCAAACGTAAATTCAGAAACAGTATTTTTTGTAGCGTTCATTATACTATTAGGGCTAGCCATTATTATATCTGGAGCAGCTGTAAGCGGTGATCGAATGAGAGCTAATCTTTCCACAGAATCAAAAACAGACAAGAAGTGGAGAGTTACAAATTCTATAAACCTTATGTTAGCTGCTACTCCAGTTCTCGGGGTATTTCTTCTCATTCATTATTTTATATAGTTTGGTTTCCAAACAACAAGCTTAGGTGAAAAATATCTCGGGATAGAACGTTTTTTATGTGAATTTAAAATCAAATGAGCCAAATTAAGGTCGCCAATGCAACAAAATTATAGAGCATCCATGGCTGTATATATAATAAGAGATAAGATTAAAATGCGATAATTATCTTAAATTTAGGTTAGAGCTTAGTACAAGTTATGTTTATTCTACATATTATGTAAATGTAAGCAGCTTACACTCACAAGTTGATAAGAGTATTTTTTTAACCATGTTCTCACTTAAAGAACATGGCTTTTTTCTGTTTGTCATATAAATTAGAAAGCCGAACTTTGTAAAATTTTTGTATAAATAATTAGAAAATATTATATTTTCTAATAAATCAATAGTACAATATATAAATGGAAGGGAGGATTAACACTACATATGTAATAGACAGCCGCCGCTTTTAAAACCGCTTATTTTATTATCTATAGATGATACTGAAATGAATTATCCAACCTTTTTTTAAGCGCTCTCATTATATAAGTAATTGGTTGAACAGGTTTTATAGAAAGCAATACAATCTAGCTGTTTAAAAAGATTTGCTGGTAAATTACTTGCTACTTCATGTTACAGGAGAACCAACATTAAACACTCAAAGAAAAGAGGGATCACTCATGACTCATACCAGTGAAGCTGCAAACAACAGGCGTGTTACAAGTAATATTTTTAAAGGATCTGTTGGGAACTTAATTGAATGGTACGATTGGTACGTTTACTCTGCTTTTGCCGTCTATTTTTCATCGCAATTCTTCCCGGAAGGTGATTCAACAAGTCAGTTGCTTAACACAGCGGCAATCTTTGCCGTCGGTTTCTTAATGCGTCCAATCGGAAGTTTATTAATGGGACGCTATGCGGATCGATATGGTCGTCGGGCTGCGCTTACCTTATCTATTACCATTATGGCGAGCGGTTCTTTTATTATCGCCTGTACTCCTAGCTATGGCACAATAGGGTTATTATCTCCTATTATTCTAGTACTAGCGCGTTTGCTGCAAGGAATCTCCTTAGGAGGAGAATACGGAACTTCTGCAACTTACCTTTCTGAAATGGCAAGCAGGGGGCGAAGAGGATTTTATTCAAGCTTTCAGTATGTGACGCTTGTTGCTGGTCAGCTGGTAGCATTAGGTGTTCAAATTATTCTGCAAAACGTTCTTAGTGAAGCAGATATGATTTCATGGGGCTGGCGTATTCCCTTTGTCATTGGAGCCATCGGAGCGCTAAGCGTTTTATGGCTGCGCCGTACAATGGATGAGTCAGAGCAATTTTCTAAAATGGACTCTGAAAGCCGTGAAAATGCCGGAACTATTAAAGCACTTATGAAGCATCCTAAAGCAGTGTTGACCGTTATTGGTTTAACACTAGGAGGAACGGTCGCTTTTTATACGTATACGACGTATTTGCAAAAATTTATGGTAAACAGTGTAGGACTAGATAAAGGGGTCGTAAGCTGGATTAACTTCTGTGCACTGCTTGTATTTGTTGTCATTCAGCCAATAGCAGGTATGCTATCAGATAAAATTGGACGCAGACCGCTGTTAATGAGCTTTGGTATTTTAGGAACATTATTGACTGTACCGCTGTTTCTTTTTATGAAACAAGCACATAACCCAGTCATGGCTTTTTTATTAATGACAGTTGGACTTATCATTGTAACAGGCTATACATCTATTAACGCTATTGTAAAAGCTGAGCTTTTCCCAACAGAAATTCGAGCTCTTGGTGTAGGATTACCGTATGGACTTACAGTTGCCATATTTGGAGGCACAGCAGAATTTATCGCCCTATGGCTAAAAAGTATTGGACATGAATCAATTTTCTTTTTCTATGTAGCAGGGTGTATTGCCATCAGCTTTCTTGTTTATTGGCGTATGGGAGAATCCTCTAAAGATTCATATATAGAATCTGAGCTCAAGAAAGAGGACAAAGGAGACAATGTACCGCCAAATAATATCAGTTTTTAATTTTGGTTAAATAAATAATTGTTTGATAACATAAAAAAGGACGGGCTTTTATAGCCAGTCCTTTTCTAGTATTCCGCGCGTATACATGTATTAAACGTACTAAGTGACTGTTCTTGCTATAGAATTCTTTTTTCTATAGTTTTGCATTATGAATTTGTACACTATTTGGTGATAATAAGTCCTCGTATAATCTCATTCCAGTAATGTTTAAAACTAGGCTTTGCTTTCGTCATTATGAACACTCCTTTTTTAAATTTTTTGATTGGCTAGTTGTTATACTAAGTTTAATAAAATTACCTAAAGCTGTTATCCAACGCAGAGCGTAACTTAGTATATGAATTTGTACGACTAAAGAATGAAGAACAAAATAATTAGAGGCATATAAAAAGATCAGCTACATAATAAAAGGATTATTTTGTGATATAACGAAATAAAGAGTATATACATCAGAAATAGAGAGAGGGTAAACTCCGTGAATACTTTATATTCCTTTTTTACGAACCCAGTTTTAACTGCTTCTACGTTTTTAATAGAATTACAGAGCGTGTTCTTTCAACCTATTTGGAAAGAGTATAATTATGATGATTATTTTACCTACAAGGTGTATGTTCCAAGTACATATACTGGGTTAAGCAAAGTACCATTAATCGTTATGCTTCATGGATGTCAACAAGATGCAGATGATTTTGCGGCGGGTACGGAGATGAATAAACTAGCGGAAGAAAAAGGCTTTATTGTTCTCTATCCTCAAATGAATTACTTTGCTAATTCCAACGGGTGCTGGAATTGGTTTTATGAGTATAACCAGTTTCGCGGTAATGGAGAGCCAGACATAATAAAAGATATGATTGATCACATAACCGCTAAATACGCGATTGATTCTACTAATATATATCTTGCTGGTATGTCAGCTGGAGGCTTTATGGCAAATGTGATGGCTATTGCTTATCCTGATGTATTTAAAGCGGTAGGCATTCATTCAGCAGGCAGTAATGCGTATGCTGTAGACCTCATCACAGCTGGAGAAGTCATGCTATACGGCTCTTTAAATCCTGAACTTGACGGTGATGAAGCTTATAAAAAAATGGGACCTTATGCACGGCCTGTTCCCGTCATTACGTTTCATGGTCAATCAGATACAACAGTCAATCCAATTAATGCGTCTACATTAATTCAGCAGTGGATTTATACATATAAGAATTTCGGTATAAACCTACATGAAAATGCTGCTTTTTATACGTCACAAGACAACGAAAATCATTATAGCTACATAATGTCTGACTACATAGATGCAGAAAAAAAAATCTGGATGAAAAAAATTATGGTAGAGGATATGGGGCATGCATGGTCAGGAGGAAACGACAATGGATCAGATACTGATTCAAAAGGTCCTAATGCTTCAAAAATGATGTGGGACTTTTTTGAAGCACAGAATGATTAAATAGAGTATGAACGCGCGATCAAGATGTACTGCTAAATAACATCAGCCTTCATTTTTTTGAAACAAATAATTGTCTACCAACAGCAAAAAAGGATCTTATCGAAAGATCCTTTTTCTGTTATCAACGAACATTTTTTAACAAGTAGCTTCAAACCGATTTAACAATACATCTAGATCCTGACTAATTTTAATCGTATTACTACTTGTAAACCCTTCTTCTAGGGCAATCATCATCATCATTTTTCGTATAAATTCTATCTTTATCAGCAGTAGTCTACATTTGAAACACATTAAGTTTCCTCCACTTGCCACGTCATTTTAAAGGCTTAAATTATTGAATTATTTATGTAAAAATGGTTCCAATCTAAAAATAGAACCTAAAAAATATAGTAACAAATAGATAGTGTCGAAGTCTGTCGTATTTTGAATTCAGATATTTTCATTTAAAAAGAATTAGCTCTTAAACGTTTTGCTGGAAGCTATGCTATGTCTTAATTGTGATTGTTCCACCGGTTGTAAATAACTCACAGAGCAATATAGCTTATCCGTTTTTTTGGATATAGGCATAATCCGATTATATTTAGGCATGTTAACATAAGATTGGACTTATTTAAGTTAGTTAACTTTAAGCCAAAACATATCTTTTTTTCGTTTATTAGTTTCTGCTTCACTATTTATGGCTATCAGGTACTGACAAATAAAGATAAATGATAGGTGAAGGCCGTTTTTAACCGCTATAGACTTTGTAAAAAGCGCAACAAAAAAAGCGTCTGTTAAGACGCTTTATATATAATACATATACTGCTCTTCTTTATTAACATTTGTGGTTTCATGGATTATTTCTTCCGGGATATTGGACGTCCGATTAGTAAAAAGCATAAACAAAGCAATAATTGATGCCGCAAAACCTAAAGTAACAATCACAATAAATCCCTCCCTTTAGAATATATATTCTACTTTTATCTTCATTTTCCTATATTTATTATATACCCTTATTTTATTTTCTCAACACATAGAACAAAAAGAGTAGTGCATCTCCTCAATATCTCCCTCAAAATAAATATAATCAAGGGAACTTAAAACTCCCATTTTCCCTAAAAAAGTAGGAAGCCATAAATTTTTTTTGTATGGGGGACATAAATCATTAACATTATTAATCGTTGAGATAACTTTTTTGTATTGTACGAATGAAAGAAATTTATATATATTAAAAATACAAAATATTCATTAAATTATATGATGCTTTGGTTTTGAGTCGAAAAGAGAAAAGCTGCTGCTTTAAAGGCAACAAGTTTAAGGAAGTTACAAGCGATATAAAAAGTTATAGAAATGGATGTATCTAGAATTCTTTTTGCTCAGATATTCACAGAGTTTTCATTCGTAAAAAAGACTGAAAATTTTGATAATAATTTCACTTTTATTAAGGGGGACTTTTTATGACAACAACGGTATTAAATGTATCAACTTATTCTTTTTATCTTAACGGTGAGTGGAAAGAAAGTAAATCAGGGCAGACAATTGACATTGTTTCTCCATACCGTCATGACGTGATTGGAAAAGTGCAGGCTATCACAAAAGAAGAGGTCGATGAAGCAGTACATGCCGCGCAAAAAGCTCAGAAAGGGTGGACAGAAATTTCTCTGCAAGAACGTGCCAAGTATTTATACAACTGGGCGGATGAGCTGGTAAGAATGCAGAGTGAAATTGCCGAAATTATTATGAAGGAAGTTGGAAAAAGCTTAAAAGATGCAAGGAATGAAGTAGTGCGCACAGCAGATTTCATTCGCTATACAGTTGAAGAAGCCCTTCATATGAACGGAGAAAGCATGAAGGGAGATAGTTTTCCTGGCGGTTCTAAGTCTAAAGTTGCTATTGTTGAACGCGTGCCTTTAGGGGTTGTACTCGCAATTCCTCCTTTTAATTATCCGGTAAATTTAGCAGCTGCTAAACTGGCGCCTGCGCTTATTTCAGGAAATGCAGTTATCTTCAAACCTGCAACGCAAGGAGCGATCAGCGGTATTAAGATGATTGAAGCTCTTCATCAAGCAGGTATTCCACAAGGTCTTGTAAACGTCGTAACGGGCCGCGGATCTGTGATTGGGGATTATTTAGTTGAACATAAAGGCATTAACATGATTTCATTTACCGGGGGAACAAATACGGGTACTCAATTAGCTAAAAAGGCAGGCATGATTCCTCTTGTACTAGAACTTGGAGGAAAAGACCCGGGTATTGTATGTGAAGATGCAGATTTACAAGAAGCAGCAAAACATATTATAAGCGGAGCATTTTCTTATTCCGGTCAGCGCTGTACAGCTATTAAACGTGTACTTGTGCATGAAAAAGTGGCAAACAAGCTCGTAAATATTTTAAAAGAAGAAGTACATAAACTATCAGTCGGTTCTCCTGAAGATGGATGTACGATCGTTCCATTAATTGATAGCAAAGCAGCGGACTTTATTCAGATTTTAATTGCAGATGCACTAGGAAAAGGTGCAACAGTTGTGACTGGAAACCAGCGTGAAGGAAACCTTATCTATCCTACGCTTTTAGATGACGTGAATGATACTATGCGCGTGGCATGGGAAGAACCATTCGGTCCTGTGTTACCAATTATCCGCGTCGCTTCTGATCAAGAAGCCGTTGATATAGCAAACGAATCAGAATTTGGCTTACAAGCAAGCGTTTTTACAAAAGATATTAATAAAGCCTTCTCAATTGCAAATAAAATTGAAGTCGGATCCGTTCAAATCAACGGCCGCACGGAACGCGGTCCTGATCATTTTCCTTTTATCGGCGTAAAAGGATCCGGTATGGGTGCTCAAGGCATTCGTAAAAGTATTGAATCCATGACCCGTGAAAAAGTAACGGTATTAAATCTTCAATGATTGAATTCCAAGAGCTCTCCAAATCAAGCCAGTAGAGTGTAGAGAATCTCATGGGAAAAAGCCTGTGCTCCAAAAAGCACAGGCTTTTAAACGTTTTATTTACCTATCACTCGATTCCATCTTTATAGTTCTTATGCCAGTTTTTATCACCTTTATGCTCGATATCCTCAACGGTTTTTTCAAGCTCTGACATAATGAGTGTTTTCACTTGATAAATGGTATCAAAAAAAGCTTTCTCTTCATCCGGATTCGGCTTTATTTTGGCTGCTGCCGAAATATCAACATATCTGCGATGTTCAGTTGTTAATTTATCAAGCGCATCAAAAATATGAGAGGTCAGAACAGCAACCTCCTTATGATTATCAGGCAGCTTTTCTTTTAGTGTTTCAATTCTCTTATCCATGTTAAAGTCCCCCTATAACGTATTGTATTTATGTAACTTTCCCACTAATAAAAATGAATAACCTTAAATAGCAAAAATTCATGGGAATTAGCACGTGAAACAAAAGTATACTACAGGATATCATGTTAAAGTGAAAAAACGGTGAAACGAATGAGTATATTTTTCCAGAGAGGGTATGTAATAAAAGTCGTTTTTTTGGAAAAGGTAATTCCCTTAAGAAACATTGAAGCACGCAATTAACATAAAAGTACATCTATTTTTAATGAATAATGACCTTTTTTGACTATTTTTTACGATTTTATGACTTTTTTTGAATGAATTTGATTGTTTTTGGTGATTTTTCGAATAATCTGATATATAATGAAAGCGTAAACAGTAAAACATGTCGGTTGGTTAAGAAAAACATCCACAAAAACTGGATTCGTTATTACATAAAATCAGACCTCTGTTTTTTTATAAAAATAAATAGAACTTGAGAAAAGGAGAATGAGGATGGACATATTGGATGCAAAAGTAGTGAATACAAAGTACGGTTTAGAAACCTATCTGGATGTATCAGAAAGCGTAGAAATAAAAGAAATTCATATGCCGAGTTCAGAGAACCAATCTCATAAAATTAAATTTGGAATCAAGTATTTTCTTTTAAGAGAAGGAAAGTATTACGATAGCCAAAAAGGTTATTTTTGGCTTTGTATGAATCACGATTTTAACAGCCTTATGCTGAGTGAAACGGAAACAGAGAGTTTGTTTGCAGTTAAAAGTGAAGAAGAAAGAGAAGCAACAAAAACGCTGTTAGCAGAATGGTTTATCCAAACGAATGCGTACAAAGAAGTCATCAACGAATGTATCCATCAGATTAAAACGGAGAATATTCGTACAGAAGAAGATATTGAAGACCGAGTGGACGCTATACAATTTTTAGAAAAATTAAAGGTATTAACTGCAAAAGAGATTGAAAACGCTTCTATAGAAAATCTATATGCCCTTCAGCAAATTGGCTAGACTATAGTTCTCGCAAGTTGAAATGCAGATTGATGTATAACAATAAGGAGGAATAGTGAGATGAAATTTTTTATTGATACAGCAAACCTTGAGGATATTAAGAAAGCATACAAAGTAGGTGTTCTAGCTGGTGTGACAACCAATCCATCTTTGGTAGCAAAAGAAGGCGTAAGATTTGAAGACCGCATCGAAGAAATTCTTCAAATGGTACCGGAAGTTGAATCCGTTTCCGCTGAGGTAACGCCTGACGCACTTTCTGCTGAAGACATGATTGCTCAAGCTGAAGAACTGATTAAAATTAACGACGGAGATAAAAACATTACGATTAAGCTGCCTATGACATTAGCTGGTTTGGAAGCGACGCGCTACCTTGCTAAAAAAGGCGTAAAAACAAATGTAACCCTGATCTTTACAGTAAACCAAGCGCTTTTAGCAGCTCGTGCTGGAGCGACGTATGTTTCTCCATTTTTAGGACGTCTTGATGATATTTCAGAAGACGGAGTACAGCTGGTATCTAAAATTGCTGAGTTATTCCGCGTTCAAAACATCGACTCTCAAATTATTGCGGCATCTGTAAGACATCCGGATCATGTAACGCGTGTAGCACTTGCAGGAGCTCATATTGCCACAATTCCATACGCTGTTATTGAGCAATTAGCAAAACATCCGTTAACTGACCAAGGAATGGAAAAATTTGCAGCAGATTGGGAAAAAGCAGTTAAAGCTTAACAAAAAGTCATATCAATAAAAAAAGCTTGGAGTAAGCATAGCTTATTCCAAGCTTTTTATCGTTTAACTAACTAGTTTCTTTTTACGTAAACGCTCTAAGCGTCGCTGCACGCTATTTCTCGAACGCCCAAGCAGCTGTCCAATTTCTTGCTGATTGCGCTTTTCCTGATAAAACATACGCCACAATCTGGCATCTTCTTCTGCTGTCCACTTTTTATGCTCGTATTTAGGGCGCTTTACATAGTCTAGTTTTCTTTGTTCATTCACCCACGCTGGTTCTGGAATAAGCGTATTTTTAGGTATTTTAAAAAAGTTAAGGCACGATTTATTTTGTTCAGCCCACTTCCAAAAAGATTGAATGTCAATTCCCATAAATGTTCTGGTCTTGGCGATGATCATTTTGTACGATAGATTCTCTTTATGAATCCACTTGTAAATTGTATGAACATCTACTTCAAGGCAGGCTGCTAGTTCACACGCTGTAATATGTCCTACGTGTGCTTTGGCTCCATACACTTCTAAACGGTTCAACCTCGATTCTAGCGCTTGCACACTTCGCTGTAATTTAGCTGATATGTGTGAAAGAGGTTTTACCCCGTAATACCTTAGCAAATATTCGTCTTCTTGTACTGTCCATCTTCGCATCGCCGTTTTTCGTGTTAGTCCCAAAACTTTTATGCGCGTAGCAATAGAAGAAGGACTCCTGCCTAAGGAATGTGCCATTTCACGGTTATTCATGATATCAATGTTCTCCTGCAAAAAAGCATCTTGTTCAAGCGTCCATTTTTTACGTAAAGCTGTATCCGAAGCACGAAGATTTAATCGAGTAAGTCGTTTATTAACCGATTCCTTGCTTCTATGTAAATACTTACCCATCTCTTGAAGCGTCATAGCGCCATAGTGTTGGATAAGAAATCTATCTTCTTCTTTTGTCCATCGTTTTTGATTTTTACTCACTGTTGTCTCACTCCAATTCACGCGGAAAGCTCAAGATGAAAAGTTGCTAGCAATCTATTTTACGAATGAGCAGTGTCTATTCAGACTGATACTCACTGCGTTTTAGCCTATATATATTTTATCATATTTTTAGAGAAAAACCAAACGTATGTTCCTGTTTTATTTTAGTCATCATAAAAGGAATTAGAAAAATAGTTGGCTCCTTTAATAGAAGCGAATTATGGTAAAATTGACTATAATCTCTAAAGGATTTACATAACTGACAGCTCAGTATCATTACGTTGAGAAAGGGGAATTGATATGAATTTTAATTTAAAAGAAGCGATTGAAATACTTGAGAATACGCCACAAACGCTTGAAAAACTTTTGTCTGGTCTATCTGCAGGATGGCTGCAATGCAATGAAGGAGAAGGAACGTGGAATACCTCCGAAGTCATAGAACATTTAATAGAAGCAGAAAAAAACAATTGGATACCAAGGCTAGAATTTATCCTTCAAAAAGGAAAAGAGGGAGCTTTTCCTCCGTTTGACCGCTATGCCCATTTAAACAAGGAATCTGCTAATTCTATTGAAGAGAAGCTTCTTGAATTCAAAAAGGTAAGAATACAGAATTTACATCAACTAAAGCTGCTAGTTAAGCATGAAAAACACCTTGAAGTGAGAGGAGAACACCCTGAGTTTGGGGAAGTAAAAGTCAGAGAGCTGCTCTCGACTTGGGTTGCTCATGATTTAACCCATATTGCGCAAATTGTTCGAGTAATGGCAGAACGATATAGAGAAGATGTAGGACCTTGGGAAGAATACTTAGGAATACTAAAGAAATAGCAATGACACACAGTGGCCAGCCTTTATCATTCAAGCTTGAATTAAGAAATGTACACGATTACAATAAAATGAGAATAATGAAGATTCAGGAAGGATTGCAGAGGGAACTATAACAACATATCCGATGTTTATAACATGTAGGGTCCGTTAAGCAATTTACGAATAAAAAGAGGATTGGACTGATTAAAAGTGAAAGTGAACTCAGAGAAATTTGGCGAACTAAACAATCAAGCTGTACATGCTTATACCTTATTAAATGATGAAGGCCTTAAAATCACCTGCCTTGACTATGGGTGTGTGATATCAAATATTGAAATGCCGGATTCTGAAGGGAAGATTGAAAGTGTTGTATTGGGATTTGATTCAATAGAAGAATACCAAAAGTATTCTCCTTATTTCGGAGCTGTGGTCGGACGCGTAGCAGGGCGTATAGGCGGAGCAGCGTTTGAGCTTAATAATGAAACCTACCGTCTAGAGAAAAATGAAGGAAACAACCATCTGCATGGCGGATCAGAAGGATTCAGTCACAAAATATGGAATGCCAAAACTATTGAGACAACTGATCATGTAGGTGTTGAATTTACATATGTAAGTAGAGACGGAGAAGAAGGGTATCCCGGCAACCTTGAAGTGAAAGTTACGTATACATTAACGAATAAAAATGAGTTCTATATTTTTTATGAAGGAACAACAGATCAAGACACTCTTATCAATTTAACAAATCATACGTATTTCAATTTAAGCGGAAATCTAAAAGAAACGGTCTTGGATCATGTTTTGAAGCTGAAAAGTAACGAATTCTTAGAGTTGAATAATGATCTTTTACCTACTGGAGAAGTGTTAAACGTCACAGATACCCCATTTGATTTTAGAGAAGGACATAGTCTCAAGGAAGGAGTGGAATCCACACATCCGCAAAATATATTAGTGGGTAAAGGATACGATCATCCATTTCTTTTAGAAGCAGAAGCTGAAAATCAGATGTCATTATTTGATCCTGCAAGCGGCCGCAAAATAGAAGTCAAAACGGATCAGCCTTCAGTCGTTCTCTATACGGGAAATCATCTAGACGAAGAATTCGAAATTAGAGGAGTTCACTCAGAGAAATACCTCGGTGTTTGCCTAGAAACACAAGGTTTACCGGACGCTATTCATCATCAGCATTTTCCTTCTTGTGTATTAAAGCCAGGTGAGAAGTATGAAGCGCATACTCACTATACATTTATAACTGATCGCAGCCTGTAACAAAACGGGATGATAAAAAGGATTACAAACGAGCCTCTGCCGATTGTAATCCTTTTTTAGTGTTACTTTTTCTTTTGGCTTTTTGCACGATTAGCGTCAAGCTCAGCCGCATATTCTTCTTGAGACTTTCCTTGCTTTTGACTCTCAGACTGAATCTTTTTAAATTTGTTATCGTTTAAATTTGGCATATTAGCACCTCCTTGCAGACAGGGCTATTTTGTACAAGCATTAAGGATTTATATGCTGAAAAGTTTTAATGAACTTGATTAGAAATTTCGCTTAATGCTGCACCGGCTTCATCAACATATACGTTCACTGTCGCAAGGTCGCCGATTGCACAGATTCCAACCATATTATTATTCTCCACTACAATAATGCGGCGAATTTGATGGTCAGCCAT
Organism: Priestia sp. 10L35; assembly: GCF_056395685.1. NCBI lineage: Bacteria > Bacillati > Bacillota > Bacilli > Caryophanales > Bacillaceae > Priestia > Priestia sp. 10L35. Next base: position 923,055 of record NZ_JBFTKA010000002.1, on the reverse strand, counting down.
CATACGTGCACACTCGTGAATATCCGTATCCGGAGAACACGTAATTACATCTTTAGTCATACAATCATGGCAATGCACAGTGTTGCAATCTTTTCCATCCGCCACGCAATTTAACACGATATCACGGTCTGTGATCATTCCCATTACTCGATTTTCTTGACACACCGGCACAGAACCACAATTAATATCACGCATTAATTTTGCAGCTGCTGTTACTGGGTCGTGCGGTGCACAAGCTTTCACATCTTTAGTCATAACTTCACGTACTGTAGTCATTTTTATTTCCTCCTTTTAAACATTCACTTCCGTATTTTCTCCATGCACATGCAGAATATGAGAATCAATAATTTCCTAAAAGCAAAAAAGTACAGGATTAAAATAAAGAAAGGAAAAAATTTTGTAACAAAAGGCGAATAAAAGAACTAACGCAGTGTAATAAGCACATAAAAAAGAGCCTATTACACAAACTAAAGAGGATATGATCTAGCTTACATTTTCGTAACGGCAGGAGTTGGGTACATAATGAAAGGAAAGTTAACGCTTTTGGCAGTACTTTTATTGCCTTGGCTGTCTATAGTAAAAGTTGATAAATTTGTCTTTAAAAGATACCTACCTGTTTTAACGTTTAGTTCATTGGTTATTGCTTTTATCAGTGAGTTATCTAAAAGCTTTACTTGGTGGAAAGTGAGAAAACCTCTTTTTCCTAAACTTGCAAGCGATATATCTTTTATCTTTGGCCCATTTTTTGTAGCTGATTTTTGGGTATTCAAGCTGACCTATGGAAATTTTAAAAAATATTTGCTGATTAACGTTCTATTTGATTATCTATTTGCTTATCCTTTGACGAGTCTGGCAGAAAAACTAAAGGTATACAAAATGGTCAACATGACGCGTTTTCAACTTTTTATCATCTCGATTGCGACTGCTCTTATTAATTATTTGTATCAGCATTTTATAGAAGATGCTTTAAGGCAGAGAAGGCAATAGCTGATATTTCGTTAACCAGCTCATCGCCACTTATATTTCGGTACTGTCAGCTTTAAATCGTATTAAAGCCCTCCTAAACTTCGTACATAAGTAGTTAAACGAGATAATAAAAGAAAAGAGAAACATGAGAGAAGATAAACCTCTTTCACGTTTCTCTGCTTTGTCATGCACATAAACTTTATCTGTACACCTTCATCGGCAAATACGTTAAAGATTGCCCCGTAGCTGAAGAAGTTAAATGCGATTCTAATTCAAAATTTTCAAATGGTTCGATATGAGAAAAGGCCTCTAAAAATGCTTCTAATATGATTTTCATTTCAAGTCGGGCAAGAGGGGCGCCCAAACAAAAATGAGGTCCGTTTCCAAACGTTAAGTGTTTTTTATTAGTTTGGCGGTGAATGTCTACAGAAAAAGGGTTTTCAAACATATTCTCATCCATATTACATGCACTCATCCACGCAATAACGACATCTCCTTTTTTTAGCTTAACGCCTAATAAATCGTTATCTTGTTTAACCGTCCGATCTCGTCTGGAGATGTGAAACCGATATCGAAGCATTTCTTCTACTGCTTTTGGAGCTAATTCTCTATTGTTTCTCAGCTCGCTGTATAACGACTCGTCGTCATATAAAAAAGAATAAAACATATTTGCAATGGCGTGACTTGTGGTTTCAACTCCTGCACCCAAAAGCAGCATGGTAGCGTGTACAATTTCTTCATCTGTGAATGTTTCACCATCAACTTCAGCTTGAATTAAGTCTGAGATAATATCATCAGAAAGGTTGGAGCGCTTTTCAATGACAATCGGGTAGAGGTATTGAAAATATTCAGCTCCTGCACGCTGCTTTTCTTGTTCAATCTCTTCTAATCTTTCTTGGTCATAAGGCTGAAACAGAATATCTACCCATTTTTTGAACTGATATTGGTCTTTTACCGGTACACCGAATAAATCTGCTATAACTAAACTAGGAAAAGGAGAAGATAAATCGTCAACAATATTAATAGTTGAATTCTTTTGTATGGCTTGTACCAGGTCTGCTGCAATTTGTTTGATTCGCGGTTCCCAGTTCTTTAAACTGCGAGGAGTAAAGGCTGCAGCAAGCAAAGATCGCGCTTTCCGGTGGTCAGGAGGATCTAAGTTTGTAAGATTGGTAATTGGAGATGTGCTTTTTTTCTTACTATTATCTCCAACAAAAATAGTGGTTCTTTGTCCATCGCTTGAAAAGAATTCGTAGTTGCTCAAGACTTGTTTAACATGGTCGTATTGGAATACATTCCATGTGTTTGTTTCTTCATGAAAATAAACAGGGTGGTTGTTCAGCATTTCTTTATACCATTGGATAGGGAAAAACTCTTCTGCACGTGATTGGAATTTTGGAATTTCTGTAACGGGAATGACTTCTTTGTTCATATGATCTTATTCCTCCTTCAGAATAGGTATAAATTTGGAATTTACTAGCTACATAGCGCTTAGTAGTTGTCACTTGCTAGATAAATAATTGCTTTGTTTAATTAACCTATACTATTAGTACATTTTTATACTATATGTATAAAAATGTACTAATAGTATATAATTATTTTTATTTGTTTATCAAGGAAAAAGGATAAAATTCACGTAGGAAAAGGCAGATAAGTTATACTAAATAAAAAGTAAATTGTAAACAGAGGAGTAGCAGCAATGAATCAAAAACAGCTCGATATTTTAGGGCATACGCACCAGCTTTTTATGGAAAAAGGATACGTAGACACTTCGGTACAAGATATATTAGAAAGAAGCGGTATTTCAAAAGGAACATTTTATAAATATTTTTCATCTAAAAGCGAACTGCTTCTCTCATTACTTTCGTCTTTACAAGAATCACTTATTCTACAAAGAGAAAAAGTAGCCATTGAATATAAAGGAGACAATCAGAAGGTATTTGAAGAACAGATAATTTTTATGCTGAACTTTGCAGAGCAAAACAAAATTCCTGAAATGATTGAAAGTACACTCGTTTTAAATGAGATCAAAACATTTCAATATATAGAGGAGTTAAAAACAGCAACATTCAACTGGATATATGAACGTTTGCAGCAGATTTTCCCGTCTAAGACTTTTCCTTATTTATTTGATGGAGCTGTGCTGCTAGAAGGAATGCTTAACAATATATTTAAAATGAATAAAGCACTAAACTATCCATTGCCTATTGAACAAATTGTCCGTTATTGTATGAAGCGTATAGAGGAGATCGTAATCGAAGTAGCAGAACAAAAAGAACAGTTATTTAATCCTTCCGTTTACTCTGCGGTATTTAATGAGAAAACAGAAAGTCATTTTTCGACTGAGCTTACGCGCGTAACCGCGAAGTTAAAACGGGTGATTGAAAATAAACTAACAAATGAAGAGGAACAAAAGAAGAGTCTTGAATTTGTGACGTTTATATCTGATGAATTACTGCAAAATGATACGGAGCCTCGCACATTTATTATTCAGAGCTCTCTTTTATCGCTAGAGAAAATCAATACTCTCGCACAGACCAAAGAGTTAGAGGAATATAAGGAAGTCGTAACTACTCTGACAAGACATGCTTCATAATTTAAAAAGCACATGAGCTAAACTAACAGTCAAGGCTCTGCGCCGTCTAAGAAAGAGAAGGTTACCTATAAAACATATAAGCAGCCAGTTGCCGTTATGATAGGTGACTGGCTGCATGGGATGAAAAAGGTGAGGGTGGAGACAGACATAATACTCTTGTTAAAACTGTTTAAATTCTTTCCCTTTGATAGAAAATAGCTCCTTCATTCTTAAAATCAAACGTGATATAGTTTACTAACCTTTGCATTCACTTAACTAACTTATAGGGGTAACACTTAAGAAAGAATCAACAACGATGGAAACAGCTCCTAAAGCAGGTGCATTTTTTCCTAACGAAGAAGGCAATAGTTCACATTTATTGTCTAAATGAGAATGGACTCTAGAAGAAACTTCGTTTTTAATTGTATTTAAAACAATGGGATGAGATTCAATTATATGATTTCTCAAGATAACAGCTTCTACATCAAATGTATTAAGAATATTGGTTAATCCAATCCCAATATAAAAGCCAAAGTTTTGAAGTGCATTTAACATTTCTACATCATTTTTATTTGCGCGTTCCACAATCTCTTTTCGAGAAATATTCTTATCTTTTTGAGAGAGCGAAGCCAGTAATGCTTTTTCAGAAGCATATAATTCCCAACAGCCTCGATTTCCACAGCTACATTTTGGGCCATTAAAATCTATCGTCATATGACCCATTTCCCCAGAAAAACCCTGAACACCTTTATACAATTCGTTGTTAATAACAAGTCCAGTTCCAATTCCGACATTAATACTGATGTAAACGATGTTTTCGTAGTTTTTTGTCATACCAAACACTTTTTCACCGTATGCTCCTGCATTAGCTTCATTTTCAACAAAAACCGGAACATTAAACTCACTCTCAATTAAAAACTGCAAATCTTTGATATTCCAATTTAAGTTAGGCATAAAAATAATTTGCTGATGACGATCTACAAGACCTGGAACACAAATCCCTATTCCCACTAGACCATAAGGGGACTCAGGCATATGGGTTACAAAACCATGAATAAGTGCAAATAAAATCTCTTTTACTTCACTAGCGGAAGAACTAGACAAGTCAGAAGTCTTCTCGAGAATAATATTTCCTTCTAAGTCGGTTAGAATTCCATTAAGATAGTCGACTCCTATATCGATACCGATCGAGTAGCCTGCATTTTTATTAAAAACAAGCATTACAGGTCTTCTGCCGCCTCTGGATTGCCCTGCCCCAATTTCAAAAATAAAATCTTTTTCAAGCAGTGTATTTACTTGAGAGGAGACAGTAGACTTGTTTAATCCTGTAATCTCAGAGAGAGTTGCCCTGGAGATAGGGGAGTTCTTTAAAATTTCATCTAATATTAATTTTTGATTCATTTTTTTTACTAAAGCTTGATCTGCAATTTGAATAATAACCACTCCTTTGTTTATCTATCGAACTAAGTTGGTGTTTTTTGAAGCTTAAATTAGATATTTAAAAGTATCATATCTAATATTATAACTAAATTTTCTAAAAAAAACATTGAAATAAACATTTATTTTGTATATGATGAAATAAAGTTAGTTTATTGGATAAACAAACTAACTGAATCAAGATAGTTAATGGATAAACTTGTTCACTTAAATCGAAGGGGGAAATGACAAATGGTCCAAACTAGTACTAATAAAATTAATTATTTTGAAAGCGTAAACAAAGTTTTATACGAAGGTAAAGATTCTAAAAATCCTTTAGCTTTTAAATACTATAATCCTGAAGAAGTAGTAGGCGGTAAAACAATGAAAGATCAGCTGCGTTTTTCTGTTGCTTACTGGCACACGTTTACAGCAGATGGTACGGATCCTTTTGGTGCAGCTACTATGCAAAGATCTTGGGATAGATATGATGGAATGGATTTAGCAAAAGCGAGAGTTGAGGCAGCTTTTCAACTTTTTGCAACATTAAATGTTCCATTCTTCGCATTTCATGATCGAGACATTGCTCCTGAGGGCAGTACGTTGCAAGAAACAAATAAAAATCTTGATGTTATCGTCACTATGATCAAAGAATATATGCAAACAAGTAACGTAAAGTTATTATGGAACACAGCGAATATGTTTACAAATCCCCGGTTCGTTCATGGTGCAGCTACTTCTTGTAATGCAGATGTATTTGCTTATGCGGCGGCTCAAGTAAAAAAGGGGCTTGAAACAGCAAAAGAATTAGGCGCAGAAAATTATGTATTCTGGGGCGGCCGTGAGGGATATGAAACACTGCTTAACACAAATTTACAGTTAGAGTTAGATAACTTAGCTAGATTTATGCATATGGCTGTAGATTACGCAACCGAAATTGGATATACGGGGCAGTTTTTAATTGAACCTAAACCTAAAGAGCCTATGACACATCAGTATGATACCGATGCAGCAACAACTATTTCATTTTTAAGACAATACGGATTAGATAAATACTTCAAACTTAATCTAGAAGCTAACCACGCAACGTTAGCTGGGCATACATTTGAACACGAATTACGAGTAGCTAGAGTACAAGGCTTCTTAGGATCAGTGGATGCAAACCAAGGTGACCCTCTTTTAGGCTGGGATACAGATGAATTCCCAACGGATTTATATTCTACAACGCTAGCAATGTATGAAATCCTGCAAAATGGAGGGCTGGGAAGCGGAGGATTAAACTTTGATGCCAAAGTACGCAGAGGTTCTTTTGAACAAGACGATTTACTCTATGCTCATGTAGCAGGAATGGATGCGTTTGCTCGAGGGTTAAAAGTAGCACATAAATTAGTAGAAGATCGTGTTTTCGAAAATGTTATCAACGAGCGCTACAGCAGCTTTAAAGAAGGAATTGGGCTTGAGATTGTGGAAGGAAAAGCTAACTTCCATACACTGGAGCAGTACGCGTTTAAAAATCCGAATATTGTGAATAAGTCAGGAAGACAAGAACGATTAAAGGCCATTTTAAATCAATATATTTTGGAAGTTTAAAGGACAAACGAGAGTAGAAACAATTCTACTCTCGTTTATAAACGCGGAGGTATCAAGATGAAATATGTAATTGGAATTGATCTAGGAACAAGCGCCGTAAAAACGATTTTAGTTGATACAAAAGGCAAGATTTGCGCTGTGGTTTCTAAGAATTATCCTCTCCTTCATGAAAAAACAGGGTATAGTGAACAGAATCCAGAAGAATGGGTTCAGCAGACGGCTAGTGCTTTAAGTGAATTAATTGCTAACGCTAATATAAAACCCGAAGATATAGAAGGAATTAGTTATTCTGGACAAATGCATGGCCTTGTGATGCTGGATGAAAACTATAACCTATTACGTAACGCCATTTTGTGGAATGACACAAGAACAACAGAACAATGTCATCATCTTTATAAAGTCATTGGAGAAAAACGTCTTTTAAAGATAACAAAAAACCAGGCTTTAGAAGGATTTACTCTTCCTAAGTTATTGTGGGTAAAAGAGTATGAACCGGCTATATTTGAAAAAACAGCTGTATTTATGCTGCCTAAAGATTATTTACGCTTTAAAATGACCGGCTTTATTCATAGTGAATATTCAGATGCTGCCGGTACATTATTATTAAACATCAGCAAGAAAAAATGGGATGATGAGCTTTGCCAATTAACAGGAATCAATATTAATCTTTGTCCGCCACTAGTTGAATCTAGTGAATGCATAGGCAATATTAGTGAAGCGTTCTCTCAAAAAACGGGATTAGCCACTTCAACGAAAGTATTTGCAGGTGGAGCTGATAATGCTTGCGGAGCAATTGGCGCCGGCATTTTATCATCAGGGGAAACACTATGTAGCATTGGGACATCAGGTGTTGTTCTTTCTTATGAGGAACGAAGCGATAGAGACTTTGATGGAAAAGTCCATTATTTTAATCATGGAAAAGAAAATGCCTTTTATACGATGGGTGTTACGCTATCTGCGGGGTACAGTTTAGGCTGGTTTAAGGACAATTTCGCAAAAAACGTCACGTTTGAAGAATTATTGGCTGACCTAAAAAATGTCCCAATCGGCTCAAACGGCCTTTTATTTACCCCTTACTTAGTCGGAGAACGTACACCGCATGCAGATGCTACGATTCGCGGAAGTTTTATAGGAATGGACGCCTCTCATAAAAAGAGAGACTTTACGCGAGCGGTTATTGAAGGTATTACGTTTTCTTTAAATGAGTCAATTGAAATCTTTCGAGAAAGCGGAAAGGAAATTACGTCTATTGTATCAATTGGCGGAGGAGCAAAAAATGATCATTGGCTTCAAATTCAAGCAGACGTTTTTAATGCAAAAATCGTAAAGTTGTCTACTGAACAAGGCCCAGCGTTAGGAGCAGCCATGCTAGCAGCTTATGGCTGTGGCTGGTATAACTCATTGGAAGAGTGTGCAAACGTATTTATTACCTCGTCGAAAACATATTATCCTAATGCAGAACATGTACAAGTCTATAAACAGCTTTATGAATTATATAAAGAAGTCTACCTTCAAACAAACGACTTAAGTAAAAAGCTAGGCGAATTTAAAAGGAAATAATAGGTTGCAAAATATGCAACCTTACTTTAAAAAGAAACTTCATATGAAAGTAGCTTGTATCAATTGATTATGGTTGTATATCGATATACCTGACACAAAAGGAAGTATAGAAAATGCTGTAGTAAGATTTGATTCACTAGAAAAATACGTACATTGGAGGGGAGGATAAGAGCAGTTAGTCGAATAGACGACGAAAATTTCTTTTGTGTTCCAAGAATTTGAAAACGTATTCAAATAAGTGCGAACTCAGTTAGAAATAGAACTTCTACTGTTACTTTTAACTAACTGCTTTTAACAACGCATGAAACAAAATCGAAACTCATTATATATTTTTTCTATTACCTTAGTTGCCGCTATCGGAGGGTTACTGTTTGGATATGATACAGCTGTAATATCTGGAGCTGAAGAATCATTAAAGGTGTATCTTATTGACAGCTTAGGGTTAGGATCTTTAGCACATGGTGTTACTGTATCAAGTGCTTTAATAGGATGTATTATTGGAGGATTGGTATCTGGTTATTTTGCGACGAAACTAGGACGCAAACAATCACTTATACTAGCAGCTATTCTTTTTATAGTCTCAGCGTTAGGCGCTTCTTATCCTGAGTTTTTATTTTTCACAAAAGGGGAACCGACACTCTCTTTGTTACTTGCTTTTAACTTCTACCGCATTATAGGTGGGATTGGTGTTGGCTTAGCATCAGCCATTTGTCCCATCTATATAGGAGAAATTGCACCGGCAGATATTCGCGGCAGATTGGTATCGTTCAATCAATTTATGATTATTTTTGGAATGTTAGTCGTTTACTTCGTGAATTGGGGTATTGCAAATGGGGAAACCTTAGAATGGATTAATGATGTAGGTTGGAGATACATGTTTGCTTCAGGAGCCATTCCAGCTTTACTCTTTGTAGCACTCTTGTTTTTAGTTCCTGAAACGCCTCGCTACTTAGCTATACAGAATCAAGATCAAAAAGCTTTAGCCATACTAACTAAAATTAATGGATCTTCAGAAGCGAAATCAATTTTAGAAGATATTAAACAAACAATTTCTACCAATGTTTCGTCTGAAAAATTATTGGCATATGGAAAATTAGTTATCGTTGTAGGTATACTGCTTTCTGTATTTCAACAGTTTGTAGGAATCAATGTAGCTCTATATTATGCTCCGCGTATTTTTGAAAGCATGGGAGCAGCTAAAGGTTCTTCTATGCTGCAAACTATTATTATGGGATTAGTAAACGTTATTTTTACAGTAATTGCAATTTTGACGGTTGATCGTTTGGGAAGAAAACCTTTATTAATAACAGGGTCTATCGGAATGGCCATTGGAATGTTCGGTGTAGCAAGCATGGCTTTTTCAAACATCATTGGTATAGGGACGCTTGTATTTATCATTATTTATACAGCTTCCTTTATGATGTCATGGGGACCAATTTGTTGGGTGCTCATTTCAGAGATTTTTCCTAATAAAATTAGAGGTCGTGCTGTAGCTATTGCCGTAGCTGCTCAGTGGGCGGCTAACTATTTTATTTCCTCTACATATCCCGTGATGATGGAATATAGCGGAGGATTAACATATGGTTTTTACGGTTTAATGAGTATACTTTCTGCTTTGTTTGTCTGGAAATTTGTTCCTGAAACAAAAGGTAAAACTCTCGAACAAATGGAAAATATGTGGAGAAAAAAACTAGGGGCTTCAAAGAGTAAGAAGGCCATATAACCATTGAGCTTTTACTTAGAGAATAGATGAATATAAAAATTTCAAAAACACCTAAACTATCTTTAGGTGTTTTTAATATGTAATCTTTATGAAGAAAGTGGATAGCTTTTTTAAAAAATATTGCTATAGTGATAAGTCTCTTTGAAAATAGAAATATAGTTTTCTTTATGAGGAGTGTTTCATCGTAAATATAAATAACGGTGCAATGAATTTACAAAAAATCTGGGGGTATCCGCTATATACGGAATATCCTAAAGAATTAAAGTATGATCATGCTTCCTGGGTTCCCGCGTATCAGAATCGGAAAATGATTGATTGGATGTTTCAGCAGGTCAAACAAGCAAATCAGTAAGTGTTAAAGCTCAATACTTCATCTAGTACTTATAAAAAACTCTTTCAGTTAATAAAAACTGGAAGAGTTTTTTCCTTTTATTAGGATAGTCACAAGGCACCTTTTATTCCCCACAATTACCCAAATATGTGACGAATTTATGGTAAAGCCATTTAAACTAGATAAAAAGCGCTTCAAGTGTGATGAATATCACACCTTTTAATGATACAACATGATAATTTTTTAGGAGTAAGCAATATGTCATGACAAACTTCAATATGTTAGGAGGTTATTAGCCTTTTGATCTGTTGAGATGCATCTCTAATATGAACGTTTATATACCATTATTATGTACAGAGGTTTAGAAGAAGGGAGCCTGAGCTTAGGTGAGAAAGCAAAAATCAATGCATATTGGCAAGTTAATCATTCTCTCCGTATTCATCACAATTTTTTTAGCAGGCTGTGATAGTCGTTATTTGATTTTAAATCCGCAGGGGGCGGTGGCTCAAAAAGAATACCAGTTAATTATTTTTTCTATAATTTTATGCACAATTGTTGTTATTCCTGTTTTAGGTCTGCTTGTGTATATCGTTTTACGCTACCGTGATAAGCCTGGAAACAAGGCTTCGTATCGGCCAGACTGGGACGATAGTAAGCGTCTTGAATTTATTTGGTGGGGCATCCCCATTATTATTATTAGTATTTTAGGTTTCGCTACGGCCAAGACGACGTATGACTTAGTAGATCCGCCGAAAAAAGATGTAAAGCCGCTAACAATTGAAGTAACATCCCTTGACTGGAAATGGTTATTTCAATATCCGGATCAAGATATTGCGACAGTGAACTATGTCAACATTCCAAAAGATGTGCCCGTTCAATTCGTGCTAACGTCAGATGCACCTATGAATTCTTTTTGGGTACCCGAGTTGGGAGGACAATTATATACCATGCCGGGAATGGCAATGGGGCTTTGGCTGCAAGCTGATCACAAGGGAGAATATTTTGGTTCGGGTGCTAATTTTACGGGTGAAGGGTTCGCTCATATGAACTTTAAAGTTAAATCTACATCGACAAAAGAATTTAATCAATGGGTAAAGCAAGTGAAAGAAACATCACCAGCTTTAACAAAAGCTGATTATAGCAACCTTGCCCAAAAAGGTCTTTCTCTAGAAAAATCGTATTCTACCATTCCTAAAGGCTTATTCCAAGAAATTGTCATTAAAAACGGTGGTCAATATTATAGTCAGCATCACCATATGAAAAATGAAGACATGAAGACTATGAATGTGGCTTCTGAAGAACAAGTACATGCACAGCATGAGCACCAGGAAGGAGGAAAATAAGTTGTTAGAAAAATTAAAAGATTTTTCATCTCATTTTTTTGTGACAGGAGAACCGATGATTTACGGAGCAGATGTCGCCATTTTATTAACATTAGCCGGTATTATTTTTGTTCTTACGTATCTTAAAAAATGGAAGTGGCTATGGCGTGAGTGGCTCACAACGGTGGATCATAAAAAAATTGGTATTATGTATATGCTTTCTTCATTATTAATGCTGTTTCGAGGCGGAGTAGATGCATTATTAATGCGTATGCAACTAGCATTCCCTCAGTGGCATTTTCTAGATTCTAATCATTACAACGAAATTTTTACTACGCACGGAACCATTATGATTCTATTTATGGCAATGCCGCTTATGTTTGCGTTCTTTAACATTGTTGTACCGCTTCAAATTGGAGCAAGGGATGTCGCCTATCCTTTTTTAAACGCGGTAAGCTTTTGGCTATTTTTCTTTGGCGCCATGCTTTTCAATTTGTCGTTTGTAATCGGCGGCTCGCCAGATGCAGGATGGTTGAGTTATCCTCCGCTTTCTGGCATGCAGTTCAGTCCTGGACCAGGTCAAGATTTTTATATTTGGGGCATTCAAATATCAGGTATTGGCAGCTTGGCTTCTGGAATTAATTTTATTATGACTATTTTAAAAATGCGTGCACCGGGCATGAAACTTATGCATATGCCCCTATTCACGTGGTCCGTTCTAGCAAGCTGTATTATTATCATTTTCGCGTTTCCTGTATTAACCGTAACGCTTGCTTTATTGTTTATTGACCGCTTCTTTGACGGACACTTATTTACTATGACCGGCGGAGGAAATCCGATGATGTACATTAACTTAATTTGGATGTGGGGACATCCTGAAGTGTATATCGTTGTACTTCCTGCATTCGGCATTTTTTCTGAAATCGTTGCAACGTTTTCTCAAAAGAAGATATTTGGCTATAAGTCTATGGTTTTTTCAATGATGATTATTAGCGTTCTATCGTATTTCACATGGGTACATCATTTCTTTACGATGGGTGCAGGTGCTAATGTGAATGTGTTTTTTGCTATTACGACGATGGCTATCGGAATTCCAACGGGTGTTAAAGTGTTCAACTGGTTATTTACGATGTTCCGCGGCCGTATTCAAATGACGCAGCCAATGCTATGGACAATTGCTTTTATCCCGTGTTTTGTTGTGGGAGGAGCAACGGGTGTTATGCTTTCAGCAGCTCCCGCAGACTATCAGTATCATAATAGCTACTTTTTAGTTGCACACTTTCACCAAGTGTTAATTGGAGGCGTTGTATTCGGCTTTTTTGCAGGTTTGTACTATTGGTGGCCAAAAATGTTTGGCTTTAAATTAAATGACCGTCTTGGTAAATGGGCGTTTTGGACATGGAACATTGGTTTTTATGTATGCTTCATGCCTCAATACGCATTAGGGTTTATGGGAATGACGCGCCGTATTTATACGTACGACTTTGACATGGGATGGGGACCGCTGAACGTTATCTCTACAGTCGGAGCTTTCTTTATGGGCATAGGGTTTATCTTTCAAGCATGGCAGATTCTTCATGGCATTAAGTACGGAGAACGAGATGTAACAGGGGATCCTTGGAATGGACGTACATTAGAATGGTCCATCCCTTCACCGCCGCCGCACTACAATTTTGCAGTGATTCCAACAGTAACGGGGCAAGATGCGTGGTGGACAATAAAAGAAGAAAGAAAAAAGAAAAAAGCGAAGGAAACAGCTGCTTTCTCTCCGATTCATATGCCTAAGAATTCAGGTATTCCATTTATCATGTCGGTTTTCTGGTTCATTGCTGGTTTTGGCTTAACGTTCCACTGGGTGTGGATGGCGATATTCGGTTTGACAGGAGTCGGAGCTTGTTTACTAGTTCGTTCTTTTCAATACAACTCGGACTATTATATTCCGGTGGATGAAATTCGACATACAGAAGATTCAGTAGGGAGGGTTGGCTGACATGGCTTATGCGACAGCGCACCACGAAGAACATCATGATGAACATGATGAAGGAATCAAAGTTATGGGTTTTTGGCTTTTCCTCGTAACGGACTGCATCTTATTTGGAGCATTATTTGCTACGTATGCCGTTCTTGTTAATCATACTGCGGGAGGCCTTACAGGAAAGGAATTTTTTGAAGTTCCAGGATTTGTTTCTGAAACGTTTATCTTATTAACGAGCAGCTTTACGAGCGGATTAGCTGTGCTGAGCATGCACAAGGGAAAAATAAAACCTTTAATTGGCTGGCTAATCGTAACTCTGCTTTTAGGTATGTGCTTTGTGGGCCTTGAAATTCATGAATTTCAAACAATGGTTCATGAAGGAGCAACCATTTCCACCAGCGCATTTTTTACAGCTTTCTATACGCTAGTTAGTACGCACGGGCTGCACGTTTCTGTCGGCATCATTTGGATGATTTCAATTACAATCCAATTAAAACGATATGGAATTACCTCTGTAACAAAGCGAAAAGTGACGATTATCAGCTTATACTGGCATTTTCTTGATGCTGTCTGGATCTTCCTTTACACGGTTGTGTATTTAATGGGGGTGATGTAGATGGAGAACCATGGATCGTTAAAAGCTTATACAATAGGATTTATTTTCTCGATTATTTTAACCGTTATTCCTCTGATGCTGGTATTAAACCAAGTATTTGCTAAAAATATATTACTAGCTAGCATTCTAGGAATGGCCGTGCTTCAATTTTTCATTCAACTGTTTTTCTTCATGCATATTAAAGACGGAGAGAAGCCCCGTTATAATGTGATGGCTTTAATACTTGGAATCGTTTTTGTTATTACGATTGTAGCAGGATCGATTTGGATAATGACTTTTAACTCTCAAGTTCAATAAAAATGGAGCAAGGAAAGTTCTTTATAAACGAAAGACAAAGGAGAGATTATGATGAATATGGCTTATCGTAACATCCTCGTAGCAGTAGACGGTTCTGTAGAAGCAGAGTGGGCATTCAAAAAAGCAGTTAACAGTGCGAAAAAAAATAACGCTCATTTAATAGTTTGTCACGTTATCGACATACAGGCGTTAAGTCCATCACCTTATGCATTCTATACAGATACACGCTTTCAAGATGCAGAGAAATTTGCTGAAGAACTTTTGACCAACTATAGTAACCTAGCTCTTAAGGCTGGAGTAACGAAAGTCGAGACATTAATTGAACACGGTTCTCCTAAAACAAAAATATCTAAAAAAATTGCTCCCGATAAGCACGTTGATTTAATTATATGCGGTGCGACGGGGCTAAACGCCGTAGAGCGCATTTTAATCGGAAGCGTATCTCAGCATATTTTACGCTAGCCAAATGTGATGTGTTAATTGTTCGCACTCCTAAAGAAGCCGAAGAAGAATCAAAGCCTTTACAAGTGGAACTAACAGAGTAGCAGAACAGAAGAAAAAGAACGCTTATTGTTCACAGTAAAATACAAAGCTCTCACCATTTATTTAAAGAGGGGGGGATAAATGTATCTTAGTTAAAAGAAGATCTGAACGAGGAATCGAGATTCTTAATAAAGAATTCGACTCGTTCGGATTTTTTTATTGTGATGGTAAACGTAGATTTCAGGTATGCAGCTGTTTTTAGCTGTTGATTGAAGGGGAAAGGTAATGAAAGAAAAGTGAGGATAATAGAGCACATCAAGCATGTTTACTAAAGAAGAGGACGGGAAGAACAAGTATATAGAAAACTTTTCCTTAGTTGGTTAAGGATTCATTCATAAAGGAGTCATAAAGGAGTGACGAATATGTCAAAACTAAATAATCCATTAACTCAATATTTCCATGAAGACTATCCAAAACAGTATCAAGAACCGCCCGGTGTACAAAAAGAAATGAACGTCATCCCGGACTGCGGGGAAAACAGTTACATAGGTGCAGGTAAATTAAAAGGCAGAAAAGCTCTTGTGACGGGCGGAGATTCAGGTATTGGCCGGGCAGCAGCGATCGCTTACGCAAGAGAAGGTGCAGACGTTGCGCTTAATTACTTGCCACAAGAGCAAGCAGATGCAGAAGAAGTACAAAAGCTTATTGAAGCAGAAGGAAGAAAAGCCGTTCTCATACCTGGTGATGTAGGCGAAGAATCTTTTTGCAAAGAGCTAGTAGAAAAAGCTTATAAAGAATTAGATGGTTTAGATGTTCTAGCGCTCGTAGCTGGCAAACAGCAGGCAGTAGAAGATATTGCTGATTTAGAAACGGACCAACTGCGCAAAACCTTTGAAGTAAATGTATTCTCTTTATATTGGACCGTAAAAGCAGCGCTGCCTTATTTACCGGCAGGTGCTTCTATTATTACAACAAGTTCTGTACAAGGCTATAGCCCAAGTCCTAATTTATTAGACTATGCAGCTACAAAGTTTGCCATTAACGGATTCACTCGCGGACTAGCCAAGCAATTAGCTCCAAAAGGTATTCGCGTCAACTCCGTTGCTCCAGGACCTATCTGGACGCCGCTGCAAATTTCTGGAGGGCAGCCAAGCGACGCTATTCCAGGCTTTGGACAAGATACACCGTTGCAGCGTGCTGGTCAGCCAGTAGAGTTGGCAAATGTATACGTATTTTTAGCTTCAACGGATGCAAGCTACGTAACAGCTCAAGTTTACGGGATTACAGGCGGAATAGAACTAGCTTAACTCAAAAAAACACGTGCAGTTATGAACTGCACGTGTTTTTTTGAGTTATGGTCTTTTACCTTTTAAAGTCTGTACACAAATGTAGCTAAGCGTAGCGAATAACGCTGTAATAAATGCTGAGTGAGACAGTGTAGCAAAGACATTTAAACGAGACATGACAACAAAGATACCGCTGAATACTTGAGCAATGGTTAAAGCAACCGCAATGATGGACGCGTAATAAATATCACGGCGGGTTTCTTTGTACTGTTTGATGGCAGATACCATAATCCAAATGATAAGAACAAACAGTACAAGAGCAGCAAATCGGTGGGCAAAATGAATACCTGTTGTTCCTGAAAGTTTTGGAATAAGCGTATTGCCATAACAAGCAGGAAAGCTTGTACATGCTAAGCTTGCACCTTTGTGACGCACATATGCACCTAAATAAATATCGCAATAGATAAATATAAGCGTAAACCATGCGAGCCCTTTAAATTTGCCTGTGACCGCTCCTTTAATAAAATGATCCGAACGGTCTTTTTGAATAACAAACATGGAAAGCAAAAATACGCCGGTAAACGCAATAAGCGAAAGACCGAAATGAAGCGCTAGCGCTTCAGCTGACTGAGGCCAGATAACTGCAGAAGCCCCGAGTAATGACTCAATAACGATAAATGCAATACTCATAATCGCTAAAATTTTCACTTCACGGTTTCTGCGGTAACGAATCCAAGCCCAAATAGAAAATGCCAAAACAAGAAGACCTGCAAATGCCGTAATCAGACGATGCGTATATTCAATCATTGTTGCTACCGCGTATTCGGGTATTAACTGCCCGTTACACAGCGGCCACTCGTTTCCGCACCCTAATCCAGATCCTGTGGTTGTGACCAGACTGCCGGCAATCATTAAAATAAACATAACAATCGTTGTAAATATAGCTGTTATTTTAAATAAATTTCTCATACGTTGACTCCCTTTGCTGAGTTACTAATTATGACTATAGATTTGATGAATACGATAGTCAAGTAGTAGAGCGTAATTAACAAATAACTGTCACAAACTCGCACATGTTTCCCTTAAAATTTATGTCAGAAAAGCTTTCTTCATTAAATTTTGTAATGGTTTTTTCCTTTTAAACGATGCAAATATGGTTCCATACATAAGATATAAAAAAATTATATTAGTGATTTTATACAATTTGCAAAAAAAACTTTAGAGAGAATGGAGATACAATCATATTCCAAAAGTGATAATATAAATATAAATTAAACGATGTTATAAAACCTATCATTTTATGTAAGGTATAAAATAAACTTTTATCACGGAGAAACTTTATTGAAAGGAGAGATAGCGATGAGCTTAGAAGCTTTAAATAAAAGAGTAGAAACCGATCTGTCTTACCTTTCCTTCAGGAAACCAACAGAAGCACAGCCAATCATCCCTAAGAGCGGACACGTATACGACGTAATCATTATTGGAGGAGGTCAAAGCGGTTTAGGAACGGCCTTTGGCTTGCTGCGAGAACGCGTGTCGAATATTCTTGTTATTGATGAAAATCGTTCGGGTTTAGAAGGTCCGTGGGAAACGTACGCGCGAATGATTACGCTAAGAACGCCCAAAAACTTAACGTCTGTCGATTTAGGAATTCCTTCACTTACGTTTCAAGCGTGGTGGGAAGCGAAATTCGGCTCAGAAGGCTGGGAAGCTCTTGACAAAATCCCAAGAGGAGAATGGATGAATTATTTGCGCTGGTACCGGAATATTCTTAACCTTCCTGTGGCAAATGGAATAAAATTAACGTTAATTGAGCCTGCAGAAACAGGTATCCATTGCTTGCATGTTGAAGGGAATGGAGCCGTGTGTCCTACACTGATGGCACGTAAAGTTATACTAGCTACAGGAATTCAAGGAGGAGGAGAATGGCATGTCCCGCCTATGATTTCTGAAAAATTGCCGCCTCATCTTTATTCTCACACTTCACAAACCATTGATTTTACTACGTTGAAGAACAAAAAAGTAGCTGTTTTAGGAGGAGGAGCATCCGCGTTTGATAACGCCAACTATGCGCTTTCCGAAGGGGTTGCTGAAGCTCATGTATTTGTTCGACGAAAAGAACTTCCCCGTATTAATCCAATCAGACAAATGGAAGCTTCAGGAATGATTGAACGTTTCCATGCTCTGTCAGATGCTGAAAAATATGAAGTGATGGCTCATTTTTTCGAATACAATCAGCCGCCTACGAATGATACATTTGGACGCGCTTCCTCATGGCCAGGTTTTCATTTGCACGTACATGCCCCATGGCTCGACGTCGAGGAAAAACACGACAAAGCAGTTGTAACCACTCCTCAGGGAACGTTTACGTTTGACTATTTAATTATTAGCACCGGACTTCTAACAGATCCGGCTCTGCGTCTAGAATTGCAACTTGTTGAAAAACACATCGCCCGCTGGAACGATCATTACAAAGCACCGCATGAAATCGCCAACCCAGTATTGGATGCCCACCCTTACCTTAGTAACGGCTTTGCTTTTTTAAGTCGTAATAGGGACGGTCAAAAAATGGTATATGGCCTTTTTGCTTTTAATTATTCCGCTTTAATTAGCTGTGGAATTTCTGCATCCGCTCTTTCAGGGCTGAAATATGCGATACCAAAGCTCGTCTCAGAAGTCGCCAATCAGCTTTTTATTGATAATCGCCATGAGAATTTAACTAATTTCTTTGACTATGATGAGCCTGAATTTGTCGGCAGCTGGTCAAAGGACAATAATCAAGTGAAAACAATATAGCAAAAACATATTTTTAACAATGAAAAAGGTGAAGCATATGGAGCCGATCTCTAAAAAGAAGATAGCTACTTTGTATACTCAAATTAGCCAAGAAATTTTTAATGTAGGTGTGAATACTCAAAAAATAGACATTATTGATAATAAAATTCTTATACTAGCTCAATCAAAAAGAATGCCGGCACTAGAAGCACTTAGTGAAGAATATAGAGAATTAGTGATGTCTCTTGATGCCGCTTTGTCGACTAAATATAAAAAAATGCTAAAGCAAAAAGTGGAGCTTTTATTTGATATCCAGGTCACTTCTTTATTTAGAGACTATGATCCTGTTACAGAGAATTCTTGTACGGTTATTTGCTTTAAATAACTTCTCTATATAAATTGCAAAACGTTCGATGAAATCGTTTGTTGTGCAAAACACGTAAAAAACGGATGCTTATCTTCTGTTTACAGAAGCAAAGAGCCGTGAAAACAGAAGGATTCCCTTCTGTTTTCACGGCTCTTTTTATAGATATTTTCATAAAAAAAGAGAGGGGGAATGGTTAAAAAAACACTGTTTTATAGAGGAGCTGTAAAAGCGAGTTAAAAGAAGATGAATCGAATATTAAAGGAGTGAAAAGCAAGTGGCGATAAATGAAAAAGTTGAAGCTCAGCATATGGAACTTATAAAAAAATCAGCACCTAATCCTTCATGGTTAGATAAGCTGTTTCATTTAACCGAACGCAAAACAGATGTAAAAACAGAAATTCTTGCTGGAATTACTACTTTTGTGACGATGAGCTATATTATCTTTGTTAATCCGACTATTTTAGCAGATGCAGGCATTCCAAAAGAAGCGGCAATTGCAGCGACGATTTTTGCCACTGTCTTTGCTACTCTTTTGTTTGCATTATGGGCGAACATACCTATTGCAGTAGCACCAGGAATGGGGCTGAACGCCTTTTTTACGTATACAGTGGTATTGGGTGAAGGGCTAACGTGGCAAACAGGTTTAGGAGCCGTATTTATTTCAGGGGTTGTATTTTTTATTTTAACGATAACAGGCTTACGCAAGAAGATTATTGAAGGGATACCCGCTATTTTAAAAAGTGCTATTTCAGTTGGAATCGGTCTATTTATTGCTTTTATCGGTTTTAAGCAAGCTGGCATTATTGTAAGCAACAAAGAAAATTTAGTAGCCCTTGGTCAGCTTACAAAACCGGGCCCATTCCTTGCTTTATTAGGTTTTATCGCGGTAACTGTATTAACTGCTCGAAAAATTAAAGGAGCTGCCCTGATTAGCATTTTGCTAGTATCAATTGCCGGGATGGGGCTGGGCATAGTAGAAGCACCTAAAAGCATCAGCAGCGTGGTGTCATTTTCAATGCCGAGCATGTCGGAAACTTTTTTACAAATGGATATTAAATCCGCTCTTCATTACGGTCTTTTTTCTATTATTTTTT
Organism: Priestia sp. 10L35; assembly: GCF_056395685.1. Taxonomy (NCBI): domain Bacteria; kingdom Bacillati; phylum Bacillota; class Bacilli; order Caryophanales; family Bacillaceae; genus Priestia; species Priestia sp. 10L35. The sequence continues at coordinate 902,679 of NZ_JBFTKA010000002.1, read as the reverse complement.
CATTTACACTTGTGGAGCTGTTTGATAATTTAGGATCGATGATTGGATTATCTAAAAAAGCTGGATTAATGGATGAAAAAGGTGAAATTAAAGGGTTAGATAAAGCGCTTATGGCAGATTCTCTTGCGACAGTAGCCAGTGCTGCTATGGGATCTACCGCAATGAACGCGTATGTAGAAAATGCTGCGGGAATTGCAGAAGGAGGCAAGACGGGCCTTAAAGCACTGGTCGTTGCCATGTTGTTTTTAGTGAGTCTTTTATTTACGCCATTAATTAGCATTATTCCTGCTTTTGCTACAGCGCCTATTTTAATTATGGTTGGAGCTCTCATGTTAACGGAAATCAAAAACATCCCTTTAGACGAGATAACAGATGCTGTGCCTGCTTTTTGTACCATTATTTTGATGCCATTAACGTTTAGTATCGGAGAAGGCTTAGCGCTAGGGTTTTTATCTTATACATTCGTTAAATTGTTAGCCGGTAAGGCAAAGGAAATTCACTGGATTATGTATATCATTAGCGCCGCTTTTATTATCAACTTCGTCTGGGCTGCTTGAGGCATGTATTTACAGTAAAAAAGACTTCTCAGCTGAGAAGTCTTTTTTACTGTTCGCGTAGATTTTAATTTTTCTTCCCTTACATAAATAAAAGATAGCGAAGGAAGATATATAACGTTGAAATTAAAAGAGATACGAGCATGATTGGAGCTCCAATTTTCAAAAAATCCATGAACGAAAATTTATGTCCTTTTTTTACAGCCATGCCAGCTACAATTACATTAGCAGACGCTCCAATTAACGTACCGTTTCCGCCCAAACATGCTCCTAGTGCCAGTGACCACCATAGTACATTGATTTGAGCAGAATCAGGACTCATTCCCATTCCATGAGCCATATCTTGAATAAGTGGAATCATTGTAGCAACAAAAGGAATGTTGTCAATAACAGCTGAAGCAATTCCACTAATCCACAAAATGAGATAAGCTGACAGTGCGATGTTGCCGTCTGTAACGTTTAAAGCGCCAGCAGCCAGTTTTTTGATGATGCCTACATCGATTAAGCCTCCGACAAGAACAAACAAACCTGCAAAGAAAATAATGGTTGTCCATTCAACAGAATCAAACGCGCTTTCTACTTCATCATGAGTTCTTAATCCAATTACCAATAGTACAGCAGCACCTGTAATGGCTACCATAGCCGCATCAATATGCAAAACGGAATGCAGGGTAAAACCTAGAATCGTTAAGACTAGTACAGTTAACGATTTTTTCATTAAAACAGAATCTTGAATATAATCTTTTTCATTTAAACTCATTAGCTCTTGTTTTTTGCTATCTTCTACTTTTAATTTTTTGCGATAGATAAGAACAAGAATCCCCAGCGTAACAACACCGATAATTAGCACTGCAGGAGCTAAGTTTAATAAAAAAGCGTTAAAATCAAGATGAGGATTTGCTGCTCCAATCATGATATTAGGCGGGTCGCCTATTAAAGTAGCCGTTCCCCCAATATTTGAAAACAGCACTTCTGATATAAGAAACGGAAAAGGATTAATATTTAAAATAGTAGTAATTGAAAAAGTAACGGGAACAATTAATAAAACCGTCGTTACATTATCTAAAAAAGCAGATCCGACGCCTGTTAAAATTGATAAAATAACTAGAATTCGAACTGGATCACCTTTAGCGATTTTAGCAGACTTGATGGCTGCGTATTGAAACACGCCCGTTTTATTTGTAATGCCGACTAGAATCATCATACCCATAAGAAGGACAATCGTTTCCCACTGAATGTGTTCGGTAATAGCATTATTAAAATCAACAATGCCTAACAAAATCATTAATATAGCACCTAAAAGAGCTGCTGAAGCGCGATTGATCTTTTCAGTCATAATTAAAAAATATGTAATGATAAATATAATAATGGCTGCGTATACATGAAAATTTGTAATGTGTTGAATTGCATTGTGCATAACAGTAACCTGGCGATATGTCATCTAGACATCACGAAGTGTAGATGACAAAAACTTTGGATGTTTTCCAGGTTTTCACCTCATCTTTCATTGTTTAATTTACATCCAACTTTACGGTAAAACTTCTATAAAGCCCGTTTTTCTTTAACCGACCTCCTTTAAAAGCCTTGGTGTTCCTCAAAATTAAGACGATTCCTTCAGCATTATATCATATTTACATAAAAGCTTTCTCGCTAATTATTCAATGTGATTTTCAACCCACACACTTATTATGCACCTTAAATTCAGTTTACATAATTGATTCCTCTAAGATTGGACAAAGTTAGACAAAGTTGGAACAGTGTCCAATTTTGTCTAACTTTATGAGGCCAAATACAATAATAGATTGCTAGTATAAAGGGATTTTACTATTGGCACGGTACTTGCAATAGTAGTTAAGTGAAGTTTGATAATCAAATGAGGAGGCTTACCATAATGAAAACTGCTCAAAACAAAACAGAAAAGCTTACGAAAGAAAAAGCCAGCTGGATGTATCAGAAAATGGTAGAAATTCGAAAGTTTGAAGATGAAGTACATCAAATTTTCGCAAAAGGTGTACTGCCTGGTTTTGTTCATCTGTATGCAGGTGAAGAAGCGGTAGCGGTTGGAATGTGCGCTCATCTTAATGACAGTGACAGTATTACAAGCACTCATCGCGGACACGGCCATTGTATTGCTAAAGGCGGCGATTTAGATGGAATGATGGCTGAGCTTTTTGGAAAGGTAACCGGGTTAGGCAAAGGAAAAGGCGGATCCATGCATATCGCGGATTTAGATAAAGGAATTTTAGGGGCAAATGGAATTGTAGGAGGAGGCTTTCCGCTTGCATGCGGTTCTGCTTTAACTGCTAAGTATAAAAAGACAAAAGATGTAAGCGTTTGCTTTTTTGGAGACGGAGCGGGCAATGAAGGGACGTTTCATGAAGGAATTAACTTAGCAGCCATTTGGAAACTCCCGGTTGTTTTTGTTGCTGAAAATAATGGCTACGGAGAGGCAACTCCATTTTCTTATGCTTCGAGCTGCAGCGCGATTGCAGACCGTGCCGCATCTTATAACATTCCAGGGGTACGAGTGGATGGAAAAGACGTGATGGCAGTTTATGAAGCAGCTGCAGAAGCTATTCAACGAGCCCGCAGAGGGGAAGGGCCAACGTTAATTGAATGTGTAACGTATCGAAATTACGGACATTTTGAAGGCGACGCACAAACGTATAAATCAGGAAATGAAAAGAAAGAACATCTCCAGGAAAAAGATGCTATCGCTCTTTTTGAAAATTACTTGCTTTCAGAACAAGTAATAACAGAACAAGAGCTTAGAGAGATTGAAGGTGAAGTAGAAAAAGCAGTAAAACGCGCAGTTGAGCTAGCAGAAACAAGCGATTATCCTGATGCTTCGGAACTATTAACGGATGTTTATGTATCTTATTAATTAAAGGGGGAAAAGGAAATGACTAGAAAATTAAGCATGTCTGAAGCTATTAATGAAGCTATGAAACTAGCGATGCGAAAAGATGAGAATGTGATTCTTTTGGGAGAAGATGTAGCTGGCGGAGCGGAAATTGACCACTTGCAAGATGATGAGGCGTGGGGCGGGGTCCTTGGAGTGACAAAAGGGCTTGTGCAAGAATTTGGACGTGAACGAATTCTTGATACGCCGATTTCAGAAGCAGCTTATATAGGAGCTGCAATGGGAGCGGCAGCTACAGGGTTAAGACCGGTTGCAGAATTAATGTTTAATGACTTTATTGGCTGCTGTTTAGATCAAGTGCTGAATCAAGGCGCAAAATTTAGATACATGTTTGGAGGAAAAGCTGAAGTGCCCGTCACGATTCGAACGACTCATGGGGCAGGGTTTAGGGCTGCAGCTCAGCATTCTCAGAGCTTGTACGCTTTATTCACTAGCATTCCTGGCATTAAAGTAGTGGTGCCTTCTAACCCTTACGATGCAAAAGGATTATTGTTAGCAGCTATTGAAGACAATGATCCGGTTATCTTTTTTGAAGACAAAACATTGTACAACATGAAAGGAGAGGTTCCTGAAGGCTACTATACAATTCCGTTAGGGAAAGCTGACGTGAAACGCGAAGGAACAGATTTAACCATTGTAGCAATTGGAAAACAAGTAAATACTGCACTTACGGCAGCAGATCAATTGTCTCACAAGGGAATTGATGTAGAAGTAGTCGATCCGCGAAGTCTATCACCTTTTGATGAAGAGACCATTCTTTCTTCTGTAGAAAAAACGAATCGATTAATTGTCATTGACGAAGCCAATCCAAGATGCAGCATCGCAACGGATATTGCTGCGCTAGTTGCTGATAAAGGATTTGACATGCTTGATGCACCTATTAAACGAATTACAGCACCACATACACCTGTGCCGTTTTCGCCTCCATTAGAAGATATTTATCTGCCGACACCACAAAAAGTAATTGAAGTTGTATCGGAGTTACTAGGAGATAAATCGCTTCTAAGCGTGTAATTAAAGAAAAGGAGGAGGAAGCAAATGGCTGCAGAGGTTGTAATGCCAAAACTAGGTATGGCAATGAAAGAAGGAACTGTTTCGACGTGGAACAAAAAAGTTGGAGACTCCGTTTCAAAAGGAGATATGATTGCAAGCATTAATTCTGAAAAAATCGAAATGGATATTGAAGCGCCGCAGGACGGTGTGATTCTTGATATTCTTGTACAAGAAGATGTAGGAGTGCCTCCTGGAACGATTATCTGTTATGTTGGAAAGCCAAACGAGCAGCTCACTGAGCAAAACAGTTCAGCAAATGAGCTGCAAGCACCTAAAAACGAGGTAGCGGCTGCTATCTCTTTAGAAGAGCCACCAGCAAACGCAGCTCCATCAAAAAAGAGGAAAGAAACGGTGCTTATTTCACCAATTGCACGGAAAATAGCAGAATCTGAAAACCTTAATGTTGAAACGATTAAAGGCACAGGACCAAAAGGAAGAATCACCAAAGCAGATGTAGAGAAAGTGCTGGCGGAAAGAGCTTCAGAAGCGAGTCGTCCACCAGCAGAAATAGATAAAGCTATACAAAAAGAAACGCTTCCAGTAGCGGGCATGAGAAAAGTCATTGCAAGTCGAATGCATAGTAGTTTATTAAACAGTGCCCAATTAACAATTAATATGAAAGCTGACGTGACGGATTTGCTGTCTCTTCAACGGGAAATCAAAGATGTGATCCAACAACGCCATAAGGTGAAGATATCCCTAACTGATTTTATTGCTCGCGCTGTTGTTCTTTCACTTCAAGAACATAAACAAATGAACAGTGCCTATATAGATAACGAAATTCATCTCTATAACCATGTTCATCTTGGAATGGCCGTAGCTTTAGAAAATGGGTTAGTTGTCCCTGTTATGCAACATGCTGAAAAGATGTCGTTAGTTGAATTAGCTGCAGAGATCAAAACACGAGCAGCAGATGCTCGGCAAGGTCAGCTGGGCACTGATAGAATGCAAGGTTCTACATTCACTATTACTAATCTCGGTGCTTACGGAGTAGAGTATTTTACACCTGTATTAAACCCGCCTGAAACAGGAATTCTTGGTGTTGGAGCTACTGAAGATGTACCGATGTATAAAGGAGACGAATTACAAAAAAGAAACTTGCTGCCTTTAAGCCTGACGTTTGATCATCGCGTACTGGACGGAGCACCTGCAGCTAATTTCCTTGGAACTATTAAACAATACTTAGAACAGCCTATTTTACTACTCTTATAGAAAGGGGTGCATTCCGTGAAACCTTTAGTTGTGATTGGAGGCGGTCCAGCAGGATATGTGGCGGCAATCACTGCCGCCCGGCAAGGAAAACAAGTTACGTTAATCGAACAAAAAGATTTAGGTGGAACCTGTTTAAATGAGGGCTGTATGCCAACAAAGTCGCTATTAGCAAGCGCGGAAGCCTATGAGAAAATTAAGAAAGCTGAGCAATTCGGCATCAATCTTCCTTTAGAACAAGTGAAAATTAACTGGGATGGCGTTCAGCATCATAAAACAACCATTGTTAAAAACTTGGTCAGGGGAATCGGCTATTTGATGAAAAAGAACAGTATTAAAGTCATAAAAGGAGAAGCTTCTTTTTTGACAAATCATTGTCTAGCCGTGCGAAACGAAAATCACGTAGAAGAGATAGAGGCTGAACAGTTTATTATTGCTGCGGGTTCAGAACCTGCTAGCCTGCCATTTGCTCCTTTTGATGGAAAGTGGATCATTCACAGTAAACAAGCAATGTCGCTGCCTGCTATCCCTTCATCTCTTTTAATAGTAGGAGGAGGTGTAATTGGATGTGAATTTGCAAGCATTTACAGCCAAATGGGAACAAAAGTAACGATTGTGGAAGCGGCAGATCAGCTGCTTCCTGGTGAAGATGCCGACATCGCATTGACGTTACAGGAAGAATTAGAGAAAAAAGGCGTAGGGATTTATACATCCGCTTCGCTAACGGAAATGAAGCCAGAACATAAAACGGCTCTATTTAAACATAAAGAAGAGCTGCATGAACTGCAGGCTGAGTATGCATTAATTTCAATTGGCAGAAAACCTAGAGTGCTAGGTTTGGGTTTAGAACAGGTTGACGTACATTTTTCAAAACAAGGAATTGATGTTAATGAGCATATGCAAACGAATATACCTAATATCTATGCTTGTGGAGATGTAGTTGGCGGAATTCAGCTTGCTCATGTCGCCTTTCATGAAGGCACAGTTGCTGCTTTGCACGCATGCGGAAAAGATAAGAGCGTAAATTATCGAGCTGTACCCCGCTGCATTTATACTCACCCTGAAATTGCAAGTGTCGGTATGACAGAAAAGCAGGCTCGAAGCGAATACGGCGATATTCGCGTCGGAGAATTCTCGTTTACGGCAAATGGTAAAGCAATGATTGCAAATGAGTCCGTTGGAAAAGTGAAAGTAATCGTAGAACCGCAGTTTAATGAAATTATTGGGCTTTCCATTGTAGGTTCACATGCTACAGAATTAATTGGACAAGGAACCATTATGATGCACGGAGAGTTGACCACAGATATAATGGAAGACTTTATCGCTGCCCACCCTACATTATCTGAAGCCATTCACGAAGCTCTTTTGCAGTCGGCGGGTCAGGCCGTTCACTCCTGATTACGCAGGTGTCCAAGTTATTAAACTTTTTGAGGATAAAAAGTAAAAATGAATGATTCAAAAAGATAACTAGAGGATGAAGGAATCACGGAAGCGGTATAGTAGTTTTCCTGCATCCTCGTCTAGTTTCTTTATTAATTTTTACATAACGTGAGTTTAAAAATCTATCATTTGGTAATGATAACGTTTTCTTTGTGATTTATAATAATGGTAACAAGCCTTGATTTACTATATTCAATTAAGTTTATAGGGGAGAGGTAAAAAATGGAATCCACACTTTCTTTAAACACATGGAAACGTTTTGTAAACGAAGGAGCACTTGAACCTTCAAGGTTAAACGACATTATTGTAAAGTCGTGGCATCGTTGTAAAAGCGCAGATGTTAATCCTTACCTAGATAAAGGCAGATCGATTTTAAGAAATGAAGACTTTCATTCTCGAAAACAAATGAACTCTTTATTTCTTGAGACGGCTTTGCCGCACTTAGAAAGAATCAGACAATCAGCGGCGGACTTAGGAATGGTTGCTTTATTAATTGACCCAGAAGGCTATATTTTATCTATTACAGGAAATAGACTTACACTGAATGAAGCAAGGAAAATTAATTTTGTGGAAGGTGCCTGTTGGACAGAAAAAGAAGTAGGCACAAATGCAATCGGTACGGCTCTGCAAACGGAAGAGCCCATTATGATAACGGGTACAGAACATTATTCGATTGCTTCGCATCAATGGAGCTGTTCGGCAGCGCCTGTTCGAAATGACGACGGAAATTTAATTGGGATTATTAATATTTCTTGTCCTGTAAACAGAGCTCACCCTTATACACTTGGAATGGTTACGTCCATTGCGTATACAATTGAGCGGGAGTTAAGCATTCGAATGCACAAAGACGAAATTGAGTTGGTTCACGCTTCTATGAATTTTGTTGATAGCAAACAGCTCTTGCTGCTTTGCAATTACAAAGAAGTGATTGTGGGAGCAAGCAAAACCTTGCGAGAATGTATACCAAAATGGTCAGGTCTGCAGTTAAATACGATTGTACAACAGGGGTTTCGTATAGTGATGGAAGTGCCTGTAATTTCAAAAAGACACGGTCATTCTATTGGAAAGATTATTTATTTATCAGAAGAAGCGCACCACAACCAAACAACTACACAGATCCCTGCTCAATCATTTTCTTTTAAAGGGGAAGCAGGCATAAGCCGTTCCTTTCAGCAAACACTAGAAGAAATAAAGCATGCGGCTCCTACGGATACAACAGTCTATATTTTAGGGGAAACAGGTACCGGAAAAGAAGTAATAGCTCAAACAATTCATGAAAACAGCTCGCGTAAAAACGGGCCTTTTATTGCTCTTAATTGTGGTGCTATTCCGAAAGAACTTATGGAAAGTGAATTATTTGGCTATGTGGAAGGAGCATTTACAGGAGCACGGCGTCAAGGATATCAAGGAAAGTTTGAGCAGGCTAATCACGGTACGATTTTTCTTGATGAAATAGGTGAACTTCCTCATTCTATGCAAGTTTCTTTGTTAAGAGTATTGCAAGAGCGCAAGGTAACGCCTGTTGGAAGCAATCAGGAAATTCCGGTAGACATCCGTATTATTACCGCTACTCATCGAGATCTTCGTCAACTTGTCAGTGAAGGGAAGTTTCGAGAAGATTTATATTACCGGCTTCACGTGTATCCCGTGCATGTTCCGCCTTTGCGAGAAAGGAAAGAAGATATTCCACATCTGATGCGCTACTTTTGTCAAAAGAATGCTTGGAATATGAATTTCCCCAAGGAATTAGTAGATAAACTAATAGATTATCAGTGGCCCGGCAATATTCGAGAATTATTTAATGTACTTGAACGCTTGAAGATCTCGCTTAAAACAGAAGCAGAAAAAGAGAAGATATTGAATTATTTGAGTTCTTTAAGTCTTGGTGGCCAAAAGAACATCTCTAACTCTGATACTTCACAAGAAATAGAAGACAATGATTTTACGTCCCCCCCCGTACTCACATTTCGTGAAAAAGTTCAAAAAGACTTAATGATGGATGCTTTACGTAAAACACAGGGAAATGTGTCACTTGCCGCTAAGCTGTTAGATATACCAAGAAGTACATTTTATAACAGATTAAAAAAATTCAATTTGTAAGCTGAGAGTTCGTAGCTGTTTTAAATTTTTAAATAAGGATAGGAGCTGAGTAGAATGAAAGCATTAAGATGGCATGGCGTTAAAGATGTAAGGTTAGAATATATTGCAGAACCTACTGTCTCTCAAGGAAAAGTGAAAATTAAAGTAGAATGGTGTGGAATTTGCGGAAGTGATTTGCATGAGTACACGGCAGGACCTATTTTTATTCCTACAGAAGAACCCCATCCATTAAGTAAAGATAAAGCGCCGGTTGTGCTGCGACATGAATTTTCTGGACAAGTTGTAGAAATCGGAGAAGGTATTACGAATGTAAAAGTCGGAGACAGAGTAGTGGTAGAACCTATCTATGCATGCGGAGAGTGTGAAAACTGTAAACAAGGAAAGTATAATCTTTGTAATAAAATGGGGTTTTATGGTCTTGCCGGAGGTGGCGGAGGTTTTTCTGAGTATGCCTCTATACCGGTAGAAATGATTCATAAAATACCAGAAGTGGTGTCTTACGAGCAAGGAGCTCTCGTAGAGCCTTCAGCTGTGGCTCTTCATGCTGTGCGTCAAAGCAAACTAAAGGTAGGAGATAAAGCCGCCGTATTTGGGACGGGGCCAATCGGTTTGCTAGTTATTGAAGCGTTAAAAGCATCGGGTGCATCTGAAATTTATGCGATCGAACTATCGGAACAGCGCAGACAGAATGCTGAAGAACTTGGGGCGATTGTGATTAACCCGCAAGAATACGATCCCGTAGCAGAAGTACATAAGCGCACAGGCGGAGGTGTAGACGTTTCCTATGAAGTGACAAGTGTTCCCTTAGTTTTAACTCAAGCCATTAATTCTACCAAAAGTGGCGGGGAGACAATGATTGTTAGCATATTTGAAAAAGAAGCGTCCATTCATCCCCAAACAATCGTTTTACAAGAGCGTACAGTAACAGGTATTATTGGCTACCGCGATGTATTTCCAGCGGTTATTAGTTTAATGGCAAAAGGCTATTTTTCGGCTGATAAACTGGTGACAAAACGTATCAAGCTAGAGAATGTAATTGAAGAAGGTTTTGAGACATTGTTAAAAGAAAAGGAACAGGTGAAAATTTTGGTGAAAGCTGAATAAAAAAAGAGGCTGGGACAAAAGTATTTTAGGCGAAGTAAAAAACGAACCATTGATCAAAATTTTTGATTAGTGGTTCGTTTTTTTGTTAGCGTGAGCGTATGTTCGGTTTGTTTAGGCCCTTCTAGCAGTCGATTGCAGGGCAAGACGAGGACTCCTGCGGGAAAAGCGGAAATCAACTGCCGTGTCATAAGCGGTTCAGCTCATCTATCCTATTTGTTCGTCTTTAGATTGGATTCATTTCGTTATGTCTCAACCTCTTTAAATTGAATAAGGTAAGTATGGTTATTTTATTATCAGATTATTCTGTACTATATACAGTATATTGTATACAATATATAATCTAATCATTATCTAATTAATAAAATCAGAGGTGATGAGTGAATGACAGACAAACAGTTTAAAAATGTACAAGACGGAACCAAAGCGGTATGGGCGGGAGAAAAAGAATCCCTTGCTTACAATGCCACTCAAGTTCCTGTCGTCTTCAGCGTAGCTTACAATTATGATGATGTAGACGAATGGCAAGAAGTTGCGTTAGGAAACAAACCAGGCTATACGTATAATCGCATGAGTAATCCTACAGTTAAAGCTTTTGAAGAAAAAGTAAGGATACTTGAAGAAGCAGAAGAAGCGGTCGCATTTTCCTCCGGCATGGCGGCTATTAGCAGCACTTTATACACGTTTTTAAAACCTGGAGACCGCGTCGTATCGGTAAAAGATACATATGGAGGAACAAATAAAATCTTCACTGAGTTCCTTCCTAACATCGGAGTGGATGTAACCTTATGCAATACGGGGAATCATGAAGAAATTGAAGCGGAAGTAAATAAAGGATGTAAAGTGCTATATTTAGAGTCACCTACAAATCCTACGATGAAAATTATTGATATTGAAAGAATAGCAAAAGCAGGAAAAGCAGTAGGGGCAGTCGTCATTATTGACAATACGTTTGCGACACCTATTAATCAAAACCCTCTTCAATTAGGGGTGGATCTTGTCATTCACAGCGCAACAAAATTTTTAAGCGGACATGCGGATGCCTTAGGAGGAGCAGTATGCGGCTCTAAAGAATTAATGAAGCATGTGTATCACTACCGTGAGATCAATGGCGCGACCATGGATCCCATGTCAGCGTATCTTATTTTAAGAGGAATGAAAACGTTAAAATTACGTATACGTCAACAAGAGCGAAGCGCTTTGGAAATTGCTAAATTTCTTCAAAAGAAAGAAGCGGTTGAGGCCGTCTATTATCCTGGATTGGAAACACACCCTCATCATCATATTGCCAAAAAACAAATGAAAGGCTTTGGCGGGATATTAAGCTTTGTTTTAAAAGGAGAAATGGAAGCTATTAAAATTTTGCTGCCAAAGTTAACGTATGCAAATAAAGCCGGCAATTTAGGAGCGGTTGAAACAATTTATGGACCAGCAAGAACGACTAGCCACGTAGAATGTACGCTTGAAGAACGTAAAGCTCTTGGAATATCCGAAGGACTGGTTCGCATATCTGTAGGAATTGAAGATACGGAAGATTTAATTGCAGACTTAGCACAAGCATTTACTCACTTGGAATCCGCATCATCTATTAGTAATTAAAAAGACGCGCATTACTTTTTTTAATAAAAATAAAGTAAGTACCTCTTTTTAGTTGGTAGACACGTCTTCAGAATTATAGAAATTTTGTGGAATAAAGCTGATAAATTAAACTGTACGTGTATTTTTTCGTCTGATTTTGTAGGTATACTGATAAATTAGATGAAATAAAAATGTTTTTACGCGTTTTAAAAATAAACTAACTTACAACAGCCTACAAATAAGGAATGATAGTATGTCGAAACAAGAACAAGAAAGTGAATACACAATAAAAGATGCATCATTGTTTGGATTAAAATTAATGCAGGTAAGTAAAGCCATCTGGAGAGCTGCGGAAGATGACTGGGAGCAATGGGTGAAACCTTATGGACTAAACGTAAATGAGCATCATATTTTATGTTTAGCTAGTAACACGGGAGAAATCTCTATGTCAGAGTTAGCTAATTTAGGAGCTATGCATATCTCTACAGCGTTTAATTTTTCAAAAAAATTAGAAAATCAGGGATATCTGCATTTGTCCAAAAGAGAAAATGATAAAAGAAACACCTACATCAAATTGACTGAAAATGGCGAACAATTATTGCTTGATACGCTCAAAGGGTATGAACCACATAACAGTAAGATATGTAAAGGCGCACTTCCTTTAAAAACGTTATACGGCAAATTCCCCGCTTTTCCAGAGCTAGTAACCGTTGTTCGCCATGTTTGCGGCGGCGAGCTTGTGACCGTTGCTGATCAACCTTTTGTGAATATAAAAGAAGCGGGAATAGAAGAAAATGAAGATAAGAAAGAAGTCCAGCTAACTAGTAATTGAACGCAGTGAATAATATGCAGACAATAGGGCTTCATGAAAATAAGTGAATAACAGGCGAGCTGTTTTATACGTGAGAAATACGACGTATAAAACAGCTCTTTTTTATTTTTCGAATAATGATTCTCCATTATATTATGAGAAATTTAGGATAAGCTACCAGTAGTAAATTTTCTGAAGAGAAGGAGTGATTACCATGAATAAGTCAGACTCGATTTCTGTTTTTCAATTGATCCTTCTTTCAATGATGTTTATTGGCTTAAAAACTCATGTGATGCTCATATCTCCATTAATTAAAACGGCAGGACGAGATGCTTGGATCACCGTTCTTCTTACTTGTCTTTTAACACTCATATGGGTTCCTTTACTCGTATATGTAAATAAAAAAACAAAAGGCGAACATCTTTTTCAATGGATGAAAAAGCATGTGAATAAGTCATTTACCAATGTCGTTATTTTTCTTACAATCGTTTATTTGACCCTTATGGAGATCGTCACTTTACGAGAGACGATTACGTGGATTAATATTATTTTTCTTCAGCGAACACCTTTAATTATTCTCGTTTTACTATTTGGTTTTACCTGTTGCTTACTTGCCGCTACGAGTATTAGAACGATTAGTATTGTAAACGTATTTCTTTTATTTTTTATTGTAATATTAGGTTTCTTTGTTTCTTTTACAAACTTTCAATTTAAAGATTATTCTTTATTGCAGCCTGTTTTAGAAAATGGCTATTTTCCTGTTATTAAAAGTATTGTATTTCAAGGATCAGGGATGGTAGAGCTGCTGCTGCTGCTCTTTTTGCAGCACAAAGTACCGCAGCCTATACGCTATAAGCATTTAGCGGTGGCTGCAATTCTCTTAACAGGCCTTACGATTGGACCTCTCATTGGAGCAATTACTGAATTTGGCCCTGTAGAAGCCTCTAAGCAACGTTTCCCTCCCTATGAAGAATGGGGAATTGCATCGCTTGGAAAGTTTATAGAACATATCGACTTTCTATCTATTTATCAGTGGTTGTCGGGTACCTTTATCCGCATTTCGACCTTTCTTTTTATTATGAAAGAATTAGTTTCGTTTCAAAAAGGCCAAAAAAGGTTTCTTTTACTCATTCTAGTGGTTATTACTGTATGTACGCTGGCTCCTATAACGGACTTTGCTTTTTCAAATCTTTTATTTTTTACAATCATACCGGCTACTTTCTGGTTATTTGTTGCTTTCTCTCTTTTCTTAGTAGTCATAGTCTTTCTATTTTCTCATAAAACAAGGAGGGATAAGAGTGGAATTTTTTAAGAAGAAAAAAGACTACAGCTCTAAAAAACAAGAGGCGGAAAGTCTTTTAAAAGAAAGTTCTTCTCGCGCTCAGATAATCAATGAGTGTACGTTAAGAGATTTATTTGGAAAATGCAGCGATATTAACTTCGAGACCGTTTATTTTTATAACAAACGAGTGCTTATGATTTATTGTACCGGTCTAGTTAGTACGGAAATGCTATATGAAATGATTCCTAAAAAATTAGAGGAATGCTGTGCTAAGTTAGAGGGTGAAGTAGAAGGAGACAAGATCATAAAATTATTAAATCTTCCCTCAGTTTCCATCGTTCAAGATGAAGAACAGGCAGTTTCAGAAATTTTTTCCGGGAAATTATTCATTGATTTTGGATCACCACAATCAGTTGTTTCTATCGATATTTCGGACCGTCCTCAAAGAAGCCCAGAAGAAACGAAAAATGAAGTAACCATATTGGGTCCTAGAGATAATTTTATTGAAGACTTACCTGTCAATATTGCTTTAATTCGCAAGCGTCTTAAATCAGTTTCCTTGTTAACAAACTCTTTAGAGATTGGAAAACGAACAAAAACAAAAGTAAGCATTTTATACATGGAAGATGTAGCTGACAAGAAGATACTTGACGAAATTATGGAAAAGTTAGGAGATATCGATATCGACGGTATTTTCAGCGGAACACAGTTAGAAGAGCTCATTAATAAAAATCCGTATAGCTTTTTTCCTCGCCACGCTTATACAGGGAGACCTGATTTTGCGGTTCAATCTCTGTTAAATGGCCGGTTTATTATATTAATTGATGGAACTTCATATGCGTATGTTACACCCATTAACCTTTTTTACTTATTAAAGGGATCTGAGGATAAAGAAAATACATATTTATACAGCTCTTTTGAGCGTATTCTTCGAATCTTCGGGCTTTCTATCGCTGCTTTTTTGCCGGGTTTTTGGGTTGCAATGACGGCTTTTCATCAAAATCAGCTTCCGCTCAGCCTGTTAGCTACGATTGTTGAAGCAAGAAGAGGTGTTCCGTTTCCTACCTCTCTTGAGGCAATATTAATGCTTCTTTTATTTGAATTGTTTCGAGAGGCAGGGTTTAGACTGCCGACTTCTGTCGGGCAGACCCTCAGTGTAATTGGAGGGCTTATTATCGGTGATGCAGCCATTAGAGCCGGTTTAACCAGTCCTGCCATGCTTGTTGTCATTGCAGGTTCTACAATTGCTACGTTTACGCTAGCGAATCAGTCTCTTATAGGAACAATTTCACTAATCCGCTTTTTTTGTATTATCTGTGTCAGCATCTTAGGTTTCTTTGGATTTTTTATTTCCATCTTTTTAGTCATGATCTATATTACAAACATCAGAACGTTTGGTGTGCCATATTTTGAGTTAGCAACCCGTTTAGACGTGAAAAATATTTTAAAATCTCTCTTCCGTCTTCCCGAAAGTAAAAAAGCAACAAGAGCTAGTATGCTTAACCCAAGCGATTCCACACGCGAAAAAGGAGAAAGTTAGTGAAAGGGAATATAAGGAATTTACTTATACTTATTATGAGCTCTTTTTTATTGTTTCTTTCGGGATGCTGGGATACGAATGAACCGGAACAAATGGTATATGCACAAGGAATGGGGGTAGATTTTAAAGATAACCGTTACGTTCTTTACCTGCAGACCATCAATTTAAGTTTGTTAGCAAAATCCGAGGCAAGCGGTGCTGGCGCGGGTCAAGTCAAAGTAGAAGTTGGTTATGCAACAGGGAAAACCATTGATGAAGCTATTTTTAGATATTATCAAATTTCTCAGCGCAGAATCTTTTTTGGGCACTTAGCTTTCCTTGTTTTAACGGACGATGCGTTAAAGCATGGCGCTGTCAAATCGGCAGTAGATTTTTTAGATCGTTATCGGGAAACGAGATACAACATCTGGATGTATGCTACGAAAAGTCCTTTGAAAAAAACGTTGTTAGCTACGCCTATGTTCGAAGTATCGAACGCTCTTTCTCGCTTGAGCGATCCTAAAGTGATTTTTAAGCAAAACTCGTTTATTCCACCAATCGATTTAAGAGAGCTCATTATCCATCTTAATGAACCTAGTCACGAAGTAAATATTCCTCTCGTTCAGACTAAAGAACATTTAACAACGGATCAAAAAAAAGAAACAGCTATTCAAGTAAACGGAGCAGTGGCTATTACATCATCTGAATTAAAAGGAGTTTTTTCAGAGAATAAAATCAAAGGACTTAGATGGATAACGGATGAATTTGTACGAGCTGGTTTACGGGTAAGGCTCCCTGATCATTCCGATATTGATCTTGTGGTAGACAAGAAAAAAGTAAAAATTGAACCTGTTATAAACGGTAGTAATTTAACATTTAATATAAAAGTTCGTGCAAAAACAACGATTTTAGTTATGCCGCAGCACGAAAAACTATCGACTATAAAAAAAGAAGCTGAACAGAAAATTAAGAAACAAATTATGGAAACGTACGCGCAAGGCTTAAGTATAAACAGCGATGTTTACAGGCTTTCTCATGTTCTTTATAAAAAAGAACTGCGTAAATGGAAGGCTGTTCAAAGCAACGGGGCAATTCCTTTAACAAAAGACTCAATAAATGTGAAGGTCAACGTACAGGTTAAGCATGGAAACAAACAGCGAATAGGTCCGACTATAGATTAACATACTGAAAACCTGCACACCTCACCTGATAATGTTAACTCATTAAACAAAGGACAAAAGTGGAGGAATAGATAAAATAGAAAAGACCAACCTAAGAACAAATCGAATTAGGAGATTATAGATGGAAACAATCAAACCAATTAAAATAGGTTCAAAAAAAACAAGCGTGCAAGAGAAATTAACAGCCCCCGAAATGGGCAAACTTTGGGCAACCTATATGGGCAACAGCATGTCTTCGTATATTTTAAGTTATTTTCTTGAACACGTTGAAGATCCAGATATAAAAAAGCTGTTACAGCATGCAAAAGGTTTAACGGAAGAATTTCAAAGTAACGTAAAAGACATTTTTACAAAAGAGAATGTGCCAATTCCATACGGATTTACGCAAGAAGATGTGAACCTAGGCGCTCCAAAGCTGTTTGAAGATGAATTTTACGTGCATTATTTAAAATATGCTGCTAAAGCTGGATTAAGCATTTACAGTATCGCACTGCCTCTAATGTATAGAGAAGATGTAAAGACATTTTTAACGTATTGTATGAAAGCAACAATGGAACTGATGGAGCAAATAAAGGCAATCTTAATGGATAAAGGATTTATTATTAAGCCGCCACTTATTCCTGCACCAGAAAAAGTGAACATCGCTAATACTCATTATTTAAGCGGTTTTATAGGAGATGTTCGACCTTTGCATGCATTAGAAATTGCTCATCTGTATGATAACATCGAAAATAATGTGACAAGCAAAGCCTTAATTTTGGCATTTAGTCAAGTTGTTAAAAGTGAAAAAATCCGTACGTTATTTGTAAAAGGTGAAGATCTGACAAATAAAGCGGTAGAACGCTATATTGAAAAGCTTCATCGAGATAATTTACCAGCGCCATCCTTTCTTGATCATTTAATTACTACTTCGACTTTTTCACCGTTTTCGGATAAATTGATGCTGTTCCATAAAATGGATATGTTCTCGATGAAAATGAGGGCTTTTGGAAATTCAGTAGCCGTCAATGGAAGACATGATTTGGCGCTGTTATATGGAAAATCAATGACAAATATCTCGAAGTTTGTAAAAGATGCAGCGGATATTATGATGGAAAATGGATGGATGGAAACACCACCGGAAGCGGTAGATAGAAATCATTTAAACTCCAACTAATTAAATAATTTGCCTTTATAGCTCTAATGAATAAAAAACACACAAAATAGATGTCAGATTTTGTGTGTTTTTTTATTTGAAGAGAGAAAAAGCTGTTAATCCTGCCTTTATATTTGATAGTCATTAAACTAACCCAACTTATGATTACAATTTGTATAGGAGCTTAATGTCTCCATGTATAAAAAATATTATTTATTTGCTGCTCATTATTTTATAGAAATTACTAGACATTTATAAGACATTAAAAAGAAATTAAAGAAATTATAAACATTGCTAAAACTTATATGGGTAAAAGCCTTCTGCTGACTGAGGTTAAAGGGAATAAAGCAATCAAAAAAACTGCAGTTTACTACAAGAATTTTCACGAAAAAATATAGGATTTTTTTATAACGGCCATATTTTCTACGCAGTAGTTCGGAAAATAACGTTTATTTATTGTGTTTTTTGTTCATTTAGTTGATTTTTTTCACGAAAATGAAAATCATTATCATTTAAAGGGATTTATCGTAGCTCACAGACGTGTATGTTTGAGTAAGTTAAAGAGAAAGAAAGAATGGAAGGAAAATAGAGTAGAAATGAGTAAAAAAAGGCATAACAAAAAAGAGTATTATAGAGCGTTAATTTTTGCCTGATAATACCCGTTGGCAATTTTGCGGATATACGTAAAGAAGTTTGACTCCATTTCATGCACAAGAGGTCGAAATGCATCCATACTTTCTTCTATGTAAGTTTGTTGTAAGTGACGCTGAACGGACGTTAATGATTTTTCGATTATATCTAAACCAAACTCATGTACAATGGAATGAATATCTTCTTTTTTAATTGAATAATGGCCAAAAGATTTAAAGAAATTCTTAAACTGAGCAAATGTATGCTCTCCACGAATTTTTTCGATTTCTTTTTGTTTTTTACTATCATGAGCACCAGTTAAATTAAAGCTTAAAATAAAACCATCCTTGATTTTTTCAATAATTGATTTTCTTGGCTGCTTTTCTTCTAATAATGTTTTGACACAATCATCTTTTTCTAGCACATCGATACGGAAAATTGTACTCAATTTACTAGCCATTTCTTTAATAGCAGCTTTATAGCCAATGTATTTTGGAAGAATGTGTTTTACCTCAGTGTAAGATAGAAGCGCTTCTGAATCTTTCTTTACGTTTACATCAGATTCGTATACGTACAACGCACGTAAAGCCAGACGCAGCATGTTGATATTTTTAATAGCCAGCAATTGATAAATCACTTCCATCGAAACAGAAGTATAACCACCTTTTGAAGTATATGTATTGTTATCTTCATCAAGCATTTCAGGATTATATGATATGTTTTGAACATCAGCAGCTTCTTTTATATGTAAATCTAAAAAATCCTCTAAATAGTTGTTTAAAGAAACTTGAATATAGTCTCCCCATAAACGATCCCAGCGAATGATGTCATAGTCTTCTAAAAGCTTATTATTATTTTGAACGGTCCGAACGGAACATTGGATTGTATTAGCCAGTTCTTGCTCAGAAATAATTGAAATATGACCCTGGCTGTTACATTTGGCTACGTAAGCTAAAATTTGCTTCATCAGAGAACCCGTCCACTTTATATCTACAAAGTTTTTCGCAAGACCAAATGAATGTTTTTCATAGTAATAGCTATTGCCTCGTTTCGTGTTTCTATTTAAGCCGCTCATGACAATCAGCAGTTTATTTGCTACAAGGGTGTGCCGTTTTAGTGCCAGCTTTTGTATACTCATGTAGTGACCTCCTTTCCAAAACTATATACGTCGTCTTTTACAGTATAGACACAGTCATATAGGCTGTAAAATGACATATTTGCACGGGGAAATGGTGCATTTTTTTAAAAGACTAGTGATAGCAAGGGACGAGACATCTATTTAAAAGGTGACATATTTGCACGGAGATGTGGAGCAAAAATAGCGTTATATTTCATAAACGTTGATAAAACAGCATTCTTAAGCTAAATGTCGTATTATGACGGATGAAATACACAAAATGCGACAAATTCAAAAAAAATTTGATGTAAAAATGACATATTTGCACGGAGAATAGGAGCAAAAATGATAAAAGTAAAGATTCAGGCAAGGAAGTGACACATTTGCACGGAAAATAGGAACAAAAAAAAGAAAAATGCCCTTTTTGAGACACAAAAAGTTCACATTTTCAAAGTGGAAAAACAAACATTTGCAGCAAAAATAGTGTTTTTTTAAGAAAGTGGCATGTTTGCACGGAAATCTGGAGCAAAAAACACTTTTGCACGGAGATGTGGAGCAAAAATTGAAGGAAACGAAGAGGGAAAGTCGCTATCACAAGAAAATTTATGTAAAAGTGGCATATTTGCACGGAAGATTGGAGCCAAACTTATAGTAAATGCAGTATAGAAAGAAAAACGACACTTTTGTACGGAAATCTGGAGCAAAAAACAATTATAAATACTTTTTTAGACATAAAAAGTTCACAAAAAGATAAGAAAGGTGAAGTTTAATAGCTATATTAGCAGGGGAAACAATATGTTTACATGGAGAATTGGAGCAAAAAAACACTTTTGCACGGAAATGTGGAGCAAAAAATGCAGTGATTAATAGTACATAGATAAAAAGAATGCCCTTATAAAGATTATAAGGGCATTCTTTTTTAGCCTATAGAACTTGTTACGTTTTGATAAATAGAAAGGGGAGCATATTCGTAATCGCCAGCTAGTAAGTCTTTTACTTCACTTTCTCCCACAGGAATAAAGGTAATCTGAAACACTTGGCCCACTCTTTTATAGGATTGGACAGCTAGTTTTTGTTCGACTAGCTCATCTAAGGCTGTTTCTATTTCGACAAGGTTTTCTTTTTTTCGTCTTTTTCGAAAGCGGACTCTTGTCGAAAAATATAAATAATCTCTTGTGACATTGTATGAAGATTTTGTTTCATAGCAAATGAGACGCTCTTTTTGCATAACGAATAGCAAATGATAAGCGGCGTCTAAACTTAATTTTTCTACTTTGTTTTTATAAATACGCACCGTTTGGCGTTGAATATAGTCTCTATATATCACTTCATTGACGTGAATTTCAGCAATTCGCGTTCCGTTTGGCATCGTAGTAATATCCACAAAGTCAAAAATACCGTAGGCAATTTTCTTATTATGCTGTACTTTTGTCATGCTGTAGTGCTTCATTTTTGTAATTCTTTCTTCTATCATCTGATAGTTGCGCTTACTGTCTGTTTTATAGAGTGCTTTCACAAGATCACCAATTTTTACGTTAATAATTTTTTGTGTAGCGAACAATTCGTCGCGCTGGCTCATGATCTCTAAAAACACTTTATAATCAAACCGATCTAAATCACTAATTTTATTTCCATTTTCTTCAGCGTATTCTTTTTCTATTAACAATTCGTAATCTGTCCCGTCTTCAGAGTTATAAGTACTTAAGAAATATTCTTTTCCTTCTTTCTCTAATAGGGGTTGCTCGACGAGAAGCTTTGCTCTTGAGTTAGAGAAAAAAGGATTCTCTACAGTTGAAAAAGGGCTCTCAATAATACTATGATTTCCGTTTTGGAAGCTTGGGTCCAGTATAGTAAGCCCAATAATAATAGATATATCCGTATGGATTGCTTTTTCTCGCTGGGTCTTGGTTTTTTGATGAATATAAGGATAATCCGTTAAGAAGAAGCTATCTTCTTGACTCCATTCACGTAGGATACCAATTCGTTTATCAATGACTTCTTCCGGAGATGATACGTTTTCAAACTGTTTGCAAAAGAGTTCTTTTCCATTCGTTTTATAATAAGCTGTTAGCGCTTTGTATTCGCCAATCAGCTCTTTATTCTTCTTAGGCTTTTTTTGCTCATAGTCGCGTATAGCAGCATCTAACCATCTGCGTTTCGTACGATTGAGAAAGTCTTTTTTTAAAATCCTCAACGCTTCGTTTACATCTTTATTTTCAAAGTGCTGCTGATAAAGAGGGAGGATGGTGCTTTCTAAATCACCTTTTATACTTTCATTATAAACAGATAAGAGGCGTAATTTAGATACTCTATCAATGACTTCGCGTATGAGTAAAGATGAATAATCCATACACATCTAACCTCCTTAACCTTAAGTTATTCATTTTAATTCTTAGCTGGATAGTGGCTTTAAATCTATTGTAATGCACGAAAGTTCGATGCTACAAACAAAAAAAGGCTACTATCTATAGTCTATTTTTCATTATACACGTGCAAAGCAGAGGAAGGGGGAGATTTTCTTATTTTCTTTTTTAGTAATCTACATTTGGTCATGTAGCATATATATTTGCCGTGTAGCTTATGTATGGAGGATAACCGTGTCTGCAAGACCGCTAATTCTGCCACCGAGTTTAATGGACTGATAGAAAGTATCTCAAAATAAAAGGATATCAGCGATTAAAAGAGAATACGTTGTAAAACTACTAAACCCATACCGGAGGTCATAAATGAACCCTATATTAAATGAAGTAGGCACGGTTTTTATTCCTGTAAAGGACATAAAAAAAGCACGAGATTGGTATTGTGACATACTAGGTTTGATAGCAGATGGAGACATTTTATATGATCATTTATATGTGATACCTATGAATGGAACAGGGATTGTATTAGATAGCAAAACTTATTCAAAAAATACGCTTTTGAAAACGCCAGCTTTTCATTTGAATACAAATGATATCAAAGAAGCTTATGAATATATGAAGCAGAAAAAAGTAGAGCTAACGACAGGAATTCAACACAATCATTGGTTTACATTTAAAGATCCGGATGGAAATCACCTGATGGTGTGTCAGTGCTGAACCCATGGGAAGATAAAAGACATTAGGACATAAAGAAATTACCCCAATCTAAAGACGAACAAATGAGATAGAGGAGCTGAACCGCTTGTGACACCGCTGTTGAGTTCCGTTGAAGACTTCCGCTTTTCACGCAGAAGTCTTCACCTTGCCCTCCAATCAACAGCTAGAAGCAGCTGCACAAACCCTATGTTCAATATGACAACAAAAAATCCGAACTATTAATCAGATTAATAGTTCGGATTTAACTTCAACTAAAATGCTTTTTTATCAGCTTCTATTGGATTGCCTCGGCATTTTATAATTTGACAGATTTGTTTCTGAATTGAATCATTCTTACAATATTTATCACAATTGTTTTTGTTACAGCATAAGCCGGAATCGCTAAGATCATTCCGAGTATTCCTGCAATATTACCAGCAACAAGCAATAAAATAATAATTGTTAAAGGATGAGTGTTTAATTTCTTTCCAATTACCAGCGGAGAAATAATGTTCCCATCTAGCTGTTGAACGATTACGACGACGATAATTACTAATATCGCTTTTGTAGGAGAGTATAATAAACCTACGATTAAAGCAGGTGCTACGCCAATAAAAGGGCCGACGTACGGGATAATATTAGTAAGGGCTCCTATTAGTGCGAGTATCAATGCATAGGGTAACCCGATGATGAGGTAACCAATGAATGTACTAATACCGACAAATAAACAAACGAGCATTTGGCCTTGAATATAAGTAGCTAGCGTATTTGTTGTTTCTTTCATTGTACGTAACGTTTCTTTTCGGTAAGAAGCAGGAACTATACGCAGCGTATTTTTACGAAGTTTATGGCTGTCTTTAAGCATATAAAAAAGAATGAAAGGAACGGTTACAACCGTAAGTGTAATATTTGTTACGACGCTTAAAACAGATGAAATACTGTTTGTGAGATTCGTAGGTAAAGTAGACGCGTAGTTTAAAAGTGACTCTTCAATATGATCGAGGGACACATATTTTTGTTCAACGAGCCAGTTAAACCATCTTGAGTTAGATAAATCATTTATGTACTCTCTCGTTTCTACAATATAAGACGGAATATTTTTAGCCAAATCAGTTAATTGTTTAGATAAAGTAGGTCCCACACCGCCTATAATAGAAGCAATTACGCCGATAAAAACAACGTATAATAATAAGATGGCCAGTGTTTTTGGCACTTTTTTTCTTGTGAGAAATGACACAATTGGTTCGAATAAAAAGAAAAGAAAACCAGCTACGAGAATAGGGAAAAACAAAGTGGAGATAAACACACCGATTGGTAGAAAAACAAACGAAATATGTTTACAAATGTAAATCAGTAAAGCAATCATTAATAGTTCTAATGTCCAAAAATGCAGTTTCGATTTAAACAAAAAGTTACCCTCTTTCTTTACTATTTTTTACTATCATACATCAAAAAAGAAACCCACTGCACGTGAAAAGTGGGCTTTTTAGTCTGTATAACTTTTATTTACATAAAAATTAGGATTTTTCCTCTTTATTTTCAGTGGTATCCTCTGGAGTTTTTTTGTCGTCATCCTGTATAATTCCTTCCGCTGCATTTTTAAATTCTCGCAGGGAATGTCCAAATGCTCGTCCTATGTCCGGCAATTTACTCGGTCCAAATACAATTAAGGCAGTAATTCCGATTACGACCATGCTTGTTGCTCCTGGCATGATATCCTCTCCTTTAAAAGCAATGAATATATGAAAATTAAAAAGAGATAATAAATAAAGTGTATGTTTATACTATTCACTTTTCTCTTTAAAATTCCTTTATTTTAAATGATACGAAAATAAGGTGCAGCGGCTATGTATGATTTAAATGCTAGTAGTGATATTTTGCATACGAAAGTTATTATAGCATTAAAGACAGCCGTTCGCCTTATTACCCTTGTATAAGCCCTATGTAAGTGTGAAGAGCTTTGTATAAATGGAAGCTGCATGAACACAAACCGGTAAAAGGTGTGTTTATAATCAGCTGCAAGTAAAAGGCGGAACAAAAATATTTTAGCCCAAGAAGTATCCGCACAATTAATCGAGATTATTGATTAATTGTGCGGTCTTTTTTTGTTGGGATGGTGAACGTAGGTTTAATGTGTTAATAATGGTAAAAACCTGCTCTGTAATTTTTACTATTTTATAGATAGGTCAAATGATTCTTACTAATTGATAGATAACATGGATGAAAGAAATAACTTTTGACGCTTGTTTTCCAAGCAATTTATTACCTAAATGTGGATGTGGAAAGTGTGAGGGAAGATATATATAAGAATTATAAAAACATTTGTCTTTGTAAGCGTTTTATTCTTTATTTTAATAAAGAGCAAAAAAAGGATGTTTTTCTCTAAATTTTTACCATTGAATATTTTGAATAAAGTTCATAAAATAAACTTGTAAGCGTTTTAAAAGATTAGGAAGTATGTATCTTGAAAGTTGAATAGAAATTTATTTATGAAGAAAATAAATATGATTTTTTTGCTTTTGATCACCGTTTCCGAGTAGAGCTTAACAAGTAGCAGCAAATCGTTCATTTAATGAAATAAAGAAATAGATAGGAGTAGAGAAAAATGTACATCGGTGTCGATTATTACCCTGAACATTGGCCAGAGAATATGATAGAAGAAGATATCCAAGACATTAAAGAGCTAGGATCAAACATGGTAAGAATAGGAGAGTTTGCTTGGCATCTAATGGAGCCTAAAGAAGGTGAATATGACTTTTCCTTTTTTGATAGCGTTATCAATAAGCTTAAAAAACAGAATATTGATGTTATGTTTGGTACGCCTACTGCCACTTTTCCGGCTTGGCTTGCGAAGCAGCATCCTTCTATTTTATCGAAAGATGAAAACGGGGCGGTCAGAGCCTTTGGAGGAAGACGTCAATATTGTTTTAATTCGCCTCTTTATCGGAAGTATAGCGCTCAGATTACAGAACAACTCGTAAAGCACTACTGCTCAGAAGAAGCAATCGTAGCATGGCAAGTTGACAATGAATTTGGCCATGAAGGCAGTGACATGTGTTACTGCGAACAATGTCATAAAGAGTTTCAGCAGTTTTTGGAAAGAAAATATAAAGATATCAATGAGCTAAATGAAAAGTATGGCACTATTTTCTGGGGACAAACATATAACGAGTTTACTGAAGTGCCTATGCCCGTAAAAACAATTACGACACACAGCCCTTCGCTAAAGCTTGACTGGGCGCGCTTTCGTTCTTTTTCGTTAAACAGATACGCTCACGAACAAACGGCGATTGTGAAGAAATATAAAGGTGATCACCAGCTGTTGACAACGAACGTATCAGGGGGCTTTTTTGATAAATGGTTTGATCATGAAGAAAATCTAGAAGTAATGGACTTTGTATCTTATGACAATTATCCGGTATGGGGCGGTCAAACAGAGCCCATTACCCCGGCTCATATTGCACTAGGGCATGATTTTAATAGAGGTTTGCTACATAAAAACTTCTGGATTGTAGAGGAATTAATGGGCGCCCAAGGTCATGATATCATCGGTTATCTTCCGCGACCTAACCAAGCAAAAATGTGGTCTTATCAGGCGTTTGCTCATGGATGTACGAATATGCTGTATTTCCGTTGGCGCGGAATGACAAGAGGAGCCGAGCAGTACTGCTATGGAGTTGTAGGTCACGATAATCATTATGGAAGACGCTACAAAGAAGTTCAGTCGTTATTTAGTGAAATCGTTCATTACGAACATGTACTGAAGTCTGATATTAAATCGGATATTGCCGTTTTATATGACTATGAAAATATATGGTCATGGCGCTTTCAGCAGCAAAGTGAAGGATTTGACTTTACGCAAGAGCTGCTTCGAGGATATACACCGTTTTATAAGTTGAATACACCTATTGATGTTATTCCTGCTTCGAGAGATTTTTCAAGCTATAAAGTACTGGTTGTTCCGGCTTTGCAGATCATTGATGAAGAACTAGGTAAAAGATTTACTGAATTTACTGAAAACGGCGGCGTCATCATTTTTACGTTTAGAACCGGCATTAAAGACAAACAAAATAATATTCACTTTAAACAGACGCTGCCCGGATATGTAAAAGAAATAACGGGAATTGAAATTCAGGAAGTGGAAGCACTGTCTTCTACTCAAAAAGCAGCTATTAAAGGGGTAGGACCGTATGAAGGAGAGCAGTCAAGTGCGTCCGTGTGGAGAGACATTGTCACACCTGTAACAGCTGAAGTGCTGTATGAGTATGATGATCCATTTTATAGTCAAGCCGCTGTAACAAAAAATCAGTTTGGTCGCGGAACGGTTTATTATGTAGGCTGTGGAATTGAAGGGCAAACGTTTGAAAAAATTGCGCTTGATATTGTAAAACAGCAGCATATTGAGCATACGGAAAGTGAAGAGGGGATTGAAGTATATCCTCGCAAGCTTGGAGAGAAAAGTTATTACTTCCTTATGAACCATACGCCAGAAGTAAAAGTATTTAAAGATATTGTTCTGCAGCCTTACGAAAGTCGAGTTGTGGAAAATATGCAGCCGTAATAGAAGACTAGAATCTCATATAGTAATGAGATTCTAGTCACCAATGATATGAAAGCGTTTTATAGGAGAAGGGAGTTAAGTTATATGAGCATGGGGGTACAGTCAAAAGTTTCTCTAAAAACCGTATTATCATACGGAATGGGGAGTTTTGGAAACAATATTATTTATGCATTAACAAGTACATATTTAATGATTTTTTATACGGACAGCGTAGGATTAAATGCCGCAGCTGTAGGAACTTTATTTCTTATTGCGAGGATATGGGATGGGATTGCAGACATTATTATCGGAATGATTGTTGATAACACAGAAACGAGATTTGGTAAGTTTAGGCCTTATCTTTTAATAGGGGGATTTTTTGCAGCCGTTGCTACAGTCGCGTGTTTTATTAGTCCTGATCTTTCTCATACAGGAAAATTAATTTACGCTTATATCACCTATATTGCGTGGGGAACAAGTTTTGCCATCATGGATATTCCCTATTGGTCGCTTTCAGCAACGATTACACAAGATGTAAAAGAACGAAATAAAGTAGTAGCTTTTCCTAGAACCATTGCAGCAGTAGGGTCTTTATTTGCTAGTTTATTAACTCTTCCACTAGCTCATTATTTTGGAAACTGGTTTATGCTTAGTCTTATTTATGCGTGTATCTTAATGATTACAATGATTATTACATTTTCAGGAGTAAAAGAAAACTATACCGTAAAAAGACAGGAAAAGCAGACGCCAAAAGCAGTTTGGAACTTATTTATTCAAAATAAACCGTTGCGTTATCTAATTTTCTCGATGCTTTTAGTTGAAACGATTTTAACAATTCGAACTACGTTTTCTATTTACTATTTTAAATACAATTTAAATGCAGAGAATATCGCGTCTCTTTATTTAACCTTATTTTTTACAGCACAAATTGTAGGAGCGATCGCGTCTCCTTTCATTTCAAATAAATTTGGAAAGAAACGTGCAGCAATAGGGGGAATTGTGCTAAATGCTGTAGCCACTCTTACAATGTTTGTAACCGGTTTTCACGTTATGCCGGTAATGATTTTAAGCTTTTTAGCTTCTTTCGGCGGTGGAGTTAGCAACATTGCTCAAACATCTATGCTCGCTGACTGTGTAGAATACGGCGAGTGGAAAACGGGGAACCGAGCGGAAGGAATGGTGTTTTCTACGAATATTTTCAAAACAAAGGTTGCTTCAGCAGTGGGTGGAGCAGTAGGCGGGTACATCCTTTCAGCGGTGGGCTATGTGCCAAATCAAATTCAGTCACACAGCACACTCATTTGGATTGCTTTAATCTTTACGATCATTCCAGGCATCCTTTGCTTGTTGTCACTTGTTCCACTCGCAAAATATGAGTTGACGGAAAAGAGATATCTAGAAATTTTACAGGATATGAAAAAACGTTCGAGCCGCATAAAAGAAAAACCGGCTATGAAGGTGTCTAGCTAATTAAATTTAGCATAAATATTGTACACAAAAACAACAAGAAAAAAAGACTGCATTTTCTCAGCTCCTCTTGCTATCATGTCAGGTAGACAGATATCAATGTAAAGAGGAGTTTTGTTTATGTTTATTAATTTTTCAAAAGAAGATAAAGATAAAATGCTGAATGAAATTCAAACGTTTTTTTATAACGAACGAGATGAAGAAATCAGTGAATTTGCTGCAGAAAATGTATTAGAGTTTATTAAAGAACATATCGGTCCTCACTTTTATAACCAAGCAATTAAAGATGCAGAAGATATTATGAACCAAGTCATGCTTTCTGCAGAAGAAAATTTACATGCATTAAAAAAACCAATCGAAAAGTAGGTCAAAAAAGAAAATATGAAGTAGAACAAAAGCGTTTTATGTACAAAAACATAAAGCGCTTTTGTTTGTCTATGAAACAAATTATTTGTTCGCCCAAGTGATATATGATACATTCGTTTCAAGATATTATTAACGTTAACGTAAAGGTTATATTTGAGGTGTTTTGATTTAACTCGATGAGGGCATAACTTCAGCAAGCAGGGACATAATGAGGTAATTATAAGAGGAAAGAAGGGACTATACGTGAGCAACATTACGAAAGATCAGCTAACAAAATCTATTGTGAAAGCAAATGAAAATCGTGTAACGGATAATAGTGATTTTGATATCTATCAAGAGCTGGAAAATGTGCTTCAAGCGGTCGGTTTATCAGCAAAAGACAGCGGAGGAAGCATTACGTTTTACGGAGAAGATCCGGTTGTTCCTAGTACGCTGCGCCTTGCCTCAGCAGCAGCCATTGCACTAGTTGCTAAATCAGTAGCTGTCTCAAAAATTTGGAGAATACGCGGAGGAAAAGGTCAAGATATTCATATGGATTTACGAAAAGCGATCCGAAGATTATCACCTTTTTACGATAAAAAATGGGAAAAGCTTAATGGGTACGCACCAAGTAAAGCAAATGATCCATATAACCCATTAGGCTTTCGCTTTTATCAAACAAAAGATGACAAATGGGTGATGCCGCTGAATCCATATCCACGCTCTAAGCATGAAACGCTAAAGTTGTTAAATTGTATAGAAGACCCTGATGCAGTGGCAAAAGCAATTCGCGGTTGGAATGCAGAAGAATTAGAGAAAGCTGCAGCGGAGCGAGGAGTTATCATGCCTGTTGTGCGGACAATTGAAGAGTTTATGAATGAGTCCGTGTATGAAGAAATAGCGCAGCTTCCTTTAATTGAAATTGAAAAGATTGGAGAAAGTGAGCCGATTCCTTTTTCAAAGAATCCTAAAACGCCGCTAGATGGTGTTCGAGCATTAGGCCTTGGTCATGTTATTGCAGGAGCAGGATTTGGTAGAGCACTCGCTTTACACGGTGCGGACGTGTTAAATATTTGGAAGCCAACGGACTGGGAGCATGATACGATTTACGCTACGTCTAATGTCGGTATGCGCTCTTCAACGCTGGATATTGGTGAAAAAGAAGGAAAAGAAAAAATGGTTGAACTTCTACAAGGAGCAGATATCTTTTTTGCGAACCGTCGATACGGATTCCTAGAGAGATACGGTCTAACCGCTGAAGAGTGTGCAAAATTAAAACCAGGAATCGTCCACTGCACCGTTAACCTGCATGGAACGCAAGGAGAGTGGGCAAAAAGAAATGGATTTGACCAAACAGCGGGAAGCGTAACGGGAGTCATGGCGTTAGAAGGATCGCCAGAAAATCCTAAGCTGCCTCCTATTGTAGTTGTCAATGATTATGCGGTTTCTTGGCTGCTTGAAGTCGGTGCTTTAATGGCACTGGAAAGAAGAGCAAAAGAAGGAGGCAGCTACCGCGTGCGTGTATCATTGGATCGCGTATCTTTATGGATTTTATCAATGGGCATCTATGACAAAGCGTACGTTCATCAAACAGCTGGTTCATCAGAAAAGCACGAGTACATTGCACCGGATCTCTTTACAGCCCCAACACCTTTAGGGTTGTACCAAGGGCTTACAGAACAAATCGAAATGTCGGAAACTCCAGGGGAATATAAGACGGTTCTGGTTCCTCGAGGTTCTTCACGTCCAGAGTGGTTGTGATATCAAGAGGCTGAGACAAAAGTATTTTAGTTGAAGGACAATCCGAACGATGAATCGAGATTCTTGATAAAGGATCCAACTCGTTCGGATTTTTTCATGGTGATGGTGAACGTGGATTTTGTATCTTCTGTTGCTTCTAGCTGTTGATTGGAGGGCAAGGCGAAGACTCCTGCGGGAAAAGCGAAACAGGTGAGACCCCGCAGGAGTGTAAGCGATGAGGAGGCTCACCGGACGCCCGCGGAAAGCGAAGCCCTGCACGGAAATCAATTCAATTCGCTCGCCTTTGGATTAAAATGATTTGGGCATGTCCAAACCTCATTTTTAGAGGCACATTTAAAATGAAAAATAAGAAAAAATATTTGAATAATTATATGATTTCTTATATAATAGCGAAAAGGATGAGGAGTTGACTTGTAATGGAAAACTATACGTCCCGCAAAATGACACAAGAAGAAGTAAAAGTATCAGACGCTACAGCAGCTCAACTAGTGCTAAACAAATCTCTTCGTGACTTTAAAAAAGCACAGCTTTTACTGCAAATTGATCAGTCTTTAGAAAAAAGAGATAAAGAAACTTTTTTACGTTTAACTGAAGAGTTAAAAGAAGTTTGTTAAATAACCTACTAACATAAACAATCAGCCTTTGCTTCTAGTGAGCAAAGGCTTTTTATATGGAAAAAAACGGATAAATGTTTTGTTTTTCTGAAAGCGGTAAAAGTATAGTATGGGTGATAAAGCAAAAATCAAGAAGTCTCTTACTTTATTATTTTTTGCTTTATCATCTAAAGCATCTAGATGACATCGCATCACGAAAGAACAAAAAGAGAGAGGGTTCTTTATATGTATAACAAAATTTTAGTCGCCTTTGACGGTTCGGCACCTTCTATTCGTGCTATTCAACATGCAAGTAAACTAGCTAAAAGCGTAAATGCTAATAAGCTGACAATTGTACATATTAAGGAAAGAATTCACTTGCAGCAGCCTGTTTTTAGCGTTGACTTAGACGCACTGATAGAAGAAGAAAACCGCGATATTTTATCTGAAGCTCATAATCATTTAACTCAATCAGGTATTCCATATGAGGCATACGGTTTAGAGGGCACCGCTTCAAAGAAAATTATCGAATACGCACATGGCAATCAACAAGACGTCATTGTAATAGGAAGTCAAGGAAAGGGCTTTGTGAAAGAGACATTTTTAGGAAGTGTAAGTCACGAAGTTGCTCAATCTGCAGAATGTCCTGTTATCATTGTTAAATAAAAAGAGACTGGGACAAAAATATTTTAGTTAAAGGAAAATCCGAACGATGAAGTGAGATTCTTGATGGAGAATCCAACTCGTTCGGATTTTTTGTGGATTTTATTGATATGGTGAACGTAGGTTTCCTGTATATAGGTGCTTCTAACTGTGGATTGGAGGGATTTCGTTATGTCTCCACTTTTTTTGCGTTTGGATTATGTAGTGCTGCGTGCTTAGTGAGCTCGAAATTTACGGTATGATAAACGTACTTTATACGCTAAGCTGTCAGATACCTGTGGTAAACTGTCAGAGAATAATAGTTATTCAATCATATATGCTTTATTCTGCACAGTTTCTTCAATTATTACTTTTATAATGAAAGCAAAGGATGTGAATAAATGAATCGAATTTCTATTAAGCTTGGACTCTTATTTTTAATGTTCATTTTACTAATTGAAGCGGCTCTCTTTTTTTACTTATATAGCGGTCTTGCCAACACACGAATTTCGGAGGAATTAGAAAGTTTGCGTTTAAGAGGAAATAGTCACCGGGAAGTATTAGAGAAGCATCATGATTCGGCTACGCTTAACCATGTTGCACTGATGGAATCTGAAGCAGAAACTGATGTTGTCATAACAGATAAAACAGGAAAAATTATCAGTTCGTCTAGGCCTTTAATTCAAGGTGCAAGAAAAGCAGTAGAGAAATGGAAAGGGAAGTCTCTTACATACAAAGGTGAAATTATGCAAGGCGACTGGAAAAGAAAACCTTATATCGCCACAGCATCACCTATTGAAAAAGGCCGTCAGCAGTTCGGAACGGTTTATATGTTCAAAAACACAAATGATATTCACGAAATGATTGCGAGACTACAGCATCATTTTTACGTAGCGGGAGCTGTTTCCATTTTATTTTCGATTGTGACTATTTTTGCTCTGTCTAAATTTATAACCGCTCCTTTAATCAAGATGAAAAAAGCAACAGAGAAGCTGAGTCAAGGGGATTTGTCTGTAAAGCTTGGTGCTCATTCAAGAGATGAACTTGGACAATTGGGAATGTCCATTCAGTCGCTAGCAAATGAGCTACAGCGGTTACGAAAAGAGAGAAATGAATTTTTAAGCAGCATTTCACATGAACTTCAGACTCCTTTGATGTATTTAAAGGGATATGCAGACGTTGCGAGAAGGCCTGCTAATACACCGCAAGAACGTGATAAATATCTTGCTATTGTGGAAGAAGAAGCGGAAAGAATTTCACAGTTAGTCAAAGATTTGTTTCAGCTGGCGCAGCTGGATCAGCACACGTTTTTTATTCAAAAACAAAAAGTAGAACTGGCTACGTATTTGCACACCATATGCGCGCATTTTCATTTAGCTTTAAAAGAAAAAGAGATGGAGCTTGACATAAGCTGCCCTCAAAGTCTTTACATTTCACTAGATCCTGAAAGATTTCAGCAAGTGATTATCAATTTACTTGATAACGCAATGAAATATTCAAAAGAAGGAACTAAAATTGAGGTAATTGTAAAAAAATCAGTTGAATCATTGACAATAACCCTTAAAGATCAAGGAATAGGCATTCCAGAACAAGATCTGCCTTACGTATTTGACAAGCTGTATCGAGTAGAAAAATCTCGCTCGAGAAAAAGCGGAGGATACGGATTAGGCTTATCAATTGTAAAAGAGATTGTAGAAGCTCATGGAGGAGAAATAACAATCATAAGCGAGAGGGGAAAAGGAACGGCTGTAGAGATTGCATTAAGAGAGGATGGATAGGATGGCCACTATTTTATTAGTTGATGATGAAGCAAGGATGCTGGATTTACTAGAGCTTTATCTGCTGCCAAACGGATTTACATGTATAAAATTTGAAAAAGGCACAGAAGCGCTGCGCTATCTTTATGAAGGTAACAAAGCAGATTTGATGTTATTAGATATTATGATGCCAAGCGAAGATGGGTGGGAGATTTGTCAAAAAGTAAGAAAAATGTCTGATCTACCGGTCATTATGCTCACAGCCCGCAGCCAAACGTTAGATGTAGTAAAAGGATTAAATATAGGAGCAGACGACTATATTACTAAACCGTTTAGCGAAGAAGAATTGGTTGCACGCATCGGCGCGGTTCTTAGACGTTCCTTAAAAGAAAAGAATGAAATCACCTATAAAGGCTTAGTATGGAGCAAGGAAGACCACGTATTACAATATAAAAATCATTACATTCAAGTGACCCCTAAAGAGTTTGAATTAGTGGGATTACTTCTTCAGCATTTAAATCGTGTGTTCAGCCGAGACGACTTGCTTGTGTTAGTGTGGGGATATGAGGCTGAGATTGGAGATCGTACTATTGACTCCCATGTGCGAAATGTTCGGGATAAGCTTAGAAAAGCGGGTTTTCCTGTAGACGAATACCTGCAAACCGTATGGGGAATAGGCTATAAGTGGGTTGATGTTAGTTGAAAATGATATGAGCATAGCTATCGGAATTGGTGGAAAGATAAAGTAAGCGACCTTTTCCCTTTACATAGGGTAGGGGGGTATAGTATGATGAAGTCATGAAGGGAGGATGTTAGATGGTCGAAGCGAATCACATGAACAGTGAAGAAAAATGTTGTATGATAAATAGTGAAAGAAAAAGTCACCATTCTCCAGAAGTGAAAAAAAATCTAACAAGCCGATTAAATCGAATTGAAGGACAAATTCGAGGAATTAAAGGATTAATCGAGAAAGATACGTATTGTGACGACGTGATTACTCAAATCGCAGCTGCGCAGTCTGCCTTAAATAGTGTAAGTAAAATTTTGCTTGAAGGTCACTTGAAGCATTGCATTGTAGAACGTGTGCAAGATGGTGATGAAGAAGTAGTAGATGAATTATTAACAACCATTAAACGATTAATGAAATAAAGGAGATGCTAGAAATGGAAAACGTAACATTATCAGTACAAGGAATGTCTTGCGGTCATTGCGTCAAAGCTGTTGAAGGCGGTGTAGGCGAACTTAATGGCGTTAAAAGCGTAGAAGTAAGCTTAGAAGATGCAAAAGTAACAGTTGCATTTGATCCAAGTCAAGTAACGGTCGAAGATATTAAAGAGGCTATTGATGACCAAGGTTATGACGTAGCATAAACAGCATCGCGTGCGAATACCTTCGCACGCTTGATTTAGGAGAAAAATATACCCCTTGTAGGTATATAATAGGAGGCGAAACGCGGTGAGTGACAAACAAAAAGAATCCACCTTGCAAATTACGGGTATGACATGTGCAGCGTGTTCAAATCGAATTGAAAAAGGATTAAAAAAAATAGAAGGTGTAAAAGAAGCAAACGTGAATTTGGCTTTAGAAAGATCTACTATCATATTTGATCCGTCTAAAACAAGTCCACAGGCCTTTGAAGAAAAAATCGAAAAGCTTGGATACGGAGTTGTAAATGAAAAAGCCGAATTTGCTATTACTGGTATGACGTGCGCCGCTTGTTCGACTCGTATTGAAAAAGGGTTAAACAAATTAGAAGGCGTGACAAAGGCAAGTGTTAACCTTGCTTTAGAAACGGCTTCTGTTGAATACAGCCCTTCTCAAATAGCTCCGCAAGATATAACGCAGCGAGTTGAAAAACTTGGATACGGAGCAAAGCTAAAGTCGGAAGAAAGAGAAGAAGAGCAAAGCTACCGAGAAAAAGAACTGAGTAAACAAAGAGGAAAGTTTTGGTTTTCGTTTATTTTAAGCGTACCGTTATTATGGGCAATGGTTAGTCATTTTACGTTTACGTCGTTTATTCCTTTACCTCATATGCTGATGAATCCATGGGTTCAGCTCGCTTTAGCTACGCCTGTTCAATTCGTGGTAGGGAAACAATTTTATGTAGGTGCATTTAAAGCTCTGCGTAACAAAAGTGCCAACATGGATGTTTTAGTAGCACTAGGCACAAGCGCAGCTTATTTCTATAGTTTATACTCTTCTCTTAAATCGCTTGGCTCATCTGTTCATACAGCTCAGCTTTACTATGAAACGAGCGCTATATTAATTACGCTGATTCTTTTAGGGAAATTATTTGAAGCCAATGCCAAAGGCCGTTCTTCAGAAGCGATTAAAAAGATGATGGGCTTACAGGCTAAAACGGCCGTTGTCATAAGAGACGGAGCGGAAGTTGAAATTCCAGTGGAAGAAGTCCAAAAAGGCGAAGTTATTTTTATTAAGCCTGGTGAAAAAGTGCCTGTAGACGGAGAGATTATTGAAGGGCAATCGGCCTTAGATGAGTCCATGCTGACAGGTGAAAGCGTACCGGTAGATAAAAACATTGGAGATAAAGTCATTGGGGCCACACTTAATAAAAATGGTTTTCTAAAAATAAAAGCTACAAACGTTGGCAGGGAGACGGCGCTTGCGCAAATTATTAAAGTAGTAGAAGAAGCGCAGGGTTCTAAAGCGCCTATTCAGCGATTAGCTGATTATATCTCAGGTATATTCGTGCCAATTGTAGTCGGAATTGCACTTCTTACTTTCTTTGTTTGGTATATTTGGATTGCGCCTGGCGAATTTGCACCGGCTTTAGAAAAGCTCATTGCCGTACTAGTGATTGCATGTCCATGCGCGTTAGGCTTAGCTACTCCAACTTCCATTATGGCGGGGTCGGGCCGCGCAGCAGAATTTGGTATTTTGTTTAAAGGCGGGGAGCATTTAGAAGCAACGCATAAAATCGATACGATTCTTTTAGATAAAACGGGAACTGTTACAAATGGAACTCCCGAGTTAACCGATGTACGTATTGCACAAGACTACGAAGAAAATGAGCTATTGCAGTTAGTTGCATCGGCTGAGCGTTTGTCGGAGCATCCTCTCGCTCAAGCACTCGTAGCAGGTATAAAAAATAAAGGTATAGAGATTCAAGATCCGTTATCTTTTGAAGCTATTCCAGGGTATGGAGTGAAAGCAACTGTACAAGAGCGAGAGCTGTTAGTGGGAACAAGAAAGCTTATGAACCAACATAAAGTGAATATTGATACAGCCTTAGAAGAAATGACAAATTTAGAACGAGAAGGAAAAACGGTTATGCTCGTTGCTCTTGACGGAAAATATGCCGGCATGCTTGCTGTTGCAGATACCATTAAAGTGACTTCTAAAGAAGCAGTTTCCAGGTTAAAAGAAATGGGTTTAGAAGTGATGATGATTACAGGTGATAATCGTCAAACAGCTCAGGCTATTGCGATGCAAGCGGGTATTGAGCACGTTATAGCAGAAGTGTTGCCAGAAGGCAAAGCAGAAGAAGTAAAAAAGCTTCAGCAGCAAGGTAAAAAAGTCGCAATGGTAGGAGACGGTATTAATGATGCTCCTGCACTTGCGTTAGCTGATATTGGAATGGCCATCGGAACAGGAACGGATGTAGCGATGGAAGCCGCTGATATTACGCTGATGCGAGGAGACTTGATGAGCATTGCAGATGCGATTGAAATGAGTAGAAAAACGATTTCTAATATTAAGCAAAATTTATTCTGGGCAATGGGCTACAACACGCTTGGTATTCCAATTGCAGCAGTTGGGCTGTTAGCCC
The DNA here is from genome assembly GCF_056395685.1 of Priestia sp. 10L35. Lineage (NCBI taxonomy): Bacteria > Bacillati > Bacillota > Bacilli > Caryophanales > Bacillaceae > Priestia > Priestia sp. 10L35. The sequence goes on along the minus strand of NZ_JBFTKA010000002.1, from coordinate 865,095 downwards.
CTTGGGTCGCTGGAGCCGCGATGGCCTTTAGTTCTGTATCGGTTGTATTAAATGCACTGCGATTGCAGAGAGTGAGGCTATAAGATATGAAAAAGTGGATCGTCTCAGCTATTTTGTACGTGCTCGCAGTCATAGCAGTATATGCTATGTGGGCAATATAAACTAAAAAATATTAGAGTCATCGAGTCATTCTCGGTGAAAGTGATCTAAAAGCAAAGCTGCTAAAGAATATTCTTTAGCAGCTTTGTTAGGTGCAAGGAATTTTTTTGATTCAATTCATACCCTTTAAGATGAAGGTCTTCTGGGTGTTTTTGCTGAGCAATTAGCACATCACGTCCATCATCCATAATCCAAATGAAATAATGACGGCTAGAACCATTTCCATAGGTAATGGTCATTTTGCAATCGATGCTCCCAGCAGATTCTTCATCTAAGAGAAGTTTCATATGCTGCGCTTTTTTAATACTGTTAGTGAATGCATTCATATCTTGTTCATCGATAAATGTTTTGAGCGTTTTCATTTTAATGGACGTTACTTCTATTTTTTGTACGCTAGATGAGAGAGTGGAGTGTGCGGAAGCAAAAGGGGCTCCAATCACCAAGCTAAACGCAAGTAACAGTGAGGACAGAGCAAAGCGTATTTTTAGCATGTTTCTTTCCTCCTTTTATTTTTATATTTTTTCCTTGTGGTAAGTGATTCATACGAGGGCCTTTTTTAGGCACAGGAATTATTCGTGCCCAATTACCTTCATCTTCACAAAATCTGCACAAATTCTGGCTACAATAAAGAAAAGAAGAAGAGTAGGCAAAGATAAGTTGTTTCTAATGATTAAATGATTTTTATTTTAAAGTTTATTATGTGGAAAAGAGGGACTGTTATGAAAAAACAGCTATTTATTCTTGGGGCATCTGTCATTATTGGACTAAGCGGATGCGGAAACGATTCTAGTCATGAAAAGCCTTCAGCTGACAAAAACGAATCCATGCACGATCACTCAGAGATGAATCACTCTAGTTCAGGAGAGGTTCCAAAAGGATTAAAAAAAGCAGAGAATCCAACATATAAAGTTGGAGATAAAGCCGTTATAAAAGCAGATCATATGAAAGGCATGAACGGGGCTGAAGCAACGATTGCTGGTGCTTACGACACTACGGCCTATACCGTTTCGTATACGCCAAAGACTGGCGGGAAAAAAGTAAAAAATCATAAGTGGGTTATTCAAGAAGAAATAAAAGGTGCGGGTAACGAGCAGTTAAAGCCAGGTAGCGAAGTAACGCTTGAAGCAGATCATATGAAAGGTATGAAAGGGGCAAAAGGAACGATTGATTCAGCCGAAAAAACAACGGTATACATGGTAGACTACGCACCGACTACAGGCGGAGAGAAAGTAAAAAATCACAAGTGGGTAACCGAAAGTGAACTTTCAGCCAAATAGACTGTTAGCGAAAAAAGAGGCTGGTACAAAAGTATTTTAGGTGAAGGAAGATCCGAACGATGAATCGAGATTCTTGATTGAGAATCTCGATTCATCGTTCGGATTTTTTCATTGTTATGGTGAATGTAGGTGGTTGCTTCTAGCTGTAGTTTGGATTGATTTAGTTATGACTTAATCTCTTTTTGTTTACTTCTTGTTTTATGTTTTATCATGAGGGATTTCTTGCATGATGGATGAAGAAAACGTATGTTTCTTTCAAAAGAAGTTGTGGTATTAAGTAGAATGCTACGGTAATAAAACGAACAAACTACTGATGAAAGGAGCTAGCTATGAGTGAACATACAGTAAAGCGAACAGGACGCACACGATGGTTCATTTCATCTTTGTTAAGCAGTATGATTATTTTAAATTATTTTGATCGTGTAGCGGTGTCAGTGGCCGCTCCTGCAATACAAGATGCATTTCACTTAACGGGAACAGAGCTCGGAATTGTCTTTTCTATTTATACGTATTCTTATACGATCATGCAAATACCTGCCGGAAGCTTGCTTGATCGGTTCGGAGTAGCATGGGTAACAAGAGTGGGTATGGTGATTTGGAGTTTATTAACGATGTCGATGGCATTTTTGCAAGGAAAACTTCTTCTCTATATCGTTCGATTTTTAATAGGAATAATGAGTGCTTCAGCTTTTCCAGCAGCGTCAAAAGCTACATCTCTATGGTTTCCTCCAAACGAAAGAAGCTTGCCAAATTCTTTGTTTGATTCAGCAGCCAAATTTTCAAATGTACTTGGCGCGCCTCTTGTAGCATTTCTCATCACTAAATTTGATTGGCGCACAGCATTTTTATCCATTGGAATTATAAACGTGCTGTTTACGCTGCTGTTTTGGTTTTATTACGAAAAACCAGAAAAGCATAGACGCATATCAGATGATGAGCTGAAGTATATTCAAGAAAATAATTTAAATGCGAACGATGAACAAACATCAAAATTTTTACATACCTTAAAAGTATTATTTACGAATCGAAAAGTTTGGGGGCTAATGATTGGGTTTACAGGCTATGGATATACGTTTAATTTACTGTTAACGTGGCTGCCAACTTTTTTAAAAGAGAAATACGGTATGGATATCATGTCATCGGGTCTGCTTACGGCAGTCCCTTGGCTAATTGCTACATTTGCTGGCATTTTAGTTGGTGGTTGGCTTGTTGATTACCTCATAAAAAAAGGATATAACAGTCAAAAAGTATATCGCACGATCATTGTTGTAGGATTATGCTTAGGGTTTGTTTTTTTAGGTTCTATTTTCACCAATAGTGTTGTAGTAGCGATGATTTGTATCTCGATTGGACTGGCAGGTATATCTGCAACGGCACCAATCGGCTGGTCAATTTCTGCTGAAATTGCGCCTGCAGGCTCCATTTCTCTTCTCAGTTCTATTGTTAATTTAGCTAATAATTTGTTTGGTGGAATTATAGCTACAGCTTTAACGGGATATCTTTTGGATAAAACCGGTTCTTTTAATCTAAGCTTTATTGTAGCGGGAATTGTATTGTTGCTAGGCTTAATTTTTTATATTTATGTGTTGGGAGATATTAAACAAATTAAAATTCCAAAAAACCAACGTACGAAGTAAAACCCCATGACTCGCTATGGGGTTTTACTTTTGATTATAAATAACGACCTTGCTCATGCACTTAGTGATGTGAAAAATCTAGTCTTCTGATCTGACGCTATTAAAAGGAGAAACAAGATGAATTTGTTTATTTGAAACATGTGCTAGGGGCTTGTTTTAAAATAGCATTGTTGGTATAGCATGTTCTTAAAAAGGTTAAGATGGTTTTTATGAAGAAATTCTGTGTCTATTTTTGTGATTTCAGCAGAAGTAGATATGAACCGCACTATAAAAAATAGAAAGGCAGAGGAACATGAATCATAAAGAAAGTGAAAACAATACTGAGTTAAATCAAAGTCATTTGTTAAAGGAGCCTCAACGTATAGAATTATCTAAGTATCAAATTTTAAAAGCACTGATACCTGTTATTATACTTGGGATTGTCGTTTTAGTTGCCGTATTACAAAATGATGGTCTTCTTAATTGGATTTAGGCATGTAAAAGGGGTCTGTAACGTACAAACAGACATCGCAATCAGTAGAAATAATGGATTGCAACTTAGGCATGCAACAAAAAAACTGCATAGAGTGTAATTCAAATCGCTTGGATACAGTAGAGGGAAAGAGGGAGATATATGCCAAGAGTAACCGTTTTAGGATACGGAAGTTTTGAAGTGGCAAAAGGAAAAAAGCTTGTCTTGGCACTTGAAGACAACGGTATAAATATTCTTCATCGGTGCGGCGGGAAAGCCAAATGCACGACTTGCAGGGTAGAAGTGCTCGAAGGTGAATATTGTGATTTAACACACGCGGAGAAAAATGCATACTCAGAAAGTTCAATTGAAGATCATTTGCGCTTATCGTGCCAAATTCGTGTAAATGAAGATGTCACCGTTCGGCCAATACTAACGGTAGAAAGCTCAGGACGAGAAGCAGGACCTCGACCCGCAGAGTAGTCATGTAATTGCAAAAAGCAGCGTGTGGAATGTTTACATGCTGCTTTTTGTATGTTTACTTAAAAAAATAACAAGAACAGCTACGGGGAGTAGCAGCTGTTCTTGTTCAAGTAAAATACCTACGGAATGATTCCTTTAAATTTTAGCATTCTGTAAGGCGGGCAGTAAATCACTCAAAAGAGTGATTATAAAGGCTTTTTTCGAACGGTTATCTGCAAATAGATTTAATTGGATTCTTCAATCACATCTCCACTTTTGTAAATATGATACCAGCCTATGGTACCTGATCCCCCTTGATCCATCCAGTCTTTATTTTTTGCTACGAATCTATAGTAAGCTTTATCGTTGTTATCTTTCCGTAAGCGGTCGTCTGTACTGAAGACAATGTTGTCACCTAGTTCTTTTTTACCGAATGCAATAGCCGTGCTGACAGGAAATTGCTTTCTTTCTACCTTGTTCTCATCTAAAGCTGCCCATGTTAAGGGGCCAACAATACCATCTGGAGACAAGCGGTGATCGGTTTGAAATTCTTTTACTACATTTTGCGTTCGCGTACCGAAAATTCCATCAACTGATGTGTTATACTTCACATCCTTTAAACTTTGCTGTAAGTCTCTTACGTAGCTAGAGTGGGAACCTTTACGAAGCGTAGGCCTCGTTTCTGCTTTAGCTTCAATTTTTTGTGAGTAGGCATCTTTAGCAGCTGCTTCAGTAGTTGGAGTGCTGAATGCTACGCATGTTGTTGCAAGCGTAAGAGTAGAAAGCATGACAAGTGTTTTTTTCGTTAACATGAAATAACCTCCTTGTTTTTAGCAACTATTTGTCGCTTTTCATGAGCTTTATAACTAATTAGTAGCTATAAATTCAACTTATTATAGCGCAGCCAGTTTTCTATTTGTTTTTATATTCCTATGATTATATAAGATAGTCATAAAAAACTAGTGAAGTAGATAAATCGTTCTATGTTTTCACTATAATTTCATTTTTCTCTGATACAGTACGGAATGAAAAATAGCAGGTGGAGTGTCTTGCATGATCATAGTGTGTTTTGCTGTATAGCACCCATAATAAATAAACGAATGAAGAGACTGCAAAGTGTCTTAGATCTCTTTGCAGTCTCTTCATGTTCAAGAGCTCTGCGTTCAAATAATAACTAGAAAGGAATTATGTGATGTCACCTCTGTATTCCCAGCATATAAGGAATCTTTTTTCGAAGCAAAAGTTTAATAAATTATCGCGTAAACAAATCTTTCTCTATATACTAGGAATTTGCTGTTTGTGTATAGCGCTAATAGTAACAAACCACAATTATTCGCTTTATAAAAAACCGATAGCGGAGGTAGTGAAGACGAATGTTGTAGAACAAAATAAATCTACTGATTTAAATCACAACAAAGATACCGTATATTCTCAAAAAATTGTTGCTAAAATCATGAACGGAAAATACAAAGGGAAGCTTATTCATTTAGAGAATACGTACTCATACTCAGGTGCTTATGATCAAAAGTACACTGTCGGAACAGATCTTTTTGTCTCCTTAGAAAAGAATTCACAGCATGCTTTAAGTGGCACGATTGAAGGAGTGAAGCGGGACACGCAGGTTACCGCTGTCGCGGGTTTATTTATATTAATTTTGCTGGCGATTGGAAAAAAACAAGGTTTTTATTCAATCATTAGCTTATTTATTAATATTGTACTTTTAATCGGGGCTCTCAATGTATATTTAGCACTAGGGAATGTGAGCTTGCTAGCTGTATGTATTGTTGCGGTCGTTCTTTTTACAGTTATTTCTTTATTATTAGTAAGCGGTAATCAAGAAAAAACGCATGTAGCAATTATTTCAACTTTAATAGGTACGTTTGTTTCTCTATTAATTGCGTACATCGTCATGCAGCTAACAGATTCGAACGGTCTTCATTATGAAGGAATGGAGTTTGTGACGATTCCTCCTCAAAAAATATTTATGAGTGAGGTACTAATAGGATCATTAGGAGCTGTGATGGATGTAGCTATTACGATTACTTCTTCTGTTTATGAACTATATGAAAAGAATAAAGAGATAGCGCACAAAGACTTACTAAAATCGGGCAAGGAAATTGGCGGAGACATTATGGGAGCCATGACGAATATTTTATTTTTTTCATATATAAGTGGAACAATTCCAATGGTCCTTCTTTATTTAAAAAACGGTTCTCCTTTAGGATACACGTTTTCAATGAATTTCTCGTTAGAGTTAATCCGTGCTCTTACTGGCAGCATTGGCATTGTGCTAACGATTCCAATTACACTCTATCTTTCGATTCTTTTTATTTTTAGGAAGGGGTACAGAAAGTGAACGTTTTACTGTTGCTTGCTCTTATTTTATTTATTTTGATGAGTATGGTGGGCGGAAAAAAAGGAATTAGATCTTTCCTTGCTTTGTTCTTGAATTTTGGCGTTATTTTTCTAACCATTCTCTTTATGCTGTCTATAAAAAATACGATTATTGTTACGTTGATCGCTTGTACAATCATTAGCTGTATTAATTTATTTTATATTAATAAATTCAATCATAAAACGCTTGCTGCGTTTGTTTCAACGATTATTACCTTAGCCGTTTTAGTACTCTTTATTTTTATCATTGAACATCATGCCATGATTCAAGGGTTTGGAGAAGAACAAGAAGAAGAAATTAACGCTTTTTCACTTTACGTTGGAATTGACTTTGCTAAAATAGCCATTTGTACAATTATTATGGGAGCCATAGGAGCGATCATTGATATTTCGCTATCTATTTCATCTTCTATGAATGAATTATTTGTTCATGACCCGTCCGTAACTAAAAAAAATCTATTCAATTCAGGACTGAAAATTGGAAGAGATATTTTAGGCACTACAACCAATACACTGTATTTTGCATTTGTAGGGGGATATTTGACTTTAATTATATGGTTTAAGAGATTGTCGTATTCGTTTGGAGATATTATCAATTCAAAAACCTTTTGTGCAGAAGTCATTTCTATCTTAAGCGGAGGCATTGGTGTAGCCATTATTATTCCAATTACTTCATGGATTAGTGCCTCTATTTTTTTACAAAAAAGAGAAAAAGCGAACCATATGTACAAATAAAAAAAGAAAAAATTTAAGAAAATGCCCATCCAACTGGTAGTCAGTAATATTTGGATGGGCATTCACATTATTGGTGGAATGTTGAAAAGAAACTTCATGTAGGCTGGAAGTTATAGTTGAACGAAGGATTATTCTCTATTTTTCTCACTGATAGATAATACGAAAAGGCCAGGAAGCAGAATTTACAGGAGAAGCAGCTTTTACAAGGACGGTCTCACCGTTTGCTGGAAGCAGATTTTTAAACACATAAATTCTACGCTCACCTCTTGGAGATCCAGGTCCTCTGGAGGTTTTTTGGTGTATAATATTTCGTTCATTTTTTGGATCGAGTACCCAATGTGCGTACCAAACCTGCCGTAAAAATTGTCTATTTGTACTTTGCGAACGTTCATCAATTAAACGATTAAGAAATCTTGTTTGAGTAGTATTAAGCATAGAAGGGTGGCTGAGGAATACAGGGATTTTAAAAGCTCTGTCGGCTGTATTTTTCAAAGGAATTTTAGGGGAAGCAGAGGGCGATACTTTATTGTCTCTAAGAGAGTAAGGCTTGTCTACATAATATTTACCATCTTGAGGGTTATAATAGGAATAATGTTTTTTTATCATAATCATCCTTTCTTATTTTTCTCTATATTTTATGCGGATCGACAAAATAAGTATGTATGTTTGTCCAAGGACATTAGGAGCATTTTTAGGAGAAAATATACCTATAGTATTATGTGCTAGATTTTGTTTAGATTAGTAGGGGAAAAATAACTTCTTTAAATCCTTAGACAACTACTAAATCACTTTTAGTTTACTAAAAAATTGTAAAACATTTAGAAATCAATTATAGTAATGAGCATTAATACATAAGCACATTATTATCTATTAACTGAAAGGGAGTAGGAGGTATTCATTAATGAGCACAAAATCTATAGATAGTATTGAAAAGGCAGCCCAAATCTTAAAATTATTGGGAGATAAAACAAGGCTTTCGATGGTTAAATTAATAGAGAACAATGAATGCTGTGTTTGTGAGTTCGTAGATATCTATCAAGCTAGCCAACCTTCAATTAGTCAGCATTTACGAAAATTAAGAGATGCTGAACTTGTGAAGGAAAGAAGAAAAGGGCAATGGGTTTTTTATTCTCTTAATAAAGAAAGCCAGTACTATGAGTTTGTTCTGGGCATACTTGAATCTGTACCAAGTCAGGACGAACGTTTAAAAGAGCTGGAAAAACAAGGACTGCGTATTAGTTGTTGTGAATAATTGGAGGTTTAAAAAGTGGCATCAGTTGTACTAGCATCATTGATTTTTTTAGTAACATTAATTTTTGTCATTTGGCAGCCGAAAAATTTATCAATCGGCTGGTCGGCTTGCGGGGGAGCTATGATTGCTTTACTGGCAGGCGTTGTTGATTTTCAAGACGTTCTTGAGGTAACCAGCATTGTGTGGAATGCGACTCTTACGTTTATTGCTATTATTATTATTTCTTTAATTTTAGATGAAATTGGTTTCTTTGAATGGGCAGCGCTTCATATGGCTAGAGCTGCAGGAGGGAACGGCGTGCGTATGTTTGTGTACGTGTCTCTTCTTGGAGCCGTTGTAGCAGCGCTATTTGCTAATGACGGAGCAGCGTTGATTTTAACACCCATTGTACTAGCCATGGTTCGGGCATTAAAGTTCGACGATAAAATGGTTTTTCCGTTTATTATCGCAAGTGGATTTATTGCAGATACAACGTCGCTGCCCCTTGTTGTTAGTAATTTAGTAAATATCGTATCAGCCGACTTCTTCGGTATTAGCTTTTCTGAATTTGCATCACGCATGATTGTTCCAGATTTGGTTTCTCTGTTTGCAAGTATTATGGTCTTATATCTGTATTTCCGCAAAAGAATTCCTAAGAAATACAATGTAGCAGATTTGCAGAAGCCAGTGGATGCCATCAAAGATGAAAAGATGTTTCGGTTATCTGGAATTGTCTTAGTTTTATTAGTGCTAGGCTATTTAATTGGAGAATTCTTTAGCGTCCCTGTTTCGATTATTGCAGGTCTTATTGCTATTCTGTTTTTGATGATGGCTAAAAAAAGCCGAGCGGTTCATACAAAAAAAGTGTTACGGGGAGCTCCATGGGCGATTGTCTTTTTCTCTATCGGCATGTATGTTGTTGTATACGGCTTGCGTAATGCTGGTTTAACAGAAATTCTGGCTGACGTGATCCAAGCAACGGCCAGCCATGGACTGTTTGCAGCAACAATCGGTATGGGATTCACTGCGGCTATTCTTTCATCGATTATGAACAATATGCCAACCGTGATGATTGATGCACTAGCAATCGATGCCACGCACGCAGCAGGAACAATCAAGGAAGCGCTCGTTTATGCAAATGTTATTGGATCGGATTTAGGGCCGAAAATTACCCCGATTGGCTCTTTAGCGACGCTTTTATGGCTTCATGTTCTGTCAACAAAAGGCGTGAAAATTTCCTGGGGAACGTATCTTAAAACGGGTATTATCTTAACGATTCCGACATTGTTTATTACGCTTGTTGGTTTGTATGTTTGGTTATTGATTATTTCATAACACGTCCAGATTTGTTTTAGTCGATATGATAATGGCTGTTGCCAGAAAAATTCAGATATGTATCAAAGCTGTAGAAAATAATCTACAGCTTTTTTGTTGAAAAATTATAACGGACACTGACACGCTTTTAAAATGGAATATGTATTTCTCATTGAAACTACTTTTCTCCTCATTCATACTCCAACAGCTCTTTCTATGATAAAATAATAAAACTGACTAAGTTTCACATGGAAATTTGAAATGTAAGGTGATTAAATACATGAAGTTAATTATTGCAGAAAAGCCGGATCAAGGGTCGACGCTCGCTTCACAGTTTAAGCCGAAGCGTCACGACGGCTATTTAGAGATTCCACCGAATGAAGTGTTTACAGACGGAGCATATGTGACGTGGGCAGTGGGGCATTTATGTCAGCTTGTAAGTCCGGAAGATTATAAGCCGGAGTGGAAAAAGTGGTCAATTGACACGCTGCCGATGATTCCAGACCGCTTTCAATATGAAGTGACGCGCTCAAAAGCGAAGCAGTTTCAAGTGGTAAAAAAACTGCTTAAAAAGCCGACGGTCACAGAAATTATACATGCGGGAGATGCGGGGCGAGAGGGAGAATTAATCGTTCGCAATATCATTCAGCTGTCAGGCGTGCATAAGCCGATGAAACGATTGTGGATTTCTTCTTTAACGCCAAAGGCCATTTATGATGGGTTTCAACAGTTAAAAGACGAAAGCGATACGCGTAACCTTTATTATGAAGCCTATACAAGAGCATGTGCGGATTGGGTCGTTGGGATGAATGCTTCACGGGTGTATAGCATTTTGTTAAAAAAGCACGGCATGTCAGATGTTTTTTCAGCGGGGCGCGTGCAGACGCCAACGCTTGCTTTGATCGTAAAGCGTGAAAAGGAAATTGATAACTTTAAATCAGAGCCTTTTTGGGAAGTGCTTGCTAAGTTTGATATTGAAGGAAAGAAGTATGAAGGCAAATGGCAACAAGACGGAGAATCACGTCTCAAAGAAAAAGAGATGGCATATAAAATTGCTCAGTTTTGCGAAGGAAAAGACGCGGAAGTTCATGAACTCGTAACGGAGCGAAAAGAGTTCCAGCCGCCTTTATTATTTAACTTATCATCACTTCAAGCAACGGCGAATAAAGCGTTTAAGTTTTCTCCTAAAAAGACGCTTGATGTGCTGCAAGGGCTGTACCAGAAAGGAATTGTTTCTTATCCAAGATCGGACTCAAACTACGTAACAGAAGGAGAAGCCGAAACGTTTCCTGAGATTTTAGAAAAGCTGAGTGCTTTTTCTGAATACGAACATTTATTTCCGCTTCCTTACTCTTCAGTCCTGGGAAATAAACGCTATGTAAATGCAAAAAAAGTAAGCGATCACTATGCGATTATTCCAACGGAACAAGTGAAGGACCCTAGCAAACTGTCAGGAGACGAACAGAAAATTTACGACTTAGTCGTAAGGCGTCTAATTGCGGCACACTATGAAAAAGCGATTTTCGACTATACAACGATTACCACACTCGTGGAAAAGAGAGCAGCTTTTATTTCAAAAGGAAAGCAGCAAATTCAAGAAGGCTGGCGTAAAGTAATTTTTCAAAACGAGAAAGACGACGACGTTATTCTTCCGAATGTCCAAGAAGGGGAAGAAGGAAAAGTTGTTAAAGTAGACGTAAAAGAAGGTAAAACACAGCCTCCAAAACGCTACACGGAAGGTCAGTTGATTACGCTGATGAAGACAGCGGGTAAGCATTTGGATAATGATGAGCTGGAGAAAATTTTAGCAAAGTCAGAAGGGTTAGGGACTGAAGCTACGCGTGCGGGAATCATTACAATGCTTAAAGACCGTAAATATATTGATGTGAAAAAAAACCAAGTGTTTGCGACTGATAAAGGAAAGGTATTGATTGACGCGATTGGCGATAAAATTTTAGCTTCACCAGAAATGACGGCTAAGTGGGAGCAGCGTTTAGCTGAAATTGGAGAAGGAGCAGCATCGGCCGCTGCTTTTATGGAACAAACAAAAAAGCTGTCAGCTAAAATTATCGAAGACGCTGTCGAAGCAGAAAGTAAGTGGAACTTCAGCGGATACGACACTGAATCCATTCAGCGAAAAGGAAAAGGTAAAGGTAAAAGCTTCTCTTCTAAATCGTTTGGTTCGTGTAAGCTTTGCGACGGAAAAGTAGTGGATAAAGGCTCCTTTTACGGATGCTCAAACTATGCAAAAACAAAATGCACGTTTACCGTATCGAAAAAGATTTTAGGTAAAACAGTCACTCAAGCTAATTTAAAAAAACTGTTAAGCGAAGGACAGACAGATTTGATTGAAGGCTTTAAAAAAGGCGATAAAACCTTTAATGCCAAGTTAGAATGGAAAGAAAATAAAGTACAGTTTTTATTTGAAAAATAGAGGGATAAAAAGCGTTTGCTAAAGAGCAAGCGCTTTTTGCATGCGAAGAAACAGGATTTCTCCAGCTTTTCTAGAAGTTCTTACATAGTTTATTTATGTAAAGGATGAGATTGATGAAGCGAACGAATAAAGGAATGATTCCGTTTTGGGATTATATTGGTATTGAGGAAACGCTGCTTGAAAAAGGATATGCGGAGTTAAAAATCACGATTCAGCCGCAGCTTCTGCAGGGAAGAGGAACGGTTCATGGAGGCGTTATTGCCACGCTTATTGACGCGGCAGTTGGTTCAGCTGTCCGGTCTTCTCTTTCTGAGGAAGAAAGTGCCAGTACAGTTGAATTAAAAGTAAATTACACAAGGCCGGGTATAGGTGAGTATTTAGTTGCTAAATCCACACTGTCTCACCACGGTAAAACGCTAGCTGTCGGAGAAGTGAAAATTGAAGACAGCAGCGGCAAGCTTGTTGCACTTGGCAGTGCAACATATATGATTTTTTCAGCAGAAAAAGCTTAGGATTCTAAGCTTTTTCTGCTGAATGCAGCTGCTGGCTAATGAATGCAATGATCGTTTTATAGTAAGCTTTGGGATGAGGAGCAAATTCACTTTTATGTGCTGTACGGTGAATAGGCTCTTTTTTATTTGTTATCCCTTCAATGATCAGTTCTGTTTGATTTCCAAGCCAGAGTTCGCAAAAGTGAGAAAACGGCGCTTTTACAAGCCCTGATACTTCTTCTTGCTGCAACGTAAAAGCAGTGAGCGGATGAGAGCTGTAATATAAAAATATGTGTGCGAATTCTTTGTCAATATAGTGCGGCTGAGATACTTCATATTTAAATACATCTAAAGGAAGCAATTCATCAAATGAAATGTTGACGCCGAGCTCTTCGTGAATTTCTCTTACACCGTCCACAGCGGTTTCTGTATGAAGCAAATGTCCGGCAGCTGTAATATCGAGCGCACCCGGATAATCTTGTTTTTGTTCGCTGCGAATTTGAAAATAAATATAGTCTGTATCATTTTCGCGGCTGACAAACCAGCAGTGAAATGCTTCATGCCAATAGCCTTTTTCGTGAACTTCTTTGCGAGACGCTGTTCCTATGCGCTCCTGTTGGTCGTTAAATACGGTTAGCACTTCATCGTTCATCATAAAACCCCCATTTGTTTCCTACTTCTTTCTACTCTAACCCGCCGTGAAAGGTATGTAAATAATGGAAGATGAAAATCTGCTTTGATCCATATAAATATGCACAAAATAAAAGATACATCAATTTTAGTAAAGAAGGTGCATATGGTGAATCATTGGATGGAAGTGGTACTTCGTTCAGTGCTGATTTTACTTGGCTTGTTTTTTATTACAAAGCTGTTGGGGAAAAAACAGTTATCCAAACTTTCTTTTTTTGAATATATCGTTGGCATTACAATTGGAGATATTGCAGGAACAATTTCAATGGATGTAGATTTACAGGCAAGTCACGGGGTAGTCGCGATTTTAGTGTGGGCATCCTTTCTTATTTTTGTATCAAACGTATCGTTAAAAAGTATAAGCTTTCGAAACGCGGTGGAAGGGACGACAACGATCCTCATTAAAGAAGGAAAAATTCTTGAGGGAAATGTAAAAAAAGAAAAATATACAGTAGATGAGCTCATGGAGCAGCTTCGGAAAAAAGACATCTTTTACGTAGAAGACGTAGCTTTTGCTATGCTCGAAACCAACGGGGAATTAAGCGTGCTGTTAAAAAAAGAAAAGCAAAACGTTACGAGAGAAGATTTATTAATAAAAGGAGAGGAGACACGATTACCTCAAACGATTATCATGGACGGAAATATAATGAAAGAAGCCGTTCATGAGCTAGGGTATAGCGTAGCGTGGGTTAAAGAGCAGCTCAAAAAGAAAGATGCTGCAGCCGATAAGGTATTTTTAGGCCAAGCAGACTCAGCAGGTCATTTATATCTTGATTATTATGAAGACTAAGGCTGAGAGAAAAGTATTTTAGCCCAAGTGAAAAACGAACCATTAATCAACATGTTTGATTAGTGGTTCGTTTTTTGTGATGGTGAATATAGTTTTATTTGTTTCGTTCCTTCTAGCAGTTGCATGGAAATCAACTGCGGTGTAATAAGCAGTCCAGCTCATGTATCTCATTGATTTGTCTTTAGGTTGGATTCATTTAGTTATGTCTCAACCTCAGCGAGGATCTACTTCTTGCCCAGATTTTATGTCGATTACTTTAAGGTTATTTTGAGGTGCTTTAATATCTTTACTTGCAGGCGCTGCTTTTTTATTTTCCACCCAGTCTACTAACAAATCAAAAGATTGATGAGCATATGGAAGCAGAGGCTGAAGCTCTTGATTTGGATCCGTTTGTTTATTCCATACTAAGCTGTCAACGTGATTTCCGTTTTTAACGGTATAGAGACGATGAAGATTTGCTTTGCCAGCTTTTTTAACGAGTTTTTCATAGCCTTCCGCGTGAATAGACGGGAAGATAAGTGAATCGAGAGAGCCAGCCATACTGATAAGAGGTACATCGATATCGCCCGTATTTTCTACTTTTGCTACATTTTCTTTTACGCTTTTTGGACGGGTTTGATAGCGATAATTTTCAAAGATATAATCCCATGAGCGATCACGTAGACCTGCTGAAGTAAAGTTTAAATAGTTGTGCCAGTTTGTTCTTCCTGGAGCAGTTGGATCAAAGTGATCACGGTAAATGTTTAATGTGACCGCCCAGTACACTTGATCATGATAATTCCACAATTTTTCAGATCCTTTTGGAAGACCTGCTTTATACATTTGTTTCATGGCTTTTTTCTGTTCTTTTCCCGTTCCGTACAGCGCTTCTTCTGCGTTGTTGACAACAGGTGTTAGTGAGCTAATTAAATTTGGTGCTTTCGAACTCCATAATACGCCTTCCCAATCGACGCCTCCATCAAATAAACGAGGCTCTTTTGTTTGTTTTGGATCATCGTGTTCAAGTGCGTATCTGACGACGTATCCACCGTTTGAAATGCCAATTGCATACGTTGGTACTTTATGATCGTTTCGAATCAAATCGCTTGCAGGATTTTTTTGATTGGACGGGTTGATTAGCTTGTCTGAATAATGAGTAGTCAAGTATTGCTGGGCAGCTTTTGTCAGCTGACGATAGCGCATATTCCATTCTGCTACGCTGTCGTCATCGTTAGCGAGTGCATTTTTTACTTTAGCAAAAGGATCGTTAGGATCACTTTCTCCTTGTGTTCCTTTATCGGTGGCTGCAAACGCATAGCCTTTTTTAAGAACGTAATCGCTGAATAATAAATCGGTGGACGTTTCGTTGCGCGTGGCAGGAATGCCGGCTACCACCAGTTTTCCGTTCCAGTTATCAGGAACACGGATAACGAACTGAGCGTCTTCAAAAATGCCATTTACTTGGGTTCCTTTGACCGCAGCGGGCTGATTGATTCGATACCAGCCCGATCCATCTTCAGGTTTCCCCCAGTTATAAGGAGTAAGCCCAATATTGCCATAGAGCGTAGCCTGCTGATATTGAGCGGTGTTTTTAGTGGTGAGCCAATTCCCGTTCGCTCCGTCAAAATAGGTTTCTGCTGACTGATCAGCATTTGGGATTACATCTGTGTTGGTAGAAGCTTCAGCAAGAGATCCTGAAGCTGAAAAACAAAGAGCAGCAGAAAAAGTAAGCGCTATCATTTTTCGTTTCACATTTCTTCCTCCTCATAAAAATACTCATACCTTTTAAGTAAATTCCATAAAAAAGAAAAATGTCCTGTTTTAAAATTAGTTTGGAGGAAAGTTTTTTCATTTGTTTCTAAGCTGTTTTTGTCTAACAAACAGGTAAACTGCATCCAATTCTCTAGTTTCTTTTTAGGCTGCTTATATTATAATGAAACAAGGATTAAAAAAGACAGGGTAAAACAATCGATTAAATAAGTATAAAAGAGGGCAAGGGAGTAGGTCTATGAGCAGCTTTAACAGTCAGTTTTTGTATTCCGTTACAATTATTCTATTAGGATACATACTAAAACGAACAAACCTCCTTCAGCAAAAAGACGGGGAAGCTTTAGCCAGAATTATTTTTAATATTACAATGCCTTGCTTGATTATTGTCACATTCAGCAGTATTAAAATTGATGGATCGCTTATCTTACTATTAGTTATTGGGATTGTCTATGGCTTGCTGTTAGCTGCTGTAGGGGTTTTTGTTTTTCGAAAAGATGAGCGAAAAGTGAAAGGCATGCTGACGATGATGATTCCAGGATTTAATATTGGAATGTTTGCTTATCCACTAGTAGAAGGTATCTGGGGAAAAGAAGGACTTAAATACTTTGGTATGTTTGATGTCGGAAATGCCTTTGTTATTTTTGTTTTATGCTATGTGATTGGCAGCTACTACTCTGGGGATGATATTGACATTGAATTTAAAAAGATTTTATATAAAGTATTAAAATCAATGCCGCTTCTTACCTATGTAATCATTTGTCTTCTTGCGATTATAGGCATTCATTTACCATCATACGTATTAGACGTTTCAGGCATTATCTCGAAAGCGAATATGCCGCTTTCTCTTTTGCTTTTAGGCGTATACTTAAATTTTTCATTCCAAAAAAGCTATTTAAAAAAAATTATCATGTTTTTAAGCATCCGCTACGTGATTGGACTTGGCGTAGGGATTGCGCTGTTTTTCTTACTTCCATTTGAAGATATGTTTCGTTATACAATTTTAGTTTGTTTCATTCTACCAGTAGCGGGGTCAGTTTTACCTTACGCAGTAGAATTCAAATACGATCAAAAATTTGTCGGCACCGTGTCAAATATGACGATTCTGCTGAGCTTTTTACTGCTGTGGGGAATGACAAACATTTTAATGTAAATAACTGAGGACGCTCACACTTTTGAGCGTCCTTTTTGATGAAAAAAGGATATTCCCAAATAAACAGAGGTAAGCTAGGAGAAGAGAAAATCCATCATACATACAACCTGACGGGAGGAAAAAAAGTGGAGTCCTTAACTTTTGTTTTATTTGGCGCAACGGGTGATTTAGCAAAAAGAAAAATCTTTCCTGCTCTTTATAATTTATTTACAGACAAAAAGCTCCCTGATACTATTTCTATTATTGGATCGGGGTACGAGCAGATGTCTCATGAGGATTTTAAAGAGCGCGTAAAGCAATCTATAAACGATTTTTCGAGACGGAAAATGGAAAGTAACGAAGAAGATTTTTTGTCTCTGTTTCATTATCAAGCAGTAGACGCAAGCAAAACAGAAGATTATAAACAGCTGCTAAAACTTGTGAATGAGCAAGAAACAACTCATGTAAGTAAAGGGAATCGTTTGTTTTATTTGTCGGTAGCACCCGAATACTTCGATGTAATTGCTCTGCATATAAAAAAAAGCGGCTTGGATCAAACCAGCGGCTGGAAGCGTCTTATGATTGAAAAGCCGTTTGGACATGATCTTGTTTCAGCAAGAGAGCTTAATGAAAAGCTAAGCAGTACGTTTAAAGAAGAAGAAATTTATCGAATTGATCATTATTTAGGTAAACCGATGGTGCAAAATTTAGAAGCGCTTGAATTTACGAACCCCGTGCTGCAATCGCTGTGGAATAACAAACACATTGCAAATGTCCAAATTACGGCAAGTGAAACAGTCGGTGTTGAAAATCGTGCAGGGTATTATGATCATACGGGGGCCATACGCGACATGATTCAAAATCATATGCTGCAGGTTCTCATGATGACAGCTATGCATCTTCCAAAACGAATTTGCTCAGAAAACATTTTAGAAGAAAAGCAAAAAGTAATGGAGTCACTGAGGAAAATTCAAGCGGAAGAAGTAGCTCGCGATGTTGTACGAGGGCAATACGGAAGCGGAGAAATCGATCACAAATCTGTTAGAGGATACAAAGAAGAGCCTGGCGTAGAAGCAGACTCTAAAAATGATACGTTTGTGGCAGCGCGTTTATGGATTGATAATCCATTTTGGAAAGGCGTTCCTTTTTATATTCGAACGGGCAAACGAATGAAAGAAAAATCAACTCGCATCGTCGTAGAATTTAAAGATTCTTTAAAAGGTCTGTATGAAACTCCTTATGACAAAGTAGCACCAAACTTATTTATTATTGAAATTAGTCCAAGCGAAAACGTCGCTTTGCAGCTTAACAGCAAAAATCCATTAAAAAATGGTGTTATTGAACCGGTTCGTATTACGTTTTCAAGAGAAGAAGGAAATGTACCGGAAGCATATGAACGAATTATTTACGACGCATTAATCGGGGACTCCACATTTTTTGCTCATTGGAAAGAAGTAGAGCTGTCTTGGCAATGGGTGCAGCCCGTATTAGATGCATTTGAAGCTGATATGCTGCCGCTTTATGAATATCCATCCGGCTCACAAGGTCCTGAAGAAGCACAAAAATTAGTTGCACAAGAAGGCTTTAAGTGGTGGCTCGATGACGATGAACATGGGGAAGCACCTGGAGTGTTTTTGCCTATTTAAAAAAAGAGGCTAGGACAAAATTTTTTTCGTTGAAGAAAGATCCGAACGATGAATTGAGATTCTTGATGGAGGCTCTCAATTCATCGTTCGGATCTTTTTATTTATGTATCTCATTTGTTCGTCTTTGGATTGAATGAGTTTAGTTATGTCTCAATCGCTTTTGGTGTTTAATCGTTTTTGTAAATGAACAAGATCATGATGTAAATGTTTTTGCATATGTTCAACAGCTTTTAAACTGCGTTTTTTCATAAAGGTGAACACTTGCTGATGCTCATCTAAAATCTCAGCAGCGCGTCTTTTACCTTTAAAATTAAGCACCCGACAAAAATAAATCAATACATTTACGCTATCGAGCTGTTTTTTTAAATGTTTATTGTGACTGTATTGAAGAATCAGCTGATGAAAATGTTCATTTAGCTCAATAAGTCGAGAATCCTCGGCTCCTTGCTTTATTTCCTCAGCGGTTCTATCTAACAGCTGCTCAATGAAAAGAAGCTCTTTATCAGAAGCGCGAGTAATACACAGCTCAATGGCTAAAGACTCTAAAGCCGTACGAATTTGATAAATTTCTTCTACGTCTTCAGGAGACAGGGAATAAACAATAAAGCCTGTTTTTTGATCTGCAACTAAAAGGCCGTCTTTTTCTAATAAACGCATTGCTTCTCTTATGGGAGAGCGGCTAACCCCAAATGCTTTAGCTAGCTGGGTTTCATTGATTCGCTGGCCCGGTTTATATTCACCGTTCACAATCATTTGCTTAATTTTTTCATAAAATTGAAGATAGTATGGTAACGGCTTATGTAAATCAAAATTGTTCATTGATATACCTCGTTTATTTATAATCATTTATTTCCTAATTATAATACGCTTGTTCATAAGAGTCATAATAATTTTGAATTTTTGAAGAAAATGAATATATTCAGAATTTTCTTGATGAAAGCGTTCTTTTTACGTATAATCAAATAGATAATATCAGTCGACGGTCGACCGATAGGTTTTTTACATAAAAGACGCAGGGGGATTTTTGATGAAAACGTTAAAAATAGCGAACATACCAGGAGATGGAGTAGGAAAAGAAGTTGTGCCGGAGGCGGTTAGGGTCCTTCATACGATTGCAGATCTTCACGGGGGATTAAAATTTGAATTTACAGAATTTCCTTGGAGCTGTGATTATTATTTGAAATACGGACAGATGATGCCGGAAGATGGGCTAAAGCAGCTTCAACACTTTGACGGAATTTTTTTAGGGGCTGTAGGAAATTTAAATCTTGTGCCAGATCACGTGTCTCTATGGGGTCTGCTCATTAAGATTCGTCGAGAATTTCAGCAGGTAATTAATATTCGTCCAGCCAAGAGGTTAAAAGGCATCGCATCTCCACTAACGAACCCAAAAGATTTTGATTTAATTGTTGTTCGTGAAAATAGTGAAGGAGAATACAGTGAAGTAGGAGGCCGGATTTATCAAGGAGAAGATCAAATTTCTATTCAAAATGCGGTTTTTTCTCGAAAAGGAACAGAACGAGCAATGCGCTACGCCTTTGAATTAGCTTCTAAAAGAAAAGCAAAAGTTACAAGCGCAACGAAGTCAAATGGAATTGTTCATTCCATGCCGTTTTGGGACGAAGTGTTTCAAGATGTTGCCAAGAGTTATTCTCATATTGAAACAGACTCACAGCACATCGATGCGCTGGCGGCTTTTTTCGTTACAAATCCAAGTCGTTTTGATGTAATTGTGGCAAGCAATTTATTTGGAGATATTTTAACAGATATCGGAGCTGCTATTATGGGAAGTATTGGCGTTGCTCCCGCTGCAAATATTAATGTGAACGGAAAATATCCTTCGATGTTTGAACCGGTACACGGGTCTGCTCCTGATATTGTCGGAAAAGGAATTGCAAACCCAATGGGACAGATTTGGACGGCTAAAATGATGTTGGATCATTTTGGTGAACAAGAATTAGGCAGTCATTTATTAGAGGTTATCGAGCAAGTGACAGAATCGGGCATCATTACACCAGATGTTGGAGGCAGCGCAACTACTAGTGAAGTAACGGATCAAATTATTTCTCATTTAAAGAAGTGAAGGTTCTAAAAGAGGCTAGGACAAAAGAATATTAGACGAAGTGAAAAACGAACCATTGATCAAAGTGTTTGATTCATGGTTTGTTTTTTTTATGGTAAACGTAGGTTTCATGTGTGTAGGTCTTTCTAGCAGTTGGTTAGAGGGCAAGGCAAAGATTCCCGCGAAAAGCGAAGCCTTGGACGGAAATCAAAATCGATAAATACATGTTGACACTTACATATATGAACCCTATAATAGTTTGAGTTGAGATAATTCGTATACATATTATTTCTAGACTATGATTTAGTTTGTTTTAATAAATAGATACGAATAAACAAATAAAAGGAGGAAAATCATGCAGAAATCGAAATTATGGACAAAAGATTTTTTAGCGGTTTCATTGACCAGCTTTTTTGTTTTTGTCATTTTTTATATGTTAACTGTCACATTGCCGCTGTTTGCAACAGATGAACTTCATGCAAGTAAACAAAGCCTAGGGCTAATTGTGACAATCTTTTTAGTGTCCGGTATTGTGTTCAGACCGCTAGCCGGTAAGTGGATGACAACATTAGGACAAAAGAAAGTACTATTAATAGGTGTCTTTATCTTTTTAATTGGTTCTATTTTATATATGAATATTCACTCATTATCTGCGCTGCTGTTGCTGCGTGTGCTTCATGGTATTGGTTTTGGAATGAGCACAACTGCTACAGGAGCAATTGTTGCAAATGTAATCCCAGAACAGAGAAAAGGCGAAGGGATGGGGTACTATGCGACGTTTATGAACTTAGCAATGGTAGTAGGTCCGTTTGTAGGCTTAACGTTAACAAATACTTTAAGTCATACAGCGGTTTTTACCGTTGCGGTTGTATCTTCTGTTTTAGCAGTATTATCCAGTCTAGTACTTCGTGTACCTGAGGTGCAAGCTTCCTCTGCAACAAATGAAATACAGCCAGCTAAAGGTCTTGCGGCGTTTTTTGAATACCGTTCGCTGCCTATTTCTGTTGCTGGCCTTGTGGTAGCTTTTTCATATGCAAGTGTTATTTCGTTTGTGTCTATTTATGCAAAAGAAATGGGCTTTACGCAAGCTTCAAGCTTTTTCTTTGTTGTATACGCGGTGTGCTTATTAGCTTCTAGACCTTTTACTGGAAAATGGTTTGATCAATACGGAGAAAACAGCGTGGTATATCCGTCCATTTTATCTTTAGCTATCGGTATCTTTTTACTTAGCCAAGCGACAACAAGCTGGGTGTTTTTATTAGCTGGAGCATTGATTGGATTAGGCTTTGGAACGATTACATCAAGTTTTCAATCCATTGCTGTAAAAAAAGCTTCTCCTCATCGCCGAGGTGTCGCCACAGCTACGTTTTTTGTGTTTTTTGACTCCGGAATGGGCTTAGGGTCCTTTTTATTAGGCATTTTATCCACAGCAGCCGGGTATAAAGGAATGTATGTATTCTGTTCCATTGTTGCTCTTTTAGCTATAGCAGTATACCTTGTATTGCACGGTCGAAAAAGTCAGAAACAGCGCATTATTTCTCAAAATGAATCATTAGGAAAATAACATAAATAAAAAAAGGCGTGCTCAAGGGGAGCATGCCTTTTTTATTTATGGAGCTCTAAAGAAAACGAAAACGGCTGTGAGCATATCGATATAGAAGCCTCCTGATTTCTTTAGAGATTTCTTTTATTCCACTTCTTCTTTTGTAATCCACTCACTGGACCATGTCTGAATTTCCTGAATTACCGGCGCTAGTGCTAATCCTTTGTCGGATAATGAATACTCGATTCGAACAGGAGTTTCTGGAATAACCGTACGAATGACGATTCCTTCCTGCTCTAATTCTTTTAAGCGCTCGGACAAGAGCCTTCCGCTTACTGGAAGTGCTTCTTGCATTTGAGAAAACCGCTGTGAGCCGGAAAGCAGCTGAAAAATGATCAAACTCGTCCAACGTTTCGTTAGTATAGTAACAGCCTTTTCAAAACGTGGGCAGAGTGCTAAACCGTCCATGTTATTACCTCCATTCTCTTCCTATATTATAAAACAAAGTCAGCATTTTATCTAGTGTTATGTAATTTAATTACTTAAAGATTATAAATTACTTTACGTATTTATATTTTGATTATATAATTTATATAATTATAGAAGTTAATTACTAAAAGTAACAAAAAGAGCATAAAAGCTTTACAAGATAAATGTATCGTCATATAATACTTTAAGCAAGTAAAGTTACTTACTTTTAGTAAGCTGATACATCAATTAAAAAAGATAAATGTAGTGAAGTGCTAAAAAAAACAGTTGTTCATGTGAGAGATTGAACACAATGTGAAAATAGTAGATAAGTGAGAAGACGCATAAGAGGAGGAAATGACTGTGATTAACCAAAAAGTTGTTTCAATTTTAAAAGATAAAATTAACGTAGTAAAAAATGATGATCATTTTATTTATATAGTAGGACCTATCACGCTTCCTGTGAATCTGGATGGCGAGACACAAGTATTTAGTTGGTATTCATGGTTGCGTTCTGATAATGTAAAAGAAGGATCTTTAAGTACGGAAGAGCTTATTGAAAAAATGCAAGGAGCTAATTTAGCTGACATGCAGCAATCTAGTGTTCTTGTGTACGGAGATTTTCAAGAATCGCATGAGGCACTCATTCGTATGCACAGTATCTGCCATACGGGAGATATATTCGGAAGCAAACGCTGCGACTGCGGTTTTCAATTAAAACAATCAATGAAAATGATCGTCGAAAATGGGAGCGGGGCGCTATTTTATTTAGCAAATCATGAAGGACGCGGCATTGGCCTATTCAGCAAAGCAATGGCATACGTTCTTCAAGAAAACGGATTTGATACGGTAGAAGCGAATGAAGGGTTAGGATTTGAAGATGATACTCGCAGCTATAGTGATGCCATCAGCGTGTTAAAAGTGCTGCGCCAAAAACCGGTTACGCTGATTACCAATAATCCGAAAAAGCTAATCGCGCTTGAGAAAAACGGCGCACTTTTATCAGGGCGTGTTCCACTTTGGGGAGATGTATCGCAGTTTAATGAAAAGTATTTGGATACTAAAGTTAAACGTTCAGGACATTTAAAAGAGGAGGTTCTTCTTTGATCAATCACGAATTTTATATGAATATAGCTTTACAAAACGCAAAATCAACAAAAGGACAAACAGAGCCAAATCCGCTTGTAGGATCGGTCATTGTAAACGATAATCGAATCGTTGGAATTGGTACGCATTTAAAAGCTGGCGAACCGCACGCTGAAATTCACGCGCTGCGAATGGCTGGCGAACAAGCAAAAGGAGCGACTGCTTACGTAACGCTAGAGCCTTGTTCACACCACGGACGTACAGGTCCTTGTGCTGAAGCGCTAGTTGAAGCCGGTGTAAAAAAAGTGGTCATAGCAACTTTAGACCCGAATCCTTTAGTAGCAGGTAATGGAGTCGAAATTTTAGAAAACGCAGGCATTGAAGTTATAACAGGTGTATGTGAAGAAGAGTCACGTCAAATGAATGAAGTCTTCAATAAGTATATTGTAACGAAGAAGCCGTTTGTTTCATTAAAGTCAGCGATTACGTTAGACGGTAAAATAGCAACTGCTTCTTCTCACAGCAAGTGGATTACGTCTGAGGAAGCTCGTTTGGATGTACATCACCTGCGTCATGAAACAGCGGGTATCTTAGTAGGGGTGAATACGGTCATTAAGGACAACCCTGAGCTGACAACTCGCATTGAAGGCGGCCGCAGTCCAATTCGTATTGTGATGGATTCAAAGCTGCGCATGCCGCTTGAATCTAAGCTAGCAACGGATTCTTTAGCTCCAACGTGGATATTTACAAGTCAGGGCTATTCAAAAGAAAAAAAAGAACAGCTCGAAAAGCAAGGCGTCGAAGTATTTGTTACAAGCGGTGAGGACAAAGTAAATCTTGAAGATATGCTTTCTATACTAGGTGAGAAATTTGTGTCGTCTCTTTTAATTGAAGGAGGGGGCGAAGTGAATGCCGCATTCCTAGAAAATCGTTTAATTGATAAATTGGTGCTGTATATGGCTCCAAAGCTTTCAGGAGGAAAAGAAGCTCCTACTTTCCTAGAAGGAAAAGGCGTAGAAAAGATGTGGGATGCAGTGGACGTGGAGCGTCTTTCTGTGACGTCAATCGGTAAAGACTTTAAATTTGTTGGATACCCTGTTTATAAATAAAAAATGTAAATGAGGCTGGAACAAAAACATGTTAGCTGAAGGAAGATCCGAACGATTTATCGTTCGGATTTTTTGCTGTTATGGTGAACATAGCTTTCATGTATGCAGGTGCTTCCAGCAGTTGATTGGAGGGCAAGGCGAAGACTCCTTCGGGAAAAGCGGAACAGGTGAGACCACGCAGGAGCGTAAGCGACGAGGAGGCTCACCGGCCGCCCGCGGAAAGCGAAGTCTTGCACGGAAATCAACGGAGGTGTAAAAAGTAGTCCAGATCATTTATCCCATTTGTTCGTCTTTAGATTGGATTGATGTAGCTATGTCTAAATATTATTTTTTTTGCAGGATTTTTTAGAGAAGATGAATAATACACTATTTTACTCTTATAGATTAATTTGCTATTATAGGGAATGGTCAATTTCGAAACAGTGTATAAATTTTTAACATGTTTACAGTTGACTATCTAAATAAAAGCACTATATGTTTATAGAGAGAATATATTATGTGAAAGTAAGGGTGAGAAAAGAGATGAGAGAGTATAGAATTGGGAGTGTTATGAGAGACCTTCGCAAAATGGCAGGGTTGACACAACAAGAATTATCAAGAGACATTTGTACACAAGCGCAAATCAGCAAAATTGAAAATGGTGAAGAATATCCATCAAGCATTACCCTCTATAAAATTTCTAAGCGCCTTGGCGTAGATGTTAACTACTTTTTTGATAGTGTAGAATCACCTCGACTTGATTACGTAGATGCGGTTCAATCGTTAATTCGTCAATATATTCGTCAGAGAGATTATGATGCTATTCATAATATCATTGTAAAAGAAAAAGAAAGTCCCCTGTTTCAAAATCCGCTGAACAAGCAATTTTTAATGTGGCACGAAGGTATTTGCGTGTATTACATTCATCATAATAAAGAAGATGCGCTGTCTAAAATGTACCAAGCGATCGAGCTTACTAAGCAATCGGCAACGTTTTATAAAGAAAGAGAAATTGAAATTTTAAATAGCATTGGAATTATTCTTTATGAAGAGAAAGAGTATGAACAGGCTCTAGATACATATCAAACAGCACTCAAAAGCTTAAATGAGCTGCCCCAAACAAAAGACGAAAATATAAAAATTAGAATTTTAAATGCACTTGCCAAAACGCTTGGAGATATGAGTAACTATGATGAATCATTAATATATAGCAACCGAGGAATCGATTTGTGCATTAGTAATGAATCAATGTATTTATTTGGAGAACTTCATTACCAAGCAGGAGAGAGCTTAATCAAATTAGGTAAAATTGAACAAGGTAAAGAATATATGGAAAAGTCTATGACCATTTTCACCTTGCAGCGAAACGAGCGATTCGTCAAGCTAGTAGAAAAAGAACTTGAAGCTCTATTTGTTTAAAATATTCCTATCATTATAATTTTTGAGAAATTTCTATCAAAATGGAGGAAATCCATGGTTTTAAGGTGATAAATGCTGATAGAAAGGAATTCATCTACTTTTATCCTGTGATACACTAGAGTCAAATCAAAGAAAGAGGAGGAAATAATTATGAAAAAAGTATTAGTCGGTATGGCATTAGCGTTTACATTAGTAGCAGGTGTTGCTTCAGTTGGAACAAGCGTAGCAACAGGAGATTTTTCAACATTAGGTCTTCCAAGCCAACATTAATAAAAAAAGCCGTGCTAAAAAGCACGGCTTTTTTTATTGTGTTTTACTTGACTGATCTTTGTTGCGTTTGTTTCCTTTTGAATTATCCCCGCTTGAAATTTCTTCACCCATTTCTACAAGGTGGTGCTGCGTTTTTGGATTACTTTGATTAGCGCTTCCTTTGTTGTTCTTTTTAGTCATCTTCATTCTCCTTTAAAACGATGGCAATGCATCGAGATTATTTGTTTTGTCATGATCAGGAATGCTGCGAATATACGTACCCCCGTCTTTCCCTACAAAGGTACTAACATGCTCAACGTCCCCTGCTTCTACTTTCTTTAAGGCTTCTTCATAGGTTAAAACGTCTCCTGAAGCTGTTTGGAATTCTAAGAGGTCACCGTCTGCATTTTTACGTACTGCAACGAAACGTTCTTTCATACAAATAAACACCTTCCTTTACATCTATATGGTTGCTGAAATAGTCGTTTTTATTCATTGCAAAAAGTGATAAGGTAAAGAAAAGAGTGCAAAGGGGATAAAAAATGACAACATTTAATTGGCATGATCAAGCTCAAGACGAGTGGAACCAAAAAGTATCATTTTGGAATAGCCGAAGTGAAGAGATGTGGAAAAACGGAAGTCGGAAAACAGTGATTCCATTTATTCAAAAACATCTTAAATCAGGTGGTATGGTGGCAGACGTGGGCTGTGGTGATGGGGTTGGGACATCTCTTCTAGCTGCTTCTGGCTATAAAGCAATCGGTCTTGATTTATCGGAAGAAATGATTCAAAAAGCATCCCAGCTGCATAAAAGTGAAAATTTGTCGTTCGCTCAAGCTGACATAATGGAGCTGCCGCTTTCTTCTGAATCAGTAGAAGGGGTTATGGTAATCAATGCGTTAGAATGGACTGAGCATCCTCGATTAGCTTTGAAGGAATTGTACCGAGTTGTAAAACCAGGAGGATATGCATGCGTAGGTATTCTTGGGCCAACTGCTCAGCCTCGTACCAATAGTTATCAAAGACTATATGGGGAAGACGTTATTTGCAATACGATGATGCCATGGGAGTTTGAACAGCTTGCAAAAGAAAATGGATGGGAAGTAATCGATGGCGAAGGTGTATATAAGCGAAATGTTACTGATAAGCTGATTGGACAGCTCCCAAATGAATTAAAGCAAGCCTTAACGTTTCTATGGCTATTTATGCTCAAGAAACAATAAAAACAGCACACCTCTCCTTATATGTAGCTGTACAAAGGGTACACTACAAATTGGAGGTGAGTGACATGAGTAAAATTAAAAAAGACCGCTCAAAATCAGAGCTAGGTTCACCAAATGTAGAAGGACAAGGGACGACCACTTCTGAACAAGGTGTTCAAAGCAGTTCAGCTAACAAAAAGCAGAAGCGTTCATAACAAAAATAAAACGAACTTGCAGTGAGAACAACGAGCTCACTGCAAGTTCGTTTTATTTATGGTGTCATCTTTATAAGTAAGAAGGTGTTGTGTGCAAGATTATAGATAGCTTATAATAAAATCTGAGCCAATAATTGTAATTTTATACAAGTTTGGTTTACAGTCGATGTAAAGTGGAGGTGTAATAAATGGTAAATAAAAGATGTTTACCGGATACTGCAGCGTCTCATGCAAAGCCTGATATTAGAGAGGCGATACTTTGCATGGGGTGGACGGTTTAGTAATAGACATCGCCTAACCGCGCATATCTCATTTCTAATATATACGGCTTTGCCCCTTATTGTATAAGTAAAACCACATAAGGAGCTGGCAGAAATGACGTATGTAAAAGCAACAAATATTTTACCTGAAGAGCTGATTAGTGAAATTCAAAAATACATTCAAGGAGAAACCATTTATATTCCAAAGCCGCAGAAGGCAAAAAGAAAATGGGGAACTTGCTCTGGTGGAAGAAAGTTGATTGACGAGCGAAACGAACGGATAAAGAATTTGTTTAAAAAAGGAACTTCAATTGAAGAACTAGCCTGTGAATACTTTTTATCAACCGAAACCATCAAAAAAATTGTATATAAAAAGCAACGGTAAAAATCAAGCGCTGGCGACTGAATGCCCGCGCTTTTTTAGGTAGAGTTTATTTCTGATTTATTTTTTACATTTCGTAAAAGGAATCCATACGGTAAAGTAAAAAGTAGCTGATTAAATAAAGAAGGAGTGAAGAACGTGGAAGCGTTTATAAGAAATGATCAATATAACTTTATCAAAAGCCAAACGCAAATCCTTATCAATGGGCATGGAACAGTGAACAATTCCGATGTGCTGCAGGCTTTAAAAGCTCTTGCAAAAGAAAAAGTATTAAATGTGTTTGATGTTCTTAACGAGGAACAGGAAGAATTACTGCTGTCAGTTGCTGAAGTTAAAAATAAAGAACAAGCAGAGGTGTTTTTAGAAACGATAAAGCCTTACGTGATTCCATTTAAATCTTTTACAGAAGCTGGCGTGAAAAAATTGTTTCCAAAAGTGAAAAAGTTAAAGATCCCTTCTGCTGATAGCATTGATCTAGGGAGCATTTCATATGTCAGCTGGATCGATAAAGGCTCAAACAAAAAGTTTATCGTAGCGCAGGATCCCTATACGGAGAAGCTAAAAGGTATTCAAGGAACGTTTAAACCTATTAACCAGAAGGGAGTATGCACACTTTGCCACAGCTACGAGGAAGTCGGTATGTTCACTGCTGAAATCAAAGGAACTGTTCAAGGGACATTTACACAACGCGGAAATTATATTTGTCAAGATAGCGAAGCATGTAATCAAAATTTGCTTACCTTAGAGCGGCTTCATGATTTTATGTTAAGGCTCAGCAAATAACATGCGGCTAATAAGAAGAATACAAAAAAAGAAGGTTCAGTCCCTATACTTTTGGTGAGACTGAGCCTTCTTTGTCTATCTGTTTTTCTCGATTGGATTGTCACGATAGCTAATCCAATCGCTCCAGCTGCCGGCATATAATTTTACATTTGGAAAACCTGCTGATTTTAAAGCTAAAACGTTAGGGCAAGCAGATACACCCGATCCGCAGTATACAATGATTTCAGCGTGAGAATCAATAGCAGAAAACATCTCCTTCCACTCTTTATCTGTTTTCCATAAACCTTCTGAAGTTAACACATCTTGCCAAAAAGAATGAATGGCGCCTGGAATATGTCCTGCTACAAAATCAATGGGTTCTTCTAAGCCGAGATATCTCTTTTTTTCACGAGAGTCGACAAGAACAACATTAGGGTTATGAAGATTCTCTTTTACGTATTCAACTCCTGCAAGTCCCCAATCTTGTTGAACGAAAGGTACAAAAGTTTGAGGAGAAGCTGCTGGAACGCTCTTAGTTATTTCATATCCCGATTGTTTCCAGTTAGTAAAACCTCCATTTAAAATTTGTACGTATTCAATTCCTATATATCGCAGTAGCCACCATGCTCTTGAAGCCATCATCCCGTTTTGTTCATCATAAACGACGACTCTGGAATCAGCATTAATTCCTAAGCTGCCGAGCTTCTGAGCTAGCTTTTGAACATCGGGCAGCGGGTGTCTGCCTCCGTGGGAAGTAGCCACAGAGGACAAATCTTTTTCTAAATCCAAATAATGAGCATCCGGGAGGTGCTCATTTTGATAAGCATCTGCGCCTGCCTCAGGCTTTCCAAGAGTAAATCGGCAGTCGAGCAAAACAATGGAGTGTTGGGGTTGCTGTAATGCAGTATGTAAGTCAGCCGGTGAAATAATAGTGTTCATAACATTCACATCCTTTTACCAAAATTCTAGTTGAAATAAATAAAAATGAAAAGCGTTAAATATAAATTACGGCAAAGGTATGCTGCTTTCCTTCAATTATTCCCCATAGAATAATTGACCATTTTAGCGCTTATCTGATGCAGAGTGAAATGCTCCTGTGCTACAGTTATAGTAAGAGTTACATAGTATAAGCCAAATGCTCAGCGTAATGTCATACTTACTATTGATGAGAAGGAGAGAGAAAGATGCAAACAAATGAAAAGAAAGAATTTAAACTGATTGCACTAGATATGGATGGAACCCTGCTGAACAATCAGCAAGAAATTTCTGAAGAAAATCGTGCGGCCATTGCTAAAGCTCAAGAACAAGGTGTTCATGTGGTATTAAGCACGGGGCGATCTCTTTTAACATGCCGTGAATATGCGCAATCTCTTCAGCTGTCTTCTTACCTTATTACAGTAAACGGAAGTGAAATTTGGGATGAATCTGGACAGCTTGTAGAACGAAAGTTAATTGATGCTTCACACATCGAGAAAATGTGGAATTTAACGCAAGAGCATAAGCTTAACTTTTGGGCTGTGACTACGGATAAAGTATGGAGAGATGAATTTCCAGAAGATATTGCTTCACAGGAATGGCTGAAGTTTGGCTACGATATTCCAGATGATGCTTTACGAGAAGAAGTGCTGAAACAAATAGCAGGCATTTCAGATTTTGAAATCAGCAACTCTAGTTTAACGAATCTAGAAATTAATGCACTTGGTATTAACAAAGCAAAAGGGATCATGACTGTATGTGAACGTTTGGGCATTTCAATGGATGAAGTCATTGCAATGGGAGACAGCTTAAATGATATGGCTATGATTGAAGCGGCAGGTTGTGGAATCGCCATGGGAAATGCTCAGGAAGCTGTAAAAGAAGCAGCGGACTGGGTGACAGATACAAATGTCAATAACGGAGTAGCGAAGGCTATCAGTCACTGGGTACTGAAATAACAGCAGCTCTACATGTTGCACAACTTGACTACTTCCCGCATAAACTGATACTGGATGCCTCCCTTAGAGTTCGTCTTATACGTATATATAAGGAGAAGCCATCTAGTTAAGGAGTGGGGAGTATGAGTGATTTATCATTAGACAAGCTGTTACAAAAAGCAGAAAATAAGTTGCAGAATGTACATGAAATAGTGCAAGAAAAATCGTACGAGCTCATTAGGCAAGCATATAAAGAAAGCATATTTGTTGTGATCACTGAAGGATTTAGATCGATAGAGCATCAGCAAAGACTATATTCACAAGGCCGAACAACACCAGGAAGTATTGTCACTAATGCCAAAGACGGCTATTCTTATCATAATTATGGACTAGCTTTTGACATTGCGCTGCTTGATAACGACGGAAAAGTTGACTGGACCATTGATCGAAGATGGAACAAAGCGGGAGAGATAGGAAAAAGGATTGGGTTGGAATGGGGAGGAGATTGGACAAGCTTAAAAGATTACCCTCATTTTCAATATACATTCGGTTTATCTTTGTCGGAGCTTCGAAGTGGAAAAGTACCTAAAAAACAGACGCCAAAGGCTTCAAGCATGTTAATTAAATACGGAGATCGAGGAAATCACGTACAGTTAATCCAGCGTATGCTTATTCACTTAGGCTATTCTCTTTTTGGAGGCGCAGACGGTATATTCGGGTCTTCCACTTTCAAAGGGGTAAAAGCTTTTCAACAAACACTTTATCTGCAGGTAGATGGAATAGTTGGACCGAAGACACTCGAAAAACTCTATAGCAATTTTAATAAAACTATGTTCTAAATAAACATAAAAATATGAGAACGAGAAAAGGAAGAAAAGAGATGGATGGAAATCGTCTCTTTTCTTCCTTTTCTGTAGTTATAGTAGAAAAACTGAAATTTATAAAGAAATAAAAAGGATTTTCTAAGCGTAAGAAACGTTCACGTGATCTAACTGGATAACATTGCTCAACAACACGATATCTTTATATATTTCACTTTTTACAGAGGCGTTTGAACAGTTTTGATAGTCTTTCAACAAGCGGCCAAGTTCTTTAATAAATAACAACGTCTCTTGTTCATTAATCATAGTCAAAACTCCTTGTTTAGAAATGAATCCAGGTCATTATATAGGAATTCTATCATATCTATACGCACCTGTTGACAAAAAAAGTTCGTCAATTTTTTTGTGAGAAGAAGAAATTTAGGGATATGTGGAATGCGTTCGACTCTCTCATTTTATACATATGCAGCTTGTCTAAAAATATGAGAGTAGTTATAGTAATATTTACTCCTAATCATGCAACTTAAAACCTATTTTAGAGGTTATCCGTAAATTCCCTCTATTGTAGAGCGATGGAACAAAAAAAGAATGCCTCATTTTGTATCTTTAGTATGATAACGTTTTGAAGAAATAAGGCATATTTTTGAGTTTTAAGATGGATTTGAATTAGATCTTTTGACACGCTCTTTTTGTAGGAGGGGCATATTAACTTTCTATTAAGGGAAATCGTAAAGCTCCAACGAGTTTCTGATTTAGAAACTCGTTGGAGCTTAATTTTTTGGATAAGGGATGTGCAAAAGTTCTGGGACGGTCACAAAATGATATCCTTCTTGTTTAAGTCTAGGAATGATGGTATCCAGCGACTTTGCGGTGTTGGAAAGGTCCATGGTCCAATGGCCTCCGTCGTGCATCAAAACAATTGTTCCGGCGTGCATGTTCTTAAATACATTCTTGGTGATTTCTGCTTCTGGGATTTGCTTCCAGTCTAATGAATCAGAAGACCAGTTAATCGCATAGACATTTTCATTTGGCAGCTCGCTGATCATTTCTTGCGTTAAATTTCCATATGGAGGACGAAACAGCTGTGTTTCAAAACCGGTAATGTTTTTAATAATAGCCTGAGTTTTGGCAATTTCCCAGTGAAACTTTTCAGTCGATTCTTTTAGTAAATTGGGGTGCCAATAGGTATGAATCCCAACAGCATGACCTTCAGCTACCATTCTCTTCACCAGCTCAGGATGTTCGTGAGCTTTTGCTCCAATAAGAAAAAAGGTTGCTTTAATACCATGCTTTTTCAATTGATCCAATACATGTGGAGTAAAGCGCGGATCCGGTCCATCATCAAATGTTAGGGCGGTTTGCTTTAGGTGGTTATTACCTTGATAAAGCAAACGGTCACGCACAGCTACATTTTTTACTTGTTCCGCTTTACATAGTGCAGGAAGAGCTCCATTAAATAAGAAGCACAGTGTGAAAAGCAGTATACTAATTCTTCGTATCATGTACATGCACGCTCCTTTCTAGGGCAAAGTATAACGTTATGATACCCGATTAAAAATTTTGTATGAAGCTGAATTTCCCTTTTGTGTCAAAGCGTATGATATGCATGAAACAGCGCACTATAATAAACAGTTACTATTAGGTGAAGAAAGGAAAAAGCAGATGAAAAAAATAATGATTGCCGTAGCATTGATTTTTTCGCTAAGTTTATCTCCCTTAGCTGAATATATTTCCTATCACGACGACTATAACGTAAGTGCAAGGTCGTATCGTTCGGGGAAGCGGTCGTTTAATAGACAGCCAAGCGTTAGACAAAATGAGTCGAGATCTAATTTTTCAAATCGCAGAAATGGAACTGTAAATCGAGGCGTTACCCGTTCAAAACGAGGAGGATTCGCCCGTGGACTTCTGTATGGCGGTCTGGCAGGGATGTTATTTGGCGGTTTGCTTGGTCATATGGGTGCACTGGGCGGGATTTTCGGGTTATTAATTAACATTTTGGCTATTGTACTTGTCATTAATTTAATTCTGCGTTTATTCCGCCCTTCTCGTCGCGACAATAATTGGAGATAGACCGTAATTGCTGTCATAAACTAATAAGAAAGCTCCATATAAATAAGAAAACGCTTTCTATGGTTAATCGAAAGGATGAAACGTATGTCAGCAAACAGACAGCGCAGCAAATACCTGGCGTTTTGCACAGAATGCGGTCTCCCAAACAGGTTAACATTGTTTCTTTTAAGACAGTACGTTGCGACAGACGAATATAGCGGATTTTATTGTGGGAATTGCGGAATTCGAAACGAATTTCCAGATTCGGTCATTGAATATATTAAAGAGCTATAAAACACAATCTCTTAAAAGATTGTGTTTTATTTTTTAGTAAAACTATGTTCTAAATAAAAATTAAAAAGAAAAACATAGCTGTGTACAAAAAAGAAACGATGACTAAATACTTTTCTTTATCCAGGATAATCGAGAAATTCCCCATTTCAAGCTTGCTAATTAGGGGTAGTGCAAAACGGCTTATGAGAAGAACATATAAAATTAGTGACTGTAGAAATGACTAACATTTTTAACTGCAGAAAATCGATTGAACCATACTTTAAAAGGACGCATATACTACATTAAAATTTTAGAAAACGGAGGAATTAACTAATGCCTGTTTCCGTCATTTTCAACCAAATAAACGTGGTCAGTATGGTTTCCAATTCAGTAATTGCTTCGGGTCAAAATAGCCAGCCAGATTGGAATTCCCAAGGGAAATTTAACTTAGGAAACGGATTTGCTGTAAATTCAGCTATACTAGGCAGTACAAATATCATTAATGATCAAGATGTTTGTGACACGCCAATTACCCAGCCGGAAAATATTAATCCTCAACCAGTCTCTCAGTTCTAGGGAAAAAGAAGATGAAAGAAGATGAAAAACATTGATTATAAAATTTACTAATCTTAATGTTACGTCTATCTCTACTAATTCAGGTATTTTTACTGGAGAAAACACCCAATCAGATTGGTAAGTCAATTGGAAAAGTAACACGGGGTTCGGTGAAATAATCGGCTATCATAACTTTGCTTCTCAAATGGTAAACATCATTAATGATAACGACGTCGTTGATTCCTATTTTTCTGAACATATAGATTTCAACAATGCTCCTGTTACACAAAGTTAAAGAAGTAAACCAAACTAGGTATTCTATCTATTAATTATTTTGTCAGAGTGGCAAGGATATATTGGTAATATATTTAAACCATCTTTTATACAGATGGTTTTTTGCTAGCTTATTTTAGAGAGGTAGCTGTTAATATAGATTAAAAGGTAATGACAGGAATACTTTTATAGTAAATGGAGTAAGTATCATAGAAAAGACGTAAAAGCTTAAATGATTAAAGAGACGTTCGATTTGAGGCAAACAGATAAGAATTTGAAAAAAATGGGTAATGTATTTTCAGTTTTATATTGAACTAGATGAAGTAAACTTCTGTCTGTGAGGTGTTATTTATGGTCAATATTCACTATCATTCGATTAATGTAAATAAAATTCAAAACAGTTCAGGCCTATTTTATGGCATTAATATTCAATATAAATGGAATCATAAAAGTCGTATTTCTGATGGTTTCGGAAAAATAGTTGGTGATTCTAATAGAATTTCAAATAACACCACCATTGCGAAAATCCCTAAAAAGAATGATGAATAGAAGCGTAGAGTCAAGCTTCCTTTGTGACTTGCTCAAAAGAATCATTTACATCATCTTCACCAAGAACGAGGTGTGTGTTATAGGATATTTGATTATCATCTCCCGCAATTGTGCCGAAACCTGAATTACAGCTGCTGATTGTAGTTTCCCAATTTTGTTGAACATTTTTTCCTATAAAAACTCCCGCGTTGTTTTTAACCGCATTTACGGTGAGATCATCAAAAATGATTTGAGGAGAACTGAGATCTATTTTCATAATTCCTCCCTATACACATGAGACATTAATAAAAATCATCTAATACACTATTATATGTTGTAGATGGGCTAAAAGTGTTAAATCAAATAAGGGGTCAAACTCTATGGATGAAAAGGTGCTGAATATACTCCAAAATATTGAAAAAAGGCTCACAAGTTTAGAAAAAAACGTAAATGAACTTTCCGATAAAACGGTACATTCCCTGCATTTAGATATAAGGAACGTTCAAACACTAAACTTGGACGAACTATCTTATTATTTAGAACATATTGATGTAAAGGAACTCAGTGGAACGTTGAATATTGGTAATACTTTTCCTTCGCAAACGAATCAATATCAAGAGCCGAGAAAGAAAGGAAAAACAACAACAAATGGCTCTAAGGGCAATCAAAAATCGGGTAGCCAAAATAATAAAGCAAAAGATAAAGAAAAGGGTCCTTCTGAAATTTCAGTTAAAATTAATGAAAGAATCGTTCCTTACAGACTAATCCATACGGAAGAAATGAGGGAGCCTAGTCAAGCTCTACAGTCAACTTTTAGCATAGGGGACATTCATATTGGCACAATTGAAGATGCTTCAGCTGTGAATTTTGGAAATAACTTTCCGACCAATTTCAGAAGTCATAAAAAAGTGAATCAAGGGTTTGGAAATATCTTAGGTAATCAAAATGATATTCACGACATCTTATCCTCTTTGGAGGAAAAAGATTCTTCAGAAATATACAATGAAAGCAAAGATGAAAAGCCGCCTGAATGGCTGGACACGATGATAGAAGAACAAAAGAAAGAAGATAAAAAGGGAGAATAAGCAATAATCTAAAAATGTTCGATTTCAAAAGCAATATGGTTGATGCTAAATTTCTAAAAGAAAGCTTTCCTTACGGATTAAAGAAGAGTGAACAATAGAAAACCTGCTGCTCATTTAGAGAAGCAGGTTTTTTAGTTTGTTTCTTGCTCGCTGCAGTTTCAATATGAAAAAGAGCAAGCGTTATTTAATTAAGGACTGGGACAAATCGGTTCTTTCATTCCCACAGATAAGGAGTCTCTTGATAAACATAATAGTTTAACCAATTCATAAACAGCAGGTTGGCATGAGAACGCCATGTTTTTAAAGGGTTTTTGTCAGGATCATTGTTTGGGAAATAGTGTTCCGGAAGCTTTGGTTCTAGCCCTCTTTCTGTATCTCGAAGAAATTCTTCTTGCAGTGTTTGAACGTCGTACTCTGGGTGACCTGTAACGAAAACAAACTTTTCGTCTTTAGACATAGCCATATAAACACCAGCTTCTTCAGAGTAGGAAAGAAGCTCAAGGTCAGGATGATTTTTTACTTCATTCATGTCTACATCAGTGTGACGGGAATGAGGAGAATAAAAGACATCATCAAATCCTCGCAGCAGCTTAATCGGTTCTTCACTCGATACAACATGTGTAAATACACCCGTGCATTTATCAGAAAGAGGTCGCTTGTCAATGCCAAAGTGGTGATAAAGTCCGGCTTGAGCTCCCCAACAGATATGAAGGGTAGAAGTCACATTTGTTTTACACCAATCCATAATTTCTTGAAGTTCTTTCCAGTAGTTTACTTCTTCAAATGGTATATGTTCTACAGGTGCTCCTGTAATAATCATTCCGTCATATTTTCGTTCTTTAATTTGTTCAAACGTTTTATAAAACTGATCTAGGTGATTTTTACTCGTTGTTTTTGCTTTATGGCTTGCCGTGTAAAGAAGTGTAATATGCACTTGCAGCGGTGAGTTCCCGAGTAAACGTAATAATTGCGTTTCAGCTTTTTCTTTTTCCGGCATTAAGTTTAGGATAACAATATTAAGCGGGCGAATTTCTTGGTTAACCGCGCGCACGTCGTCCATGATGAAAATTCTCTCTTTTTCTAAAATTTCTTTTGCCGGAAGATCACGTGGAATATTAATAGGCAATAAAATTCCTCCTATTCGATTTCGAAGTAATGACGCGTATAAATGTTCTTTCTCACGTGAAGATGAGGTTCAACATTTATGTACAATATACTATTATAGGAATATACAGAATATTAAGCAATTGAATTTTGAAAAAAAAGAGCATTAATATGCGTAATGGCTAAAATGAAATGGTACAATAAGGTTAAACTGGAGCGTTGCTATGCTTTTTTAGCGTGACTGAAACTCAGTAAAATTTATAGAGCAGTCGTTCCTGTATTTATTAAACTTCATATCTCCCCCAGAAAACGGATTTTATCCTTTTTTGATGAAGTGTTTAAAAAGAATTCTCAGCATAAAAGGGGTTTTTATATGACAACTAAGAAGCAAATAAAAAGTGATTTGCAAATTGCACAAGAGGCAACGATTAAACCGATTAAAGAGATTGCCGAGCAGCTAGATATTTTAGAGGCCGAGTTAGAGCCGTATGGACATTATAAAGCCAAGCTTTCTTTGTCCGTTATGGAACGTTTACACACAAAACAAGATGGAAAAGTGATTTTAGTTACAGCTATTAATCCAACTCCAGCAGGAGAAGGGAAGTCGACAGTGACGGTTGGCTTAGCTCAGGCATTACATAGATTAGGTAAAAAAGCGATTGTAGCCATGCGCGAACCATCTCTTGGTCCGGTAATGGGAATTAAAGGAGGTGCCGCTGGAGGCGGTTATGCTCAAGTGCTTCCAATGGAGGATATTAACTTGCACTTTACTGGAGACCTGCATGCCATCACAACAGCTAACAACGCGCTGGCGGCTATTTTGGATAACCATATACATCAAGGCAATGAACTGCGCATTGATACACGTAAAATCACGTGGAAACGAGTGGTTGATTTAAACGACCGCGCGTTGCGTCAGGTTGTCATTGGATTAGGTGGTCCGATGCAAGGTGTTCCTCGAGAAGATGGTTTTGATATTACGGTTGCGTCAGAAATTATGGCTATTTTCTGCTTAGCGTCAGATTTACAAGACTTAAAACGTCGCTTAGCGTCTATTGTTGTAGCTTACAACATGGATAATGAGCCTGTAACGGTTGCGGACTTAGGTGCACAAGGAGCGCTTACTCTTCTTTTAAAAGACGCGATTAAGCCAAACCTTGTACAGACGTTGGAACATACTCCAGCTCTCATTCACGGAGGTCCTTTTGCTAATATTGCCCACGGCTGCAATAGCGTCATTGCCACAAAAATGGCTGCAAAATTAGGCGACTATGTAGTAACAGAAGCGGGATTTGGGGCAGATTTAGGCGCAGAAAAATTCCTAAATATTAAAGCTCGTATGGCAGATATTAAACCAGAAACGGTGGTAATCGTTGCGACAATTCGCGCTCTGAAAATGCATGGAGGCGTTCCTAAAGAGCGGTTAAATGAAGAAAACATTGAGGCATTAGAAGCGGGAATTGAAAACCTTGAAAAACATATTGAAACGATTCAAGCATTCGGCGTTCCTTATGTTGTAGCCGTGAACCGTTTTGTAACGGATTCAAAAGGCGAAGTAGAAGCGCTTATGAATTGGTGTACTTCAAAGAAAGTTCCAGTTGCTTTAACAGAAGTTTGGGAAAAAGGCGGAGAAGGCGGCGTCATGCTTGCTGAAAAAATTCTTGAAGTCATGAACGAGACAGAAAGTCAATTTTCTCCTCTTTACGATGTGTCAGCTTCGATTCCAGAAAAAGTAGAAGCTATTGCTAAAACCGTATACGGAGCACAAGGCGTAGATTTTGCTCCAAAAGCGTTAAAGCAAATACAGCAATTTGAAGCAAACGGTTGGGATCATCTGCCGATCTGTATGGCCAAAACGCAGTATTCGTTAAGTGATGATCAGACGAAGCTTGGGCGACCAACTGATTTTAAGATTACGGTAAGGGAATTCCGTCCTTCACTCGGAGCTGGGTTTCTCGTGGCGCTAACAGGTTCAATTATGACAATGCCTGGACTTCCAAAAAAACCTGCTGCGCTCAATATGGATATTGACGAGAATGGACATGCACTAGGTATTTTTTAAGAGAAGAGGCTAGGGTAAGAGTATTTTAGTTGAAGGAAAATCCGAACGATGAATCAAGATTCTTGATGGAGAATCAACCTCGTTCGGATTTTTTCATAGTTATGGTGAAAGTAGGTTTCATGGGTGTAGTGGCTTCTAGCTGTTGATTGAAGGGCAAGGCGAAGACACTCCTGCGGAAAGCGACGTCTTGCACGGAAATCAAAAGCGGTAGAATACGTGATCCATACTAGCTCATGTATCCCATTTGTTCGTCTTTAGATTGTATTTATTTAATTGTGTCTCAACCTCTTCTTATAATACAAAACAAAATAACAGGTATGTTATGAATTAATTTGGCAAGAAAGAAGAAGAGCTGGCTGTTCGTATTTTATAAAAAAGGAAGTAGTTGAAATGTTTGATCCAATTGTATTTGATAATTTAAAAGTGGTTGTAGAAGGAGAGATCTATGATCTTGACTTATCTGGGCAAG
The DNA here is from genome assembly GCF_056395685.1 of Priestia sp. 10L35. Classification (NCBI taxonomy): domain Bacteria; kingdom Bacillati; phylum Bacillota; class Bacilli; order Caryophanales; family Bacillaceae; genus Priestia; species Priestia sp. 10L35. Next base: position 824,635 of record NZ_JBFTKA010000002.1, on the reverse strand, counting down.
TATCTGTTACGAATCGCGAAGATTTTGTAGACTTAGCTCAGTTTACTCGAACGTACCGCATTTCTTTTCAACAGCATTTTTGCTGTACCGCGTCGCTAACTTTATCAACCGACTTAGATAACATTCATGCGGAATTAACGCCTTCCCGTTTAGAAAAACCAGGTTGTACAGTTTATATTCATTTTCAGCTGAAAAAACAAAAACCGTTTGAAGAAGCTGAGTTTAGAAATATACAGGAAATGTGTGAGAGGATCTGGGGAACAACAAGAGTTGTTAAGCAGCGTATTACTCATGAAGTTGGAGGAAGCGAATATGAAAACAATATTGCGGTAACCTTTAACCGATTTATTTACGAAGATCAAGTAGGAGATTTAATCGAGATGATTGATTATATGCTGCAAACGACTGATCAGCTAAAGGTTCTTTACGACAAATCATAAGAGCGTTTCAGTTGTACTTCCGAAATAAAGTGAATTACAATAGGGAAAAGGAGGCGTTTTGATGAGCGTGTATGAATACTCTGCAAAAACAATTAAAGACGAAGACGTATCGCTATCTAACTATCAAGGTGACGTACTGTTGATTGTGAATACAGCTAGCAAATGTGGCTTCACCCCTCAATATAAAGATTTACAGGCGCTGTATGAAGAAGAAAAAGAAAACGGCCTAACGGTTCTAGGTTTTCCTTGCAATCAGTTCGGTGGTCAAGAGCCAGGAAGTTCAAATGATATTGAACAATTTTGCGAGTTAAACTACGGCGTTTCGTTTCCAATGTTTGCAAAAGTAGATGTAAAAGGTGAGCATGCACATCCGTTATTTACATACTTAACGGAACAAGCACCGGGCCTGCTAGGTTCTAAAGCGATAAAGTGGAATTTCACAAAGTTTTTAGTGAACCGTCAAGGTGAAGTCGTGAAGCGATACGCACCTCAAACTGCACCAAAAGATATTCAAAAAGATATAAAAGAATTGCTGTAAAAGCAGGTGGATCTCCATCTGTTTTTTGTTTTTCAGCCAGGGTTTTCAAAGGGTGCTCCGCTGTCAGTGAGACGAGCGCCTTACTTTGTGCTAAAATAATGGTGAATATAATTGAGGTGAGCAAATGAACAAAATAGAAAAGACGGAAAAGTGGGTTCAAGCAAAGCTTGCGCATGACACGACGGGACATGACTGGCAGCATATCGATCGCGTGCGTCGAAATGCAGTGCTTTTATATAAAAAAGAAGGCGGCAATCGGGAAGTCATCGAACTAGCCGCGCTTTTACACGACGTTGTAGATGATAAGCTAGTGGAAGATGTTGAAAAGGCGTACGAAGAAGTGTGGGAGTGGCTGAAGAGTCAGCAGGTAGAAGAAGAGAACTGCAAGCATATCGTGCACATTTTACAAACGATGTCATTTAAAGGCGGAAACCGTCCGGCTATGGCTACGCTTGAAGGCGAAATTGTTCAAGATGCAGATCGTTTAGATGCGATCGGTGCAATTGGTATCGCACGTACGTTTATGTATGCAGGTGCTAAAGGCACGGCTTTGTATGATGAAAACATTGCTGTACGAAATGAGATGACGGAAGAAGAATACAGACACGGGAAATCAACGGCTATTGCACATTTTTATGAAAAGTTGTTAAAGCTAACTGCGTTAATGAATACTCAAACAGCACGGTCTCTAGCGCAAGAGCGACATACATATATGAAAGAATTTTTAGGTCAATTTAAGAAAGAGTGGAATTATCATTATGAAAATGCTGACTGTTGAAAACTTAACAAAAACATATGGAGAAAAAGAGCTGTTTCATCAGCTAACGTTTACCATTACGGAAAATGAGCGAATCGGCTTAATTGGTGTAAACGGAACAGGAAAATCGACGCTTCTTAAAATTATCGCAGGTTTAGAGCTTGGGGACGAAGGAGATATTGTTCATGCTAAAGACTACAGCGTGACATATTTACCTCAGCATCCGGATTTTGATGAAGACTTAACGGTTTTAGAGCAAGTTTTCAGCGGAGATACGCCTCTTCTTAATTTATTAAAAAACTATGAGTTAGCTCTATATGCGTTAGAGCAAGATTCTGCAAACGAGAAAAACCAGCAAACATTGTATGATTTACAGCAGAAAATGGATGCGATGAACGCGTGGGAAGCCAATTCTAACGCACAGTCGATCTTAACGAAGCTTGGAATTTCAAATATGAGTGCAAAAATTGGTGAGCTTTCAGGTGGACAGAAAAAGCGCGTCTCCATTGCGCAAAGTCTAATTCAAACACCTGATTTACTGATCTTAGATGAGCCGACTAACCACTTAGATTATGAGACCGTTAAATGGCTCGAAGAATATTTATCCAAATATCAAGGAGCCGTGCTGCTTGTTACTCATGATCGCTATTTTTTGGATGCTGTTACAAACCGAATTTTTGAATTAGACGGTGGAAATTTATATAGCTATAAAGGAAACTATGCTGCTTTTCTAGAAGGAAAAGCGATTCGAGAAGATCAGGAAAAAGCAACTCAAGCAAAATTAAGCAACTTATACCGCAATGAGTTGGCTTGGATTCGCAGAGGAGCAAAAGCACGTACGACTAAGCAAAAAGCGCGTATTCAGCGATTTGATGAATTAGAAGGGAAAATCGATTCCTCTGAAAAAGAATCACTGGATTTAAGTTTAGCAGGCAGTCGCCTTGGGAAAAAAGTGTTTGAATTAAAAGATGTGTCTAAGACGTATGAAAATAAAATCATTCTTTCAGACTTTACGCACATCGTGAAAAAACAAGATCGAATTGGAATTGTCGGAAAAAATGGAAGCGGAAAGTCCACCCTGTTGAATATGATTGCAGGACGCATTGAGCCGGACAGCGGTGAAATTGACAGAGGACAAACGGTTAAAGTTGCTTACTATACCCAAGAAAGCGATGATATGGACTTGAATCAACGCATGCTTGATTATATTAAAGAATCGGCAGAAGTTGTGCATACGACGGATGGGAAAATGATCTCTGCCTCGCAAATGCTTGAGAGATTTCTATTTCCTTCACATACGCACGGAACACCCATTCAAAAGTTGTCCGGAGGAGAGCGCCGTCGTTTATACTTGTTGAAATTATTAATGACATCGCCGAATGTTTTGCTTCTAGATGAGCCGACTAATGATTTGGATACTCAAACGCTAACGGTGCTTGAAGACTATCTCGAAGAATTTCCAGGTGTTGTGATCACCGTATCGCATGATCGCTATTTCTTAGATAAAGTAGCAGATTACTTACTAGTTTTTGAAGGAGAAGGAAACATTTCGATTTATTTTGGCGCTTATACAGATCAATTGGAAGAAGCGATGAAGAAGAAGCAGGCAATGGTTCAGCAGGCTAAAGTGAAAGAAGAAAAGCCAAAACAGCCGGAGAAAACGAAAAAGCGTCGCTTAACGTATAAAGAACAAAAAGAATGGGAAGAAATCGAAGATAATATTGCAGCAAAAGAAGAAGAAATTGAACGCTTAACAAGTGAAATTGAACAGGTGGGCAGCGATTATACAAAAGCGCATAACCTATCGTTAGAACAAGAGAAAGCAAACGAAGAATTAAGTGCACTGCTTGATCGCTGGGCAGAGCTTTCAGAGCTGATTGAAGAAATTGAAAACGCGTAAACAAGTCGTTAGACTGAGTATAAGGCACATGCTACAATTTTAATGAGAGGAGTACGATACGATATGAACATTAAATCAATTGAGCCAACGCCAAGTCCGAATACAATGAAAATTAATTTAGACGAAGTGCTATCAGGCGGAAAAAGCAATAACTATACGGAAAAAAATGCTGAAGCAGCTCCTGAAGTTGTTCAAGACATCTTGAAAGTAGAAGGGGTAAAAGGAGTCTACCACGTAGCGGACTTCTTAGCAGTAGAGCGAAATGCCAAATATGACTGGAAGCAAATTTTGCCGCAAGTTCGTGCAGCGTTTGGTGAAGATTTGCAAAGCAGCAGTGAACAGCACAAAATGAATGAGCATTTTGGTGAAGTCAATGTGTCAGTTCAAATGTTCAAAAATGTACCGATGCAAGTCAAGCTAACGGACGGAAATGAAGAAAAGCGCTTTGGTCTGCCCGAGCGATTTGCAAAAGCGGTAGCAGAACTTCAACGTTTTTCAGATAATGTGGTATTAGAACGAAAATGGAAAGAACAAGGCGTTCGTTATGGAGAGTTAGCTGCTATCGGAGACGAAGTTGTAGAAGAGTTAGCAGCAGCATATCCGCAAGAAAGATTAACTCGCCTTGTGGCTAATGCACAAGAAGAAAAAGAAGGCGGAAAAGTTGTACAGCCGCGTAAAACCTATAAAGTTACAGAAGAAATGCTAGAAGACAACGATTGGTCAGTGCGCTATGCCCATTTAGAACAAATGGATCCAACAGAAGCTGATTTAGACGTTTTAAATAAAGCGCTTGATGATGAAAAAGCATCTATTCGCCGCTTAGCTACGGTCTACTTAGGAATGATTGAATCAAAAGCGGTACTGCCTTATTTATACAAAGCATTAAAAGATAAATCAGTCACTGTGCGCCGTACTGCTGGAGACTGCATGTCAGATTTAGGTTTTGAAGAGGGTATTCCGGCAATGTGTGAAGCTCTTGGTGATAAAAACAAGCTTGTTCGCTGGCGTGCAGCTATGTATTTATACGAGGTAGGGGACGAGACGGCTCTTTCTGCATTAAAAGCAGCAGAGAATGATAAAGAATTTGAGGTAGATTTACAAATCAAGCTAGCAATTGAACGTATCGAAGGCGGAGAAGAAGCAAAAGGTTCTGTTTGGAAACAAATGACAGAAAGCAGAAAAGCATAAAAAAAAGATCATTCACTTGAATGATCTTTTTTTACGACTGTTTTGCAGCGGGAGTTGGAAACTGCATAGGCTGCATGGTGTTATCAATTTTAATAGGCTGATAGCCCGACTGCTTTAAGTAAGTCAAAATAGCAGGAAGGGATTGTGCCGTAAAGGATTTATCATGAAATAAAATGACTGGTGTTCTTCCATTGGAGTTAACCCCTTGAATATGAGGTTCAAGCCCCTGAATAATTCTAGGTGCAGAACGAAGTGCCCAGTCTTCGCTGTCTACATTCCAGTCCCATAATTTAAAGTGGCTTAGCAACTCTGTACGGTGGGGCTCTTTTAAATAAGGAACGCTGCCGTAAGGAACGCGGATTAACTTACTGTCAACACCGGTTACTTTCTTAACTGTCGCTTGACACTCCTGCATTTCTTTTAACGCGGCGCCGTCTTCACTATACATGACATCAATATCATGAGAGACGCCGTGACAGCCGATGGCATGTCCTTCCTGTGCTACTTTTTTAGCAATTTCAGGATGAGCGTCAATTTGATGCTTTAACATAAAAAAAGTTGCTTTTACGTTATATTGACGCAAAGCATCTAAAATATGAAGAGTATCAGGTGTTGGGCCATCGTCAAACGTAAGGTAAACAGGCTGTGTAAGAGCTTGATTTTGATCGTTCACCGTATTTACTACATACATATTATGATGAAGTGTATTAAGCAGCTTCTCAGGCTGTGCTGAAGATGCAGTTTCTTTCAGCGGTAACGCAGTAGATGCTAATACTTGCTGAGACGCAGCGGATTCACTTCCTTTGGCTTCTGTAATAAAAAACAAAGAAGCGACGATCACTAACACTAAAGACAAAAATGCATAAAATCGTTTGTTTGGCTTAAATCGTTTGTTCGGTTTAAATCGCTGGTTCAATTTGAAAATCCTTTCTACTAAACTACTATTTACTACTATAGTACAAAAAATGGAATATTAATAGTAAAAATCGACATTTTTATAGGAAAAAATTAGATGATATGACCCGGTTTTAATCTTCTTTTTGTCAAATGGAGAAGAAGAATGGGACAACGATAAGGATTTGAAGAGTGAGTAGCTAGATTTTTCCTGGTTTTTATAGTATGCTTTTAGCGTGAATGATTGTTAGGAGGAATGTTAATATGTCAATGGCATATGAAGAATATATGCGTCAGTTAGTTAAACCAATGCGTCAAGAATTAACTCAAGCTGGTTATGAAGAATTAACAACAGAGGAAGCCGTAGTTGATTTTATGGAAAACGTAGAAGGAACAACTTTTGTTGTCGTTAATTCAGTTTGTGGATGCGCTGCCGGTTTAGCACGTCCTGCAGCAACGCAAGCGTACTTACAGTCTGAGCAAAAACCAGATCAAGTGGTAACTGTTTTTGCCGGCCAAGATAAGGAAGCAACAGCTAAAATGCGTGAATATTTTGGTGACATTGAGCCTTCATCACCGTCTATGGCGCTTTTAAAAGGAAAAGAAGTCGTTCATTTTATTCCTCGACATGAAATTGAAGGTCAGCCTTTAGAAGTTATTTTTGAAAACATTTTAAATGGCTTTAAGCAGCACTGTTCATAAAATGTCCTGCTTTTGTCACATCTAGTATATAGATTTTTAGAGAAAAATCGCATATACTTTATAAGAAAAAGGATGTCTATCGGCATCCTTTTTCTTTATGTAAATAGCCAAACAGTGTAGGGGGAGTTATGAAAGTGATTGTTACGACTGCTGGTCGAACAAATGAACAGATGATTGTAAAAGCCAAACAAGTAGCCGCTGATTTAAGTATACCTTTTGTAGTAAGAGAGAAGAAATCCGTTGCAGATCTTCAGAATCTTCAAGCTGCAGACGTGCTGGTTGTCGGTAAGAATAGAGTAGAATTGCATGTCCAAAATGAAGAGGAACCTATTTTTTTTCATCCAAATTCCGCTATGTTTAGAGTGAAGAGATGGCTGCGAGGAGAACCTGATCCGTTTATTGAAGCTGCTAGTTTGGAAAAAGGAATGAGCGTGCTTGACTGTACACTTGGTCTTGCATCGGATAGTATGATGGCGAGCGCAGCGGTAGGGAAAAGCGGGAAAGTTGTCGGACTAGAAGGCAACCGCTATGTAGCTTATTTAGTCAAACAAGGACTTTTAAATTGGGAAAGTGACGTACAAGAGTTGAACGATGCAATGAAGCGTATAAACGTGGTTCATCAAAATTTCGAATCGTTTTTGGCGTGTTGTGAAGATAATTCTTTTGATGTTGTCTACTTTGATCCTATGTTTCAAGAGCAAATTGATGAATCGAATGGAATTAACGGTATTAAAGCAATAGCACTGTATACTACGCTAACGCCAATGGCTATACAAGAAGCAAAAAGAGTAGCCAAACAAAAGATCGTGCTAAAAGATCATTGGAAAAGCAGTCGTTTTGAAGAACATGGATTTATCGTACAAAAACGAAAAACATCAAAATTTCATTACGGGACAATTGATATACAATAATAAACAAAAAAGTAAAACGAATCCTGATCATAAAAAAGACTTCCAAAACCTTTTAGGAATTAAAAAGTTTTGGAAGTTTTTTTTATGAATTTCATCTAAAGTTCATAAAAGTATGATATATTTTTGAACATAAAAATACTTTTGTGTTTAAGCATCCAGCAAAAAAGGAATATCTTGTATAGGTTTCCGCTCGGTGTGACAACCTCAAACAGAAGAAGGAAGGTGCTAACTAAAAAGTCTTCGAATGCCCGTAGGCAGCATAAATGAATAAGCAAATATAGGTAAAAAATTAATAAGTATGTTACAATACCTAGTGAGTTATAACAATGAATTTTACGATATGAAAAGACCATATGGGAAAAGATGAGAAAGGAAAGATACGAATGCCTAGATGGATAAAAAGAATGCTAGTTGTATTTATTACAGTATTTACATTTGGGCTTGTCACTCCACCAGAATATTTATACGTTGATGATGCAAAAGCGGACAAGCAACATAAAGCAGGGTATGTAAGAGAAACAACTCCTGTCACAGCTGTTATAGAAGATATTCATTTGCCATATGAAGAACCAAAATATGAAGACGTTTCATCATTTGTTACGTATGCAATGGAATCAGCTGAAAAACAGTCAGTGGAAAAATTCGGAACAAAAATTGGGCCTGTCATTGAAGATGAATTTCGTCAAGCAGTGTTACCTAAAATTGAAGAAGTGCTGACCGACATTGGCACTGAACGTGAACAGTCAATTCAGAATCTCGAGATAAGCGAGCATCCTGCTGCTGGCTACGGTGAAAAGATTTTCCATGTATATGACCGGGAAACCGGTCAGGACTTAATACGGTTTCATGTACGGCGCGAAAATCCTCCAAAAGATGGATACTGGTTTAATTTTCACTATCATGCGGCTGCAGATAATTTTCAAAAGCATTATGATTTAGGGAAAATTTATTGGAACCGAAACATGCCGCCTAAATGGTTTAGCTGATAATAGACACAACATTCTGCGATTTCGAAATGTTAGCTTTTTTAAGCTAGCATTTTTTTACGTCTAAAACCGTTATGGTCTAAATAAGCTGAAACATTAGCACAACGATAAAAAAATCGTTTATAATGAAGTCAGACTTCTTACCATAGAATAGTGAGAAGGAACGAATAGATGCTGGAGGTAACACAATGAAACAATTTACGGAAGAAAAACAATTTCGCGAACAAATTAAGAACGAAACACTAAGCGTTGGGATTTTTACGACAACGTGGTGTCCTGATTGCAAACGTTTGGATATGTTCATTGATGAAATCGTTGATGAAAACACAGATAAAGCATGGTTTAAAATTGACAAGGATGAGTTTGAAGAACTTTCTGCTGAAAACAATGTAATGGGTATTCCTTCTCTTCTTGTATATAAAAACGGTGAAAAAATTGCACACTTGCACAGTGCAAATGCTAAAACGCCTGAAGCGGTCCGTGAATTTTTAGCAACTCTTTAATCCCTTAAGCTGCGAGAGCATTCTCGCAGCTTTTTTTGTGAGAATGGCTATTTCCATTTTTCCATGAGTGGGGTATACTAGGACAAGTGAATAATCGTAAAGCAATAAGGTCTCAATTTAAAGATTGAGTGAAAAGGGAAGTCTGGTGAAAAACCAGCGCGGTCCCGCCACTGTAAGCGCTTTGTGCGTAAGTCAGGAGACCTGCCTTATTGTTAGCTGTGAAACCTTCGAGGAAGGGTGAAGCAGGGTAATGAACATACATATCAAGTATAGTGAACGGATTCTTTTCCTGCTTATCTTGACGTTACCTGCTTTGCTTTCAATTGAAAGTAAAGCTTTTTTATTTTGAAGCTGCCGGCGAGCAGTATACATAGTCAAAGCGGAAAAACGGGATAGCGCTGCTTTTTGCATGATCATTTGCTTTTTCTTTAACGTGGAGGTTTCGTATTCACAATGAACAATATATAGGGGGAGTATTTAGATGAAAAAATGGCTTTCGTATTCCATTATTGCACTGTTAGTCATCGTACTTGCTGCATGCGGTGCAGGCAGCCAAAGCAACAGTGATAAAAAAACGAAGCAAGATACGGCACAAACGTCACAAGCTGCATTTCCAGTGAAGGTAAAAGACGCGCGTGATAAAGAAATTACGTTGAAAAAACAGCCTAAGAAAATTGTTTCCTTAATGCCAAGTAATACGGAGATTGTATATGCCCTTGGCCTTGAAAAAGAATTAGTCGGTGTTACAAGCAACGATGATTATCCTAAAAGCGTAAAGAAAAAAGCGCAGGTAGGAGATATGAACGTTAATGCGGAAAAAGTTATTGCTTTAAATCCTGATTTAGTGCTGGCACACGCTTCAAGTATGGGCGTTTCGGATGAAGTATTTAAACAAATTGAAAGTGCGGGTATTCCGGTATTTGTTGTAAAAGATTCAACAACGTTTGATACGGTTTATGATTCTATTACGCAAATCGGTAAATTAACAGGTAAAACAAAAGAAGCTAATCAAACAATTAAAGACATGAAAGAAAAAGTAGCTTCAATTGAGAAAAAAGCAAAAACGATTTCAAAAGAAGATCGTAAAAAAGTATGGATAGAGGTATCAGGAGCTCCTGAGATTTATACAACAGGAAAAGGTACGTTCATGAACGAAATGCTTACTATGATCGGTGCTGATAACGTAGCAGCTAGTGAAAAAGGTTGGGTTAAGTTTTCTGAAGAGCAAGTTGTTAAGTTAAACCCTGACGTTATTATCGCAACGTATGATGCAGACAAAAATGAGATTATGAAGCGTCCCGCTTGGAGCAGCATGACTGCTGTAAAAGAGGGTAACATCGAGAAGGTTGATCAAAACAAAATCAATCGCTTAGGACCTCGTATTGTAGATGGCTTAGAGGACTTAGCAAAAGCAGTATACCCTGAGGTGTACAATAAATAAGAAGAGGGACCATATTCCAGTTCGAATTGAAAAGGGGATTGGTCCCTTTTCACATCTTAAAATTGAAGAAAGGCCTGAGCTTTTAATCATGAAAACCGAGACTTCTTATAAAACATACAGCTCAGGGGTTTTAGGAACAGGCATTACGGAAACGGACACCTTTTACAATCGATTTGTTCACAAAGACTATTATTCAGATACTCCTTCTTTGGAGTATGAGCAATATTTGATGAAAGAAAATGTGCGCCATGAGCAAATCGTAGGGTTGATGACAGCCGTGTGGTTAAAAGAAAGAGCGGTTTACTGTTATGAAGGCTACGGAGTAAGAGTAGCTTCCGTGATAACGGCTGGAGTAGGAAACGCAGTAGATATTACAGCTGACGAAGCTGTCCCGTTCTATTCCTCTCCTGGTACAATTAATATGTTTTTTTTCGTGGAAGGTACGCTTACGGATGCAGCGTTTTTACAGCTTTTTATTGCGGCCACAGAAGCTAAAACAAAAACGCTGTCACAGCTGGGTGTCATAGATCCGGCTACAAAGACGATTGCTACGGGAACATCTACGGACAGCATTTCAGTTGCAGCGTCTCAGCAAGGACCATTATATGAATATGCAGGCTCTATGACCGCTTTAGGGCAAGCGGTAGCTAAGCTGGTGAAAATAAGCTTAGAGCAGGGACTTAAGGGAAAGAGGTGAAGAAATGAGTATTACACAAGCGATAATTGCACACATGACGGCCATGACGATTGCTTTACTAATTGACCGAATTATAGGCGATCCCGAAAATTGGCCGCATCCCGTTCGCTGGTTTGGTAAATGGATTTATTGGATAGATTCTAGATTAAATAAAGGTGCAGGAAAACGATTCAAAGGATTGCTTCTTGTGATAAGTATGGCTGTGCTCGCAGGAGTTGTTCCCTTTTTGTTCCTCCATGCTTTGTACGGAGTTCATCTTATAGCAGGTGTTTTAGTAGAGAGCGTAATGATTGCGACTACTATATCCACTCGTTCTTTAAGCGAAGCTGCTTATAAGGTACAAAGGCCGCTTCAGCTAGGAGATATGGAGAAAGCTAGATATGAAGTAAGTATGATTGTGGGACGAGATACAGATCGTTTGTCAGAAGGAGAAATTGCCAGAGCGACGGTAGAGACCGTGGCTGAAAATACAAGTGATGGTATTACAGCTCCGCTTTTTTATGCATTTATAGGAGGAGGAGCCCTAGCCTTTTTTTACCGAGCTATTAACACATGTGATTCGATGGTTGGGTACAAAAATGACCGCTACTTTCTGTTCGGCTACTTTAGTGCAAAAACCGATGACGTATTAAACTATATTCCAAGTCGGTTAACTGCAGTGGTGATGACGGCTGTTAATGTAGCAAAAAGCCAGTATTCTCTTGGGCATGTAACGAGTTTGATTAAGCGTGATGCTAAGAAGCATCCCAGCCCAAATAGCGGATACGGGGAATGCGCAGTGGCTGCTCTGTTAGGTATTCAACTCGGCGGGCTTAATACATATAAAGGCATAGAATCTAATCGTGCAAAAATGGGTGAACCACTCATTCCTCTGCAAGCCGGTCATATTGAACAAGCTGTTTTCATTATGAAAAGGACGGTCTATGCTACGTGGTTATTATATCTTTTGTTAGGAGGAGTTATTAGTGCTATTACCTACACATGGAGCTAATCCTAATGTCTTTTTAAAAGCAATAGGGGCCGAGAATTTGTCGCATATAAAAGACTTTAGCGTGAATACAAATCCTTTAGGGGCTCCCCTTGTGCTTCACGAAAAGTGGAACGAATTCAAGGGTGCAGCGTTTAGTTATCCTGACCCTCAAGTAACGGAGCTGAAAAATAAACTTGCAGCTCATCATCATGTTTCAGGTGCTCAAGTGCTGCCTACAAATGGCGCCGCTGAAGCGTTTTTCCTTATTGCTTCGTTATTTTCAGGAGAGAAAGCAGGGATTGTACAGCCGACTTTCGTTGAATATGAACAGGCAAGTAAAGCTTATGGATGTGAAGTGACATACGTTCCTTTATCTGAAGAAAATGGCTGGAGCTGGGATATAGAGTTGATTATGAGCATTCTTCCGGACATAAAAGTACTGTGGATTTGTCATCCAAATAATCCAACGGGCGTTATGTATAGTCATGAGGAATGGATGAAAGTAGTAAAAGCTGCTGCTCATCATGGTACATACTTAATGATTGATGAGGCATTTATTGATTTTGTCGAACATCAGCCTTCATTTGATTCTCTTATTCTGGATTATGAGCATATCATTGTTGTGCGTTCCATGACAAAGATGTTTAATATTGCCGGGCTTCGTCTTGGCTATATTTTGGCAAATGAAAAAATCATTAGCAAGATGGCTAAAAAGCAGCCTCCTTGGAGTGTAAATGGATTGTCGCAGCAAATAGGTATGATATGTGTGGATGAAAAAGATTTTGTAAAAGAAACCGTACATTATATTAAACAAGAACGGGAACGAATCTTGAGTCAACTAAAGGAATGGGGGCTTTTGGTTTCTCCTTCTCAAACAAACTATTATCTTTGCAGCGTTCCGTCTTCTATTAAAACGCGCGAATGGCTTGTCTATTTAGCAAGCCATGGCGTGGTAGCTCGTCATACTGAAAACTTTCCATTTTTAAATGGACGCTATATCCGTTTGGCTGTGAAAACGAAAGAAGAAAATGACTATTTACTTAACGTAATCAAACAAGGACTTGATGAAATATGATCATCTTTATTAGCGGAGGCGTTCGAAGCGGAAAATCAAGTGCAGCGGAGAACATGGTTCAAACTTTTTGTACAAAGCGCGCTGTTTATATTGCCACAAGCAGGCAAACAGATAAGGAAATGCAAAAACGCATCCAGCTTCATCAAAAAGAACGCCAAGCAGCGAACACGCCTTGGGTAACGATTGAGCAGTCTGTAGATTTACAACAAATTCTGCCAAATCTTCAAAGTGATGATGCTATACTTTTGGATTGTGTCACGAACTGGCTTGCCAATGAGCTTTTTTCAACAGAAAAAAGGTGGCAAACAAAAGAAGGGAAACAAGCGGTTTTTCGTCATATGACAGAAACGCTCGATAAGCTGTTTGCGCAGTCTCAGACGGTTGTGCTAGTATCTAATGAACTGTTTGAAGCGGGCGTGTTAGAAGAGCCCACATATAGCTATATGAAGATGTTAGGGAAATTACATCAGTATATTGTAGAAAAAGCAGATGTGGCTATTTGTGTAGAAGCGGGAATCTATCGTTTTAAAAAAGGAAAGGAATGTGTAGATATATGAAAGAATGGATAGCCATACTACGAATTTCTCTCCAGTTTTTTACGATCTTACCACTGGCTAAAACCGTTCAATGGACTGAAAAAAGAACGGCACGCTCACTTTTTGTGCTGCCTTGGATTGGTATGTTACTAGGCTTGATGTTTTATAGCTTTTTACAGTTGCTTCAATCTTCACCTATCACTACGATTGTTGATAGTATTTTAGTTTTGCTTTTACCGCTTATCTTAACGGGTGGACTTCATTTAGACGGCTGGATGGACGTAAGCGATGCCTATTTTTCTCATCAGTCAAAGGAAAAAAAACTGCAGATTTTAAGTGATCCGCACGTTGGGTCTTTTGCTATTCTTTCTCTTATGGTTCTGCTGCTGCTGCGTTTTAGTGCGATCTATGAATTAGTGTCTCTTTCTTCTTTATCAATTTGGGCATGCTTAATTGTCTTTACCCTTCCAAGAATTGGAGCAGCCTTTTTATTGATGAGAGATAAGCCCGCTAAAGATACGGGTCTGGCTGCTTATTTTCAACAAGGAGTCACCAAACGGTCTATTTACGGATTTATCATTATGAGCCTATTCTTAGTTGCTATTTTCGTTATTTTTATGGACAATAAATTCATTATTCTTTTCTTTGCCGGTTTTTTATGGCTCTGGATACGATTTTATCGTTCGCAGTTTGGTGGCGTAACAGGAGATGTTATAGGGGCAACCATTGAAGGAGGAGAAACATTTTTATGGATAATTCTTTGGTTATCACATGTATTCGTCACGGCATGACGATTGAAAATCAACAGAAAAAATATATAGGGTGGAGTGATCCGCCTTTAAGTATAGAAGGGAAAAATGAATTGAAAGAGCTTTTTCTAGAACCTCAGCTCGTTATTTCCAGTGACTTAAAAAGAGCGCTAGAAACAAGTGCAGTTGTTTTTCCAAAATCTCAGGTGGTTAAAAGTAAAAATTGGCGTGAACTGCATTTTGGAGATTGGGAAGAGAAGACGTATGAAGATTTGAAAAACATACGGACGTATAGAAATTGGATTGATCACTGGACAGAACATACGCCTCCGAATGGTGAAAGCTTCTCAAGCTTTTCAAACCGAGTTTGGGCAGCGTGGGAAGAAGCGGTCGATTTGGCGGCCAGTCAGCAATTGCGTCACATTGCTATTGTTTCGCACGGCGGACCACTACGTTTACTTGCATCCCATTTTAAACAGACAGCGTCGCTTTGGGATGTTTCTTTTTCTTATGGAGAAGGTTTTTCAGTAGCGTGTACATACAAACAGGCAAAGGAGAGAAGAGCATGCATTTCGTATTCGGCGGTGCATTTACCGGCAAAAGAAAATGGGTGAAGCAGCATTATACCGGTGAGTCGGTAAAATGGCATTGTTTGTATGAAGACCCTGTTTTACCAGCGCTTGAGTTCGAAGAAAGTTACATAGTGCTAGAAGGATTTGAGCACTATGTTAAGGAATTAATACATAGCGAGCTGGAGTCTCCGCACCTTGTTGTTAAAAAGTTAATACAGAAGTGGAGAGACAGCGGTGTATGGGAAAAGTTAATAGTGATTGGAACTGAAGTCGGCAAAGGGATTGTTCCTTTAGATCCAACAGAACGGCAGTGGAGAGATGAATGCGGGTATGCGTATCAGCATTTAGCGGCACATGCCCGGAAAGTAGATCACATTTGGTACGGAATTGCTAATCGATTGAAGGAGGAAATACAATGAACATTTACACAAAAACAGGGGACAAAGGGCAGACAAGCTTAATTGGAGGACGAGTAAATAAAGATGATATTCGAGTGGAAGCATACGGTACGATTGATGAGCTAAATGGCTTTGTAGGTCAAGCGATTTATCAGCTGGATGAAACAACATTAAAAGATGTAAAAGAAGAGCTAATTACGATTCAACATGAGCTTTTTGACTGTGGAAGTGATTTAGCATTTGCAAAAGATGATCATCCGTACAAAGTAACAAACGACATGATATCAGTACTTGAAAAGCGCATTGATGTCTATATGTCAGAAGCGCCGGCCATTGAGCGTTTTATTTTACCTGGAGGCACACCTGCAGCGACAACGCTTCATATTTGCCGGACGATTACACGCCGCGCAGAACGGCTTGTTGTTGGCGTGCAGCGTGAGTATAAAATTAATGCGGCGGTGCTTCAGTATTTAAATCGTTTATCCGATTATTTCTTTGCTGCGGCTCGAATCGCTAACGCGCGAGAAAATGTACAAGATGTAGAGTATATTCGCAGTGCCAAAGTATTTAAACAGCCTAAAAAATAAGGTATAAAAAACGGTCGAGCTAAAGGCGATCGTTTTTTTTTATGAGTTATTTCGATAGGTAAAATAAAGCTATAAAAAAGAGGTAAATGCATCTATAATGATAAGAGACAGAGAGATAAAGAAAAGAGGTTGAGAAATGAATCAAGATTCTAAACGAGCAGGTATTGTTTATACAGCCAGCGCTTACGTTATGTGGGGGCTTTTTCCGCTTTACTGGAAGCTTCTTGGCGAGGTGAATGCGAATGAAATACTCGCTCACCGTGTCATATGGTCATTTGTTTTTATGCTTTTACTTTTGCTTGTGACAAAGCAAATGAGTGCTTTAAAAAAGACGCTTGGTTTATTATTTCGTAATACGAAACAAGCGGTCATTTTATTTGTGGCTTCAGTGCTGATCAGCATCAACTGGTTCGTTTACATTTGGGCGGTTAACCATAATCATATTATTGAAACAAGTTTAGGTTACTACATCAACCCGCTCGTTAGTATTTTACTTGGTATAGTCGTTTTAAAAGAGAAGCTTAATTTTTGGCAGGGTGCTTCTGTTGGATTAGCTGCTATAGGTGTTATCGTTATGACAGTTACATACGGGCATATCCCATGGGTATCATTAAGCTTAGCGTTTAGCTTTGGTTTGTACGGACTTGTAAAAAAGACTATTCAATTAGAAGCAAAAGTAGGATTAACGATTGAAACGATGATGGTTGCACCTATTGCAGTTATTTATTTTATTTTTCTTTTAGTGAAAGGATCTTCAAGTTTTTCTCTTCAATCGCTTGATCTGAGTGCTCTTTTAATTGGAGGCGGTGTTGCTACAGCTATGCCACTACTATATTTCGCTAAAGGGGCCCCTCTTATTCCGCTATCGATGGTCGGTTTTTTACAGTACATTGCTCCTACCATGACGCTTTTATTAGGGGTATTCGTGTATCATGAACCGTTTTCTAGCGTAGAGATGATTGCCTTTTTGTTCATTTGGGGCGGATCGGTTATGTTCATTTTATCTAAAACTAAGTTCATGAATTCTCATCAGCCGAAATTTTTTAAAGGGCGCTCAGCTTAACGGACAAAAAAGCGGATATCTTTAGATATGCGCTTTTTTGTCTGCCGTGAAGAAATAAAAACGGAGACGGGAAAGTCACCGTATGTATACTTTATAGCTTCCGCTTGAAATGAGCGTTCAACTGACCTTGAAGCATTTGGTTTTTTACTTCTTTCATTTTTCTCGCTTCATCTTTTTTGGCCAATTCTGTGCGTATTTCACTCGTTTGAACTCCTTCTTCTATGCGATCGGCAATATCCATTAATCGTTCGACGTCTGAAAACGAATATTTCCGGATACCCGTATTGGTTCGGTCCGGAAAGAGCAGGCTTCTTTTCTCGTAGTAGCGAATTTGCCTTTCTGATAAACCGGTTAATTCTTTTACAATCCCAATAGACATGACTTTTTTATCTCGATATGACGCTTCATTCGTAGACAATCTCCCTCACCCCTGAGTACGTAGTAGTATGTTATTATCATAAAGGAAAAAAATACAAAAAATTATAACATGTAATACATTCTAACATATATATGTTAGAATTTTGAATTACTATGTGAGAAAAAGTGACATAAATAATGAAATAGGGAAAAGAGTCCTATAAACTAATGATTAACTCGATCCCAAGTGGTTAACCATACAGGATAAAGCCTTGTGGTTAATCACTTGCTTTCAAAATAATGAATAGAAAACAAATGTGAGAATATACATAAATTCTAAAAGGGAAGGGCGTTTTAAATGGCTGTGCAACAATTGAAAAAAGAAGAGATTATTGAGCTGGCAAAAGAAATTATTGAACTTGATTTGAAAAGAGATGAAAAATTTGAAGAGTTGACAGAGTTAGCCGGAAATCGTGCATATGAAATTTTGCGCAGAGTACAAAATGCCTGTTTATAAGTAATAAAAAAAATCCCGCTCTAGGCGGGATTTTTAATTGGACTGCTGTTCAAGATTAAATAATTCTTGTTTCATCTTAGTGTGGTCGAGGTTTTCCCCTATAAAGACAAGAGTGGTGGGCAGCTTCATCATTTCTTTCATATATAGAGGCATGCCGTATGAATATTGAAACGAATACGTATCATCCGAATGAGTAAAGCGCATATAGCCTTTAATACGATAGATGGTATCTGGCATTTGGCGCAGCCAATTTTCAAATAATTCAAGATCCACTTTTTTTGTAAACTCATATACAAATGTTTTCAAATGAAGATGATCTTCCACATGAGCCTTATGGTGCGGCTGTTTTTGAGACAGCTGAGCTCTTTGAATCAGGTCAAGCTTCACGCGGGAAAATGTCGTTAATAATGTTATTGCACGAGCGTTAATTGATTGAACCTCAAAAAGCAGGGAAGACTTTTCTGCCTCAGACAGCATGTCCGTTTTATTTAATAAAATTACATCCCCATGTTTTACTTGTTCTTGAAGAAGTTTTTGAAGTTGAATGCTTAAGGACCCACGTTCTTTCCACCTTGTTGCATCGAGTGTGGTGATAATACTTTTAATCGTGACTTGATGCGCAAAAAGAGGAGACATACAGGCATCCAACACTTCAATGGGATGTGCAACTCCGGTTGTTTCTATATAGATAGCATCCAATGTGTTCTCCTGTAGAAGTGAATGAAGCTGAGTTTCAAATTGACCTTGAATCGTACAGCACACGCAGCCGTTTAGCAATTCTTTTAACGGCGTGTCTTTTTCTACTTCATTTGAGTCAATCGAAACTTGGCCAAGCTCATTCATCACAACAGCAATGTTGCGATTACGATCTTTTTCTTGCTGAAGCAGCTGTTTAAGCAACGTTGTTTTTCCGCTGCCTAAAAATCCAGATAAAATGTAGATTTCTGTTTTCATTTCAGTCTCTCCTATGTAAATAACATTGTTTAAATCGAAACTTTTCCGATTGCGGATTGGTAAATAGTATATCCAAGAGGGGATAAATGTCTAAGCGTAAATTTTTATGCTTTTTTTGTATTCATTATAACAACTTTAAAAGCACTATGGCTATCTTTTGTAAAAAACTCAAAATACAATGAAATAAGAATATTATAAAATTTCAAACTAGCTGTGCTACAATAAAAGAAAAAGAAAAAGGGGAGCAAAAGTTATGCGAATATTAGTTTTAGGCGCAGGCGGCGTTGGAGGTTACTTTGGAGGCAGGCTTGTGGAAAAAGGAGAGGATGTGACTTTTCTTGTCAGAGATCGCAGAAAAAAAGAGCTGGAACAAAATGGACTTGTTATCAAGAGCATACACGGTGACTTCACTTCACCTGTACAAGCTATTACAAAATCTGAGATGAAAGAGCCTTATGATGTTATTTTGTTCACAACTAAGGCTTATCATCTTAAACAAGCAATTGAGGATGTGCGTCCTTTTGTAGGGAATCAGACAGTTGTCGTACCTTTGCTAAACGGTATGGCTCACGTGGGTCCTTTACAAGAAGCTTTTGGGGAAGAAAAAGTTATTGGAGGACTGTGCTTTATTGAAACAACTTTAAACAAAGATGGAGATGTCGTCCAGACGAGTCCTGCTCACAGACTTGTATTTGGTGAATTTAAGCAGAAGGAAACAGAAAGATTACAACTGATTGAGCAAGCGTTCAGCGGTACAAAAGCTTCGTTTGTAAAAAGTTCATATATTGAACAGGATATGTGGCATAAGTATTTATTTATTACGGTTATGTCAGGCATGACCACTCTTATGCGCGCACCTGTTGG
This sequence comes from Priestia sp. 10L35, assembly GCF_056395685.1. Lineage (NCBI taxonomy): Bacteria > Bacillati > Bacillota > Bacilli > Caryophanales > Bacillaceae > Priestia > Priestia sp. 10L35. The sequence goes on along the minus strand of NZ_JBFTKA010000002.1, from coordinate 805,036 downwards.
CCCAGTGCTAGCGGCAAAAGGAGGGCGTCAATTCGTACAAGAGCTTTTTAAAGAAGTTGAAAATATTATGATGGCATACGATGCACCATTAGCTGAAGGGATTATTGAACAGCATATGAATACGATGGACAAAATGACGTATGACATGAAGTCATCGATGCAGCGTGATATGGAAAAAAGTTTTCAAATTGAAGGAGACCACCTTCAAGGATATTTGCTGACATTAGCTGAAAAGTCGTCTATACACGTACCGCTTCTTCAAACTGTGTATACGCATCTAAAAGTGTATGAAGAAATGTTAAAAGGTTATCAAAAATAATGACAGCGAAAATTGATTTAGCAGTCATGCAGGTACTGCAGAAGCTGCTAAGTACAGCAGAAATAGGACAATTGCCTTCCGCTCCCGGCATTTATTTTTTCTTTGATAAACCGGGCAGGCTTTTGTATATCGGAGCAACGACGGGCTCTCTATTAGAAAGAGTAAGAGCTCACGTTGCAGGAAAAGGCGTTAGCAACACAAAAAAATTCCACAAAGAAATTTGTGCTGTTGGATATATTGAAGTGCATGGATTAAAAAAAGAATTAGATATGCTGAGAACGATGCTTGTAAATGGTTATTTTCCAAAATACAATAAACAAGATGTAAAAAGAGAAAATGAATACGACATTTACACCGTTCACGGCAGGGTCCTCAGGGATACAGGAGTTGATAAGAAAAAAGTCTCCAAGCGAAAAACGGTGCTAAAGCCAACGTTAAAAGAGATAGAGATTCGTCAAGAAAACAGCGATATTACATATGCACGAGTCGCAAATATGAATGCTGAAGATCGAGTGAAAAAATTGTGGTCTTGTCAAGAAGCAGGAGCGCAGCTACATCTTCCGGAGTCGAAAGTGTTAGCAATAAGTGACCGGCTCTTAAAAGAGCAGTATACATTTCAGCGGGATATGAAAAAGAATATGATGTTTACGATGCGGGATTTAGTTGTTATTCAAGTGTTGTTAAATTTAAATCCGACCCATGATTTGAAAAAACGAGAAATAAAGGAAGCCATCAGTTTAGTGCGTAAATTTGGCATAGAAGAAGCTCTTCGCATCTCTGAAAAACTACTCAAAACGTAATAAAATCCATGATCATTGTGATCATGGATTTTATCATTTATCATTCACACTTAAGCTAATTCGTCAATAACTTTTGGTAGAGCCATAATGGAAATAACGCAAAGTGAACTGACAACTTGATGCATTTCAAAAATGGCAATGATGAATAACATCAGTGATATATATAATTGAAGGCCTTTTAATCCCCACGGCTTGCGATCGAAAAAAAAGTCGCTAAGTACAAATACAAAGAAAATGAGCGAACTGAACAAAATAATCATGGATGTAGACATGGAACGATCATAAGCAATGATAAATAACAAAGCGAGAAGCGACACAACAGATATAACTTTTAATGTTTTAATCATCGTGTTTTTATTCACTTTTTTCACCTTCATTTGTAGGATTGATCTTTCATCCTCATTTTATAGGATAGTCAAAAGTTCTAAAAGCCAAACGAATAAATCATAACAACAATTTAACATCTTTATACTACATTTACATTGAGAGAAAAAAATGGGCGTGTTTTGAGCTTTGTACGCTTCATTGACGCGTGCAAAGAACAAGTGCTATAGTATGTGTGCTCTAAAAGCTAAAGGAGCAAAGTTTTCAAAGGACGTGACTATGTGAACGAAACACTATTAGTAATTGATGGATTTAATTTATTAAGCCGCTGTTATTTTGCTACTTCTTATGGCAGAGATGAAGCAGCGTTGACAAGAAATAGTAAGGGCCAATTTACGAATGCCCTGAGAGTAACGATTCAAAAAATGCATGCATTGATTCACCAATATGAGCCAAGCCATATTTTCGTCGCTTGGGATGTTAAGCGTGAGGATACAAAACGTAAAGATACATACGCCCTATATAAGCAAACAAGAGCAGAGCTGCCTGAGCCGCTGATTCAGCAGTATGAAACGTTAAAACAATTTTTTGACACAGTAGGCATTTATCAAATGTCATTGTCTTCTTATGAAGCAGATGATTTAATTGGAGCACTTGCAAGCAAGTGGAGCAAGGAAAAGCAAAGTCCAGGGTACATCTATAGCAATGACCGAGACTTGCTTCAGCTCCTAGATCAACATATTTCGCAAATTATTGCCAAAAAGCAGGTTGGCGATCTTGTTTATGGCTTCAAGCACTTTCAAGAAGAATACAATATTCATCCTCGTCAATGGGTGGACGTAAAAGCATTGCTTGGTGACAAATCGGACAATATTCCGGGTGTTCCTGGTGTAGGAGAAAAAGCCGCACTGCCTCTTATTCAACAATATGGCTCTATCCATGAAATTTATGCACAAATTGAACAATTAGATCCAGCTTTTAATCGTTACAAAAAAAAGCTGGCCGAAGGAAAAGAACTAGGTATGCTTAGTCGTGAACTTGCTGAGATTATTATAGACATTCAAGAAATCAGTATGTTGAATTGGGGATATTTAACATTTATGTATGATTATGAACGATGGAATAAAGAAATTCAAAGTCTAGAACTAAACATTAGGATTCGCTCATGATTTTTAGTACAATACAATTTATGAACATGAGAAAGGAGTAACAAGCGTGCAACCAATTCATAAAGAAACAGTCCAAAAAAAAATACAAACATTTTTAAATAAAGACGTATATGTACACCTTGAAACGACAAACGGTGCATATGCTTCACACGTAAATGAAAAAGTAATGACAGTTGGGGCTTTTATTCGCAATGGTAAAGTCACTATTTCAAACGGAAAGATAACTGGAGAAGGTCCTTATCGTGTAGGTCTTCAAATTGATTTAGGATGGATTTATGCAGAGGGATTAACAGATTGGGAAATTGATGAAGAAGGCCGACTTCTTCTAGCTGGGCATGACTTTGAAGGTCGTTTAGCAGTTGCCCTTCAATTAAGTGAACATCCGTTTTCATAACAGAAAAGAGAGGAGAATAGAACATGGAAGAAAGATTATTAATTGTATTTCCGCATCCTGACGATGAAGCGTATGGAGCAGCAGGAATGATCACGCAAGCTAGACAAAAAGGAACGCCCGTTACATATGCCTGTGTTACGCTAGGTGAAATGGGACGAAATATGGGTAGACCGCTGTTTGCTAACCGTGAAACTTTACCTCAAATCCGAAAAAAAGAACTTTTAGATTTAGCGAACGTTTTAGATATTCAAGACTTGCGTATGCTAGGGCTTCGTGATAAAACGCTGGAATTTCTTGATATTGATGTTTTTGCAGATAAAATTGAAGAAATCATTAACGATGTAAAGCCGACTCACATTTTAACACATTACCCTGGCTTTGCGGTACACCCTGATCATAATGCTACGGGTGCAGCTACGATTCAAGCGGTAAAACGTATGCCAAAAGAAAAGCGTCCGGTTGTTTGGTGTCATGCGTTTTCGAAAGATCGTATTGAACATATTGGAGAACCAGATGTTATTTTTGATGTAACAGCGATGAAAGATAAAAAAATTGAAGCGTTAAAAGCCCATCGTTCTCAAACAGAAGGAATGATGAACGCAATTGACTTCGATCGCTTATCTGACTATCCGCAAATGGAACGTTTATTAACTAGAGAAGAATTCTGGACATATAACTGGGAGTAACAGATGAAAAAACAGCGAATTTTATTTATTGGAGCAGGACGAATGGCTGAAGCTGTAGCGGCTGGTTTGGTTACGAGCAGCGCTGACAGTATTGAGGCAGTGGTGATGTCAAACAACGGAGATATTGAGCGGTTACAGCGTGTTGAAACAACGTACGGCGTACAAACGACGCAAAATTGGCGCCAAGAAGTTGACAATTCGGATGTTATTATTTTAGCGATGCCTCCCGAGGCCCATCCTTCCGTGCTCAAGGAACTTTCAACTCATTTAAATCAACAATTTGTCGTAACGTTAGCGGCAGGGATTGGTCCGAGTTACTTAGAAAGTCATCTTCCGCAGGATACGCCTGTCGCTTGGATTATGCCAAATACAGCTGCTATGATTGGACAATCGATGTCACTATATACACTTGGAACTTCTGCCACAAAAGAGCATAAAGAAGTGCTTCAAATGATTTTAAAAGGAATTGGTGAAGCGCATGAGTGTTCAGAGAAAGAAGTACATGAGCTAACGGCTGTAACTGGCAGTGCACCGGCGTTTTTATATTATTTTGCAGAATCGTTAATTGATGCAACTACTGCTTACGGTGTGGACGAAAAAACAGCCAAAGATTTAGTTATTCAAATGATGTATGGCTCTGTACAAATGCTGCATGAAACCAAAGATCCTGCGTCTTTAAGAGAGCAAGTAACAACTCCAGGCGGCGCTACTGCCGAAGGGTTAAAAGTGATGAAAGAACAAGACTTTTCCCTAATAATAAAGCAGGCAATTGAAGCAACGAATAAGAAAGCAATGGGTGGAAGCTAAAAAAGCTCGTACAACCATATGTTAGCTGAAAAATCCGAACTATAGTTCAGCATTCTTTCATTGGAATGTTGAATCAGTTCGGATTTTTTAATGAATAGACTTCCTTAACATACATATATTCCTCTTTGGAACTGTTTTTTCTCTATGGCCCAAACTTTTTTAGTCATCAACAAACCGCTTTTTCATATCAGAAGTTGGGAGCATGCAGTGCTGCTGTTTGCCAAACCACTTATATCGGTTGCGAGCGATCCAGTTGTATACTATATCTCGAATAGGTGCAGGAATGATAATGAAAGCATATAAAAATTTAACGGGTCCATCTAAGCGCTTGGCGATTTTTAAAGCAGCCGTTGATTTTACATATCTTTGGTTTCCATGAATATATACAATGCTGTCTAATTGCTCAGGAAGTAAGCCGTGAGAGGCTAGCTGCTGCTTTCCGAAATCTGATTGAAGAGAAGCGAAAGAAAACAAAGCTTGTTCATCATGTTTAATAATATATTGAACACTGCTATTACATAAATTACATATACCATCAAAAAGAATTAAATGTTTCATTGGACGATTTCGCTCCTATTCCATAAAAAAAGTATAATTACTTGTCATTTTTGAAAAATAAAGGTACGTTTAAAAGATGTGAAAGTGATCCAAATTCAAAGGTAATTCGATTATATAATAAGGACTCATAAGAGTTAAAGGAGAAGGGTATGAAAGAGCAAAACGACGTTGTCTTATACAATAGAATAAAAGAACGAGACAAAAAAGCCCTTGAACTGCTGTATGACAAGTATGAGCGAATTCTTTATTCGTTTATATACCGGTTAACAAATAGCTCTGATATTGCTGAAGAAGCTGTTCAAGAAGTGTTTATTAAGCTGTGGAGAGGAAAAGGAGTTTACAGCGATGAAAAAGGGAAGTTTTCATCATGGCTGTTTACGATTACAAGAAACACCGCGATTGATATTGTAAGAAAAAGAAAAAACGATCCTATTTTCTCAGAAGAAATTTTTGATTTTATTGAAGATGATCATCCTCAGATTGACGAGCAGCTTCAGTGGAAAGAAGAACAGCAGAGAGTGCGGCACGCTGTATCAAAATTGTCTGAAGACCAAAAAAAGATTATTCAATCCGTTTATTTTAAGGGATTAACGCAGCAAAAAGTAGCAGAAGAGCAGCAAATCCCATTAGGAACAGTAAAGGGTAGGGTGCGATTAGCGTTGCGGAAATTAAAAACATATTTAGGTACTGATGCAGAAGGGAGAGCTGATTCATGAGTATGTGCAATAAACTAATTGATTACTATAATGATCAGTTGACTTCCCATGAGAAAAAAGAGTTTGAAATGCACTTGAAAAACTGTCAAAGCTGTCAAGAAGAACTAAGAGAGCTGGAGGAAGTTCTTGGAGATCTAACGTATTTGACACCAGAACAATCTCCTCCGCCAGAAATGAAACAGCGAATACTTGCGAATGTATTCGAAGAAGAACAAGGTGAGACAAAGAGAGAACCAATCGCTTTAAAAAATGAAAAACAACATGCTGCGTCTAAGAAATCAAATAAAAAGTCCATCATTATTGGATTAGCTGCGGCACTTCTTTTATCCCTTGCAGGAAACAGCTACTTTCTGTTGAAAGATGGGGACAAAGGCAAACAAGAGCCAAATGTTTCGGTTGCTCCTCAAAACGAACCTCTTACATCTGAAAAAACAATGAAGCTGCAGGCAGAGCCGAACATTTCTGGCGAAGCAACAGCATCTCTTACGAAAAAAGGTGGAAATCTAAATGTGGTTATTCAAGCGAATAACTTGAAAAACGTAAAGGGGAATGAAGTCTATCAGGTGTGGCTCATAAAAGGTGATAAGCCTCATCCGGCAGGTGCTTTTGTAACAGATAAAAATGGAAACGGGACAGTGGTCTATACGATGAGCCAAAAAGAACAGACTGAAAAGTGGGATGTTATGGCGATTACTTTAGAACCGAACGCGAATAATAAGACGCCAAAAGGAAACATTGTGTTAAGTTCAGCGCTCTAACAAAAACCCTTCTGCTAACAGAAGGGTTTTTGTTACGTGCAGTTAATCATCTTCAAATTGTATGGCAATGGTTTGATCATTTTCTATCTTATTCAGTCGAATTTCCAATAATCCATTTTTGTACTTAGCGCGAACTGGTTCGTCTGTGTAGTGAAAAGGAAGTTTGACCGTGCGAGAAAATACGCCTGTATGGCGTTCGTTGAGCTTTAACTTTTGTTTAGATGCTTCATAAGCATAAGGAACGTTTCCTTCAACTGTTAATATATTTGCGTCCAACTTGATTTGAATGTCGTTAGTTGAATGCAGTCCAGGAACCTCAACGACGATAATGCCTTCTTTATCGGTTTCATATAAGTCGACGTTTGGAAATCGCTTGGGCAAGATGTGATTTAAATCGCTCCAAAAGTGATTTCCAAGCATATCTTCTACCTTATGCTGAATCGAACCCCAATCAATCTCTTCATATTTTTTACTCAAAGGAAACCCTCCTTATATTCACGTAAATTCCTTCTATATATATGAAAAAAAGAAAATTCAATGCCTGCTTACAAAAAATGAGAAAAACACGTAAATAAGTGAAAAAATGTGAGAAAAAAAAGAGATTTTGAGTGAAAAAGAAGGATTATGTAGAATAAAAAAAGTATAATTACGTATAGAGCTTTCTATTATCCTGAATGAAAGCAAGTATGTGAAGGAGGAAGTTGAGATGAGAGAAAAGCGTACATCCAGTGGTTTTCTATTAAAACAACGTGCTTTCTTAAAATTATATATGATTACGATGACAGAACAAGAGCGTCTGTATGGCCTTCGGTTATTAGATGTGTTAAGAGATGAATTTCGACCTTTTGGATTCAAACCTAATCATTCTGAAGTATACAAAGCCCTTCATGACTTGATTGAAGACGGTGTCCTCAAACAGGTGAAGCGTAAAAAAGAAGGAATGAAGCTTCAAGAAGTGGTTTATTATACATTTACAAATGAGGGAGAAGAGAAAGCTAAATTATATAAAAAACAATTAAAAGTAGAGCTGGAGCGGTGTGAAGCTATGATTCAAAAAGCTATTCGTGACAACTTCGGGTCCAAATGAACGTGTCTTTAGGTAGAAAAGACACGTTTTTTCTATAGCTGATTTTGTCGTCTTATGTCGGAATAAAAGTTATAAAATGGGTACAAAGTAGTGTAAAAGATGGATATATAGTTATATTATGGATAAAATACACACTTTTAACATATATGGATGAATTCGATTTTAAAGATTATGCACTATTCATAAATAGTGTACGAATTGATATGATACAAAGTGTATATAAATCTATTTAATGCGTTATTTGCCATATTTTAAGAACTTATAAACCGTTATCAGACCATCATTCAAGCATTTTGGTTTTAGCAACTCTGACGAATTTGACTAGATTTGTATCGAGAAGATATTATTTGTTTACTATGAAAGGAATGGATTTTATGAAGTCTACAGGAATTGTAAGAAAAGTAGATGAATTGGGTCGCGTAGTAATTCCTATTGAATTGCGCCGCATTTTAAATATCAACACAGGTGATCCAGTAGAAATATATGTTGATGAAGATATTATTATTTTACAAAAGTATAGCCCGTATGGTGCTTGCTTAGTAACTGGGGAAATTACGCGTGAAAACTTAACCTTTGGGAATGGAAACGTTGTGTTAAGTAAAAAAGGTGCGGAACAGCTTTTACAAGAGTTAGAGCGTACCTTAAATAAATAAGAAGTTTTAGGCCTTAGTATAAGGAAGAGTATCAATCCATCTTTAAACAAAAAAAGAACGTTCTTTTGAGAACGTTCTTTTTTTGTTTAAGCCGTTCGAGAAGATTTATTCTCCTCTAGCAGCTGTTTTTTTTGTATTTTTATCAAACGATACGCAAGTCCTGTTGCGCCTGCAGCAAGCCCCGCAATTAGTCCAATCCAATAGCCAAACGCCTGCAAATCGGTGTATTTTGCTAAAACAATGCCTAAAGGTAGACCAATTACCCAATAAGATACCAAGGACATTAAAAAGGTAACATTTACATCTTTATATCCTCGCAGAGCGCCTTGAATAGGAGCTTGAAGAGCATCAGAAAGCTGAAAGAAAATTGCATAAATCAAAAAATGAGAAGTTAATGCGAGTACCTCTGCATCTTTTGTATACAAAGAAGCTACTGATTCTCGAAGAGTAAATAAAAGACCTGCACAAACAAAAGCCATGCCAACAGCGATAGTTACACCGATCCTGCTATAGCTTCGTGCATCTTGATGACGCTTAGCACCCGCTTCAAATCCCACAACAATCGTTAAAGCCATAGAAATACTCAGCGGAATCATATAGAGAAATGAGGCAAAATTAATAGCTGCTTGGTGAGAAGCGATCGTAATGGTATTATACGAGCTCATAAACAGCGTGACGGCTGAAAAAATACTTGTTTCGAAAAAGACCGAAAAACCGATAGGTAAACCAATTTTTAATATTTCTTTCCAAGTAGAAAAAGAGATACAATGAAATCTTTTAAATAAATCGAAGTTAGAAAAAGGTTCTTTTTTATGAATAATTACAATGGATACAATGAGTATGCACCAATACGTAACGGCAGTTGCATAACCAGAGCCTACTCCACCCAAGTGGGGAAAGCCCAGCTTACCGAAGATTAATACATAGTTTAAAGCTACATTAACCGGAAGCCCTAAAATGGTGATAAGCATAGACGTACGAGTTTGCCCTAAAGCATCAATAAAGTTTCGTAAAACCGTATAAATAAAAAGCGGAATAATACCAAAAGATAAAGCAATTAAATACTGTTTGGCAATGCGCATTACGTTTGCTTCTAAATTCATCCCTTTTAAAATAGGATCAACAACAAAAAAGCCGATTAAAATAATAACAACGGCCATTAAAATGGAGACATAAAGCCCTTGAATGACGGAGAACGGAACTTTTTTCTTTTGATTAGCTCCGACAAGCTGTGCAACAATTGGCGTAATAGACATTAAAATTCCGCTTAGCCCTGTAAAAACAGGTACCCATAAGCTTGAACCAATTGCTACCCCTGCCAAGTCATCTGCACTTACCCTTCCTGACATCATCGTATCAAAAAAAGTCATTGAAAACATTCCAAACTGGGTGACCAATATCGGAAATAAAATAAAAACGAACTGCTTAACTTTTTGAGACGTTGAAAACGTTTGTTGCATTAAAAAACCCCCAATTTGAAAACATTTACACCAAAAAGCATTATATCACGCCGTGGCTTGTTTTTGCTAAGAGTTCTGACAATAAATTCAAAGAATGTATCCATAAAACGCGGTGATTTAAAAGGAGTAAAAAGGTAAAACAGTATATGATTTTAATTTTGACATGCAGTGAGCTATGATAGAAAGTATAGTAATTATCATTTAACGTGGAGGGATACGTGTGGATTTACAGTTGCAAAGTAAAAATGTACTTATTACCGGCGGGTCAAAAGGAATTGGGAAGGCTATTGCTGCTTTGTTTATTCAAGAAGGAGCAAACGTTGGAATTGCGGCAAGAGGAGAGGAAGCGTTACAGGATGCACAGTCAGAATTAGAAAACGTGCGTACATATACAGCAGACCTAACAAACGAATCAGACAGAGTTGCATTAATTGAGAAGTTCATTAACGACTTCGGAAGCATTGATATTTTAATTAATAACGCTGGAGGAAGTAATGGAAGCACCGCGATGGAAACAGATTTATCCCTTTTCAAAGAAGCAATGGAGCTTAACTACTTTTCAGCTGTCCACTTGAGCAAGCTAGCAGCGACGCGTATGACAAAAGATGCGGCAATCGTTAATGTTACGTCTATTTTCGGAAGGGAAAGTGGAGGGAAAGTCACGTACAATAACGCAAAATCAGCACTTATCAGCTTTACAAAGTCGTTTGCAGATGAAATGATTTCTAAAGGAATTCGTGTAAATGGAGTAGCGCCGGGAAGCATTTTGCATGAAACGGGTAATTGGAAAAAAAGAATGGATGAAAATCCGGAAAAGATTAAGCAATTTGTTGAAAACGAAATACCAGCAGGGCGCTTTGGAGAGCCGGAAGAAGTGGCAAACGCCGTTGCCTTTTTAGCATCTTCTAAAGCTTCATGGATAGTTGGTGCGACGTTAAACGTAGACGGTGGACAGTCAAAAATGAACTTTTAAAAAAAGTGCAGGAATTTCCTGCACTTTTTCATTATCCAATATCTTTTTGCATAGGAGGAATATGGAAATCTTCATTAATTGCGTCCGCTGTAAGCTGGCCAGATAATGTCACCATTGGCACGCCGCCTCCAGGATGTGTAGAGCCGCCTACAAAATAAAGGTTAGAAAGAAGCTGACTTCTTGCCGGAATTTTAAAACCTCCATTTTTCTTACGGTCAGTTGCTACGCCATAAATGGACCCGCCGTTAGCACCGTAAAGCTCCTCGATATCGGTAGGAGTAAACGTATATTCAAACTCAATGCTTGAACGTAAGTCTTCTAATCCCATTGCCTCAAGCTTTTTCAATACGACATCACGATAGCGGTCTTTTAATGCAGCCCAGTCGTCGCCTTCTTTTAAAGGAGGTACATGAGTAAGAACGAACAGGTTTTCTTTTCCTTCAGGAGCTTGCGTAGGGTCTGATTTAGACGATACGCCAATGTAAATTGTCGGATCCATGGCTACTTGACCTTTGTTAAAGATTGTATCAAACTCTTCTTTCTGATCCTTTGAGAAGAAGAAATTATGATGTTGAAGCTGCTTGTACTGTTTGTTAACCCCTAATAAAAGAACAAGGCCAGAAACAGTAGGTTCAAATTTTGCAAGCTGCTGAGTTTGCTTAGCTGCTTGCGCATGATTTTTTAATAAATAGCGGTAAGTTGGAATTGCTTCTAGATTAGATACCACAATATCTGCTGATAGGCTTTCACCGTTTTCTAGTGTAATTCCAGTTGCCTTCGCTCCGCTTGTTGTGATTTCTTTTACCGGCGTATTTAGATGCACAGTGACGCCAAGTTCTTGAAGGAGCTTATCCATCGCTTCAGCAATTTTGTACATTCCGCCTTTTACGTAATAAATACCTAATCCTAGCTGAACGTGAGCAAGCTGCGTTAATACAGCTGGTGCATGATAAGGAGAAGAACCGATGTACATAATTAAAAAATTAAACAATTGACGCAAATGTTTGTTTGAAAAATATTTGCGTGTAGTAGCATCCATAGACCTCATTGGATCCATTTGAAGCAGTTCTTTTACCGTGTGCATCGTTCGTAAATCGTGAAGTCCAGATAAACTTTTTTTATAAAAACTTTTTAAGTTCGATTCATACATTTTATTTGCATAAGATAAATAGTCAAAAAAACCTTCAATGTCTTCTGGAGCAAGTTCTTGAAGCTGCTGAAGCATGCGAGGAAGGTCACTGGTCAAATCAATTTGTGTTCCATCTTGGAAAAAAGTTCTCCACTGAGGCTCAATTCGTTCTATTGTTAAGTAGTCGTGGATATTGCGGCCTGCACTGTCAAACAGCTGCTCTAGCACCCACGGCATTGTTAAAATAGAAGGTCCCGTATCGAAAGAAAATCCTTTGCCGCTGCGAATATTTAACTTACCGCCAATTCGCTCGCTTTTTTCAACGATTGTTACATCATATCCATCAGCTGACAGACGAATAGCAGCTGACAGACCACCTAAACCTGCGCCTACAACAATTACTTTCTTTTTCATCTTTTTCCTCCTTATAAAACAAAAGCGAGTTGTCAACAATGTGTATAAAATGACTTCACGCAAAATAAAAATAGGTCTACAACTTTTTATTTTGTCCAGTTTGCTAATTTTCATACGTGAAGGAAAGGAGAAAAGGATGTCTTTTTTACTGGTTGCTCTTGTCTTGACAGCTACGCTTGTCATCACTATCCCTACATTTAAACGTGTAAAAATAGTAAGAAACAATATGTCATGTTTGTCCATTATTATTCCAGCTAGAAATGAAGAAAGAAACCTTACCTTTTTATTGCAGTCACTCCAGTTACGGAACGCTGACTTTGAAGTGATTGTTGTAGATGACAACTCAACAGATAATACTGAGAGGGTAGCCAAAGCATTTGGCGTAAAAGTAGTGCAACCGGGCGCACTTCCAGCTGGGTGGCTAGGAAAGTCATGGGCATGCTGGAATGGAGCACGAGAAGCAAAAGGCTCGGTGCTTTTGTTTTTAGATGCTGATATTACAGTAGAGAAAGACGGAATTGAAAAAGTATTTTTCTATTATCAACAGCAAGGGGGTGTGCTGTCGGTTCATCCTTATCACCTTGTTAAGAGGCCTTATGAAATGCTTTCTGCTTTATTTCACTATGTTACGTTTGCATCGATTGGCGCGTTTCACCCCTTTAAAAATTGGAAAAGTCCTTCTGTCGGTTTCGGGCAGTGCTTGCTTTGCAGCGCAGCCTCCTACTTTCAAAGCGGAGGCCACGAAGGGATAAAAAAAGAAGTGGTTGAAAATATGGCGCTGGTTGAGAAAATGAACAAACAAGGTGAATTTATTACGTGTATGAGTGGACAGGGAGCTCTTTCCATGCGCATGTATCCAAATGGTATGAAAAGCCTTATAAGAGGGTGGAGTAAAAGTTTTGCTTCAGGTGCGGGGAAAACGGAAGCCATTTATTTATTTCTAGTAAGCTTGTGGCTTACTAGCATGATTAATTATATCCTTTTTTTACCTACTCTATGGAATCAACATGCAGGCTTGGCAATTAGCAGCTATGTTTGCTATGTAAGCCTCTTATTTAATAGCTTAAGGAAAATAGGTTCGTTTCCTTTTTTTTCTTTGTGCTTATTTCCTATTCATGTACTGTTTTTTCTGGGTCTATTCGTATGGTCTTTCGTCCAAACGGCGGTGAGAAAGCAAGTTAAATGGAAAGAACGCAGCATATCTATAGAAGAAGAAAAAAAGAAGAAAGTGATAAAATGACAGGTGCTCACCTCTTAATTAATATCATGGCATGGTTTGTGATTCACATGTTGATCGCCTACAGATGCACAAAAATTTCTGCCTTTTATTTAAAGAAGGACCTTGCGCTGTTTAAGGTTCAAAGCTGGGAAACAGTTGGGATATATAAAAAATTCGGGGTGCACCGATGGAAAACGTGGCTTCCTGATGCAGGAAAGCTATTTAAACGAGGATTTTATAAAAAGAAATGGGAGAGTAGAACGAAGGAATATGCACAGCTTTTTTTAATTGAAACAAATCGAGCAGAGTTAACTCACTGGATCAGCATACTTCCTTCTATTCTTTTTTTTATATGGAACTCTCCTTCTATAGGTGTTTGGATGGTTATTTATGCGATTGTCGCAAACGTACCGTTTATTTTGGTTCAACGATATAATCGAATACGAATTCATCAAGTCGTTTTGAAACTCAAATGAAATTAATTCACGTGCCTTTGGCTCCGAGTAGGGGCCTCGGTTTTTATTTTTTTCTCCTTATTCGAAGACAACAACCTCTTGGATAAAAGAAAAAAAGAAGCAAAGGCGATATAAATACTAAAAAAGACTAAAAATCCCCATAAACCTGCTATGGCATCATCAAATTCCATATTGCCCCGGGTGGTAATTCCTTGCTGAATTTCAATGGCAAAAACTAAGACAAGCATAACGGTAAGGGTATAGATAAAAGAAATAGCTGTAATACTAAATTTCCACTTTGACAATAATTTAAAGATCATATAAACGCTTAAAAACGTGAGCAGTCCAATAATACCAATAATCCAGAAGTGAAGTTCTTTATCTGAAAGAGAAAATCCTAGTAAATAAAAAATATAAATTAATCCGTCGTGCAATACATTAATAATATTTGTAATGAAAACAATACATTCTTTCATTTTTTCTCCTTTATAAAAATGTAAGACGTTTAAACTTCTAGGTATACAAGCATGCATAGCCCATACTCATTCCAATTTTATATAAAAAATGCACTTTCTAGATCAGACGTTAAAGAGATCTGAAATTTCAAATAATATTTATAATTTATATTATAAACAAAAAGGTAAAAAAATAAAAATTTTCGATGCAAACTGACACATTTTTTTCAAATTTAAAGAAAGAAATAACTCAAAATATGTGGTTTACTGTAGAAAGAAAAGAAAATAAGAGGTATTGGTATAACAAATATTCACAAACGCTTTTATGCATTCTCTTGTAAAGGAGAAGGAAAACTAAGGCAAGTGTTAAATTTATATGTATAGTGGACAAAATAAAAAATAAATATAAAATAGTGAAACTTAAAGAGAAGCTGTCCGTATTAAATAGTGAGAAGAAAAAAAGCATAGGAAACATTTGTGTTTGAAAGCCGATATAGCTGGGAATAAGAAAGTAGTTATTTTCTCACGTTTGGTGAAAATTATACGTAGCGGTGTTGACAATTTTTTTAAAAGAGTTAAAATGTGAAAGAACAGATTAGCTCTCTTACATTTTTTGTAAGGGAGATTTCTTTTTACATTTACTATAAAAATAAAAGTGAGCTTAAATTTCAATAGAGACAGAGGTGGGAATATGAAACAGCTCATGACAAACGGTAAAAATATTTTTTCGAAACAGCTGCCGTTATTTCTAATTGCAGTTTTGTTGTTTTGGATTAAAACGTATACCGTTTATCGTATCGAATTTAACTTAGGGCTAGATAATTTTATGCAAAAGTTTTTACTTTTCATAAACCCAATTGGTTCGGCAATTTTCTTTTTTGCCATTGCACTACTATTTAAAGGGCGGGGAAAAGTACGAGCACTGCTTGGAATGAATTTTTTACTTTCATTCATCCTGTACGCAAATGTAGTATACTATCGCTTCTTTAATGATTTTATTACTGTTCCTGTATTGACTCAGTCAAACAACTTTGGTCAATTAGGCGGCAGTGCCATGGCTTTAATTAGCCCAACTGATATTTTATACTTCACAGATTTCTTTATTCTTTTAGTTTTAGTACTATGGAAAAAAGTTGACTTACCAGCAACAATTAGTCGACGTACTGTGACAGGTGTATTTTTATCAGGGATTTTATTCTTAAGTGCCAACATCGCACTAGCGGAAATGGATCGTCCTCAACTATTAACAAGAACATTTGACCGCAACTATTTAGTGAAATATTTAGGAACGTATAACTATACGATCTATGACATCATCCAGAGCTCGAAATCTTCAGCACAGCGCGCGCTAGCAGATAGCAGTGATGTGGCTGAGGTAGAGAACTATGCAAAAGCAACATATGCTGAGCCGAACAAAGAATATTTCGGTCAAGCAAAAGGCAAAAACGTCATCTATATTTCATTAGAGTCACTTCAGTCATTTATGATTGGTTATAAGTTAAATGGTGAAGAAGTAACGCCGTTCTTAAATTCACTACTAAAAGATCAGAACACAATGTATTTCGATAACTTCTTCCATCAAACAGGGCAAGGTAAAACGTCAGATGCTGAATTCATGATGGAGAACTCATTATTCGGCTTACCTCAAGGTTCTGTATTTACAACAAAAGCAAATAACACCTATCAGTCGCTATCTGGTATTCTAGATCAGCAAGGCTATACAACATCTGTGTTCCACGGAAATGGAAAATCGTTCTGGAACCGTGATGAAATGTATAAATCAATGGGTGTAGAAAAATTCTTTGATTCAGCTTATTACAATATGTCAGACGAAGATACGCTGAACTATGGTTTAAAAGATAAACCATTCTTTAAAGAATCAATGCCGTACCTAAAAGGCTTAAAGCAGCCATTTAGCGCGAAGTTCATTACGTTATCAAACCACTTCCCTTATCCGCTAGATAAGGAAGACCAAACGATTGGACCTCACAATACGGGAGATAAGTCAGTTGACCAATACTTCCAAACGGCTCGTTATTTAGATGAATCAATTAAGCAATTCTTTGAGGATTTACAGGCCTCTGGCTTAGCAGACAATACGATGGTCGTGATGTACGGTGACCACTACGGTATTTCTGAAAACCATAAGCGTGCAATGGGCAAAGTAATGGGTAAAAACATCAATGATTTTGAACAAGCTCAACTGCAGCGCGTACCATTATTTATTACTTCACCAGGCCTTAAAGGCGGCGTAAATCATACGTATGGCGGAGACGTAGATGTTCGTCCAACAGTGATGCATTTATTAGGTCTTGATACAAAAGACTATATTGACTTTGGTACAGACTTATTATCAAAAGAACATCAGCAAGTTGTACCTTTCCGTAACGGTGACTTTGTTACACCTAAGGTAACAAAAGTTGATCAGAAAGTGTATGACAACGCAACGGGCAAGCAGCTTTCAGATAAGGAAGCGAAACAGTATGATAAGTATGATGAACTAGTTAAGAAAAAGCTAGAACTATCAGATAAACTTGTTTACGGAGATTTACTCCGCTTTCATACACCAGAAGGGTTCAAACCAATTGAACGCTCGAAGTATGATTACAACAAGCGCGAAGATCAATAAAAAACAGGCAGCTTTTAATAGCTGCCTGTTTTTTTGTTTTGTGAAACCTTTAAAGGTTTTATCCGTATATAAATTATAACAGTAATCGTTTTAAGAGACGGGAAGACAATGGTATAATATGTATACGTTTAAAAGTTCGGTCACATTTGAGATAGGAGTGAAAGCGATGAAAGTCGTTCGAATCATAAAAAAGATTCTTGCCATTTGGGCAACAGGAGCAGTAGCCGTTCCGGTCAGCTATTTTGGATTTAGTACCACGATGACTCAATCCTTTGGCATTAGTATAGGAGTAATGGTCGTGATGAGCCTGTTTTTTATTATGAGCAGTGCTCGACGTCATTATCAAAATCCGTATAGAGAAGAAATTGCATACGTTCGTCATCAAGTAAAAGAGGCAAGAAAGCAATTAAGAACCATTGGAAGCTATCGTTTTAAAATTCGGTCTGTTCATATGTGGACAGAACTTTCTAAACTACACAAAGTAGGTAAAAGCATCATTGAAATGGTAGAAAAAGAGCCCGCACGATATAAAGATGTTCAGCCTTTTTTTACGAACTACTTACAATCAACGGTTACCGTCATTGAAAGGTATATGTTTTTATTATCAAAACCAACGAAAAGCATAGAAGTAAAAGAAAGTCTTCATGAAGCGGAAGACATGCTGCGCGGGTTATCAGGGAAGTATGAGCATTTATTAACAAATGCTCTTTCACAAGATAAGCTGACGTTAGATGTAGAGCTTAAAGTGCTAAAACAAGCATTTGAAGAAGAGCAGCCGTATATACCGACAGCTACTAATCGCACGAAGTAACGTAAATGCAAAGGATGGGATTTTATGATGAAAGAATATAATCAAAATCAATCGTTAGATGCGCTGCTTGATGATCCTTTTGCGTCGCCTACCCCGCAGGTACAATCGGACTCTCGCGCTGCAAAAAGAAACACATACGATGATTTGACACCGGAATATCAGGAAAAAGCACAGAAAATCGCAAATCAAATTGATTATAAAAATCAGCAGGCTATCTTACAGTATGGGGTAGCAGCTCAGTCAGAACTATCTCAGTTTTCTCAATCTGTACTACAGCATGTGCAAACGAAAGATACGGGACCAGTAGGAGATGTTATAGGAGATTTAATGAGTAAGATTCGCCAAGTGAATCCCGATGATTTTTCTGCAAAGAAAAAAGGAGTCATCGGTCGATTATTTTCAGGAGTCTCTAGGCCCATTCAAAATTTATTAACAAAATATCAAAGCATTAATGTTGAAATTGATAAAATTGCAGATAAGTTAGAGCGCTCAAAACAAATGCTGTATCGAGACATTACGATGCTAGATAGCTTATATGATAAAAATAAACAGTTTTACGAGGCGCTTAACGTCTACATTGCAGCGGCCGAATACAAGTTAGTGGCGCTGCAGAATGAAACGCTGCCCCAGCTTCAGCAAACAGCATCTCAAAAAAATGACTACTTGATGGCTCAGGAGGTCAATGATTTAAATCAATTTATCAATAGGCTAGAAAAACGAGTGCATGATTTAAAACTGAGCCGTCAAATTGCCATTCAAAGTGCACCGCAGATTCGATTAATTCAAGAAGTCAATCAGACCCTTGTGGAAAAAATTCAAAGCTCTATTTTAACAGCTATTCCACTTTGGAAAAATCAAGTAGTAATCGCAACCACTTTATTACGCCAAAAGAAAGCAATGGAAGCCCAAAAGCAAGTATCTAAGACAACAAACGACTTGCTTACTAAAAATTCAGAGCTGCTCAAGCAGAACACGATTGAAGTAGCTCGTGAAAACGAGGCGGGGATTGTCGATATCGAAACATTGAAAAAAACGCAGTCCGATTTGATTACCACGTTAGAAGAAGTGCTAAAGATACAAGAAGAAGGACGTACGAAGCGTACCGAGGCAGAATCAGAGCTGTATCAAATGGAAAAAGATTTAAAAACTAAACTATTAGATATGAAATAAAAAAAAGTCGGTTTACACACTTTGTAAACCGACTTTTTCTCTGTTTTATGCATTTTGAAGCGTTCTCGCCATTTCTAAAAACGGAGTTAAATCTCTTTCAGATTTAGGAGCAAAGATCGTTAATCGGAAAGTAGGGTGTTGATTTTGCTTTCGAACGAGAAAACCGTATGCGTTACTTTTATCATCTGATGCTTTGTACGCAGCTGCTATCTCTAAGTTATGGTGAATGAGGTGCGTATCAAGGGAAGCCACTTCTGAAAAGCCAGCTCTTAAAATTTTTTTTGTTTCTTTATTGAGCTCCTCTACACTTTTATTTGGTGGAAACACTTCAATCCGCATCCACAAAGCATCATTTTTTTTGTTGTAAATGACATCTTTTCGTGGCTCTTCTTCTGTAAACTTGTATCCTTCTAGTACGTAAAGCGTATAGTTTTGATTGGTGCTTCTTTTAAGATAACCTACCTCTGTTCTGCTGCTTCCTTTGTAAGGATAGGTGAACTTTTGCTGTGGCAAGCGTTCTTTTGGAATTTCTTCTTGTGTGTTAATAAGCTCTTCACGAAAAGCAGTTGAGCAGCCACTCATCAAACATATAAAGCAAACAAGAAATATCTTTTTTTTCATAGCTGGCTTCCTTATCTATTTTCATTCATGCGTTTTTACTGAGTTAACAATTGAAATTAACTTTTTTTCATCATCAGAATTTTTAGCTGTAATCATCGTGATTTTTAAAGCAGGGTGCCCCTTTGTTTCTCTTAGTACATATAGCTTTGCCGTTTCTTTTTTACTCCCGGATGTAGATGCAAACACAACAGGCTGAATAAATAGGGATGTAGAAGAAATTTTTAACGATTTTCCAAACTGGTCATCAAATAATTCTTTTGAGCGATCTAGATATGATTTGCTTGTACTTTCTTTCCTGGAAAGGACTTCAATTCGCATCCACGTATAGGGAGTCTTGGTTGAAAAAAGAATATCTTTTCCATCCTCTTCTTTTTGAAGCGTATATTCATTGGGCAATGAAAGAGAATATCCTTGTTCGCTTACGGTCAGCTGCTGATGTTTCGTATTGCTTTCACTGACTGCTTTAACAGAAGGCAGTATAACCATGGTTGTGCTTATCATTAACAGAAAAGCTAAATAAAATTTTCGCATGTATATATCTCCTATTCAAAACGCTAGACAGCGTGTAGTTACTATAAAAAAATGTTTTCGCCATATTAGAACCCGTAGGTTTATTTTTGACTTTTTGGTAAAGCTAAAAACACAATTAATTAGTAATGGAGAGAAGACTATGAAAAACCGTAAATCAACTTCTGCAGCTAATCGCCGTCAACAGCGCGTGTGTTTAGGTGATGAACGATTATTTGCAGTTGGTATTAAAGCGTTTATTGACAATACGCATGAAGCACACCTAGACAAAAAAGGAGGTCATTGAGTGAAATGGTACTTGTCAATTATCATTATTGTTTCCATTAATTTCTATGGTATTCAGGCGGATGCTGCAAAGAAGAGCAGATTTTATTATGAAAAAAAAGGAGATATCGTGTGGGAAGTTCCCATGAAAGACGAGAAGTTAATTGCGCTTACATTTGATGATGGACCAGATCCTAAATATACGCCGACCATTTTGAATTTATTGCAAGAGTACGGTGCCAAAGCAACTTTTTTTGTAGTCGGAGATCGAGTAACGTCGTTTCCCAAGCTTGCTCAAAGAGAAGTTCGTGAAGGGCATGAACTTGCTAATCATACATATAGCCATTTGAAAGTAAGGGGCCAGGAAGTAGAGAGAATTGAACAAGAAATTGAAAAAGCGGATGAACGTATACAAGCTATTACAGGAATAAAACCTTACCTGTTTCGTCCACCTACTGGCTATTATGACGATCGGGTAGTAAAAGCTGCTAAAAATCAGCAGTATACCATTATTCTTTGGTCTTGGCATCAAGATACATTTGATTGGAGAAATCCAGGCGTAGGTAAAATTGTAAGTCAAGTGCTTAACCATGCCAGGTCAGGAGATATTGTATTGTTTCATGATACGGGAGGAGATCGAACCCAAACCATTGAAGCATTAAAACAAATTTTACCGAAGTTAAAGGAAGAGGGGTATAAATTTGTAACGGTCTCAGAACTTTTAAAACATCACCCCAATTATAAATCTCTTTATTTGATGCAACAGCAAAAACAGCACTCCGTTCAATAATCGGGTGCTGTTTTTCTCGTAAAGACTTTAACCAATTTTTTAACTAGTTTTTCCTTCTCTTTCGTCCCCATCAGACGTATTTTTTTGGAAAAATGCTTTTACTTTATCCCGTTTTTTCTTCGAAATAAGAATATATAATGTATCACCTGCAAAAATTTGTGTATTTCCTCTAGGGGTAAGTAGTTTATCATCTCGAATAACAGCAGTCACTAAAATGTCTTCAGGGAGGTGAAGTTCTTCAAGCGATTTTCCTGATATATCTGCATGTTCCACGAGCTTCAACTCAATCATTTCATTTTTGGTTTTGCCCATCGAAACAAGCTCGAGACTGTGAGGAACCGTCTCTTTTTCACCTTGAGAAAGGTTTAGAAATTTGGCTAAAGGAGCGATTGTTGCTCCTTGAAGAAGAGCGGAAGTTAAGACAACAAAGAAAACGACGTTAAAAATGAGCGTGCTGTTCTCCAAACCTGCCATCATAGGATAAGTAGCCAATACAATTGGAACAGCTCCTTTTAAACCGGCCCAAGAAATAAACAGTTTTTCTTTGGAAGAATATTTAGCAAACATCATCGAAAGAAATACGCCGAGTGGACGAGCGACAAACATAAGTAAAAGAGATAACAGTATACCCTGCCAAATGATATCTAGCAGTTGATTAGGAAAGACAAGAAGGCCGAGTAAAATAAACATTAAAATTTGCATCATCCATGCAAAACCTTCGTTAAAGCGGACAATTGTGTGACGATAAGTTAGATCTGCATTCCCTACTACCACTGCCATTACATATACAGCAAGTAGACCGCTTGCTTCTACAAATGTGGAAATTCCATAGGTTAAGGCGGCCAATGACAATGTAAGCACAGGGTAAAGACCTGAAGAATCCAAATTAATTCGATTAATAATCCAAACGGATGCTTTTCCGAGTACTAAACCAAGTACCAGCCCGATTCCCATTTGCCAAAAGAAATTAAGGATTAATGAGAGGATAGGAGAGTCCGGATGTTGAATTAATTCAATAATAGAAACGGTTAAGAAGATGGCCATCGGATCATTGGAACCAGATTCTGCTTCTAGCGTGGAGTTTAATTTTTGGCGGATATTCTGTGTCCCTAGTACAGAGAACACGGCTGCAGCATCTGTAGAGCCAACGATTGCCCCAAATAAAAAGCCTTCAAGCCAAGTAACACCTAAAATATATTTGGCAAGTACACCCGTTAAAACTGTCGTAATGAGGACTCCGAAAGTAGCTAATGAAACGGAAGGGCGAACAACGCGTTTAACATCTTTCCATTTGGTCTGCACGCCTCCATCAAAAAGAATAATGATAAGCGCTAATATTCCGAATCCTTGTGTTAAAAGAGCATTGTCAAAGTAGATGTAGTGGCTAACAACCATTCCTACAATAATAAAGAGTACAAGCGAAGGGACTCCAAGGCGAGTAGAGAACTTTGCAGTAAGTACTCCTATGACAAGGAGAATAGATAGTAAAAGAATTGAATGGTCTACCGTAAAATCCAAAAAATACACCTCTTTTGTTCAAAATTTTTATGTAAGCAATAAATGAGGTTCCTCTATAATAATTGTAGCATAATGGATTTAAAACCTTGAGAAATCTGCTTATCAAAAAAAGAGATGCATAAACATCTCTTTTTTTGATCATGTATGAATAACAGGGACAGATTCTTATTTAACATCTTGCTCGTGATAAAGATGAGGAGCTTTAAATGTTGCTTTCTTTTTAACTGAAGAACCTTGTTGATCGGGACGGGAACGATCGTAAATAGCTGTTCCAACAATCTCAGCCACATCTTGAAGTTTTTCTTTGCTTATTTTATCAAGGGTATCTTCAGGCGTATGATACCAAGGTTCAGACGGACTGTGAATAAATAGAGCAGCCGGTATTCCTGCCTCTGCAAAAGGAACGTGATCACTGCGGCCGCCAGCTTGGAATGGCGTAGGTGATCCATTTAATCTTGTACTTGAAGCTTGAGCTAATTCTGTGACAAGATTTGGTGTTCCATCAGCTGTATTCATCACCAAATCTCCCGCATCTCGACTTCCCACCATGTCTAAATTAAACATTCCAACAATACGATTTTTCTCATCTTCAGATAGCTCACTAACATAATGCTCGGATCCTAGTAAGCCTACTTCTTCAGCTCCGAATGTAACAAATCGCAGTTCTGTATCAGTAGGAAGAGTTTTAAATACGCGAGCTAATTCAAGCACCATTGCTGTTCCAGAAGCATCGTCATTTGCCCCAGGCGCTCCGGCCACAGAATCATGATGAGCACCTACTACAATAATATCATTTGTTCCTTTTTTCTTAAAAGTAGAAGGTTTAGTAGCGGTTACATTATAAGATGTTCGCTCACTTACGACAGCTCCTTCAATTTTTACTGTACCTGAAGGCTTTTCGCCTTTTTGAATAGAAGTAAGAATCTTTTCACCTTCTTCTTTGGTAACAGCAAGAGACGGAATGTAGTTATCATTAGCGCCGCCAAGCGTTCCGCTTAGCTCACCGTCTGTATTATTAAAAATAATGACGGCTGCAGCCCCTTTTTCAGCAGCATTTAATACTTTTTCACCAAAAGTAATAGTGCCTCGCTGAACTAATACAATTTTACCTGTTACATCTTTGTTTGCTAAATTATCTTTTGTACCCAGCCCTCCATCTACAATTTCAGCAGTGACATTTCCATTGGTGCTATAAGTAAAAGTTGTTGGAGAGTAGCTGGTACCGTTTACGCTTAGTGAAAAACTAGCTGCTGGTGTGTAACCGGTAAAGGTAAAAGGCTCTACTGCGCTCTCATAGCCTAGTTTAGACAAACGCTTTTGAACAAATGTAGCAGCTTCGCGTTCAGCTTCAGTTCCTGCCACACGAGGTTTTTTTGAGAGATACGCAATGTCTTGATAAATTTTCTCAGCATTGATTTTTTTTAATACTTTTTGTTCAGAACTTTGATGGTGAGAAGCATTTGCAGAAGTAGAAGCTTGTACACTTGTAAAAGATAAAGTCAAACTTGTTGCTACAGCCAAAGAAATCACGGTTTTTTTCATTAAAATCCCCCTAAATTTATCGATGTAGTTGGTACTACTAGAATTTACAATATTAAGAAAATACAAAAAAGAGTATTATTACCTAAATGTTCCAGGATATTCCGTATCTAAATTCCTATTTTGATAGAGAAAATAATTCAAATAAAATGAAAATGTGGAAACAACTAAAGAGGATAAAAGAAACTGTGTCAAAAGTAATAAAAAAAGGTATTAGATAAGAATAAAAAAATAAGGTAAACTAGTTTAAAAGTAAGAAGAATATTCAGAACTTAATTGATGAGACATAGAGAGTATTCACTTAAAAAACAAAGGCTGGTGGGAAATATTGATAAAAAATAGGGAGGGTGTACGAAAAGCAGCGGCGGTAGCGGGTCTTCTGCTTGTAGGGGTGTACATCGTCTTTCAAACAATGGCATTTTTTAAAGGAGCATATGCTCTTAGCAGTTTGATAAAAGATAGTTTACTAGTGGGCGTAACGGCTGGAACGTTTTATTTACTTCATAAGCGTTCGGTTCATACCCAGGTGTCTGATGAACAGTATCAGCTTGCTACATTAATAAATTCAATGCCAGATTTTATTTGTTTCAAAGATGGGGCTGGCAAATGGGTGGCGGTGAATGATTTTGGAAGAGAACTTTATCATTTAAAGGGTATTGATTACAGGGGTAAAACCGATGCAGAACTTGGGGAGCTTGTCCCTTTCTTTCAAGCTGCTTTCTTACACTGTATTTCATCGGATGAAGAAGCTTGGAGGAAAAAGGAAAAGGTACGTACGGAAGAAGCGTTTGAAATACCAAACGGCGAGGTCAAAACATTTGATGTTATTAAAGTACCTGTGTTTTTTGATGATGGCTCAAGAAAAGCTCTTATCACAATTGGACGAGATATCACTCAGCAAAAGCTTGCAGAAGCGCTTCTGATAAAAAAGGAAAAGCTTTCTGTAGTAGGCGAATTAGCTGCTGGAATTGCTCATGAAATTAGAAATCCGCTTACGAGTATTAAAGGGTTTGTTCAGCTCATGAAAGAAACAGACCGATCCGCAATAGGGTATGCTAACATCATGCTTGATGAGCTGGAACGAATTAATGGTATTGTCAGTGAAATGCTCCTTTTGTCAAAACCTGAAAGTGAACATTTTCGCGTGTTTTCTCTTACAGAAGCGGTTAAGTATGTAATGAGTTTAACTTCCCATGAAGCTTTATTGAAAAACATTGACTTCTTATACGATGAACAAACAAATAACGCTAGTGTGTATGGAAATAAAAACCACCTTATTCAAGTATTACTTAATGTTTTTAAAAACGCAATTGAAGCCATGGATAGGCCTGGAAATATTTACATTACAATCAAAACAGCGAAGGATAACCATATTTTTATAGAAGTTAGAGATGAAGGAGTAGGAATTTCTAAAGACCGTCTAGAACATATAGGAGAACCGTTTTTTACTTTAAAAGAAAAAGGAATGGGGCTTGGATTAACAATCAGCTCCAAAATTATTCATGATCATCACGGTACCCTGCAGATTGAGAGTGAACAGAACAAAGGGACGATTGTTAAAATCCGACTGCCTCTGTATGTCGAAGATACGGCGGTTTTTGCAAGCAAATGAAATGTTGTAAACGAAAAGTAATGAAAACGTCATCCATTTCTTATTGCTAAACGCAGCCGTACATGATGTAATAAAAGAAACGAACATGTCAGGAAGGTAGCAAAATGAGACGTGCAGATCAAAAAATTATATTACCGTATACACCGGAAAATTTAAGAATGCTATTGCTTCAAGTATGTGACGGAGAAAATCCGTTTTCCCATCAGGACCTTACGTATTGGTGTGATAAATATACTCTCCATTATTATGAGTATGAAGCGGATGAAACGCAGTGGATGAATGATATGCAGCAGACAGATAATAGACAAGATCTAGCTAAATCCTATGCCATTGCTAAAGATATTGGCTGGCAGTGGTACTTTTATATGGCTAGAGGGACGACGCTATCTGATATTCAATATGTCGAGCTTCACGAACTAGAATTACCCAGACATTTGTTTGTAAAATGGCTAAATGAATTATATGAAATGTAATCCTATATATGAATTGTAGTACATCCGGTGTAATGAAAGAAAGACCATCTCTGGTAACGGGGCAAAAGACCACTGAAGTACATACAAGCGTAAAATAGAAAGCTAAGGAAAATCCTTAGCTTTTTTGTTTTGTCAAAATTATTCAAAAAAACTGTCTTCAGGAAAAAACATAAAACCTAGTTGACTTATTGGTATTGTTATATTATAAGTAATAGAGACATGATTTATGGAAAAAATTACAGGGGGAACATCTATGAATAACTTATTAGTCATCATAAACATCCTCATTATGCTCGCATTGCTTGCGGGGCTGTTTATGATGCAGAAAAAGCATGTATCATTTTCAAAGCGTGTGTTTACAGCGCTTGGACTAGGGATTATTTTTGGCTTTGCTCTTCAGTGGGTGTATGGTCCGACTCATGAAGTAACGATGACGACCGCCGATTGGTTTAGCATTGTAGGAAGCGGATATGTTAAGTTTCTGCAAATGATTGTTATGCCGCTTGTATTTGTATCGATTGTAGCGGCATTCACTCGCTTAAAATTGACGAGCAATATTGGAAAGATTAGTAGTTTAATTATTGGGATTTTGCTTGTCACAACAGCGATAGCAGCTGCAATTGGTATTTTTACAACAACGAGCTTTAATTTAGAATCTGTCCAAATTACAAAAGGGGAAGCGGAACTTCAGCGCGGAGAGGACTTAGAAAATAATTTATCTAGTTTAGAAGCAAAAACAATCCCGCAGCAAGTAGTAGAATTATTACCTGCTAACCCGTTTCTTGATTTAACAGGCGCACGTTCAACTTCCACGATTGGAGTTGTCATCTTTGCGGCATTTGTTGGAATTGCGTATTTAGGCGTGAAGCGTAAAAAGGCTGAGGAAGCGGCGTTATTTTCAAAAATTATTGATACGCTTTATGCAATTGTAATGCGTGTAGTGACGCTAATTCTTCGGTTAACTCCTTATGGAGTACTCGCAATTATGACCAAAACAGTAGCAACGAGTGATATTGATGCAATTGTTAAACTTGGAAAATTTGTTGTAGCATCCTATGTCGCATTGGCAGCTATGTTTATTGTTCATTTAGTTATTCTAACAATCATCGGTGTAAATCCGATCACATATGTTAAGAAAGTATTTCCTGTATTGGCTTTTGCTTTTACTTCCCGTACAAGTGCTGGAGCATTACCTTTGAATGTTAATACACAAACAAGACAGTTAGGGGTTCCAGAAGGAATTGCGAATTTCGCAGGTTCATTTGGTCTTACAATTGGTCAAAACGGATGCGCTGGAATATATCCAGCTATGTTAGCCGTTATGATTGCACCAACGGTAGGTATTGATCCCTTAACGCCTTCATTTATTTTCACGTTGATTGCCATTGTAGCAATTAGTTCGTTTGGCGTAGCAGGTGTTGGCGGAGGAGCGACATTTGCGGCTTTACTTGTATTATCTTCTATGAATTTGCCCGTAGCGCTAGCAGGCTTATTAATTTCAGTAGAGCCATTGATTGATATGGGGCGTACGGCGCTTAATGTAAGTGGAAGCATGACAGCCGGAGTCGTCACTAGTAAATTAACAAAAGAGCTAGATACAAACGTATATAACGATCAAACTATCTCACCTGAAACAGCAGAAGTGTAAAAGAGATACGTCATCCATAGTTAACATTGTTAACTATGGATTTTTTTTCTTTATCGACATAAAATAGGAAAAAATACTTATGATAACGCTTTCAAAAAAGGTTATAGTGAAAAATGTGTACGTACTTTATTTTACGGGAGGGTTTTCATTGAAATGTAGTTGGACTAAATATGCAATGGTACTGATGGCTTTACTCTTACTAGTAAGCTCTTTTTTTAGCCCATTTATGCAATCGTTTGCATCTGCAGCAGACTCAACTAAAATCACGATTCACTATCAGCCTGCTCCAAATGATACAAAGGAATGGGGATTATGGGTTTTTCCTGAAGGAGGAGAAGGGAAGCCTTACGTATTTACAGAGGAAGATCAATTTGGAAAAGTAGCGGAAGTTGAATTACCCGGTACTTATGACAAAGTAGGTTTTATTGTTCGAACAGAGTCGTGGGAAAAAGATGGAGGAGACCGCTTCGTTTCGGTGGAGAACGGTGAAGGAGAAGTATGGGTGAAAAGTGGAGATGAACATACATATACGTCTCCTCCTGACGGTGAATACCGAGATTTACCGAAGTTCGATAAAGTAAACGTTACCTTAAATTATCATCGGTACGACGGAGATTACAGCGGGTGGAACATTTGGACATGGCCAGGTGATGAAAAAGAAGGGAAGCAAATCGAATTTACGGAAGACACGAATTTTGGGAAGAGGGCGACCTACGCCATTAACAGTGGAAGTGGTAATTTATTTGACAAAATTGGTTTTATTGTACGCCATTCTACTAGTGACAGCGATTGGGAAAATAAAGACGGAGGAGAGCGCTTTATTACCAAGGTTGGTAAAGATGGGAATGTAGAAGTATGGATTGTTCAAGGACAAAATCGAATTTATTATGATAGAGCTGGAGTAGATATCACTCGGAAAATCACGAAAGCGACTATGGATACATTTAATCAAATCACCTTAGAAACAAACGTGCCGTTTGACTCTTCTAAGAGTTTAGGAGACATTGAAATTGACGGAGCTCAAATTGAGAAAGTGATACCTTATAAAGAGGGAGAAGACGCTGCTACTACTAAAGTTAAAATCATAACAAAACAGCCTTTGGACGTTACAAAAACGTATAAAGTGAAGCAAAAAGGCTACGGCTCAGCTGATGTAGTCAATGGAAATGTCGTTCGCACGAAAGAATTTGACGAAAAGTATGCATATAGCGGAAACGATTTAGGAAACACGTATTCTAAGAAACAAACAAATTTTCGCGTATGGGCTCCAACCGCAAGCGAAGCCAAGCTAGTGACTTATTCATCATGGAACTCCAAAGCTGTAAAAGAAATTTCTATGATCAAAAGTGAAAAAGGAACGTGGAAAGCGGAGTTAAAAGGAAATCATGATGAACTAATTTATACGTACAAAGTGAAAATTGGGAACAGCTGGAGCGAAGCGGTTGATCCATATGTACGAGCAACAACGGTGAATGGAGATCGCGGAGTTGTCGTAGATTTGCCTAAGACAAATCCGAGAAAGTGGAGTGCAAATAAGCCGAAATTTAAAAATCCAGAAGATGCGATTATCTATGAACTGCACGTACGAGATTTATCGTCTCAAAAAGAGAGTGGTATCAAAAATAAAGGAAAATATTTAGGCGTAGCGGAGTGGAAAACGAAAGGACCAAATGGAGTAAAAACAGGACTCAGTCATATTAAAGATTTAGGTGTGACGCACGTTCAGTTCCTGCCTATTTACGATTATCGTACGGTGGATGAAACGAAATTAAACGAGCCGCAGTTTAACTGGGGATATGATCCGAAAAATTACAACGTCCCAGAAGGTTCCTATTCAACAAACCCATATAATCCCAAGACGAGAATCATTGAGCTTAAACAAATGATTCAAACGCTTCATGATAAGCAGCTTCGTATGGTAATGGACGTGGTTTATAATCATGTGTATGCAGTGAGTGAGCATAGCTTTGATAAATTAGTTCCAGGCTACTACTTCCGTTATAAAGAAGATGGAACTTTATCCAACGGAACAGGTGTTGGAAACGACACGGCGTCTGAACGGAAGATGGTTCGGAAGTTTATTGTAGATTCTATTGCGTATTGGGCAAAAGAGTACCACATTGATGGGTTTCGATTTGATTTAATGGGGATTCACGATACAAAGACAATGAATGAAGTGAGAAAGAAGTTAGATGAAATTGACCCTTCCATTATCGTCTTAGGAGAGGGCTGGGATCTAGGAACCGAGCTTGATGCTAAGCTAAAAGCTAATCAGAAAAACGCTCAGGATATGAAGCGCATCGCTCATTTTAATGACGGTATGCGAGATGGTCTTAAAGGCAGCGTATTTTTTGATCATGACAACGGATTTGTTAATGGAAAACAGGGGCAAGAAAAGCTCATACAGCAAAGTATAGCAGCTGGAATAGATTATGATCATTCCACTGCCACGTATGAAGACCCGGATCAAGTTGTGACGTATGTAGAAGCTCACGATAACCATACGTTATGGGATAAGCTTCAGCTGACGAACCCTGCTGACACCGAGCAAACGAAAAAGCAAATGCATAAGCTTGCTTCTTCTATTATTTTAACATCTCAAGGAATGAACTTTATACATGCAGGTCAAGAGTTTATGAGAACAAAAGGCGGAGATCATAATAGCTATCAGTCACCCGATTCTGTCAATCAGCTAGATTGGAAGCGCCGAGCAGCTTTCAGCCAAGAAGTAGATTATATGAAGGGACTTATTGCGCTTCGAAAGCAATATTCCTCATTTAGAATGACGAGTGCACAGGCTATTCATCAAAATTTACGCTTTGTTGATGCACCAGCAAACGTAGTAGGTTATACGTTAAATGCTAAAGCCAATAAAGATAAAGCAAACGAAATAATGGTAATTCATAATGCAAATAAACAAGCTCAAACGGTTCATCTGCCTTCTAACAGAACGTGGAGATTACTTGTTGACGGCGAGCAGGCAGGAACAAAAACGCTCCGTACGGTGAAAGGAAATACAGTAAACGTTTCGCCTCTTTCGACATTTGTGCTAGTAAGATAAATTTTAGATAACTAGAATAAATGTAGAAAAATTCAGAATATTGTATGCGAAATTGTTGATTTTACTAGATAACATGGTAAAATATTCATTGTTAGCGTTTTCAAAATTCGTGGGGAGGTATGTATTTGATGCAAAATCTTGGAGCGAAAAAAGTTGAAATGAGTCCGAAAGTAGTGGAGTTTTTAAAAGGAGTAAAACAGCTATACATTAACGGCGAATGGGTAGACTCTGTTTCAGGAAAAACGTTTGAAACAGTAAATCCAGCAACGGGTGAAAAGTTGGCAGATGTAGCTGAAGCAAATCCAGAGGATATTGATCGTGCCGTCAGAGCGGCTAGAGAAGCCTTTGATCATGGACCTTGGACAAAGATGTCAGCAGCTGAAAGAAGTCGACTTATTTATAAATTAGCTGATTTAATGGAAACACATCAATTGGAGCTTGCGCAGCTTGAAACGCTTGATAATGGAAAACCAATTCGTGAAACATCAAATGCAGACATTCCACTAGCAATCGAACATTTCCGCTACTTTGCTGGGTGGTCAACTAAAATGGTTGGACAAACTATTCCTGTGCAAGGAGCGTACTTTAACTATACAAGATATGAACCAGTAGGAGTTGTTGGCCAAATTATTCCGTGGAACTTCCCGCTTTTAATGGCCGCTTGGAAGCTCGGAGCTGCTTTGGCAACTGGATGTACAATTGTGCTCAAACCAGCAGAGCAAACGCCGCTTTCTGCACTTTACTTGGCTCGACTAGCCGATGAAGCAGGGTTCCCAAAAGGCGTGCTAAACATTGTGCCAGGCTACGGGAAAACAGCAGGTGAACCGCTCGTTCATCATGATCTTGTCGATAAAATTGCTTTTACAGGATCTACTGCTGTCGGAAAAGCAATTATGAAGCAAGCTAGCGACTCCTTAAAGCGTGTGACGTTAGAGCTTGGAGGTAAATCACCAAACATTATCCTCCCGGATGCAGACTTAACAAAAGCAGTTCCTGGTGCGCTTTCAGGTATTATGTTTAATCAAGGACAAGTATGTTGTGCTGGAAGTCGTCTGTATGTCCAAAAAAGCTTATATGATAATGTCGTAGCTGATTTAGTTTCTCAAACGAAATCTATTAAACAAGGAAATGGATTAGCAGATGAGACGACAATGGGTCCGCTTGTATCTGCGCAGCAGCAAAAACGAGTGAAAACCTATATTGATAAAGGAATTGAAGAAGGAGCGGAAGTACTCGCAGGAGGAAACATTCCATTTGATCAAGGCTATTTCGTAGAACCGACTATCTTTGCAGATGTCGATCATTCAATGACGATTGCTCGTGAAGAAATCTTCGGTCCGGTTGTAGCTGCTATGCCGTTTGACGATCTCGATGATTTAATTGCCAAAGCAAATGATACAGCATATGGTCTAGCAGCGGGCGTCTGGACACAGGATTTAAAGAAAGCACACTATATTGCTCATGGTATTAAAGCAGGTACAGTTTGGGTGAACTGTTACAACGTATTTGATGCAGCAAGCCCGTTTGGAGGCTATAAACAGTCGGGAATTGGTCGTGAAATGGGAAGCTATGCGCTTGATAACTACACTGAAGTGAAAAGCGTATGGATCAATATGGAATAATAAGTAAGAATTTTTGTGAAAATCAATAGCATATCTTTGTGTGAAAAAGAGTAGTCTTTAGTGGACTACTCTTTTATTTGTTTAAGTCCCGCATTTTTAGAAAAGGAGTGATAACATTGCCGGTTATACAGGGCCCCTCGTCG
This sequence comes from Priestia sp. 10L35, assembly GCF_056395685.1. Lineage (NCBI taxonomy): Bacteria > Bacillati > Bacillota > Bacilli > Caryophanales > Bacillaceae > Priestia > Priestia sp. 10L35. The sequence goes on along the minus strand of NZ_JBFTKA010000002.1, from coordinate 772,231 downwards.
TATAAGCTTACCGGTCACCTGCAAAAGTTTAGAGAGAACCCACTGGGTTTTTTGGAAAACTTGACTCAGTATGGAGAAATTGCAACATTTAGAGTTGCGCACAAACGCTTTTATGTAACGAGAGACCCTCAACTTATTAAAGATGTAGTCATTACAAACAGCAAGGCGTTTCAAAAAATTAAACTAACGCATATGTTTAAAACGCTGCTAGGCGAAGAAATGTTATGGACAGATGAAGCATTATATATGAGCCCCATTCAACCCTCACAACTAAAACAACATCTAACTTATAATAAGGAAGCAATCGCAAAAATAATTGAAAAGCATACGGAAACGTGGGAAGAAGGGCAGCTTCGAACGATAGTAAAAGACATAAGACAGATAGTCGTAGCTGTACTCCTTCAACTTGTATTTGGCATTTCGATTGAGGAGAAAGATAAAATTCACTATGTTCAAGCGCTTATGAGAAAAAAAGAAAAGTTAGGCAAAATTTATATTCGTCTACCTTTGCACCAGCTTGACTCAGATGAGCAGCTAGAACAACTCCTTTTTGAACGCGTTCAAATGCGTGTTCAAAACAAAACCGAAGGAAATGATTTACTGCAGTATATATTGAATTCTTACGGAGAAGACAGCGATGAAAGAGAAATATATGAACAGCTAAATTCTATATTCCTTTCGATGTATGAAATGATTACGCACGTATGCAGCTGGTCTATTCATTTACTGTCTCAAAATACTAGGGAGCACCTTCAGCTGCATAAAGAAATTCAAGCCTATGCTAGCGGCGAATCACTTTCAACCAAAAATCTGACCTATATGCGCAAAATAATTGCTGAAAGCATGAGGTTGTATCCGCCTCTTTGGCTATTTGGGCGTCAAGCACGTGAAGATATACAAATAGATGGCTACAGTATCAAAAAAGGGGAGATTATGTTAATTAGCCCTTATATGATGCATCGCCATGAAGATTATTTTTTAGAGCCAAGTGAATTTTTACCTGACCGTTTTGAAAAAGGAGGGTCCATTGATGTCCCAAGCTATATGTATATGCCGCTTGGGATTGAGCATCAAGCGGAAAGGGGCATGGACTATATCACTGAAATAGTAACCATTTTTCTGTCAGAAATGACAAAGCGCTTTTTATTTCAGCTGACTGAGCCCGAATCTATTGCTCCGATGGCGGGCGTAATGCTGAATATGAAAGAAGAACTGAAGGTGAATGTTCACAAAGTTCACGCGCAGTCTTGAATGAACGGGAATACTTTCCCTCTTTATATCAGGCTGTCAATTTATTGACACATCCTGCATTGAGATTTATCATAGGGTAATATTTGATAGAGATTACTGAAGGATTTTTAGAGGGGACTATGGATAAAACAATTAAACAGTTAGTGTCGCTAGTTGAAACATCATTACTAACGCAAGTTACGATTCAAAGTGAAAGTGACTATGATCCAGTTGAAGTTACGAACAAAACAAAAGAGTGGGTACTTATTGGTAAAGGAAACTATGCCGGTGTGTTTACGCACGAAAATTATCCTGAATTTGTCGTGAAAGTATACGGAAGAGAAATTTATGGTGTAAAGAAAGAAGCGCAAGTGTATAGACAGCTGGGCGTTCACCCAGCTTATTCTCAACTTTTTCATGAGGGAAAGACGTATTTGATTTTAAAAAGACTTACAGGCGTTACCTTGTATGATGCCGTCCAGCGGGGAATAAAGATTCCAGAACAAGTCATAAAAGATGTGAACGCAGCTTTGGACTATGCAAGAAGCCAGGGTTTAAACCCGTATGATGTGCATGGTAAAAATGTCATGATGAAAGATGGAAGAGGGTATGTGGTGGATATCTCTGACTTTTATAAAGAAGGTATTGATAAAAAATGGACAGACCTTGTAAAAGCTTATTACACCTTTTATCCGTTTATTGATAAGTACCATATCCGCTTGCCGTATCCGCTTTTAAACGTTATCAGAAAAGCATATCGTCTATATCGTAGAATCAAATCAAAAAGGAGTTTCCGCTAAAGGGAACTCCTTTTTAAGATGAAATACAGCGCAATACATGCTGCTGCTCAAAAGTTGGTTTTAATTTGAATAGAATGGTTTGTAGTATTTCAGATTGATAGACAAATTTTAGCGTATGTTTAAGGGAAAGAGGATGTAAGAAAGAACGTATTCTTTTTTCAGCATAACGTATCACCTGTTCTTCATAAAATAAAGTACGTGCGGAGATTTTAGCGTGAATGTCTTTTGTTAGTTCGATTGTAAACTGGATAATCAATAAATCAGTGTCTTTACAGTATTTTTCTAGTAGCATGATATCACCTCCATTTTGTCAACTCATTTACATAATCTTAATATAAAATTTACAAATGTCAATAAGACACGGAAAAATAAATGGTAAGACTGTTCTTTTTATATGTTGAATAAACAAGAACGTGACAGAGGTGAATAAACTTGAACATTAACGTCGGATTTGCCATTTTAGCTGATATTGATAATAAGATGACGGCTGCTATTTATGTGGAAAATCAAATTGTAGCGATTATAGCTGGACCTTCAGATATTCTGTATGAAAAGTTGAAAAAAGTGTTTTTATAATAGAGAAAAGCTGTAATTATAAATATGATTCATAAAAGGCTTAAAAATTCTATGAAATAGTCGAAATAAAAGATGAGGATAAAATACACAAAAAGAAAGAACAGGAAGTTAAGGATAGGAGAATTACATATGGATAAAACATCTTTTATTGGACTGATTTTAGGAATAGCCTCTCTTATTGTAGGTATGTTTTTCAAAGGGGTTAATCCATCTGTGTTAGGAAATCCCGCTGCTATTTTAATTATTATTGTCGGAACCGTCGGAGCAGTAGTGATTGCATTTCCTTCAAATGAAATCAAAAGAGTCCCAAAACTGTTTGGTGTCCTGTTTAAAGAACAAAAAATGCTGCAGCCCGTTGATTTAGTATCCATGTTTTCTGAATGGGGACAAGTTGTTCGAAAAGAAGGGTTACTATCACTTGAAGCCCAAATTATTGATGTAGATGACCCTTTCTTAAAAAATGGTTTGAATTTAGCTATTGATGGTCAAAGTGCGGATTATATACGAGACGTGTTGTCTGAAGAAATTGATGCTATGGAAGAAAGACATCAAACGGGTGCAAGTATTTTCGCTTTAGCAGGTACATATGCTCCAACTCTGGGTGTACTTGGAGCTGTTATAGGGTTAATTGCTGCGCTTGGGAACATGGAAGATACAGATACGCTAGGACATGCGATCAGCGCGGCGTTTGTTGCTACGCTTCTTGGTATTTTTACTGGGTATGTACTATGGCATCCGTTTGCAAATAAACTAAAGCGTAAATCGAAACATGAAGTAAAGGTAAAGTATATGATGATCGAAGGAGTGCTTTCACTTTTAGAAGGAGAAACACCAAAAGTAATTGAGCAAAAGCTGGCTTCTTATTTGCCAACAGCGGAACGTAAAAAGCTTCTTCAAGAAAGTGAAGTGGGCATAAATGAGTAGACGCAGAAAACGAAAGCATGAAGAGGACCATGTTGACGAAAGCTGGCTGCTTCCTTACTCAGATTTGCTTACACTTTTACTTGCTTTATTCATTGTATTGTTTGCAATGAGCTCAGTGGATGCGCAGAAATTTAAGAACCTTTCTCGCGCATTTAATGAAGCGTTCGTTGGAGGAACGGGCGTGATGGAATTTCAATCTCTGCAGGAATCTGAAGAAGCGGTTCAGCCTTCAAATACCCCTGCAGCTAAAAGTACGGAAAAAACAAATGAAGTGGAGACAGCCCCCAATCAGTCTCCTGCTTCTTCACAATCGTTAACGAGCGAACAAAAGGAGCAAACCATTCGAGAAGCTGATCAAGAAGAGCTTCAGCAAATTCAATCTAAAATTAATGCGTATATTCAAAAGAAAAACCTAACAAATCAATTACAGACTTCGTTAACCGAGGAAGGTCTCTTAATTTCCATTCGAGACAATGTATTGTTTGATTCGGGAAGAGCACAAGTTCGGAGTGAAGATACAAAAATCGCCAATGATATTTCAGAGCTTTTGGTGATTGATCCTCCTCGTAATATTATTATTAGCGGTCACACCGATAACGTACCTATTCGCAACGCTGGTTTTGAATCCAACTGGGAGTTAAGCGTGATGAGAGCAGTTAACTTTATGAAAGTTATCTTAAAAAACGATAAGCTTAATCCAAGCATGTTCAGTGCAAAAGGATTTGGAGAGTTCAAGCCGGTGACATCTAATAATACAGCAGAGGGACAAGCGAAAAATAGGAGGGTTGAAATATTGATTACTCCTCGTACAATTAAACAGCCGTAAAAGCAGTCCTGCTTTTACGGCTGTTTTTCTATGTGTCATAAAGCTAAGAGTCTTCTCTTTTCAAAGTTTCCTCGTACTAACTTGAGATCCATTCCATCTAAAATCAAGTCAATGAGAGCTCCTTTAAAGACATCCGCTGTTTTTTTCTTATCATTGGACTGCAAATATTGCACGCGATACCACTTGTCTTCAACTTGAAAGTACATAAAACGTCCATGCGTAAAGTCAATCCAAAACTTTGTAGGTTGTCCATTGAGATTTTTATAAACATATCCCCAGCTTCGGCCTTGGTGAGCGTCCTTCATTTTAGGGCGAGCTGTATTAAATACTTCGTAATATACTTTGTGCTTAATATCATAGAGCATCATATGACAGTCCTCCTATCTATAGACGTGCTAGCAGGTAAAGATATATTTGTATACAACAAGTATACTCAGCTGAAAGGAATCGTAGACTACTTTTTTGAGACAAGCAGAAATGCAGTTAAATGAAAAAGACAGTTTAAATTAGCTCAATCATTCCGCTTTTTTTATACTGTAAGTAAATGCGTTAAATAAGGAGGAAAAAATGAGACGAGTAGGAATAGTAGGTGCTGGAATGGCGGGCCTTACAGCAGCGGCTGAATTACAAAGAGAAGGAATAGAGGTCTTTCTTCTTGATAAGGGTAAAAGTGTAGGGGGACGAATGGCTACCCGAAGAGTAGGAGAGGGAAAAGCAGATCACGGAGCTCAATTTTTTACAGTGAGATCCGATGAATTTCAACAAGACGTAAATAAATGGATAGCTGATAGAAAGGTTAAGAAGTGGTTTGGTGACCATCATCCTCGGTATCAAAGTATGAATGGGATGAATGCGCTAGCTAAATATTTAGCTGAAGATTTACGCGTATACGTGAATCGAAAAGTTCAAGCTATTGATTTTCGAAACGGAAGGTATCAGCTGTATACAGAAGAAAATGAGATTTTTGAAGCGACTGATATCATTCTTACAGCTCCGTCTCCTCAGGTTGTTGAGGTACTTAATAATAGTAAGCTGCAAGCGGACCAATCAATTCTTAATACACTGAAATTTAGTCCTTGCTTGGTTGCTATCGTGGAGCTTTACACAGAGATGCTGTATGGTGATCATGGTCAAATCACGAATCCTTCTGGCACAATCCAAAGAATCGTTAATCATGAGCAAAAAGGAATATCAAAGACGCCCGTTCTTAGCATATATATGAATAAAGACTGGTCAGAAAAACATTTTGATGAACATGAACATGAGCTGCTGCGGGCGATAAAAAATGAAATAAAAGAATGGATAGGTGCAAATCATATTAAAAGCATTCAGTTAAAGAAATGGCGCTATGCAGAGGCTGAACAAGTTCTTCATCAGCCCTTTGCTAAAATTATGCCGTCGCTACTGGTGGCAGGAGATGCTTTTTTAAGAAGGGAAGACGAAACAAATCACTCACGGTTAGAGAGCGCATATTTGTCAGGGAAATCGGCAGCCGCTGAATTAATGGGAAAGAACATCTAGAAAAAGGAGGGACCAAGAAGTGAAAAATAATTGGATAATGAAACAAACGTGGAAAGATTTACTGTTTATTCATTGGCCTGTAGATCCGGCATTTTTGGCTTCTTTATTGCCTAGTCAGTTAGAGCCTGACACCTATGATGGTCAAGGATGGATTGCACTTGTGCCTTTTACGATGACAGACATTCGATTTAAAGGAACGCCCGCAGTTCCTATCTTTTCACGGCTATATGAGCTGAATGTGCGTACATATGTTACATATAAAGGGGAAAAAGGCGTTTATTTTTTTAGTTTAGACGCAAGCAATCCACTAGGGGTATGGATTGCTCGTCAGTTTTTTCATTTGCCTTATTACCACGCTGCTATGACATTCAACAAAACTCAGAACCATATTTCTTTTCAGTCAGTTCGAACGCACAGAGACTCACAAAAAGAGCGAGTAAAGCTTACATATAGAGGTATTTCTCCGTCCTATCGCAGTAGAGAAGGAGAATTAGCTCATTGGCTTACAGAGCGCTACTGCTTATTTACCACTCATCAAGGAAATGTCTACAGAGGAGATCTTTATCATGATCCTTGGGAGCTGCAAAAAGGGGAGTGTGAAATAAGAGATGATTCTATTACTCAGCCTTTTTTTCGTCCGGCGGACAATCGCGATTTAATTGTGCACTATGCCAATCAAGTCACTGCTTATTTTTATCCTTTTAAAAAAGTATAAATATCAAAACAAAATTAAAAAGTCTTCATACCCTTCTTCTTTAAGCTTCTCTTTTGGAATGAAGCGCAAAGCCGCGGAATTTACTTGATAGTATTCGCTGTTTTCTTCGGTTAATAGTAAACCCAAATAGTTATTTCCTTCTTTGCTTTTTAGTGCTGTTTCATGCTGCATCGGAACTTTTTTTATATTTCCGTATAAAATAGGGCGTTTGAAAACCGGCCACCCTGTATGGGAAGGGAGTTGATCTGACGTTTTAAACAGTGCTTCTCCCGTTAGAAGATCAACGTAAATTCCTTGTTTTTTGTTATTCCAATATAAATTTGTAAAAGGAGGTTCGGTTCCGTTTTCCTGCGTAACAAAATATTGCATGGGCGTTAGAACCTTTTTTAGATAGGAGCGGTCCGTTGGCCAATGCTGTGTCAAAAAATCAGTTCGCCCCGAGCCTTCTTTGTATAATTTATAGTGAAATGTGTTTTTTCGATAATAATCCTGCTGCTGCTCTTCTGCTTCATAAAAAGAAGAAAAAGGTAAAATAGGTGTGACGATAGCACGCTTAAAGCGTCCGCTTTGGGCTAAATTTTTTTTAGAATCGAAAGCCGCTTCTTTTTGTTTTTCGTCGTGATAAAAAATAATGGCTCGGTATGACGGTCCGCGGTCTGAAAACTGTCCGCCGGAATCCGTAGGGTCAATTTGCTGCCAATACAGGTTAAGCAGTTCTTCAAACGTAATATGAGAAGGATCCCATAAAATTTGTACTGCTTCTACGTATTCGCTTTCCTGTTTAGCTTCAGAAGTGATTTGTTTATCTTTAGCGTAGCCTGAGCGGATACTGCTGATTCCGGGAAGCTGATCAAAAGGAGCGACCATGCACCAAAAGCATCCTCCCGCAAATGTTGCATATTCTTTCACGTTACTTACCTCTTTTCGTTGAATGAAATAAATAAAAATATATTTATGCATTAAAATGTATAAAAAATCAGAAAGCGCTTTATAACTAGTCTTGTAAGAAAGCACGCTCTTGTGGTATTATGACCACTGGATAAAAGAAAAATGGCTTATTGTTTATACGAGTATCCTTATTTTATGTTCTTAAAAAGATGCAGTTTATTGTTTAAGCATTCAAAGAAGTACATAGGTTCAAGCAGTAAGAGGAACAATTAAAGAATAGAATAAGGACGTTTTACTCTTAAACGATACCACATTCCAGAATCTACATACCAGTTTAGGAGGAGCTAGTTTGAACACAACCCGTTTACCATCTATGTGGGAGATAATGATTGTGCTTGCTTTATTTTTAGCAGTTGTTATTTCATTTGCAACTGTTTTGGATTTACCTATTCAGCTCGCTTTATTTATTTCATGGTTTATTGTTATGGCGCTAGGAGTACGACTTGGGTATACGTATAATCAGCTGCAAGGAGCCATTACAAGAGGAATATCAAACGGCTTAGAAGCTATTTTAATTTTATTAGCCGTCGGTACGTTAATTGGAACATGGATTGCCGGAGGAGTTGTTCCTTCTCTTATTTATTTTGGACTAGAGTTTATTAATCCAACATTCTTTTTACTTGCTACACTTATCATTTGCTCTATTACCTCGATTTCAACAGGAACATCTTGGGGAACGGTTGGTACAGCCGGAATCGCGATGATGGGAATCGGACAAGGCTTAGGCATGCCGCTTCCTTTAGTAGCTGGAGCTGTGATTTCAGGAGCTTATTTTGGAGACAAGCTTTCTCCTCTTTCTGACAGTACCATTTTATCTGCGTCAATGGCTCGAGTGAACGTTATTGATCATGTAAAAGCAATGTTAGTGTTGGATATTCCTGCTTACGTCATTACGGCAGTATTATTTACGGTAACAGGGTTTATGTATGGAGGAAAAGATTTTGATGCTGGACGGGTAGACGGATTAAAATCTTCGCTGTTGGATACATTCCATATCAGCGGGTGGATGCTGATTCCGGCTTTGGCTGTTATTGTCCTTTTAGCATTAAAGAAACCTTCTCTTCCATCAATTGCCATTGGCTCATTATTAGGAATTATATGGGCAGTTGTCTTTCAACATATGGATGTGGCGAGCGCATTTAATACGGCTTATGAAGGATTTAAAATTAATACCGACAACACATTTTTAAGTGAGCTGTTAAATCGTGGCGGAATTTTAAGCATGGTCGGTTCCATTATTGTCATTATTTTTGGACTAGGCTTTGGCGGGTTATTAGATGAGCTCGGTGTCTTAGAAGTCCTGCTATCTAAATTCGAAAAAATTCTTGTCAATTCAGGAAACGTTACGGCTTCTACTATTTTGGTTGGATTATTAGGGAATATATTTGGTTGTGCAATGTATGTTTCATTAATTTTAACACCGAAAATTATGGAGAAAAGTTATGACAAGTTAAGAATACAGCGTCTAGTGCTTGCCCGTAACTCAGAAGTAGGGGGAACCTTAACTTCAGGGATGGTTCCGTGGACGGACAACGGTGTATTTTTAGCTACAACGCTTGGGATTTCTACATTCGCTTATCTGCCGTTTATGTGGCTCAGCTTTGTCTCTATTATTTTGGCGATTATTTACGGATATACTGGGAAATTCATTTGGTACGTAAAAGAGGAAAAACAGCGTTCTGCTATAGCAAAATAAAAGAGGCTGCGACAACAGTATGTTAGTTGAAAGAAGATCCGAACGATGAATTAAGATTCTTGATGGAGAATCAACTTCGTTCGGATTTTTTTATTGGTATGATAAACGTAGGTTTCATGTATTTTGTTGCTTCTAGCTGTTGACTGGATTGATTTAGTTATGTCTTAATCTCTTTTTGATCAAATCATTTCTGGATATTCGATTTTCCAGTGGACATTTTGAAGGTAAAGCTGAACATCCGCCTTTTTTTTCTGCTTCAGAAGTTTTAGAATATGGCGGTGATGTTCATTCATCACATGTAAAATGGCGTATAGCTCTTTATTGTCATCGCTAAAGTACGTTTGTCTGATGAATCCGTCTTGTAAAGATATAAGCTGTTCTTTTAAGGTCACATTACCGCATCGGTTCAAATATACTCGATGAAAATACGTTTGGTATTTTTGATAATCCTGATAATTTTCTAATTCAATCGAAACATCAATTTTTTTAATAAGCTCATCCATCTTCGTAAAATCGTCTTCCGTTAAGTGATCAATCGACAGGGAAGCTGCAAGACCATCTAAAGCACCGACGATTTCAAATACTTCTAGTTTTTTTGGTGTATCAATTTCCTTTACGGTAAATCCTCTGCGCGGTCTGTACTCTAATAGGTTGTCTGATGCCAGTTTAATAAGCGCTTCTCTCACAGGCGTTCGGCTGACATTCAGCTGAGAACAAATGCTGGCTTCATTTATTTTGTCGTTAGGCAGCAGTGTACCGTCTTGAATTTGACTTGCTATGTAGTTATATACATGATCTTTTAATGAATGATAAATCATAGGCCCCTTGTTCATTGTTTCCCCCTAAAATAAATATCGCATCAGCCGTTCTTTCTCATTATGTCATGGTGATGAAAGAGTATAAAAATAGCGTGAAAGAACGTACAGGTGTAAAAATAATCATATCATATCACTTCGTCTAATCTTAGTTAGAATATAAAAAATAGAATTATTGAAATATTTTTTACTGTTGATTGTTGTAAAAAATCTGAAAAATGATATAATCGAAAAAAGATTTAAGAAGTGTATATTGTATACAATATACAAAATTTGTACATATCGAAGAAATAGAGCCTACTCCTTCAGAGAAGAGACTATAGAGAATATGTAAATAAACCAAGTTTTTAGATGGGTTTACTATAAAAGGAGGTACATAATGGGAGAGAATACAACATCTATGAATCAGTTACAAAGAAAAATGAAAAGCCGTCATTTATTTATGATTTCTCTTGGCGGTGTTATCGGTACGGGGCTGTTTCTTAATTCAGGCTACACAATTAATGCAGCAGGTCCTGGGGGAACACTCCTTGCTTATTTAATCGGTGGATTAATTATGTATTTAGTCATGATATGTCTAGGGGAACTAAGCGTAGCAATGCCTGTGTCAGGATCATTTCAAGTATACGCTACGAAGTTTATTGGGCCTGGAACTGGTTTTGCGGTTGGCTGGCTTTACTGGCTGACTTGGGTGGTGTCTGTCGGTTCGGAGTTTACAGCGTCTGGATTGCTTATGCAAAGATGGTTTCCTGACGTTTCGGTTTGGATATGGAGCGCGCTGTTTGCCCTTTTATTATTTGGTTTAAATGCAACATCTGTACGTTTTTTCGGTGAAACAGAATTTTGGTTTTCAAGTATTAAAGTATTAACCATTATTGTATTTATTATTTTAGGCGCAGCAGCGATGTTTGGATTCATTCCCCTTAGCGGTCATGAAAAAGCGCCGATGCTTTCTCACTTTACAGGAGAGGGCGGTTTATTTCCAAATGGACTTATGCCTGTATTAATTACGATGGTTTCTGTTAGCTTTGCTTTTTCGGGAACAGAATTAATTGGTATTACGGCTGGGGAAACAGAGGATCCGGAAAAGAACATACCTCGCGCAATTAAAAATATCATTTGGCGTACGTTCTTCTTTTTTATTGGCGCCATGTTTGTACTATCTGGATTGATTTCATGGAAACAAGCAGGAGTGTTAGAAAGTCCATTTGTAACGGTATTCGATCAAATAGGTATTCCTTACGCAGCAGATATCATGAACTTGGTTATTTTAACAGCTTTATTATCAAACGCTAATGCAGGATTATATGCATGTTCGAGAATGCTATGGTCATTATCTGATCAAAAAATGGTCAGCACTTGGTTAGGAAAAGTAACGTCTAAAGGAGTTCCATTTAATTCGTTGCTTATCAGCATGGGAGTGGCATGTCTGTCCTTGCTGTCAAGCGTAGTTGCACCAACAACTGTTTACTTAGTATTAGTTTCTATTTCTGGATTTGCGGTTGTAGCTGTATGGATGGCTATTGCGGCTTCTCACTTTATGTTCAGAAGACGCTATATTAAAGAAGGGAATGATGTATCGAAGCTTGTTTACAAAGCTCCTTTATATCCTATTGTACCTATTTTAGCGTTTGTTTTATGCTTTGCTGCTTGTGTAGGACTGGCTTTTGATGAGAGTCAGCGTATCGCATTATACTGCGGTATCCCCTTTGTCCTTTTTTGTTACTTGTTTTATTATTTGAAAAATAAAAAAGGAAACAGAAAAAACGAAAGTCAGCCTATAGCAAAATAAAAAGCAGAAGACCTAGGTCTTCTGCTTTTTTTGCATACAAAAACACCCTATCCATCCGTACTGGTTAAGTGTCCCGCAACAAGCGAAATTGAATTGGATAGGGTGCGTATCTATATAGTAGAGAAAGAGGCGCCGTTTGTCAAACTTATTTAGCCGCGCCTTATTTAAAAATAGAACTAAGCAAGGTTTTCACTGTTTTTTCATTTTCACTATGTATAGTAAGGAATGTAAAGAAAAGATATTCGCAGCAGCACGTCGTACAGATCCGTAGAAGGCGAAAGAAAGGAGGAGATCAAATGGCTAAGCGGGATGCGTATTTTGATAACGTAAAATTTATTTTAATTGTATTAGTAGTATTTGGCCATTTGTTAACTCCCTTCATTAATGATGAACAGTGGCTACGGACGCTCTACATATTTATTTACACCTTTCATATGCCAGCGTTCATTTTAATAAGCGGCTATTTTGCAAAGGGATATCGAAAAAAAGGATATATGTGGAAGATGGCGAAGAAAGTATTACTTCCTTATATTATTTTTCAACTTATCTATGCGGTATACGACTATAAACTGTATGATGAATCCACATTCAAAGTTTCAGTGTTTCAGCCAGCTTGGTCGCTATGGTTTTTATTGAGTTTATTTTGTTGGAACGCCATGTTGTTCATTTTTACAAAAATCAAATATCCTTTAGCCGTTGCGGCAGTTTTAGGGATTATGATTGGCTTATACGAACCGCTGGAAACAACGTTAAGCCTTTCTAGAACCTTTGTGTTCTTTCCCTTCTTCTTAGCAGGATTTTATATGAAAAAAGAACATTTTAAAAAGTTGACGTCGGTTTCTTGCAAAAAAGTAGCTGGAGGCACTTTGCTGATTATTGCTCTATGGATCCAGTATATAGCACCGGACTTTGAGAAAGAGTGGTTATTTGGTTCAAAATCTTATGCCTCTTTAGGTGTAAATCAATTAGAGGGAATGACCATTCGTATGCTATTTTATAGCATCAGCTTAGCAATGACGATTTCCTTTCTAGCTTTGATCCCTACACAAACAATGTCCTTTACATCTCGAGGTGCTCAAACCTTTTATGTATATGTGCTACATGGGTTTCTGATTAAATATATACGCCTATCTTCTTTTGGAGACTGGATAGAAAGTGTACAAGGATACAGTATTCTTCTAATTGGAGCTTGTGGAGTGGCGTGGTTGTTGTCGAGTAAATACGTATCTACTATTGCAAGACCTTTAATTGAGCTTAAACCGTTACCAACGCGCAAAAGTTTAAGTTTAGGTAAGTAATGAGAAATGGAAAAGGAGTTTAACGATGTCTAAAAACAAAATAATTATGATTATTGCAGCCGTTGTGGTTATTGCTGCAGTAGCTATCGGTGCCGTAGCAATGAATAAATCAAAGGTGGTTGCTACCGTTGGTGATGAAAAAATCACAAAAGATCAGCTGTACGATGCTCTTCTTGCTCAAGGAGGATCAAGTGTCCTTGACTCACTGATTGAACAAAAAGTCATTTCAAAAGAAGCAGCTAAACAAAATATTAAAGTAACCGATAAAGAAATTAATGCTGAATTAGAAAAGCTTAAAAGTCAGTACGGGGGAGAAGATGCATTAAATCAAGCATTAGCATCTAGCGGTGTAAAATTGTCAGAGCTGAAAAAAGATTTAAAGACGAATATTGAGGCAAAAAAAATGGTCGAGTCGACTATTAATATTAAAGATAGTGAAATGAAATCGTACTTTGATCAAAATAAAGATTCACTAGCTACAGAAGCACAGGTGAAAGCTAGCCACATCTTAGTAGCAGATGAAAAGACAGCGAAAGAAGTAAAGGCAAAGCTTGATAAAGGAGAAGATTTTGCGAAGCTAGCAAAAGAATATTCAACAGATACAGCTTCTAAATCAGATGGCGGAAACCTTGGATACTTCAAAAAAGGTGATATGGTCGAAGCTTTTGCCAACAAAGCATTTTCAATGAAGGTAAATGAAGTAAGTGATCCTGTTAAAACAGAATACGGTTATCACATTATTAAAGTAACAGGCAAAAAAGAAGCGCAAAAAGCAACATATGAAAATAGCAAAGCAAAAATCAAGCAAACGCTGCTTGATCAAAAATACCAAACAGAGTATCCAACATGGTTACAAAAGCTAAAGAAAAAGTATGATATTACAAACAAACTTGATTCATAAATAATACCTTAACGAAATGAGGGGATGGATATGAAACAAACAGCGTCTTATAGTAAGTTAGAAAAAATCGTCGAGCAATTGAAGCACAGAGGTGTACGAGCTGAGATATGCCGGCGTGTTGTAAAGGTCACAGAAACTGTTAATGGATCAAATCCTTCATATTCAAATCAAATCGTTAGGCATTCATAAAGAGTACAAAAGACGCAAACTGCTGGACAGCGGTTTGCGCCCGTGCTGAGTATAGCTAAGGGAATTTAAAATGAAAAGAGATCAGTAGAGGCAGCTTGTTTCTGCTGATTCTTTTTGTATAATAAAGTAAACAAAAGGATGCAGCGACATGTATCGAAGGAAGGAGTTACGCGGAATGAATGTACTGCTAGCAGAAGATGATTTGCAGCTAGGTGAATTAGTTAGTTATATGCTAAAGAAAAAAGGAGGCTATAACGTCGAATGGGTGACGGAAGGGAATGATGCATATGATTATGCATCTGAAGCGCATTATGATGTGTTAATTCTTGACTGGATGATGCCCAATGGAGACGGAATCGATGTATGTAAACGTCTAAGAAAAGAAGGATACGCCGGAGCTATTCTGATGTTAACAGCAAAAGATGCGGTTCAAGATCGTATACAAGGTTTAGATGCGGGAGCGGATGATTACGTTATTAAGCCATTTGAAATTGACGAGCTGCTTGCAAGGCTTCGTGCTTTGTCTCGTCGTAATTATGCACCGATTTTAGAAGAAGAAGTAGAGATTGCCAGCATGATATTAAAAAGAGCAAGTCAAACCGTACAGTTTGACGAGGAGTTTATTCAATTAAGTCCTCGTGAATTTCAACTTCTAGATTTTTTAGTGAAAAACAAAGGACAAGTTCTTTCTCGAGATATTATTTTAGACCGGGTATGGGGATATGAATCAGATGTTTCAATTAAAACGATTGATGCGACGGTTAAACTTTTGCGAAAAAAACTAGAGAAATTTAACAAACAGGATCTTATTCAAAGCATTCGCGGAGTAGGCTACAAAATTGAAAGCTAAACTCCTTACAAGAGCTAAACAGAAAGTAAAACAAAAAGTAAAGCAAGATTTATTCAGCCAGACGCAAAATCGTTTAACATTCCGATATAGCGCATTACTAATGCTGTTTTTGCTATTATTCGTGTTTATTGTTTATGCATTGGTATATGTGGTTGTATCCAACAGTCAGCAACAAAACTTAAATAGCATGCTAAAGCAAGAGTCCCGAATTGTCCAAAGCATCTTAATTAAACAAGCGATAAACAGCTCGAATCAACAGTCAAAAGAAGAGTACAAAAACATTGTCGTAGCCGGTGAAGATCAATTTTTTTATTACGTAATCAGTCCTGAAGGGGACCTTATTATGGGAAACGAAGCGAGCGAGCGGCTTCGCTCTAACTTATTAAATTTAATTGATGGCTGGATCCCTATTGAAAATGAAGTGAGGAAAGAACGAATAAAAGCCCCGCGCCCTAGTTTCGAACATATTGAAGGAGTAAAAGGGCAAAACGGGGAAGGCAAAATAGATATTGATTTGATGATGGCGGGTGAACCTATTTTTTATAAAGGTCAATTTTTAGGGATGCTTTATATTGGAAAAGACGTTTCATTTCTTTATCAGTTGTTAAAGTGGCTCCTTATTATTATGCTGAGCCTTACCGTACTGTTTGTAGGAGTAGCCATTTATATCAGCCGCTTAATGTCAAAACGGGCCATGGTCCCAATTGAAACAGCTTTTCAAAAGCAAAAAGAGTTTGTGGCGGATGCATCCCATGAGTTAAGAACGCCGCTTAGCGTTATGCTTTCTTCTATCAATGCTTTAGAAATGCAGGAGGAAGTAACAGAAGATCCTTTTTCTAAAAAATTAATCAATAATATGAAAGCTGAAGTGAAGCGCATGACGAGTCTCGTCAGTGATTTGCTTACGCTTGCACGTTCAGACTCTAATAAAGTAGAAAAAGCAATGATGCCCTTTGATATTACAGATGCGGTGCAAAAGGTAATGGAATCCGTTGAAACTCTAGCGGTTTCTAAACATATTGATTTGCAGCTGGATACACCGGAAAAATTAGTGGTAACTGGAGATCAAGAGCGTCTAACTCAGCTGATTTACATTTTGTTAGATAATGCGATTAAATATACGACTCCTCATGGAAATGTCAACATTCAAGTAGTTCAGCATGGAAGTGAATGTATATTAAAAGTACGTGATACGGGCGTTGGGATTCATCCAGATGAAAAGGATCGAATCTTTGACCGCTTTTATCGTGCTGACAAATCGCGATCTCGTCAAATGGGAGGTCATGGGCTAGGCTTAGCAATCGCTAAATGGATCGTAGAAACACATAAAGGGAAAATTGACGTAGAAAGTGAACAAGAAAAAGGAAGTACATTTACAGTAAGGTTGCCAATGTCACAAAAAGTGAAAAAGAGTTAAAAGAGGCTGTGACAAAATTGGTTGAAGGAAGATCCGAACGAGTTTGATTCTTGATGAGGAATCAAACTTGTTCGGTTTTTTTATGTTTAGGGTGAACGTAGATTTCATGTATATAGTTGCTTCTAGCTGTTGATTGGTAGGCAAGGCGAAGATTCCTGCGGGAAAAGCGAAATAGGAGGTGAGAGCCCGCAGAAACGAAAGGCTTGCACGGAAATCAACAGCAGTGTCACAAGCGATCTATACTTGTCCCTTTATCCAATTTGTTCGTCCATTCATTTATTTATGTCTCAATCTCTTTTTAGTTAGTGAAAGTGACCAAATAAAAAAGAAAAGTTTAGACAAAATAGCGAGTGTAAAAATCAGATAATTCAGTTATATTTACTAGCGTAATAACCAGTCTATGTGTCAGGTTTCTTTACAAGGATAAAGACTTTTTGAAGGAAACAATGCATGATAGAACAATAGCAGACTGCTTCGTTTAATAAGAAAATGGAGTAGTTAAATAAAGGGGAGTTTGATAACATGTACGATTTAATTATTCGGGATGGTTCGGTCGTATTAGAAGACGAAATAGTAAAAGCGGATATAGGGATTAAAAAAGGAAAGATTGCAGAAATAGCGCAAGGTGTTAGCATACCAGCAAAAAAATACGTAGATGCTAAAGGCAAATATGTTCTGCCTGGAATGATTGATATTCACGTGCATTTTGATGAACCGAGCCGAGACCATTGGGAAGGGTTTGATTACGGTTCAGCATCTATGGCCGCAGGAGGCTGCACTACATATTTTGATATGCCTTTAAACGGCGTTCCGCCTACCGTAACAGAAGCAGCGCTGTGGGAAAAGAAAAAGCTGGCTGATCAAAAGTCAGTAGTAGATTATGGTCTATGGGGAGGGTTGGTTCCTGGTAATAAAGAAGAATTAGCCAAAATGGCTCATTCGGGTGTAATAGGTTTTAAAGCATTTATGTCAGAAGCCGGTTCTGAATTTGATTTCTCAGATGACCTCACATTATATGAAGGAATGAAAGAGATTGCAAAACTAAATAAAGTGCTTGCCCTGCATGCTGAAAGAAATGACTTAATACAAAAGATTGAACAGGCTAAACAGAAGCAAAAGCAAACTGCTATTAAAGATTATTTAGAAACGCGACCGATTGTAGCAGAAGTAAACGCAGTAAAGCAAGCGCTTGAGTACGGTGAAGAAACGGGATGTCCGCTTCATTTTGTACACATTAGCAGCTATGAAGCAGTGCAGCTTATTACGGAAGCAAAGAAGAATGGAATGAACGTTACGCTTGAAACTTGTCCGCATTATTTACTTTTTACAGAGGAAGACTTTGAAGAAATTGGCGTAACGGCTAAGTGTGCACCTCCTCTTCGCAGCAGGAGTCAAAAAGAAAAATTATGGGCTTGTATTCAATCAGAGGAAGTAGATATGATTTCTTCGGATCATTCTCCTTGTCCGATTGAGTTAAAAACAGCTCATCAGAATGATTTATTTAAAGTTTGGGGTGGAATATCAGGCGGTCAGTACTCTTTGCAAGCAATGATTAGTGAGGGAGCCATCAATAGAGGGATTTCTCTTTCTCACATTTCAAAGCTTGTATCAACGAATCCAGCTAAACGATTCGGTTTATACCCTAAAAAAGGAAGCATCTTGCTGGGATCCGATGCGGATTTGGTTATCGTTGATCTGGATCAAACTGAAAAAGTGACAAAAGAAGGAATGGTTTTCAAACATAAGCACAGTATATATGAAGGAACGGTATTTAATAGCGTTATTTTAACTACCATTAATAGAGGAACGATTGTATACAATAAAGAAGAAGGTGTGTTTCCTCTTCACAAAGGACAAATGGTAAACGGTGAATACGTAAAATTGTAGGTACAGTGAAAAAAGAGATGAAAAATAAACCTTTTATCTCTTTTTTTACATAAAAAAATGAGGATGACTTATATTAAAGGTAATACATAGGGGGAAAATGAGTATCTACTATAACAAAACAGATATTTTTAAAGAGGTTTTTATTATTCTGAAAAAGTATATTTTCGATTGAGGGAAGCATAACGAAAAAATAATAAAGCTTCTTTTTTAATATAGAGAAAAAATTTCCAAAAAGAAAAATATTATCTGGTTGTATGAAAAGTAGATAATCAGATGCTTTGTAATCAAGGGTTTTGTATAAAAAAAATTTCAAAAAGATATTTCAAGAAAAGAAATCTTGATTTGAAGCTTTTTATAGGTGCAATTTTATAATGAAAAACCGTATTTTATGCACTCATTGTAAAATTCTGATATTGACAGAATCATTTTATAAGAATAAAATTTTCTTGTTTCTATTTTTTTATATCATCATAATTTTTTGACAGTTTTGTCTATGGTGGTTTACGGTTGAAAGAGAGGTTAAGGAATATGTCGGTAGAGAGAGAAAAAGTGTATGAAACAGTTCCTCAAAAAGGATTCTTCGGACATCCTAAAGGGTTATTTACCTTGTTCTTTACAGAATTCTGGGAGCGTTTTTCATACTATGGAATGCGTGCGCTACTTGTATTGTACATGTACGATACAATTGCAAACGGTGGATTAGGAATGGAACAAGGAACCGCTTTAGCGATCTTTTCTATTTATGGTTCCCTTGTTTATATGTCTGGAATTATTGGCGGTTGGATTGCAGACCGCATTTTAGGTACGTCTAATACGGTGTTTTACGGTGGTATATTTATTATGCTCGGCCATCTAGTGCTTGCGTTGCCAGCAGGTGTAACCGCGCTGTTTATTTCAATGTTCTTAATTATTATCGGAACAGGTTTATTAAAACCAAACGTTTCAAGCGTTGTGGGCGATATGTATAGCCCTACTGATAACCGTCGAGATGCTGGATTTAGTATCTTCTATATGGGTGTAAATGCTGGAGCATTTATCGCGCCGCTAGTTGTTTCAACAGTAGGTGAAAAGTATAACTACCACTTAGGTTTTGGAATCGCGGCAGTAGGAATGCTTTTAGGTCTAATCGTATTTATGGCTACACGAGGCAAAAACCTAGGTCGTGCAGGCAGACAAGTTCCAAACCCTTTAAAACCAGAAGAACGTAAAAAAGTTTTTGGTACCATTGCACTTGCTGTAGTTGTACTGGCAATCTTTATTGTACTGACTTCTTTAGCGGGCATTTTAACTGTTGAAGGCGTTATTTTATTTGTAAGTATTTTAGCGATTGTTATTCCTATTATTTACTTTGTTGTTATGTATAAGAGCCCCAAGACAACAGCTGATGAGCGTTCACGCGTATTAGCGTACATTCCTCTTTTTATCTCTGGAGTAATGTTCTGGGCGATTCAAGAGCAGGGATCAACAATTTTAGCAACATATGCAAAAGATCATACGCAGCTAACGTATGGTGGTTTTAAAATTCCAGTTGGCTGGTTCCAATCGTTAAATCCACTATTCATTATTATATTTGCGCCAGTTTTTGCAGCGGTTTGGGTAAAATTAGGAAACAGACAGCCTTCTACACCAAAGAAGTTTTCGTTAGGACTTTTATTTGCAGGGCTTTCTTTCCTTGTCATGGTTATCCCGGCTAGCATTCATGGAAATGAAACGTTAGCGAGCCCGCTATGGCTAGTGCTAAGCTTCTTCTTAGTTGTAGTTGGAGAGCTTTGTTTATCACCAGTAGGGCTATCAACTACAACAAAACTAGCACCTGCAGCGTTTTCTGCTCAGACGATGAGTTTATGGTTCCTAACAAGCGCAGCGGCGCAGGCAATCAATGCTCAGCTTGTTCAATACTATGAAAACATTTCGCAAGTTGTTTATTTTGCTGCATTGGGCGGAGTGTCGGTCATTTTAGGTGTAATTGTGCTAATGATTTCGCCAAAAATTCAGCGTTTAATGAAAGGTGTTCAATAAGAAAAACCGTCCTTAAGGACGGTTTTTTTATGATTTATTTGAAAAAATATTCATGAAGGAGGCGTAGGTCTGATCGTCCTCACCCTCATAGAACGCAAGATTTAAAAGTCTGTTAAGTTCGTTTGTTGATTTTTCAGTTTCTGCAATAATTTGATGCATATGAGCAATTTTAGACATAGATCCGTTGCCATGAGCATTTTTGATTTGATTTAATGTTAAATGAAGCGATAAGACCTCTCGGCGAAGAGCTTGTCTTAATTCAGAGGAAGCAGGGATAAAAAAGCGTTTATAAAAATAACTCGCTTCTTCAAACACCAATTCTCCATTTTCTAGCTCTTTAGCCGCAATTTCTTTAATCTCTTGATCGTCTAATCGACTGGCCGCTTCTTCGATAAGAAATCCAAAAATAATAGCCGTATCTGGTTTTAACATACAATAACCTCCATTATTATAAAAAAGAACTATGTAGTTAATATGTATAGATAGAAAGGAAGAAATATTCATAGTAATTCACTAATCAGCATAGACAAAAAAATAAAAAATATTCTTTATAGGTAAACTAAAATTATTTCAAAATAAATTTTTTATAATTAAACATTTTTTTCATATTAAAGGATTATTTTTACTTTTAAGAAGAGATGAATAGAATAAAGAGGGTTCTTAGTACCTATATAAAAAGAAAATTGATAAAAGATATTAAATTCAGAAATTTCTACCTCTTTATAACTGAAAAATTGCTCTACTAAAATAGTTGACAGCAGAAATAGATAGGCATAAAATATACTATTGTCAAATGAATTAGCAAGCTATTCATAAAAAGTTAACGGACATTTGAATAATATGAGTAATATTCATATAAGGTATTAATTACTTAAATCTAACCAACTTGTATGCTTGTCATACAAGTCTACAGAAAGGAAGATAGTCGTATGCGCAACGTATTTTTTGCAGATAATGAAACAATTGAAACGACTTTACGTGGGAAAGAAATTTTAGGAGCTCCAATGTTAAACAAAGGAGTAGCTTTTACAAAAGAAGAGCGTAAAACGTTAGGATTAGAAGGTTTACTTCCTCCAATGACTTTAACTTTAGATGAGCAGGCAAAGCGTGCATATGAGCAATTTTTAGCTCAGGCAGATAATCTTGGTAAGAATGTGTATTTAAACGATTTACAGAACCGTAATGCTGTATTATTCTATCGTTTATTGCAAGATCACTTAAAAGAAATGCTTCCAGTTGTTTATACACCAACAGTTGGACAAGCAATCCAAGAATACAGCCACGAATATCGCCGTCCGGGTGGCGTATACTTGTCAATCGATAATGTAGAAGGCATTGAAGAAGCTCTTAAAAATATCGATGCAAATAGTGAAGACATTGATTTAATGGTTATTACAGATTCAGAAAGTATTTTAGGAATTGGTGACTGGGGCGTTGGCGGTATTAATATTGCTATCGGTAAATTAGCCGTATACACAGCTGCAGCAGGAATCGATCCAAGCAGAGTACTTCCAGTTGTTCTTGATGTAGGAACAAACAACGAAAAATTATTAAATGATCCTTTATATATCGGAAACCGTCATGAACGTATCCGCGGTGAGCGCTATGATCATTTCGTAGATCAATTCATTTCAAAATCTCTTGAAATATTCCCTAATGCACTGTTACACTGGGAAGATTTCGGTAATGTAAATGCTCGTAACATTATTAACAAGTACGGAAAAGAAATTCTAACGTTTAATGATGATATCCAAGGAACAGGTGCTGTAACGCTTGCCGCTATTTTCTCAGCAGTTCAAGTGTCTAAAATGCCACTTCGTGACCACCGCGTTTTAATCTTTGGACCGGGTACAGCAGGTATCGGTATTGCAGATCAAGTTCGTGACGCAATGGTATTAGACGGTATTACAGAAGAAGAAGCATACAAAAACTTCTGGGCAGTTGATTTCCGAGGCCTTTTAACAGATGACATGGACGACTTATTAGGTTTCCAAACGCCTTATGCACGAAAAGCAGAAGAAGTGAAGGACTGGAACCGTGAAGAAGACAAAATTTCTCTTCTAGAAGTTGTCAGACAAGTGAAGCCAACAATCTTAATTGGTACGTCTGGTGTAGCAGGCGCGTTCTCAGAAGAAATCGTAAAAGAAATGGCGAAGCATGTAGAACGCCCAGCTATTTTACCAATGTCAAATCCAACTCCGCTTGCGGAAGCTACTCCTGAAAACCTATTAAATTGGACAGAAGGAAAAGCGCTTGTAGCGACTGGAAGTCCGTTTGAACCAGTTAACTACGATGGTGTGGAATATGAAATTGGTCAATCTAATAATGCTTTTGTTTTCCCTGGTCTTGGTCTTGGATCAATCGTGGTAAAAGCAGAAGTTATTACAGACAGCATGTTTGCAGCATGTGCACACGCTGTAGCTCAAATGGTAGACAGCAGCAAGCCGGGTGCTTCATTACTACCACGCGTAGAAGAATTACGTGAAGTATCCTATAACGTTGCTTTAGCGGTTGCTAACGCAGCAATTAAAGATGGCGTTGCAAAAGAAGTTCCAACAGATGTTAAAGCGGCAGTAAAAGCAGCAATGTGGGAACCAACATACAAAGAAATTAAAGCTTTAGAAACAGTAAATGCTTAATTTTTAGATAGAAAAAGCACAGCTTCTGAAAAAAGAAGCTGTGCTTTTTTTAGTTACAAAAAGAATTCTTAAGTTACATAACGTATATAGTTTTTTGAAATTTGTGTATGATTCTCTATATTAGAACCACAGGGGGTTATGAGATGAATACAGCACGTAAATTGGAAACGTTTACTCAAGATTCACAGCCTGAAAATAAGGGTTTTTGGAACCGAATCAACAATATTAAAGTAGGAGTTATTCCTCTGCCGCTATACGTTTTACTTGCATTAATTGTATATGGCGCGGCCGTTTACAACGAGCTTCCTCCAGATATGATTGGCGGATTTGCGATTATTATGGTAATGGGAATGCTGCTTGGTGATTTAGGATTAAAAATTCCGATTTTAAAAGATATTGGCGGCCCAGCTATTTTATCACTGCTTGTACCTTCCGTATTAGTTTTTTATAATGTTTTAAATCCCGCATCTATGGAAGCGGTAACAACTTTGATGAAAACATCAAACTTTTTATACCTTTATATTTCTTGTTTAGTAGCCGGAAGTATTCTTGGTATGAACCGTAAAGTTTTAATTCAAGGCTTTACACGTATGTTCGTACCGCTTGTATTAGGTACGTTAGCCGCTGTAGCTGCAGGCGTAGCTGTTGGGATGTTATTTGGTTACGGAGCAAAACATACATTTTTCTATATTGTTGTACCAATTATTGGAGGAGGGATTGGTGAAGGTATTTTACCACTTTCACTTGCTTATTCTCAAATTTTAGGTAGTTCAGCAGAATCTTTTGTGTCGCAAATGATTCCAGCTGCTGTTATCGGAAACATCGTTGCTATCGTATGTGCTGGCTTAATGAAGCGTCTAGGAGAGAAAAAGCCAGAATTAACAGGTAATGGAGTTCTTGTGAAGACAAAAGGCGGAGATGGCATCTCAGAAGATACAAATATCAAGAAACCAGTAGATTTTTCGTTAATGGGCGCAGGTCTTTTAATTGCATGTAGTTTCTTTATTTTCGGGGGCTTAGCACATAAGTTTTTAGGAATTCCAGGTCCAGTTTTAATGATCGTAGCGGCAACGCTAGTCAAATGTTTACAAGTAATGCCTGCTAAGATGGAGCAAGGTGCTTACCATATGTACAAATTCATTTCTACGAGCTTAACATGGCCGTTAATGGTGGGGCTAGGGATTTTGTATATTCCTCTTGAAGATGTAGTGAAAATTGTTACACCAGGTTATGTGGTCGTATGTGCAGCAGTTGTTATTGCTATGGTAGCAACGGGTTATTTTGTAGGTAAAATGATGAAAATGCATCCAGTGGATGCTGCAATTGTAACAGGTTGTCACAGTGGTTTAGGAGGTACGGGAGACGTAGCGATTTTATCAGCTTCCAACCGTATGTCACTTATGCCATTTGCTCAAGTAGCAACAAGACTTGGAGGCGCTTCCACTGTTATTTTAGCTACGCTTCTTATGAAACTTTTAGGAGTATAAAATCAAAACAAAAAAGCAGCTCGGTTCGTATGAGCTGCTTTTTTTGTCTTATGAAACGCTAACAGGTTTTAAGATAAATTCTTCCACAACTTTTGCCACACCGTCGTTCATGTTTGTATCTGTTACATGGTTGGCTTTTTCTTTAATATCTTCAGGAGCATTTCCCATTGCTACGCCAAGTCCTGCAAATTCAATCATGGCAAGATCATTATAACTGTCGCCAATGGCAATCACTTCATCGCGTGTAATGCCAAGCTGTTGAATTAATAAGTGGAGACTTGTCCCTTTTGTGACGCCTTCTTCTGTAAATTCAAGGAAGTATGGTTTAGAGCGCATTACGCTTAGCTCTCCTTGAAGTTGCTTTTGAAGTTTCTTTTCAACGTGAACCAGCATTTCCGGTTCTGCAAGCATGAGTACTTTTACAACAGGTTCTGTAACGGCATCAGTAAAAGATGAAACAACACGGATCGGCAGACCTGTAATGTCACTTTCAATATCGGTAAATTTATTTTCTACTTCGGTTATAATTTCATCTCCCACGTACGTATGAATTAAAACGCCTTCTTCGCGGCTAATATCGTCGAGACGTGCAACAGTTCTCGGAGACAATGTACTGCTAAATAGCTCTTCATTTGTTAGGCAATTAATGATTTTTGCCCCATTAAACGATAAAATAAAGCTTCCGTACTTTTCTAATTCGAGCTCTTTCGCAATGTGAACCATTCCGTAAGTTGGTCGTCCAGAAGCAAGTACAACTTTCACTCCCGATTCTTGCGCCTTCATTAATGCTTCTTTTGTGGGCGGAGAAATAGTGTGATCATCGCATAATAGTGTATCATCCAAATCTAAAACAATCATTTTGTAAGGCATATTTTTAAATTCCCTTCTTCTACTAGACTCATATCTTCATATGGTACTATAAAAAAACGTTTGATTCAATTTAATGATTTTTTGAAAAAATGAGAGGTATGCGTATACTTTGTTTGAACTCCTCGGAAGTAGATAAAACAATGAAAAACACGAACTAATAATCGGTAATTTTGATTATTAGTTCGTGTTTTATTTCTGCTAAAACACTTTTATCTCAGCTTCTGGATTAGTAAGCAGCTAGAGTTTGATTAATTTTCTGCACATCTCCTTCATTGAATGCTTCTTTTAAGAGCGTATAAGATTGCTTTTTTTGTTCGAAATTCTGAATAGCGGTAAGTATGATAAATTCATCAATAGAAAATTCCTGTTTCAAAGCTTGAAGCTTTTGACGAATGGTTTCTTTTGTACCGTATATAACGTTTGCTTCTTTTTCTTCAATTCGATAGCTTTCTTTGGACTGCTGACCAAATTCGTCAGCTTTTTCTTTGGACCCTAATGTAGCGGACTTCCCATTTTGTAAGTATACTTTAAATATTTTTGTGCTGGATGCTAATGCTTTTGCTTCTTCTACGGTATCCGCTACGATGACGGAAAGGGCAACGACAAGCGAGCGTGCGCGAGATGAAACGTGCTGATTATAGACAGAAATCGCTTCTTCCAGCACTTTTTGATCGCCATTAATAAATTGAGCAAATACATAAGGAAGGTTTAATGAACCCGCAAGCTCTGCGCTTGAAGCACTTGCTCCCAGTAAAAATATATCTGCCGATTTTTCGGGCCTTGGATAGGCTTTTAAACCGTAAAGAGGGTGATCTTCCGGCAGCGTATCGTTTAGGTATTGTTTAAGTTCTATCAGTTTGTCTGTTAAGGACTTAGTGGGCTGAGAGTTTTGTTGCAAGGCTTGAGTAGAATGAGGTAGTCCTCCTGGTGCTCTACCGATTCCAAGATCGATGCGATTTGGAGATAATGAGGCTAAAACATTAAAATTTTCTGCTACTTTATAAGGGCTGTAGTGCTGAAGCATAACACCACCTGAGCCGATACGGATATGATGCGTTTTAGCGAGCAGGTGAGAAATTAACACTTCAGGTGATGATCCTACAACATGTGCAGAGTCATGATGCTCCGCTACCCAAAAGCGGTGGTAGCCAAGTTCTTCTGCTAGCTGAGCTAATTGTATAGTATGCTGAAATGCATCTTCAGCACGCTCACCTTCATAACGTGGGCTTTGATCTAAAATACTTAATTTCACTGAAAACACTCCTTAAAGTTGATAAAAAAGGTAAGAATAATTGGGATTAATTTTAGCAAAGGATTTTCCAGATGAAAAGAGTTTTTTTAAAGAAAAATATTTTTTGAAAAATAAGTTGACTTTGCCATTTTGAGGCTATATAGTTGAATCATCAAACAGAAAAGCCGATAAAACAACTTGGATAAATAAGAATTAAGTGAGTATGTTTCAAAGACACTTCACTTCATTCTCCGGTTTTATCAAACAAACAGTTAAAGCTGATTGGTCTACCAAAGGCTCCTGAGGAAACTCCAGGAGCCTTTTTGCTATAAAAAGGAGGGGAAGAAAGTGAGCGATGTATGTATTTTATATAACGGAAGCTCTCATAATTATCAACAAATAGCTTTAGTGAAAGATGAGCTAGAAGCTTGCTTAACCTCAAAAGGAGTGCACGCAGAAACTATTTTGTATCATGATGTACACGCTTTGAAGCAGGAAGCACAGAAGGAAGTAAAGGGATTTATTTCAAAATTGAACCAAGCTAAAAGTATTATCGTTCTGTTATCTGGAGTAAATGAAACATACGTACAGTCTTTTGAACGGCTAACAAAAATATTGCCAGAAGATTTATTGCATGAAAAAATACTTCTGCCAATTCTTATTGGTGAAAATGTGAATTCTTTACTAAAAGCTAAGTATGATTTAAAACTTTTAGCGTCTTTTTTAGGTAGGCCTTATTGGCTCAGCAGTCTTTTTCTGCTGCATGAATACGTCTCTTTTACAGGCATCAACAATGCGAATGCCAAAAGTCGTTTAAAGGAAGCTGTGGATGAGCTGATTTATAAAGCCGATCTATCTCTTCAAACATTTATAAAATGAGGTGAAGAAAATGAGTGAATTATTTCGATTAGCAACCGTAGAAGATGCTAAAGAACTGTTGAATTTAACACTTCGAGCATACGAGCCGATTCGAGAGCTAGGAATTAAGTTTCCAGCCGCAACGGCA
This sequence comes from Priestia sp. 10L35, assembly GCF_056395685.1. Taxonomy (NCBI): domain Bacteria; kingdom Bacillati; phylum Bacillota; class Bacilli; order Caryophanales; family Bacillaceae; genus Priestia; species Priestia sp. 10L35. The sequence continues at coordinate 744,594 of NZ_JBFTKA010000002.1, read as the reverse complement.
ACGATTGAACTTGTAAAAGAAAACATTCAAAACAGCCGTTGCTACGTGCTGGAAAGTGATAAAAAAATCGTAGCTACGATTACAGCAAGAACGTATAAAGAAATAACGAACTGGCCTTTCTTATGGTGGTTTGCCGTAGATCCTTTGGTTAAAAAGAAAGGAGTAGGTTCTAAACTCTTAACATGGGTTGAAGAAACGATTATTCGAGATCAACTGGGGGCTCCTGCCGTTACATTAGCTACTTCTGATCAACACCCGTGGTTGATTCCTATGTATGAAAGGAAAGGGTATGAACGCTTTTTTGAAGTCGATCAAGGAGAAGAAGGAAAAGGCGTATTCTTAAGGAAAATCTTACATCCCGAAAGATATGAGTTAGAAAAACACAAGGAGTTACAAAAAGCTAATTAATCATTTAAAAGAAAAGAGGAAAAACCATGTCAGCAAAGATTTTATTATGGAATCGAAAAGGTTGTCATCATTGCGAGGAACTAAAAGCATATTTTCATGAGAAAGGATATCAATATGAAAGTATCGATGTAGAAGGAAAAGATTATTTGCGGGATTTACTTGAAATTAAATACGGTATTCGCCATGTACCGGTCGTTGAAATTGGAGACGAGGGGCAGTTTAAAGGAGTAATTGAAAAAGATTATGAACAAATAGAAAAATTGATTGAAGACTATTCACCAATCGTTAAATAGCTGGAACATCTATTTTATTCATTCATTAAAACAATAAATTATTTTGAGACATAGTGAGGGACAAAACACATGAAAAAACTACAGCTGATAGCTATCTTTTTATCACTTCTTTTATTACTAGCCGCTTGCGGAACACCAAATAAAGAAACAGCGGCTAACGCAAGCAAAGACAAAGTACAAAAAATTATTGTAGGAACAGGTACGCAATTTCCGAACATTTGCTTTCTTGACGATAAAGGAAATCTAACAGGGTATGACGTAGAACTTGTTAAAGAAATAGACAAACGTCTTCCAAACTATAAGTTCGAATTTAAGACAATGGATTTTTCTAATTTACTTTTGAGCTTAGAATCGAACAAAATTGATTTAGTAGCCCATCAGATGGAAGTAAATGAAGAGAGAAAACAAAAGTTCCTTTTTAACAAAGAACCTTATAATATCTTTCCGCTACATGTAGTTGTAAACGAAAAAAATACGTCTATTAAATCAATTAAAGATTTGAGCGGTAAAAAGGTAATTGTAGGAGCAACGAGTAATTCTGCTAACTTAATCGATAAGTATAACAAAGAACATGGAAATAAAATTAATATCGTCTATTCAGGCCAAGGATCTGATGATACAAAAACGCAGCTGAAAACAGGGCGTGCGGATGCCACGATTAGTACGCCGTTTGCAGTTGACTTTGTCAATAAACAAGCGGACGCAGAGCAAAAAGTTGTAGGGCCTGCTATTTCAAATTCAAAAGTATATTTTATGCTTCGCAAAGATGAAACAGGTTTACAAAAAGATGTGGATAAAGCGCTAAAAGAAATAAAAGAAGACGGAACATTGACAAAATTAAGTAAAAAATGGCTGGGAGAAGATTATACAAAAGCAGCTGGAAATAACTAAAGCACTTACTGTGACCCAAGCCTTGAACTTGGGTCCTTTCGCTACCTGTAGAGGGAAACAAAGGAGAGAAAAAGATGGGAAAAGCATTTGATATAGAGTTGATTTTCACCTCTATTCCTCAAGTATTATCTTATTTGCATATTACAATTTGGATTTTGATTGCTTCACTTGTGATTGGCAGTACCTTGGGATTGTTTATTGCCCTGCCTCGTATTTATAAAATACCGGTGTTAAGTCAAATAGCAGCAGTTTATATTTCTTTTATGAGGGGAACCCCTATTTTAATTCAATTATTTTTAGTTTTTTACGGGATACCTGCCCTTTTACAATTGATTCATATTGACGTTTCAAGAATGGCTCCGCTCGTATTTGTTATTATCACGTATTCACTGAGCACGGCGGCGTCTTTTTCTGAAATGATGCGCGGTGCCATTAATAGTGTAGATAAAGGGCAAACCGAAGCAGCTTATAGTATAGGAATGAGCGGAAAACAAACGTTCACTCGAATTGTGCTGCCGCAAGCTCTCGTTGTAGCCTTTCCTAACTTTGGAAATCTTGTGATTGGGTCCTTAAAAGATACGTCTTTAGCCTTTACCATTGGTGTGATGGATATGATGGGAAGAGGAGATACCATTATCGCTGCAACGGCTCATGCAGTGGAGGTATATATCGCACTTGCCATTATTTATTATTTGGTGGCGATTATATTAGAGAAATTTTTTGTGAAATCAGAACAGAAGCTGCAAAAACATGATCAGCCTGTTCATATATAAAACGAGCTTACTAAAAGAGGTGTAAACATGATTATTGATGTACCGTTTATATGGACAGCATTTGTAGAAATTTTAAAGGCATTACCTTTAACACTCCTTATTACCACCGGTCCGTTACTAGGCGGGTTGCTTATTGGTATTGCTGTTGCGGCTGTGAGAATCAATTCAGTAAAAATAATAACGCCAATTGCCAACGTATACGTATCATTTTTCCGAGGAACGCCTGCTATTCTTCATATTATGGTTATTTACCTAGGGTTCCCGTTATTTATTAATAAAGTATCGAGTTACTATGGATGGGGCTTCAATGCAAACAGCATTCCTATTGTCGTATTTGTATTAATCGCTTTGTCTTTTACAGCGGGAGCTTATATGTCAGAGATTATTCGCTCTGGTTTGTTAGCTGTAGAAAAAGGACAAATTGAGGCCGCGTATGCCATTGGGATGAATCGTTTTCAATCAATGAAACGAATTGTTTTTCCACAGGCGTTTGCTTTGTCTTTACCGAATTTATGTAATATTTTCATCGGCTTTTTGCATACGTCTTCTATCGCATTCATCGTATCGCAAAAAGAGCTAAACGGTGCTGCTAATATCGTAGCTTCGAATAATCTCAAGTTTTTAGAAGCCTATATTGCTGCTGCTCTTATTTATTGGATGCTGACGATGTTAATAGAAGGGATAACAGCGCTGCTTGAACGAAAATTAACGGTTTATAATCGAGGAGGGGTTGTATGATTGTACTAACAAATATAAGAAAAACATTTGGTGATAATACAGTATTGGACGGTATTGATTTAATTGTTAAAAAAGGCGACGTTGTGACCATTTTAGGACCGAGTGGTTCTGGAAAGACTACGTTTTTACGCTGCATTAATTTCTTAGAAAAAGCAGATGAAGGAGAAGTTTCGATTGATCAATTAACGGTTCAGTGCCAAAAGCCAAACCGCAAAGACATTTTAACTCTTCGACAAAAAACAACGATGGTTTTTCAGCAATACAATTTGTTCAAACACAAAACCGTTATTGAAAATATTATGGAGGGGCTAGTTATTGTTCAAAAGCTGCCAAAGGAAGAAGCGAAACAACGCAGTTTAGACGTCCTTGAAAAAGTGGGGCTTGCTGAAAAAGCAAATGCTTATCCAAGTCAGTTATCAGGAGGTCAACAGCAGCGAGTGGGCATTGCTAGAGCGCTTGCTTTAAATCCTGAAGTCATTTTATTTGATGAGCCGACGTCTGCTTTGGACCCTGAACTGGTGGGTGAAGTACTGTCTGTTATTCGTAAAATTGCTGAAGAAGGAATTACAATGATCATTGTTACGCACGAAATGAGTTTTGCCCGTGAAGTTTCTAATCACGTGGTATTTATGGACGGAGGAAAGATTGTCGAACAAGGTCATCCTGAAGACATATTTTTAAACCCAAAAGAAGATCGAACAAAGCAATTTTTCAAGCGTATTAACCCAACGCATTCTCCTTACTCTTATATTTATGAAAAAACAATCTAATATTTTAATCGAAAACCAACTTGACTCATAGGAATAATAAGTATATGATGAAATCATCAAATTAAACAAACCGACTAGATCACTAGAGGTTCTTTGCACAATGTCACACATTGTGCAAAGAACCTTTTATTTTTTACTAGACTTAAGGGAAGAAGGGTGAACGTAGTGAATAGAGGAGCATTAAAAGCTAAAACAAGCAAAAAACTTATTATAAAAGGGCAGGTTGTACCTGGAAGGCAGCAAGGAAGACACTTAGGGTTTCCAACAGCTAATATAGATACTCAGCATGAGGAATTAAAAAATGGCGTGTATGGTGTCCTCGTTCATCTGCGGGGACTTGAACATATAGGAGTTATGAATGTAGGGGTTAAGCCGACATTTGGATCGGAACTATCTAAAACATTTGAGGTTCATATTCTGGATTTTAACGACGTTATTTATGGAGAGACAGTTCAATGCGACGTGATCTTTCGGGTGAGAGGAGAGAAAAAATTCCCTTCTATTGAATTTTTAAAGCATCAAATTAAAGCTGATACGCTACAAGCAAAGCAAAGATTTCAACATATGGGTTATGTATCTAGTGAAGCTTCAGCTTCCAAGCTAGGGCAAACGAGATATTTAAATCTGCCTGATCTCCAGTTTTTTAATTGGTGCCACAGTCAATTCAGAGTCAATAAAGGGATTTACAATACAATTGATCAATGGTTTTATGACGAAGGAATTGAAAATATTCATCCTAGAAGAGTTCACGTTATCGCTTTTTTGCAATTTGCACAAGAAGGAAATGGAAGAAAGACAGAAAAAGAAGGAGTCCTTCGCTTTGGAGCAGGCGGTTTAACCAATCAATTACGAGAATTTATGAATGGGTATGAAAAAGGAGAATGGTAATATGACACATCAAAGACAATTAAAGCTAGGGGCTATTATTCATGGAGTCGGAGGTAATATGGGGGCGTGGAGACATTCTGAAATTTTGTCAGATGCCAGCGTTAATTTCGGTTTTTACAAGCAGCAGGCTCAAAAAGCGGAAGAAGGAAAATTTGATTTAGTGTTCATTGCCGATGGGTTATATATCAATGAAAAATCGCTTCCGCATTTTTTGAATCGTTTTGAACCTCTTACTATTCTATCAGCACTTGCTTCTGTCACTTCTCATATTGGCTTAGTCGGCACTCTATCGACTTCGTATAGCGAGCCGTTTACGGTGGCTAGACAATTCGCTTCACTTGATCATATTAGCAGCGGCCGAGCGGGATGGAATGTTGTAACATCTCCATTAGAAGGATCTGCGCTTAACTATGGAAAAGAGCACCCCACTCATGACAAACGCTATAGAATAGCTGAAGAGTTTCTAGAAGTAACAAAGGGATTATGGGATTCTTGGGAAGATGATGCATTTATTCGAAATAAAGAAACCGGACAATTTTTTGAGGAGAAAAAGCTGCACCGATTGCATCATAAAGGCGAATTTTTCTCTGTAGAAGGTCCGTTAAACATTGGGCGCTCAGCTCAGGGGCAGCCCGTAGTGTTTCAAGCAGGATCTTCTGAAAGCGGAAAAGATTTAGCAGCAAAAACGGCTGACGCAGTGTTTACGGGACAAGACAATTTAGAAGAAGCAAAAGCTTTTTACCAAGATGTAAAATTGAGAGCCGCAGCGCAAGGACGCAATGAAAACGAACTTTTAATTTTTCCGGGAATTGGTCCTATAATTGGTAGTACAAACGAAGAAGCCGAAAGAAAATATGAAGAACTTTCTCAATTGGTGACAATTGAACATGCGCTAAACTACTTAGGACGCTTTTTCGATCATTTTGATTTTTCACAGTTTCCATTAGATGATGCATTTCCTGACTTGGGGGATATAGGGAATAATAGTTTCCGCAGTACAACCGACAAAATTAAAGAAAACGCCAAAAAATATAAGTGGACACTGCGAGAAGCAGCGCTGCGAATTGCTACACCTAAAACACAATTTATTGGGACGCCAGAGCATATCGCTAATTTGATGGAACAGTGGTTCGAAGAAAAAGGAGCTGACGGCTTTATTATTCATTCAAGCGTTCCGCATGGCTTAGATGACTTTGTTGAACATGTTGTACCGATACTGCAAGAAAGAGGCCTGTATCGTACAGAATACGAAGGGAGTACGTTAAGAAGTAACTTGCATTTGAATGTTCCTAAAAATCGCTACACACAGGTAAAAGTTAACTGAAGTGGATTCAAAGAGACTCGAAGGAGTCTCTTTTTTAATATTTTTAATATTAAAAATATGGTAAAATTCTTTTTGTAGGTTATTCGTTTCAGTTCATAAGGCCTAAAGGGTTTTGAATACCCGGAAAGGAGTCAAATGGAAAAAAGACATAAAAGTAAGAAGAAGCGTATGATCATTTCGGTATCTTTATCCTTTTTTTTAGTCGGGGGAGGAGCGACAGGATGGATATTGTACCAAAACGGAAAAATTCCTTTTTTATCACAGCAAAGTATAAAGGCAAGTGCCATTAAAGTGGATCAACAAAAAGTTGATAAGCTGGAAAGCAGCGATCAGCAGGCAAAAGACTTTATTGCTGAACATCATGACGTACTAAATGATTTGACGGGGTGGAGTGCCATTGAGCATCCAGACTGGCCTGCCGTACAAGAAGAAGCCACAGCCATTAATAATACGATTGGCACGATTGAAGTAAAAGATTCTGTTTTAAAGAAAGACTTTCAGCATATGGAGAAGCTCGCTGGACAGCTAGAGCAGACGAAAGATCAAGCACTGTTAAAAGAGCTTCATCGTTATTTTCATGACTTAGATGTTGTGATCAATGAAGACGATGGATCAAATACATATTTTGATGTTACCAGCTATGGTAAATCAGTTGTAAAGACTTCTAAATGAGTCATAGTAAAAAGCTTTATACATAAAAGTAGTTTTATATAACAAACGTCTTCGCTTATTCATGCATATGCTACGGATAAGGAGGAGACAGGTTATATGAAAAAAATTTATTTAGATGCAGGTCACGGAGGGGCAGATCTAGGGGCTGTCGCCAGCGGGTTATATGAAAAAGACTTAGTGTTAGCTGTTCAACAGTACATCATCTCTTTTCTTTCTACTCACTATGAAGGATTTTCTCTTTGTACAACGCGTACAACCGATGTGTTTTTGTCATTAAATGAACGGGTCAACAAAGCCAATGCGTGGGGTGCTGATGTATACTTATCTATTCATATAAATTTAGGCGGCGAAACGGGATATGAAGATTTTATTTATAGCAAAAATATAAATAACCAAACCATTGTGTTACGAAACGATATTCACGATCATGTGAAATTTGTTCTCACTAAATACAATCACTTTAACCGAGGCAGGAAATTGGCTAATCATAGTGTGTTAAGACGTTCCTATATGCCGTCTGTACTAACTGAAATCGGGTTTATTGATACAGAAAACGATGCAAAGCTCTTAAAAAATCCTCAATTTCTAAAAGATATGGGGGTGGCATATGCACAAGGGATTGCGCAGTTTTTAAACTTGGAGTCTAAATCTACAAATTCTGTGGGAGATTCTGACGAGGAAGGTTTTCCAAAGCCTACTTTTTTATATAAACCTTTATGGATAAAAACAACCGAGGATACGGAGACGTATAAGGATGCAAATATGTCAGAGAGAACAGGTTATTTAAAAAAGAATACCTTCTTTCAAGTTTATGGTGAAACACGTGCAGCCTGGGTGATGGATGGACAACATTTTATTGAAAAAAAAGATACAATCATTGAAGGAGAAACCATCACAACTGCGGAATTAACAAAAGAGAATATGGAAACATTAAAAGTGTTTGTGACAAAAGAGAAATTAGAAACAGCCGTAACCTTTTCCAAAGAAGGAGCCGCGGCAGCCATCATTACCCTTCGCGATAAAAAAATACTGAATGTAAAAGCATTTTTAGATAGAGAAAATTGGTGGTACAAAGCTGAACGGATAAAAAAATAGTGAAAAAACCTGCTTGTTTTTTGAAGCTTTCACCCTAGTAATTTTACTTATTTTTGATAGAATATAAAGAGCTGAATCGTAAAGATGCATAAAGGTGTGATGGAAATGGAAGAGCAACAAGAAGCGATTGATTTAACAAAAATATATGTATATGAGGAGTTTCCGGATAAAGTTGCAGGCAGATGCGATAACTGTGGACATGTGAAATTTAAAAGCTTAGTAAAAGACTTTATTTTTATCCGTACATGCGCAAAGTGCGGCATGAAAAAAAGCATTTAAATCCCTACTTCTTTATAAAAAACGCTCTTTTCTGAAATGAAAAGAGCGTTTTTTCTCTATTTAACGTATAAATGATCGCTAAGCTGCTCTGAAATAGTCTCTACATCTTCTTGTACATGTTTTTGTTTTTTCATCATTTCTAGTAGGATTTCTTCAAGATTCTGTGAATGGTTTTGCTTATCTTTTGGTTTATGTAAGTACTTTGCAATTTGATGCATATTATTGCTTAGCCGGCTTAGTTCAGACTCAATCTTTCGCAGGTTAACCAATAGTTCCACACCTGCTTCTTTGCCGATTAAAGGAGGCTTAACTTTTCCATCCATAATAAATTTTCGAATGAGAGACGTTCGTTTTAAATTATAGTGTTCAATAAGTTCCTCTAATTTTTCTTTTTCTTCTTCATTCAACTTAATTGCTGGAATGCTGTGTCCTCTCATAAGGTATCTCCTTTCAAGAGCAGTTCTTGCTGCGTTCAATCATATGTAAACATTCTCTTGTCTTTAATAATAGCAACCTTTTCCATGGTTAACTATGGTGAAAAGTTACTAAAATGTCGAACGTACAGTCTGTTAAAAAACTGGTAAATTAAGAAATTTGGTTTAGTAATAGTTGAATTATAGAAGGAATGTCATTATCTACAATATTGCTGCTTTATTAAAAAGGCAGCAAAAGGGATGAATGGACCGCTGTTGTACTCAACCATTTTTGAGAGCGCAGCTTTAAAGAAGAGGGATGATTTTTATGATTTTTTCCTCATACCACATCTTTCCTCCTAGTAACTCTGTCGAATCTTCTAGACTATTGTCTCAAGGGAATAGAAAGAAAGAAGACGAAATGGTTGAGAACGAGGTAAAGTCATATTATGTCTTTATTGACCTCATTTACATACTTTACGGGGGAGGAATACGTTTGAAACTAAAAAAAAGATTAAAACTAAATAAGATAGGGGTAGCCATGCTTACGGCTGGTGTCATATGTACAGCTTATATGCCCCTTCATACGCTGCAAAAGCCTGTAGTCGCTTTGGCGGCAGAGAATCAGTCAGATTCTTTAGAGCGAGCATTTGCACAAGCATCTAAAGAATTTGGTGTGCCAGCTTCGCTTTTAAAAGCAATTTCCTACAACAAGTCGCGCTGGGAAAGTCATAATGGAAAACCTAGTGCAGCCGGGGGATACGGTCTTATGCATTTAACAGACATCCCTTCTTTAGAAGATGGAAAAGGAAACGGAGCTGTGCCTTCAAAACCAGCATATGATAAACAGCAAACTCTCTCCTTAGCTGCTAAGCTGCTTAACTCAGATAAAGAAAGATTAAAAAAAGATCCTGTGCAAAATATTCGCGGTGGCGCTGCTGTGCTGGCTTTTATCGCAAAAGACAAAAATGGAAACATACCGTCCACTGATCAAAAATGGTACGATGCAGTCGCCGCTTACAGTGCTTCTCAGGATAAAGAAAACGCTCAAGTATTTGCCGATGATGTATATGAAACGTTGGAAAAAGGAGCAGAGCATACAACGTCAGACGGACAGCATCTTAAAATTTCCCCTCAAAATATAGATATGTCGATTCCTCGTGCTGAAAATTCCAATACGAATAAAGCGGATTGTCCGGCATCTTTAAAATGTGAATACATCCCTGCTTTTTACGGGAAATTCAGCGAAAGTCCTTCAAATTATGGAAACTATGATATTGCAAACCGCCAAAAATCAGATGTTCGCTATATTGTTATTCATGATACAGAAGTAAGTTATGATGGAACGATTGATTTGTTTGCTAACCCTAATAGAGCCGCTGCAAACTATGTAATCCGTTCAAGTGATGGTCACATCGCACAGATGATCCATAACAAAGACGTAGCATGGCATGCAGGAAACTGGTATTTTAATACACACAGTATTGGAATTGAACATGAAGGATTCGCCCTTGAAGGATCTACTTGGTTTACGGAAGAAATGTATCGTTCTTCGGCAAGACTCGTACGCCACCTTGCCAAAGAATATAATATTCCATTAGACCGAGCTCATATTATTGGTCATGATGAGGTGCCGGGTTTGTCTCCTAAGGCTCAATCAGGTATGCATTCAGATCCCGGGCCGTTTTGGGATTGGGGGCACTACATGAATTTAGTAGGAAGCCCGGTCGAGCGCCAGCATACAAACAAACTAGCCGTTACGATTAATCCAGTCTTTCAAAACAATCAGCCAGAAGTATCAGATGCACCAAAGCAGCCGGCCAACTTTGTGTATTTGCATCAAGCTCCCAGCAATGATTCACCGCTGCTGAATGAGCCTGCAGCTTCAGGGCCTGGAACGAAACAAACGTTAGACTGGGGAAGCAAAGCAGTAACTGGACAGACGTATGCAGTAGCTGAGACAAAAGGAGAATGGACAGCGATTTGGTACGGAGGACAAAAAGCCTGGTTTTATAATCCGCATAATAAAAATACAAGTGAAGGTACAGGCATATTATTAACGCCAAAACCAGGGAAAGAAAGCATTCAAGTGTACGGAGGAGCTTTCCCGGAGGCTTCAGCCTATCCTTCTGATATACCAGTTAAAGCTATGGTGCCACTTCAGTATAAAATTTCTCCAGAGCAGGTGTACGTGGGGGTAGAGAAAGTAAGGAGTGACTATTACTATGCCCCAACTTTTACAACAAACCCAAACGATCACAAAATGATTGTTGGAAAAGACGAATATTATCAAATTTATTTTAATCACCGCTATGCGTTTGTGAAAGCGTCAGATGTAGAGGGTAAAAGACAATAGAATAGAGTGTTAAAAGAAAAGAAAGAGACAGGGTGTTTAAATGGTATGTCTCTTTCTTTTTTTTAAAACCACAAAAATTCAGAAGGTTATTGATGATGTTTTCTTATAATGATTTTCTAGCTTATTATCTTTTTACAAAAGGAAGGAATGTCCCGTGATTATAATTAAGCCTCTAAGCCAGTGTTCTTTTTCTGATGCATTACAAGCATTCAATAAGGGTTTTGAAGATTATTATCTTCCGATTGAGCTGTCACTAGATCAATTCACTTGTAGGTTTGGTTTTGATCAGCTATCTGTCGACCATTCTTTTATGGCTTTTTATAATAATACACCAGCTGGAATTATGTTAAATGGAATAAAAAAGGTCAAGGGAAAAAAACATGCTTGGAATGGAGGTACAAGCGTAGCCTTACCTTACCGGAAAATAGGAATTGGAGAAGCCTTACTAAAAGCTACACTTGAGAGATACCAGCAGCAAGGAGTAGTGGAAGCCAGTCTGGAAGCATTTAAAGTGAATGAAAAAGCCATTCACCTTTATCAGAAATATGGATATGAGATTGTAGATACCCTTTTATTTCTAAAGCATAGAGGTAGTTTTCACGCTTCTTTACTTAAAAAGAAGAATCAGCTTACGTATTCGTTAAAGCGAAGGCTTGCAAAAGATATTCAGAACCTACCCTTTTATACATACGATGTTCCGTGGAAAAATCAGTTTGACTGTATTCGTGATGGAGAATCGTTTATTGCGTTGAATGAAAGAAACGAAGAAGTTGGCTATCTGTTATTTCAAAGGAATTTTTCTTCCATAGGCATTGTGAATTCCATTACTTTTTATCAAGGAAGCGTTAAGGAACATATCTCAAATTCAGAGGACGTTCTGGGCTTTTTATTAGCAACTATTTTTAATATGTATGGACCAATTGCTTACAATACATATAATGTACCTGAAAAAAGAAATAGCTTACTCGTGAAAATGTTAAAATCATTTGGTTTTCAAGATTTATATACAGATGAAGGAATCAAACTTGAGCAGGTGTTTATGAAAAAACAGCTTTAAAAGCGGCCATGGGCCGCTTTTACTGCATTTCTGTAATTGGATGTGCATCATAAAATTCCTCGATTTTTTCTTGCTGTCCTTCGAATTTTTCTTTCCATACTTGTTTCACGTCATTATAATTCCGAAGATCTATTCCGTAGAAGTCCTTTAACTCTTTTCGAGTAATGGTGATTGTCTGAGGAACAGTCGTATTAATAGTAAAGTGAACGCTGTCAGCATTTTGTACGGCAGAAAGTAAGATGGTTGCGTTATGTAAAAGTATGCGTTTGGTTTTAACAGACGTCCAGCTTTTTTCAAACGTATGCTGATTATTATTTATTGCAGCGTAATTAATTGTTAAGTAATAAGGTTTTTGCGTATCTTGGAAGGTTATACCTTTTAAATAAACGTGTCCTGGAAGCTTATTTGTAATTTCCTCTATTGAAGCCTCATGTTTTGAAGAAGAAGTATGTTGAATAGAAGAAGCAGAGACTCTTTCGGCAGACAGATTATTATGAGGTGCATAAGCACACCCTGATAGGCAAGTGAGTACTGTGCAAAGTGTAAGAGAAGCATATATTTTTTTCATAATGGTAACTCCTTTTATTTATATCTACTTGTAAAGACGAAAGACTTATATATTTTGTTTCATACAAAATATAAGTTTATTCATTAAAAAGACATATAATCCAAAATAATAGAAGTTAATAACCCTAATGAAGCAATAAAACCAATAACAGGACCACCTTCTTCAAAAGCTTCTGGCAACATCGTCGAAGCAACCATTGCCACAATGCCACCACCGGCGAATGAGGCAATAAAACCCATCATGTTTGGGGTAGCATTTTGAAGAAATAGATATCCAATCCAAGAACAAAGAGCCGATATAAAGAAGACAGAAAGCCATAATGAAAAAATTTTCTTTTGCTTATATTGGCTTTTTAGTAGTCCGCTTGTCCCGGAGATTCCTTCGGGTATATTGCTGATAAAAATAGAAACAACAAGCAGCCAGCTAACGTGGTGCTGTTCAATCAAACTTGCGCCAATCATCAGTGACTCAGGTATAGCATCCATAATGGTACCAATAAAAATGGCTAGTCCCGAGCTAGCGGGGACAAGGTGGTCCGAACGTTTTCTTTTGTGAGCGCCTTTTTTAGCTAAGGAGATGTCAAGAAGAGTAAAAAGTGCTGAGCCTGTTAAAAAGCCTAAAGAAGAAGAAATGATTCCTGCTTCTTTTACCGAATCTTGAATGAGCTCGTAAGCAGCAGCTCCTAACAAAACGCCCGTGCCAAAAGCCATAATATAAGCAGTCAACGGTTTTTTTAAAGGTACAAAAATAGCTATAATAGCTCCAATTAATACAGCTGAGCCTGAGACACCACCCCACATAAGGGCATCTATCACATGAGATCCCTACTTTCTTACGTACTTACTTGTAGTGTAACCATCTCTATGATTATTATGAAACAAGATAAATGAACTAAAAAAATGGAAAAAAATCACTTATTTAGACCTTAAATAAAATAAGTCTTCTGTATAATTGACAAAATTTTCTGATTATGTCCGTTGAAAGTGAAAAAACCTTGTGATAGTCTGATCAAAAGATACAAAGATGGAAAAAAATTCTTTGATCTGTAGAAGGTTAAAAAACTTAACGAGGTCACTTTTAAACGAAAGAAGGAATACGAGATGAATTCAAAAGCAGTAAAAAGAGAAAATCGCTATGCTAACTTGATTCCTATGCAAGAAATCAAATCAGTTGAACAGCAACTTTACCCATTTGATATTTATAACAGTCTGCGTCAAGAGGCACCTATTCGTTACGATGAAAGCCGAAACTGCTGGGATGTATTTGATTATGAAACAGTAAAGTATATTTTAAAAAACCCGTCGCTTTTTTCATCCAAACGAGCAATGGAAGAACGCCAAGAAAGTATTTTAATGATGGACCCTCCAAAACATACAAAGTTACGAAACTTAGTAAACAAAGCTTTTACGCCAAGAGCTATTCAGCACTTAGAGAGTCATATTGAAGAGATTGCAGATTATTTATTAGATGAAGTAAGCAGGAAAAAAAAGTTTGATATAGAAGACTTTGCTGGACCACTGCCGATTATTGTAATAGCAGAATTGCTAGGAGTACCAATCCAAGACCGAGAACTGTTTAAAAAATACTCCGATGACTTAGTGAGCGGTGCTGAAAATAATTCAGACGAAGCTTTTGCGAAAATGATGCAAAAGCGTAATGAAGGCGTGATTTTTTTACAAGGGTATTTTAAAGAAATTATCGTGGAGCGTCAGCAAAATAAACAAGAAGATCTCATTTCGCTTCTTTTAGAAGCAGAAATCGACGGCGAGCATTTAACAGAAGAGGGAGTGCTGGGGTTTTGTATTTTATTGCTAGTAGCAGGTAATGAGACAACGACAAACTTAATTACGAACGGAGTCCGGTATATGACAGAAGACGTAGACGTGCAGAATGAAGTTCGTCAAGACATATCGCTAGTTCCGAACCTGGTAGAAGAAACGCTTCGCTATTATCCTCCTATTCAAGCGATTGGACGCATAGCTGCTGAAGATGTAGAACTTGGAGAGTGTAAGATTAAAAAAGGGCAGCAGGTAATTAGCTGGGCAGCAAGTGCAAATAGAGATTCAGCTAAGTTTGAACGGCCTGACACTTTTGTCGTGCATCGTAAAACAAATCCTCACGTGAGCTTTGGATTCGGCATCCATTTTTGCTTAGGAGCACCGCTAGCAAGAATGGAAGGGAAAATTGCTTTTACTAAGTTACTAGAGAAAGGCGAGTTTTTAAAAGTTGAGAATCAGTCTTTAAAGCCAATAGGCAGCCCTTTTGTTTTTGGCGTAAAAAAATATGAGATTACTTTTAATAAAGCTTAAAAAGCGAGCGCAAATTATGCGCTTGCTTTTTAGCGTTCAGTGTTCCATTTTTGGTCCTCTGAAGGAGACGTGTACGTGTCCATTGAAGAGATAAGCTGTTCAGGAGTATCAGAAATATTGATGAGACGAATAGCAGAATCTGTAGAAAACCCTTCATCTACGGCATGCTGAACCATTTGCATAAGCGGGTTGTAGTAGCCGTTCACATTTAATAACCCTACTGGTTTTTTATGTATACCAATTTGAGCCCAGCAAAGAGCCTCAAACAACTCTTCAAATGTCCCGAAACCTCCAGGAAGCGCAATGTAACCATCAGCTAACTCGTGCATAGTTGCCTTTCGCTCATGCATGCTCTCTACTTCGATGAGTTCTGTCAGCGCGGTATGAACAATTTCACCGCTAAACAAACCGCGGGGCATAATGCCGATGACTTCGCCTCCATGCTGAAGCATTTCATTTGCGACTTCTCCCATCAGGCCCATTCGTGAGCCTCCGTAAATCAGCCGGTAGTTTTTTTGGGCCATGTAGCGTCCTAGCGAGACGGCTGTCTCTTTATATTCTGTTTTTATTCCAGCGCTTGATCCTGCAAATACACAAATTGATTTCAACTGCTTCACTCCTTTGTTTCTTTTCTATATAAGTCTTTTCTGTTTATGAAGAACAAATTCCTTCTTAATAATTTATGAATTTTCACAATGTCATCGCTTGATTATTCTAAAAACTTTGCTTATAATCAAAGCGAAACGTCTGTTTGAAAGCGTTATCTATTGCTTTTCTTTTAATAGAAAAGACAGTACGTATGGATCTACTTGTAAGATAAGTAGGTAACATGAACTTATAGGAAATTTGACCGTTTTAAACGCTTCATTTAGTAAGTGTACGCACTTGCAGGATTAAGACAAGGGGGATATGGGGATATGATGAACAATTTAATACGCACATTAATGGTACAAACACCGACCGTACCAGGAAACTTAGGAAGAGTAGCAACAGCTATCGGAAATGTTGGAGGAGACATTGGCGAGGTTGAAACCGTTAAAGTAGGACATAACTACACCATGAGAAGCATTACGGTTCAAGTAGAAAGTGAAGACCAGCTTGAGGAATTGCTTGAAGCGGTTCGCAGTTTAGAAGGCATTACTTTACATACAGTATCAGATGAAGTTCTTCATGCCCATGAAGGCGGCAAAATTCAAATGAAAAGCAAAATGAAAATTGAGTCGATCGCTGACTTAAGAAGAGTATATACCCCTGGTGTAGCAAACGTTTGCCGTGCTATTCAAGAACAGCCGGACAAAGCGAAGATTTATACGAGCATTGGAAACATGGTTGCGATTGTAACAGATGGTACCGCTATACTAGGATTAGGAAATATTGGTCCAGTTGCAGGAATGCCTGTTATGGAAGGAAAAGCTGCGTTATTTGATCAACTTGCCAATGTAAACGCTATCCCTATTTTGTTGAATGTAAATGAGCCGGAAGAAATCATTCAAACGGTTAAAAATATTTCACCGGGATTTGGCGGCATTTTACTAGAAGATATAGGGTCGCCTCACTGCTTTGAAATTGAAGAACGTTTAAAAGAAGAGCTCGATATTCCAGTTATGCATGATGATCAGCACGGAACAGCAGTTGTGACGCTAGCAGCAGCTATCTCAGCTTGTCGCAGCACAGGTGTGAATTTGAAAGAAGCAAAAGTAGGACAAATCGGCTTAGGAGCTGCCGGCATCGCTACTTGCAGAATGTTCATGGCTTACGGTGTCAAACAGGTGATAGGAGCTGATAAGTCTCCTGAAGCGAATGAGCGCTTAGTCAGCTACGGTGGAAAAGTAGCGGATTCATTAGAAGAGCTTATGGAGAACTGTGACATTGTTATTGCGACAACAGGTGTACCTGGATTAATACAAAAAGAATGGATCCGAAAAGGGCAAATCATTCTAGCACTTTCTAATCCAAAGCCAGAAATTGAACCTGAAGATGCTCTTGAAGCAGGAGCTATTTACGCTACGGATGGAAGGTCAGTGAATAATGTACTTGGCTTCCCAGGTATTTTCAGAGGAGTGTTAAATGCGGGGGTGCGTGATATTACGCATACGATGCTTGTAGCTGCAGCTGAAGCCATTGCAAATTCAACGCGTCCAGGCGATTTAGTTCCTCATCCTCTTAATCTAGCTGTACATGAAGCAGTATCTGAAGCAGTTGAAAGAGCGGCTGTTGTACACGGAGAGAAAGACGGCGTTTATCGATAACAAACAAGGCTGCCTCGAAATAGGCAGCCTTGTTTGTTTTTTATCAAAAAATAATAAGAAAATAGCAAACTGTGAAACTTTTTTCCTTTTTTAACGTAATATAGTAATAGAAATAGTAAAAAAGGTAGAGAAAGGAGTTTTTATGGAGTTTGAACATTTAAAGGGCAAATTGCCCCTCGAGGCTAAAAAAGCGATGCGCTGGCAATCCATTTTTACGCATAGCCTGTGGCTTCTTGCAACAGCGGGTTATTTTCTACTCGTTCATTTTTTTGATTGGTGGTCAATTATTGGATGGATATCAGCTGGATTATTAGTCGTGAGCTTTATCATATATACAATTATAGCTCCAAATGTATATATGAATGTATATTCATATGAAGTCACAGATACTCAAATTGATGTACAAAGAGGGCTATTCATCTGGTATCATACGAAAATTCCGCTTGTGAAAGTGCAGCACGTTGAAACATTGACAGGGCCGATTTTTCGGAAATTTGACTTGGCATCTGTTAAAATCATTACAGCAGCTGGAAGCGTCGAAATTCCTGCACTTGTACAAAGAGATGCTGAAGCACTGCGAGAGTATATTGCTAGACTAGCAGAGGTAGATGATGAAGATGAGTAAGCGGCTGCATCCGCTATATATTGCAATAGCATTTATTGAACATATAAAAAATAATATCCTGCCTTTTGTGTTTGTATTTATTGTCAATCGGCACCTATTGTTTACATATTGGTGGGCAACGCTGTTGGCGGGAGGCGTAGTCGCTTTATTTGCTTTTTTTACTTGGAAGGAATTTCGTTACGAGGTAACAGAAACGGAAGTGCGTCTGTATAAAGGGATTTTTAAAAAAGAAAAACGATTTATTCAACGCAATCGCATTCAATCGATTCAGTTAGATCAGCCGTTTGTTTTTAGAATTCTTCGCTTAGCCCGGCTTCGTATTGACACGGCCAGCAGCGGTACGGATGCTGAAATTGATTTATCTGGTATTTCACTAAAAGAAGCGCACCATCTTAAAGATACGTTAAAGCTGTCGGGGAGTCAGCCGGAAATAAGGGAAAAAAGTCCTGAACGTACGATGAAAGTGTCGGTGAAACAGCTGGCGTTAGCTGCTGCGTTTTCCGGGAATTTTGGCTATATATTTGCTGCTCTTGGTTTTCTCTATCAGTATATTGATACGTATATCAACCGCTGGTTGAAGACAGCTTACGAAGAAGTGATTCATCAATCGATGCTTGGTTTATTTGTATTAGTGGCTGTAATTGTGGTGCTTGCTTATTTGCTGTCTATTGTTTTATATGTAATACGATTTGGCGGTTTTACAGTAGAGCGCTACGATCATTATCTACATATTAAATACGGATTGTTAAATAAGAAATCCCTTACGATTCCTTTTCATAAAATACAGGCTGTTACGATAGAGGAAGGGTTGGTCCGGCGCTTATTTGGATGGTCTTCCGTTTCGTTAAACGTCGTAACCTCTGATTTAAAAGAAAAGGTCTATTTACACCCGTTTATCCAGCAAAAAGAGATTTCAGCATTAATGAACGTATATGTGCCGCACTATGAATATATAAAGTGTCCAAGAAATACAGCGATTCAATATGCGTGGTATCCATTACTATTACCGGTCTTGTTATTTGCGGCAGCAGGGATTGGCATTAGCTTTTGGAAATCAATGTTTGTGTGGATTATTGCTGTGCTATGCCTTATATACGTACTTATTCACTTGTTGGGCTATCGTCAAGGCGGCTTGATGATGAACGATGTATTTGTCAGTATTCGATCGCAGTTTTTAACACGAAAAACAACGATTATTAGAAGGAAGAAAATAGAAGAAATTGAGGTGTTTGCAGGCACTTTTTTATGGAAAAAAGGATACAGGAAAATAAAAATTGCAACTATGGGTACAAGCGGAAGCTATAAGTCCGGATATTTTCCATTTGAGATTTGGCATCCTATCTTTCTGCAAGCTACTTCAGCTAAAAAGGCATGAAGAACATCATTGTTCTCCATGCCTTTTGACGTTATCTATTCATTAAATTTTTCCCTTGCTCGTAATAGCTGTTCATCACTTCAACTGGCACCATACTGCCTCCAGTTGACCATACAAGGTGAGTAGCTTTTGACATATCGTTTTCTAGTCCTTGCGCTTGTATATAGGACGACCCGCTTTCCAACAGGTGGAGAGGGCCTTGTAAACCAGCCGCTGCTGAAGGTTCTATATACATGTTTTCACGATTGGCTAGCTCATAAATAAATCGGAAAAGCTGATCATCTTCTACGGTATAAATTCCGCTAATAAGCGATTTTATCGTTTCACCTACAAAGCTAGATGGCCTTCCTACAGCTAGTCCATCGGCAGCTGTTACATTGTCAAGTCCAATATCCGTAACGGAAATGCCGTCATGCAGCTCGGTCATTAATCCAAGCAGCATGCAAGGAGAGTGAGTAGGTTCAGCAAAAAAGCAGTGAACGTGATCACCGTATATTGCTTTTAGTCCAAACGTAATACCGCCAGGACCTCCGCCTACTCCGCAAGGCAAATAGATAAATAAAGGGTGTTCGGCGTCTACTTGAATCCGCAGCTCGGCTAGCTGCTTTTTCAAACGTAAAGCCGCC
The DNA here is from genome assembly GCF_056395685.1 of Priestia sp. 10L35. Lineage (NCBI taxonomy): Bacteria > Bacillati > Bacillota > Bacilli > Caryophanales > Bacillaceae > Priestia > Priestia sp. 10L35. The sequence goes on along the minus strand of NZ_JBFTKA010000002.1, from coordinate 724,885 downwards.
ACGGAATAACCGAGAAATAAATCTCTAGACTGTTCATCGTCAATAAAATGACAGGCGGGGTCTGCTTCGGCTTGCTTTCGTCCTTCCTCCACGGCTTTTCCGTAGTCAGACTGATATTCAATAACGGTTACACCTTTAGAACGAAGCAGATCTTTTTTCCATTTTTTAGCGTCCGCTGACATATGGACCGTGACGTTAAAGCCGAGAGTAGCGCTCATAATACCAATGCTTAAACCTAAATTACCGGTAGATCCTACTGCAATAGAATAAGAAGAAAATAACTTTTCACATCGTTCTTCAGCTAGAAGAGCGTAACTGTCTTCCTCGGTAAGCAGTCCTTCTTTGATAGCAAGACTTTCAGCAAATTTTAATACTTCATAAATACCGCCTCTTGCTTTAATAGAACCTGATATGGGAAGAGCGTGATCGCATTTCATCAATAATTTTCCTTGCAGCTTATTATTCATTTGTTGATTTAAATAGTCTTTCATGTATGCAACTTCTTGAAGAGGTGATTCAATGATTCCTTTTGATGCTTTCAGCTCCGGAAAAGCGATTTGAAGAAAAGAAGAAAAGCGAAAAAGTCGTTCTTTTGCATCTTTTATATCTTTGGTATGTAAAGAAAGAGAAGAAAGTGCTTTTTGAGCAGGTTTTATATAAGGATTTATCCAAAGTATTTCCTGTTTATTGATTAAAGGTGTTAATAAAGGATATTCATGCATCCATGTAGCAAGGGGTTTTTGGTGAAATAAATGAGTTGTCATAAAAGCTCCTTTCGCAATATGTTATTTCCTTTATATGTATAGTACCAAGAATAGAAGAAGTTGAAAACGAAAATATCAAAAAGCAGAACGCACATTTTAACCACCTCTTGTATACTAATAAAGATAATCTATACAACTGCATAGAAAAAAAGGAGAGGAATTCATGCCATTTTCAGGCGATGATAGCAGATGTCCTATCTGCGGAGAAAAAAATAACTGTGCTTCTGTACAAGGCAGAGAAATAGAAAAGTGTTGGTGCATGCAGAAAGTTTTTACTCCTGATCTGTTTAAACAAATTCCTTTAGGAAGCAGAGGAAAAGCGTGTGTATGTGTCAAATGCGTTGGGAGACAGAAGAAAGAAGGTGAGGATTAACTTGAAAAAAGGAATTATTTCATACGGTGAGGCATTTATTGATTATATTGCTAAAAACGAATTTAACACTAGCTTTGCCCCTTTTTTAGGAGGCACAACCGTTAATGTAGCAGTCGGCGTTCAGAAGTTAGGAGCAAAAGCATATTATATCTGTAAGTTAGGCAGTGATGAAACAAGTGATTTTGTAAGAAAGAACCTTTTAATTGAAGGAGTGAATCAAAGCGGCTGTGTAATATCGGAGACTAAAAAAATTTGTGAAGTGTATGTACATAAAAGTAAAGAAGGAGATCGTTACTTTCATTCCTACATAGATTCTACACCTCATGAGCAAGTGTACAAACATGAGCTGCAGGAAGCTTTATTTGAGCAGGCAGCGATTTTTTATTTTGGATCAGGTACGTTGTTTCATCCGATTTCCCAGGAAACTACAAAAGAAGCTGTGAAGCTCGCAAAAAAACATCGTATGCTTGTAGCGTTTGATCCAAATATTCGAATGAAAAGATGGGAAAGTGAAGCAGCATGTAGAAATATCGTGACACCGTTTTTGTCCGAAACAGACATTTTGAAAATCTCTCAAGATGAGCTCCTATTTTTGATGAATTCAGCAGACCTGACAGAAAGCCTAGAAAAACTGAGCGCGTATCATATTCCGTACGTATGGGTCACTCAGGGAGAAAATGGCGCAGCAGCCGTTACTGCAAATCAAACGCTTCATGTGAGTGCAAATGAAGTGCAGGTGATAGACACGACGGGAGCGGGTGATGCATTTATGGCAGGAATTTTATGGTGTGTTCACGAAAAAGGATTACCTGAAAGTGAGGAGTCACAGAAGCAGTACACAATGTTTGCTAACGCGTTAGGTGGAGCAGTTTCGGCAAGGTACGGAGGAATGATTTCGCTTAAAGCAAAAGATGTATCTAGTATAAAAGCAGGTAGCTGATAGCTACCTGCTTTTGAACGTTTATTATTTAAAAAATGACAGTATAATCATAAGGGCAAAAATAATCGTAAGATGGTTCAATGAGAACACAAACATTAAAGTAGCCCATTTTGTATCTTCTAATTTTTTAAATCCAACAATTCCAAGAAGCATCCATACTAGTGTTAAACCGAACATTGTAAATGCGATAATTTTACTAAACGACAAAAATAAGAAAGATGCCGCTAGCAAAATAACTAGGTATACAAGCGTTTGGACTTTGGAACGACGGATACCTTTTACTACAGGAAGCATTGGTACACCTGCGGCTTTATATTCCTCAAGTCTTCTAATGGCAATAGCGTAGAAGTGAGGAGGCTGCCATAAAAACATAAATACAAACAATCCAATGGCTACCGGATGAAATAAGTCTGGTGAAATAGCGGCCCAGCCAATGATTGGAGGCATAGCTCCAGAAATACTTCCAACTTCGGTATTATAGATAGTTGTACGTTTTGTGAGCATAGTGTAAGGCACTACATAAAAGAAAAATCCTAAAATACCCATAATGGCGGCCATGTTAGAAACTAAAAATAAAATGCCTACACCGATAACAAATAAAGCCAGTCCTAACCATAGAGCAAATTTAGGGTTGACCGCTCCTGTTACCGTCGGTCTGTCTTTCGTACGTTTCATGATCGCATCAATATCACGGTCATAGAAGTTATTAACTGCCCCAGCTCCTCCTACGACAAAGGATGTCCCAATTAAAGCCAAAATAATGATAGGAATTTGTGTCACAAAGCTTAAGTCATTAACAGCAATTGCGAGACAAAGCCCAGCAACCATTCCTAGTGAGTTCGATTTAATAATCCCAGTTTTTATAATAGCACTGATTACTTCCCGGGAAAAATACTGATTGATAGGAAGTGATTCCTTTGTGATAACTTCGGTATTTTTCACAGCAATTCTCCTTTTTGAGCTTATTCCTACATGAATAAACCTAATCTTTATTAATCAACTAAACTATTTTAACAAAAAAATATCGTAATTACATCAAGGTTGCTCGTAAAATTTGTTAACATTCCTTGAACTTTTTAAAAAAACAAAGAATAATGTCGAATTACCAATTAAAAATAAGTACATCCTTTATTATAAGATAAAAATGGAATGCTTAAAAATGAAAATTTTGACTATCTGGTGAACTTTTAACGAGCAAGAAACTCGAACTTAATCGTACCATATTTATTGGTAATTGCAATCACATAGTGTGTGATGAAAGAAAAGATGTGGTACATTAAAGAAAGAACTAATAAGTTTGTTTACTATGTCTTATTCACAAGGAGGATATATGATGCCAGATAAATATGCTAGCTTCTCTGAACTTGCCTCTCATGAAGTATACAACCAAGACTACAAAATTCAATTCGAAATCAGACCTTCTAACATTATTATGCTTGCGATACACGGCGGAGGTATCGAAACTGGAACATCCGAACTTGCTGTTGGGCTAGCAGGAAACGAATACTCGTACTATATATTTGAAGGGTTAAAGAAAGCAGGAAATGCCGATCTTCATATCACATCCACTCATTTTGATGAACCTCATGCGCTAACTATTATATCGAAAGAAGACTATGCCGTATCTTTTCATGGATACAATGATAAAAGTGAAAAACACACTAAAATCGGCGGTGCTGACAAGGCATTAAGATCCAAAGTGTATGAAGCGCTTGTTTCCAAAGGTTTTAGTACAGAAATTTTATCAGATCAAGACCCTTTTTCCGGTACAAGCCCTAGAAATATAACCAATAAAACAGCTAGGCGGATGGGTGTGCAAATTGAGATAAGTAAAGCGCAAAGAGAAGCTTTTTTTGCAACTAACACGAGAAATGAACGTAAAAATTCGAAAACTCAGGAATTTTTTGAGTATATATCAGCTATTAGAAGTGCATTTCCTCTTAGATAAATCAGATACGTTTAGTATTTATTAAACAGGTTAGATTTATTACGGACATGTTTGTGGTATACATATAGTAACTACATATACTGGAGGAGATAATCATGAAAACATTTGACCAAGAAGATACCCTAGAACGTCTTAAAGCCTCTTATCGATATTTAAAAAGCGTAGACGTACGGGGAATCAGCACATTAGATGATCAAAAGCGAGCGGAAGCTGTGCAGTTAATCGAAGAGATTGGTCTTAAAATATCAGAAATGCGTGTGAAAGTAGAGTGAGAAAAAAGAGAAGGACATCTGTCCTTCTCTTTTTCAACAACTATAAACAGGAGATTGGCCATGAATGAGCAATATTATGACGCTTTATTAAATATAAGAACAACGGGAGAACAAAAGGGATTTAATGATTCATTTCATTACCATCGTTATGAACCCACGCCTTATAGTGCATTAGAAACACTTTTCACTCAGTATGAGCTAACAAGCAGCGATAGAATTGTCGACTTCGGGTGTGGAAAAGGAAGGCTAAATTTTTATGTGAACTACCTGTGCAATGCCACCGCCGTAGGGATAGAAATGAATGAACACTTTTATGAGCAGGCCATAGATAACCAGAGGCGCTATTTGAAAAAAGCCAAGGGCCGCAAACATCCTATTCATTTTCAGTGTTGTTTAGCCCAGGAATATAAGATTCATCCATTAGACAACTGCTTTTATTTTTTTAATCCTTTTTCAGTTCAAATCTTTATCCAAGTAGTGAACAATATTTTGCTTTCGTGGGAAGAGAATAAGCGCGAGATTGATTTGATTTTATATTATAGTTCGGAGGATTATCTTCATCACCTCGAAAAACATCCTTCTTTCATTTTAAAAGAAGAGGTAATGCTGCCAGAGTTGGATCGTAAAAACCCATATGAACGGTTTTTGATTTATAAAGTAGCTTATTAAGACGATCTATTTACTGTTTGATAATGCTGGATCTTGCCGGTTCTATTTAACAAATCAGCAGGAGGTGGAAAAAGACCTGCTGATTGTATTTATAACTTTTTAGAAATTAAAGCATAACACTTTATTATGTAAGCGCTTTCTGTTATAATGAAATTAGGTTGGATAGCATGCGTGGCTATCGGTGTACTCAGCGCAGGCGGGGCTAGTACAGAAAGAGAAGGCTACATACAAGTTAATAAACATTTAGTGGATAGAAATAAGAACTCTCAAAAACAAATTTATTAATTTGTATGCTAAATCGTAAATTAACAAAAACGGCACTTATGATAAGGTTTTAGAGAAAAGAACCCAGCATATACTGTATAAGCAATTTTTTTACTCTAAAAAAGGGTAAAGAAATTGCTTATTTATTTTTAAATAAGTGCACAGCTGTTCAGATTTGTTTTGAGATATCTAGCGTTAGTGTATAATAGTAACAAGTATGAAAAGTTGACATTGTGAATTGATTAAAGGGGATTTAAAAATGAGTGAACTAAAAATAGATGATGTAGCGAAGCAAAGCGGTTTAACAAAACGTACGATTCGTTATTATGAACAAATTGGACTGATGCCAGCACCTCCAAGAAGTGAAGGTGGATTTCGTCTGTACACTGAAGAACATGTAGAATTTTTAAAGAAGATTACGAATGCCAAAGAAGTCATGGGTTTTTCACTTCAAGAATTACAGGAATTTCTTGCTTTAAGTGATACTCTTGAAATACAAAAGATGGATTATAGGCAAGTGAAAGGAACAAGTCAACAAAAAGAAAAGTTAGAGCAAGTGTTACATACGGTAGAAGAGCAGCTCAAGCTGATTGAACAGAAAAAGAAAAATATCTTAAAAGTAGAGTCTGACCTTCTGTCATTGAGAGATCGTGCTAAGACTGCAATTGTAAAATTTGAGCAGGAAGAATCATAAAAAGCAGGCGCATTCACCAGAAGAGTGCGTCTGCTTTTACGGTTTTTATAGGGCATTCATTTATGATTGTGAAGTGTTTTCTTCTAGCTGTACCCCTAAAAGAAGTAAAATAGCCTGTATTCCATCGGCTTTTCCACTGTGAAAGCTTCTTGTTTCAGCATCCAAAGCTTCATTTACAGATTCCATCATATTTGATTCGTACAAGTCTAAAATTAATTGTTTTCCTTCCGGACTCAAATGCAGCTGCCCGCGTTCCTTCATTTTAAACTTCAACTTCTTCAACTCCCTTTCCCATAATACTATCAGTATACAAAAATAATAACATTTACGTAAACGTTAATTTTTGTATATGGACAGAAGAACGTATTGAGTATAGGTACTAAGTGAGGTGAGAGATACTGATTATCCTTTGCTTGTTTTAATGTTTGTCAGCTTATAGCCGCAAGCTGAGCATGTATAGATAACGTTTTGATTGGACTGAGCAGTTAAAACGGTAGCAAGCTCTTTTTGAGAATGACAGTTAGGACAAATAACAACAGGGGATTTCATGTGATTTTCTCCTTTTCTTTTTCATAGTCAAATTTTATTTTATGTAAAGTTTAATCAAATATCCTGTGTGCTATCAAAAATGACAGAAGACATGTAAAAAAGCATTCTCGCTCAAAAGAAACGGGAATGCTTAAGGTGAGTTTAAAATCCGTCCTGGCTTGCTGTAAATGGAATGTTAAGTCTTCTTTCTACATTGCGTAAGCGCTGATTTAATCTGTTTATACGATCAGTATGTCGCTCCACAACGCGATTTAAACGAGTAATTTCTCTGACTTGCTCCTCATTTTGTCTCTCAAGGGCACGAATTCTTCGTTCAAATCCTCCAAGATTTTGAAGCTGCTGTCTTTCATCGTATTCTTCATGCTGTGGTACGTAAGGGGGGTAGTATTGTTGAACTGAGTAATCAACTTGCTGAGGACTGTATCCAGGGTTGAAATAATAAGGGTTCATTAGGGCACCGCTCCTTTTACATAGTAATTTCAAATCAAACACGATATAACGTATGCGAAGATAAGAAAAATGCTATAGGCACATACCTAAAGACATTCTATATTTAAAAAAGGAAAGTATTTTTAAAAGTCAAAAGGAGATAGCCGGTCCTTTCTTGAATATGCAAAATAGAAAAGCTTCTTTTTTAGACACTTTATTTAAGAAAGAGGGAAAGTGACCGATGGCTCAAGGAAAACAAAAACCAGCACCTAAAATAGAAGAATCAAAAGCTCCGCCTGCAAAGAAACAAAAGTCGAAGAGCCGAAGCACTAAAAAAGCGGAGCCTCCTACATCGCCCTGGGTAAAAGCTGCTTCCATTTTATCTAACATTGATTTCATTCGTTTGTTTCGAGTGCTGTTTCTTGCTTTAGTGGTTGCTTTTATTGTGTATCAATATATTTTACTTACAAAGGGAATCTTCATCAAAACATATGCGGCCCTTTGGCATCATCACAAAATGCTCTTGCTGGCTGGAGCTGCATTCATGACCTATACTTCTTTCGTTTTTTACCTTGGCTACCGCACAGCTAAAAAACGATAGAACTGCTCTAGGGGCGAATAGCATTTATTCTTTGAGCAAACCTTATATGTATATCAGCATAGAGGGGGGAAGAAACGTGGACAAGCAGCGAGCAAAACAAATTGCTGATTCACCCGTTATGGCTAACGTTACGTATAACGATACGGCCGTTTATATTCAACATGTAAGCGAAGGAAATGATACGGTAAGAATTTATCCGCTAGGTCAGCCGGAAAATGAACAAAATGTTTCCGTGAGCCAATTAGTAGAGAATTAAGGTGGATAAATAGAGCTGGTTTTTCAGTTAAATAAAAGCTAGAGAGCTACATAGCTCTCTAGCTTTTATTTATTCTTCCCATTTCTTACTGCTGATCTTTTCAATAATCCCGTGCAAATCACCAGGCTTATGAAACTCAATCGGCGAAGCGCCTTTTTCAAACAGAATCGATTCTGCTTCAATTAACGCCACGTAGCGTCCGTTTACTTTTGCTAAGTGAATATTTTCACCGAAATCAGCTAACAGCCCTTTAATCTCTGTTTCGCCAAGCTTCATTTTAAGCTCCGCATCAGGCGTATGCTCGACGATATGAGCAGCAGCTTCCATGACTTGATGCGTATCTAGACGTTCTTGAAGCTCACGCTTTTCACTTGTTGCCCACAGTTCCATGTCTGACTCAAACTGTTCAAGTTCTACGCTTTCTGCTTCAAACGTTTCGCTGACGTGTTCACGCACCATATCCATCACTTGTGTTTTCATAATCTCGGGCATCGGCTCGTTGTAGTCAATAAATTTCAAGAAGTCCTCAAAGTAACGGGCGTGAGACGCTTGATGTATGACGAGTTCACTTTCTTCGACCATGCCTTCTTCAGGCATGTAGGGGTATTGAATAGATTTCATGTTTTTAGTAGTAATCGCCATTTCTACGTGACGAATAAGGGTTGATTCATCTGAAATTGAAGCCACTTTTGGTTCGAAGTCACATTTTAAAATAAACACAAAAGCATGATCAAAATATTTTCTTGGAACAGCAGATACAACTAAAAATGCTCCTCCTCGAACGGCTGCAGTATCAAGGTATGCATTGATAAACTGTTCGCTATTTTCTTCAAATTCTTCTTTGGTGGTGGCAAAACGAGTGCGGTGAAATAAATTATAATTAGGGTTTGAGTCGAGAGCGTGCCCTGGTTCAACTATAAAATACCCGAGCTTTGTAGGCACTTGTTCTGCTTTGGGGTGTCGCTCTACTTTGCGTTTTACAATTTTTTTAAATTCACCGTCTAAAAAATCTTTAATGGAACTTTCGTCATATTCTTCTGTATCAAGCGTTTGAAAATGCTTATATTGTTTAGAAGCCTGTTCTTCTTTTCCTTCTACTTGTATTACGTAAAATGATAAAAAATTAATTTTAAAATCCATAGCAGTCACCTTGTTTCTTTTTAGTCAGTTACTTCAGTATAAGAAAGAGTCCGGTAAGCGTCAATGCCTGTTAGATTTAGGGGAAGAAGAGCTATTTATACAATTGATCAGCTGAGGAATAGTGTATAAAGCAAAGAATAAGAGAGGCAGGGGGGCCTCTCTTATTTATACTGCTCCAGCCGTTCAAAAAAGGTTTTGACAAACTTATAAAAAATTTTATCAGAAGGTGCTAAATCACGATTTCGAGGAATAATCATCCCGACTGTACGCTGAAGCTGCGGCGTATGAATAGGGAGTTTAGTCGTAAAACGAGGAGTCGTTTCAGACACTGTGCTTTCAGGAAGAAGCGTGACGCCGATTCCTGCGGATACAAGACCTTTAATCGCATCTAAATCTTCTCCTTCAGATGAAATATTGGGCATGAATCCTGCTTGTTTGCAAGCGTCGAAGGCCATTTTATGTAAAATGAATCCTTTTGGAAATAGCACAAAATCTTCATTTCTTAAATCCCGTAGCCGAATGTTATCCCGTTCAGCGAGCGGATGATGAGAAGGAACAAGGGCTAAAAGATTTTCAGTGAATAGAATATGGCCTTCTATACTCTGGTCCTCTACAGGTACAGGACCTAAAAAAGCAATATTAATATCTCTTTTTTTAACCGATTCAATTAAAAATTTATACGAACCTTGTCTAAGATGAAAAGCAACATTTGGGTGTTCTTCTTTAAAGGCTGATATAATAGTAGGAAGAAGGTGACTGGCAAGGCTTGTGGGAAATCCGATTTTAATCGTTCCTCTTTCGGGATCCAGGTATTCATCAATTTGTTCTTTCGCATAGTCAATAGCTTTCATAGCCGTCTCCGTATGCTCAAGAAAGACTTTTCCTATTGCTGTTAACTTGACATTTCTTCCTTCGCGTTTGAATAAACTAACACCTAGCTCAGACTCCAGGTTCGCGATTTGACGGCTGATCGCTGATTGAGCTACATGCAGATATTCTGCCGCCTCAGATACGTGTTCTCTTTTTGCAACTTCCATAAAATAGCGTAATTGACGCAGTTCCATAGGCATCCTCCATCTATATATATCAAAATTAGATTAGTTTTATCTAAATTATATATTGTTTATATTGATTTGAAAACTTACAATGTAAACAGGTGATCTTAAAAAGATAAAGAAAACGAACGGGGGAGAAGAAGATGACATACAATCAAATGCCAAAAGCTCAAGGTCTCTACCGTCCTGAATTTGAGCACGATGCATGTGGAATCGGACTATACGCTCAATTGAAAGGCGTAGCGTCACATGATATCGTTAAAAAAGGACTAAATATGCTTTGCCAGCTTGACCATCGAGGCGGACAGGGAAGTGATCCGCTAACAGGAGATGGAGCTGGATTAATGGTACAAATTCCACACGCGTTCTTTAAAAAGACATGCGTTGAATTGAACTTGCCTGAAAAAGGTCGTTATGGAGTTGGAATGATCTTTTTCTCAAATAACGAAGACGAGCGTCGAGAAATCGAAGCTTATATTAATAAATTAATTGAAGAAGAGGGACAAACGTTACTAGGTTGGAGAACTGTACCTGTAAATGTCGGAAAAATCGGAAAAGTTGCAAAAGAAAGCTGTCCGTACGTACGACAAGTATTTATTGGGGCAAATGACAGTATTCAAGATGACTTAGCGTTTGAACGCAAGCTATATGTTATTCGTAAGCAAGCGGAAAATTGGGCGCAAGCGCGTCAAAACCGTTTTTATTTTACGAGTCTTTCAAGTAGAACAATTGTGTACAAAGGGTTATTAACGCCTGAGCAAGTTGATGCTTTTTATCTTGACCTACAAGATGAAGATTTTACTTCAGCGTTCGCTTTAGTGCATTCTCGCTTTAGCACAAACACGTTCCCAAGCTGGGAAAGAGCACATCCAAACCGTTATTTAATTCATAACGGTGAAATCAATACGCTTCGCGGTAATCAAAACTGGATGAGAGCACGTGAACAACAGTTTGTTTCGGACGCATTTGGTAAGGATTTGCCGAAGGTTCTTCCGATTTTAGATGCTGAAGGAAGCGACTCCTCCATGTTAGATAATGCGCTAGAGTTCTTTGTATTGGCCGGCCGTAAGCCAGCGCATGCAGCGATGATGCTTATTCCAGAGCCTTGGTCTGAGAATCCGCACATGTCAAAAGAAAAACGTGCTTTCTATGAGTATCATAGCGCATTAATGGAGCCATGGGATGGTCCGACTGCTATTTCGTTTACGGATGGAAAGCAAATCGGTGCTATTTTAGACCGTAACGGTCTACGTCCAGCTCGCTACTATGTTACAAAAGATGATTACATCATCCTTTCATCAGAAGTAGGCGTCATTGATGTTGAAGATGAAAATGTATTATATAAAGATCGTTTAAGCCCAGGTAAAATGCTTCTAATCGATTTAGAGGAGGGCCGAATTATTTCAGACGAAGAAATTAAATCTGAAATGGCACACGCTGAGCCTTATCAAGAGTGGTTAGATGAACAGCTGGTAACGTTGCCAGAAGTGCAGGAAGAAAAATCTGAATACTTCGATGATTTGGTCATTCGCCAGAAGTCATTTGGCTACACGTATGAAGATATTCATAAATATTTAGTTCCAGTTATTACAGAAGGAAAAGATCCGCTTGGTTCAATGGGTAACGATACTCCATTAGCCGTGTTGTCTGATCTTCCTCAATCGCTGTTCAATTACTTTAAGCAGCTATTTGCTCAAGTAACGAATCCACCGATTGATGCTATTCGTGAACAGTTGGTTACATCGACAATGACATTGCTTGGTGCAGAAGGGAATTTACTGCATCCAACCAAAGAAAACATTCATCGAATTCAGCTTGAGACGCCGGTTTTAACAAACGATCAAACTGATCAGCTGAAGTCTGCCATTCATCCGGATTTCAAAAGTGCCGTTATATCTGCTGTATTTACAAATGATTTAAAAGCAGATCTTGATCGCGTATTTGCTGAAGCTGAAGCGGCAATTAACGCAGGTGCTAGCATCCTTGTTCTGACAGACCGTGAAGCGGGAGCTCAATCCGTAGCTATTCCAGCTTTATTAGCTGTCAGCGGGCTGCACCAGCACCTAGTGCGAAAAGGAAACCGTACAAAGGCGAGCATTGTAGTGGAAACGGGAGAAGCGCGTGAAGTGCACCATTTTGCAGCGCTGATTGGTTACGGCGCAGACGCAATTAATCCATATCTTACTTTTGCAACATATCAAAATGAAATTAACGCAGGTACGTTGAACGTATCGTATGATTATGCTGTTGAGAAATATGTAAAAGCCGTTACTGAAGGTGTCGTAAAAGTAATGTCTAAAATGGGTATTTCAACGGTGCAAAGTTATCGGGGCGCACAAATTTTTGAAGCGGTTGGAATCAGTGCAGAGGTTATCGAGCAATATTTTACAGGTACTGCCTCGCAGCTTGGCGGTATCGGTTTAGATGTTATTGCAAAAGAAGCAAAAACGCGTCATGACAATGCTTATGTTGAAACAATTGAGCAAACGTTAGAATCAGGAAGTGACTTTCAGTGGAGACACACGGGCGAGCATCATGCGTTTAATCCAAAAACAATTCACACGCTGCAGTGGGCTTGCCGTAAGGGAGATTACAGCTTATTTAAAAAATTCTCTGAATCGGCTAATGAAGAACGCATCGGTTTCTTGCGCAATCTGTTCTCGTTTAATGGATCGCGTTCATCTATCTCCATTGATGAAGTGGAATCAGTTGATTCGATTGTAAAACGTTTTAAATCAGGTGCTATGTCGTTTGGATCTTTAAGTCAAGAAGCTCATGAAACATTAGCGATTGCGATGAACCGTTTAGGAGCACGCAGCAACAGTGGAGAAGGCGGCGAGCATCCTAGCCGCTACACTCTGGATGAGAATGGAGATAATCGCCGCAGTGCGATTAAACAAATCGCTTCTGGGCGTTTTGGGGTGAAAAGTCACTACCTTGTGAATGCAGATGAGCTTCAAATTAAAATGGCACAAGGTGCAAAACCTGGAGAAGGCGGTCAGCTTCCAGGAAACAAAGTATATCCATGGGTGGCAGATGTGCGTGGATCAACGCCAGGAGTAGGCTTAATTTCACCTCCTCCACACCACGATATTTATTCGATTGAAGATTTAGCGCAGCTTATTCATGACTTGAAAAATATAAACCGTGATGCACGAATCAGCGTCAAGCTCGTTTCAAAAGCAGGTGTAGGAACGATTGCTGCCGGAGTAGCAAAAGGAGTAGCGGATGTTATTGTCATTAGCGGTTACGACGGAGGTACGGGAGCATCTCCAAAAACAAGTATTAAACATACTGGACTACCGTGGGAACTTGGCTTAGCAGAAGCTCATCAAACACTTATGTTAAACGGTCTTCGTGAAAAAGTAGTGCTTGAAACAGATGGGAAATTAATGACGGGTAAAGATGTAGTCATGGCAGCACTTCTAGGAGCAGAAGAGTTTGGTTTTGCTACGGCACCTTTAATTGTTTTAGGCTGTATCATGATGCGTGCGTGTCACTTAGATACATGCCCAGTTGGAGTGGCGACGCAAAATCCAGAGCTTCGTAAAAAGTTCCTGGGAGAAGCGGACCACATCGTTAACTATATGAAATTTGTTGCACAAGAAGTGCGCGAAATTATGGCTGAACTTGGATTTAAAACAGTGGATGAAATGGTTGGACGTACAGACGTATTAAGCGTTAGCGAACGTGCAAAAAATCACTGGAAGGCTCAGCACTTAGACTTAACAACTCTTTTATATCAAGCTGAAGGTGTACGTACCTTTAAAACACCTCAAAATCATAAAATTGACGAATCTCTTGATATGCAAAAGATTTTGCCTGCGGTACAGCAAGCAATCGAGCATAAGTATCAAGTCGAGTTAGAACTTCCAATTTCTAATATTAACCGTGTAGCTGGAACAATTGTGGGAAGTGAAGTTACAAAACGTTACGGTGAGAAAGGTCTGCCAGAAGATACGATTACTCTTCGATTCACTGGCTCAGCAGGACAAAGTTTTGGTGCGTTTGTTCCAAAAGGAATGTCTATGTATCTAACTGGAGATGCAAATGATTATATCGGAAAAGGTTTATCAGGAGGTAAAATCATTGTTGCTCCACCTAAGGAAACAACAGCTGTGTCAGGCGAGAATGTTATCGTTGGGAACGTTGCATTTTACGGTGCAACAAGCGGTGAAGCTTATGTTAGCGGGCTAGCAGGGGAACGTTTTGCAGTTCGTAACAGCGGTGTGAACGTAGTGGTTGAAGGAATTGGCGATCATGGCTGTGAATATATGACTGGCGGACGCGTTGTCGTATTAGGCGATGTAGGTAAAAACTTTGGTGCAGGAATGTCAGGCGGTATTGCTTACGTATTTGCTGATGATCAAGAAGCATTCAAAAACCTTTGCAATAAAGACATGATTGGGTTTGAGGGCTTAAAAGGCGAAGAAGCAGAAGAAGTAAAAGAGATGGTTTCAAATCATCTGAAATATACGAACAGTCATAAAGCAGCATTTGTCTTGGAAAATTGGGAACAATCACTTTCAAAATTTGTAAAAGTGATTCCGAATGATTATAAACGCATGATGAATCGCATTGAAGAGCAAAAAGCAGCTGGACTAACGAAAGAAGAAGCAGCTATGAGTGCGTTTGAGGAGAATGCAAAACAAGAAAAGAAAGCATCGGCAAAACAACAAGAAGCGGTAGCTCAGTAAGAAAGGGGAGAGTACGATGGGAAAACCAACAGGATTTATGGAAATCAAACGTGAAAAAGGGAAGGAACGTGACCCGTTAAAACGTTTAGGTGATTGGAAAGAGTATGCTGCTCCTTTATCTGATGAAGCGCTAAGCCGTCAAGGGGCACGATGTATGGATTGTGGCACACCTTTTTGCCACATGGGAATGGATATTAATGCTTTTACTTCTGGATGTCCAATCTATAACTTAATTCCAGAGTGGAATGATTTAGTTTATAAAGGACGCTGGAAAGAAGCTTTAGAGCGTTTAATGAAAACGAACAACTTCCCGGAGTTTACAGGACGAGTTTGTCCTGCTCCGTGTGAAGGTTCCTGTACGCTTGCTATTTCAGATCCAGCCGTTTCGATTAAGAATATCGAACGCGCTATTATTGATAAAGGCTTTGAGAATGGGTGGATTACTCCGCGTATTCCGGAGAAGAGAACAGGTAAAAAAATTGCTGTTATTGGCTCTGGGCCAGCAGGCTTAGCAAGCGCAGATCAGCTGAACCAAGCGGGTCATTCAGTAACGGTATATGAAAGAGCAGATCGTGCTGGCGGTTTATTAACATATGGAATCCCGAATATGAAGCTAGATAAAGAAGTAGTGGAAAGACGTGTTCGCTTATTGACGCAAGAAGGTATTGATTTTGTAACGAATACGGAAGTTGGAAAAGACATTACTGCTGAAGAGTTAAAAGAACAATATGATGCTGTAATTTTGTGTACAGGGGCTCAGAAGCAAAGAGATCTAGTATTAGAAGGTCGTGAAGCAAAAGGAGTTCACTTTGCAATGGACTACTTAACAACTTCAACAAAAAGCCTTTTAGACTCTAACTTCAAAGATGGTCAATTTATTGATGCTGAAGGAAAAGACGTTATTGTTATTGGAGGCGGAGACACTGGAGCTGACTGTGTAGCTACTGCTCTTCGTCAAAAATGCCGCAGCGTTGTTCAGTTTGGTAAACATCCTCAACTTCCTGCTGAGCGTACGGCAGATAATATGTGGCCTGAATATCCACATGTATTTAATCTTGAATATGCTTATGAAGAAGCACAGGCGAAGTTTGGGGACGATCCACGTGAATATTCAATTCAAACGAAAAAAATCGTGGCAGATGAGCAAGGCAATCTAAAGGAACTTCATACGGTTCAAATGGAAAAAGTAAAAGGTGAAAATGGACAGTACATCTTTACCGAAATTCCAGGAACAGAAAAAGTATGGCCAGCTCAGCTTGTCTTTATTGCGATTGGGTTTGAAGGTCCAGAGCATCCGGTTCTATCAGCGTTTGGTGTTGAAACGAAAAATCGTCGCGTAGATGCAGCGTATGGAAATTACAAAACAAATGTTGAAGGTGTTTTTGCTGCTGGTGACGCTCGTCGTGGGCAAAGTTTAATCGTATGGGCTATTCATGAAGGTCGTGAAGTAGCTAAACAAGTTGATAGCCATCTAATGGGAGCAACTGTATTACCATAACAAAAAACCGTCACAATTGTGGCGGTTTTTTGTTTATCTAGTATTTGGCACTTCATTTCCTCTACGTAAATTCTCAAATGAAACGGTTAAAATCGTGCTGGTAATTCGAACTTGTGAAGCGGGGGAAACGCTGTATAAGTTAAAAAGTTCAAATATCCAGGGGTCACGTTTTTTTAACTGTCGCGCGGCTTTTTCAACGCGTTCGTTAATAGATCCGCTGTAATTGTTATAGTTATCATCAACAAATCTTACAATGGAACGAAATAAGTATTCTGTTAGTTTGCTATCCATCCCGCCTCGTTGAGCATCTCTGTAGATGGACTGATACTGTCGTTTTAAAATTTTCATCACTCTGTCTACATCGCGTGTAGATCTAACTTCCTCTTCTTCATGCAGGATATAAGAAAATAAGTCTTCATTGTATCTATAAGGTTCTAAATAATTTTCATTCGTAGTAGGAACCACTGGATGGTAATAGCGCGGCATATAGGGGGAAACCCATTGACTGTACATGAAACATTCACACCTTCCTCGTTCATTTCCCATTAGTTTATGCACAAGCGTGCTAGCTGCTGCATGTTTGTTTTAAATAAAATTTAGGAGTTTGATAATAGGACCACCCTCTAAATTCTTGATAAGTCGATATAAAATAAATGTAAATTGGT
Organism: Priestia sp. 10L35; assembly: GCF_056395685.1. Taxonomy (NCBI): domain Bacteria; kingdom Bacillati; phylum Bacillota; class Bacilli; order Caryophanales; family Bacillaceae; genus Priestia; species Priestia sp. 10L35. The sequence goes on along the minus strand of NZ_JBFTKA010000002.1, from coordinate 708,071 downwards.
GTATTTAGCAAGTCGGGATAATGTTGAAAAAACGCTTGATCTCCGTAAAACATTGCTTCTAAAGCAAGGGGGAGTTCACGACGGAAAATTTGATAACGAAGCTGCGCTTGCTCGCGGCTGAACTCGCCTCCGCTAACAAAAACTTCGCCTTGAATAACTGCTTGTCGGTCTGTTACGTGAAGCGCAGCTAGTACTTCATCACGCATATTTTTATCTATCGCCTTGTTGTTATATGAGCATCCGATGCTTAAAAAAAGCTGACCGGTTGTATCAGAATGAGTAAGAGTATATTTTCTTCCGGAAACCGGATAGGAGGAAGTAGCAGGGGGAATAAGAGTCGTAGAAAGTTTTGAAGGATTAAACGAACTCATAGTCATTGACACTCCTTTTTTTGAATAAATTTCAATATTATACGGCGCTATAGGCTCAGTTGTGATAAATGTCTACTTTCTTTCTGTAAGAAAGGCGTTTTGATGTACTTTTTGAGAAAAGGATGGTAATATTTAGCTGGAATTATGCGTGTACAGTCCCCAAGAGTGTCTTCAAAAGCAAATGTGAATGGAGGTTATCACTTGAATATCACAACGTTTGACGGTAAGTATGGAAACTGGCTAACGACTAAAAATCCTCTTCAATTTCAAGCAGCGACTGCCTATGGGAACATTGGGCTGGCTCCTATCTATTGGGGAACAAAAGAAGAAAAAAATGGATGGTATTACATGTATCAGCCTGAAGAAATAACGGGCGTTCAAGTAGAAGGTGAAGTTGATGGTGGTAAATTTCTCATTCGAATTCCTGATGATTGGAATGGAAAGTTAGTTATGTCAGGAGTCCCAGCTACCCGAGATGAGAAATCAACGGATTTACTATTCAGTGACTATGTGTTGGCAAAAGGGTTTGCGTTTGCTGCTTCTGATAAAGGAACTCAGGGAGAAGAAGTGAGAGATGATCCATTTGCTAAAGCAAAGAACGCTCTAGTCAAAGAAGAAGACTCCATTAGAAAATGGCATATTCAATACCGAGAAGTAACAAAAATAGCTCAGAGATTTTTGTTTGAAAATTATCGTCACAAACTTCAAAAAGAAGTGACGGAATATTTTGATATAAAAACGTATGCGTTAGGTATTTCTAATGGGGGTTATGTTGTTCGCTATGCTTTAGAAAACGATGGGAAAAATGGGGAGCCTCAGCTTTTTAATGGAGGCGTTGAATGGGAAGGGGTTATGTGGCGAGCTGATCACGATAACTTGATTACTTCCTTAACCCCTGTTGTAAATCATGCCGAAGAAGCACTGTACACCGTAGGTGAATCGCAAAAAGAAGCTTTGCACCGTTTGTATCAAGCAGGGTTGCCAAAAGGATCTGAGTTTTTATGGCCATATCATGATCAGTATTATTGGTTTTTAACGCTTAATATATATAGAGATGAGTTTGACAGTCAAGCACCTGGAAGCATTCCATGGCAAAAATACTTGACTCTTTTTGAAAACGGAGTTAGAGATCGTTCATTAGATTCTATTTTTGAAAAGTATGATTATCAAGAAAGACCGCAAGATGTAAAGCAAAGAGTTCGTGAAATTGAAAATACAGGTGATATTTCCGTTCCGTTGATAAGCATTACAGGGTCGTTAGATGCTCTTATTTTTCCGGATATTCATGCTTTTCCTTATGAACAACTGGTAAAAGATTCTGGTAAGCAGCACCTTCATCGTCACTATGTAATTGAAAATGGCAACCACATTGATAGCTTAGTATGGAATCATCAAATTGACCCAGATCGAAAGCTTCAGCCTCTCCTGCCTTATGTGTATCAAGGATTTGAACTGCTATGTGATTGGGTGGAGAATTTTGAAGAACCTCCGAAAAATAAGAAAATAAGTGCGCCTCTCAAGGAAATGCATGTAAAGGATCTAAAAACAGAGGAAGACGTGCTGCCGTTGACTACAAAGAAAAGCATATCAACAGAAAAATAAATCGTTCAAAACCGTGCCAAAGGTGCGGTTTTTAATTTGGAAAAGCAATGTTTGAATAAAAACACCTTTGGTGAATACAAAATATTATAGTACGATAAGAACGGAATATACGTTATTTGTTATTTATTTTCATCTATTTAAAATAAAAATAATAAAAACATTGAACAAAACCGAACTTTTGTGTTAGATTAATAACTATAATTCGTACATTTATTAAATGGCTACAGTTGAAAGGAGCAAAAAACATCATGACAGCGAAAGTAATTAAAGGAAAAGAAGTAGCGCAAGAACTGCGCGCCGCATTAAAAGAAGAGGTAGCTCAATTAAAAACAAAAGGTATCGTTCCTGGTTTAACCGTGATTTTAGTAGGAGAAAATCCTGCTTCTCAATCATATGTAAAAGCAAAAGCAAAGGCTTGTGAAGAAATCGGTGTTGCATCTGAAATTATCAAACGTGACGTATCGATTACTGAAGAAGAGCTTTTAAACGAAATCCATCACTTGAATGGAAATCCATCTGTTCATGGTATTCTTATTCAACTTCCATTACCAAAACATATTGATGAAAAAGCAGTATTAAATGCTGTATCTCCTAAAAAAGATGTAGATGGCTTCCACCCAGTAAGCGTAGGGAATATGGTTATTGGCGATGAGTGCTATTTACCATGTACACCACACGGTATCGTTGAGTTAATTAAACGTTCAGGTGAAGAAATTTCAGGTAAACATGCGGTAGTAATTGGACGAAGCAATATTGTTGGTAAACCAGTATCCATGCTGTTACTTCAAGAAAGTGCAACGGTAACAATTGCTCACTCTCGCACAAAAGATTTATCTGCTTTAACAAAACAAGCTGATATTCTTGTGTCAGCTGTAGGACAACCTAGACTTATCAAAGCAGATGATATTAAGCCGGGTGCCATTGTAATTGATGTAGGTAACACAATGGAAAATGGTAAACTCGTTGGTGATGTTGATTACGAAGCGGCTTTAGAAGTTGCAGGTTATATCACACCAGTACCAGGCGGAGTTGGTCCGATGACCATCACAATGTTATTGAAAAATACGGTAGACGCTGCTAAAACAATTAACAACGTAAAATAATAAGAAGTAAAAAAGAGGCTGAGACAAAGGTATTTTCGTTGAATGAAGATCCGAACGAGTTTGATTCTTGATTGAGAATCAAACTCGTTCGGATTTTTTCATTGATAAAGTCAACATAGGTTTCATGTATGGAGGTGCTTCTAGCTGGTGATTGGAGGGCAAGGCGAAGACTTCCGCAGAAAGCGAAATCTTGCGCGGAAATCAATAGCGGTGTTACAAGTGACAATACTGGATAATTTATCCAGTTTGTTCGTCTTTAGGTTGGATTGATTTCGTTATGTCTGAATCTTTTTTTGCTTCAGTAATGGAATGGAGGCTAATAGAATAGAATGTAACAACCTGTATACAAAGAGGAGGAAGCGATGGTTACGTTGCCTGCAACCGTATATTCTCAACAAATGGTGAAGAAAAAGTTAAACGTTTACTATCCAGTTGTACATTTGACTAATCAAGCTGTTCAGCACAGCATGAACAGTAAAATTTTGCAGCGCACGAATGAATTAATTCGTCAGCAGGGATATGGAGAAAATCCGGATACAGAAGAAACGGGTTATTATGAGTTGAAAACAAACGAGCGAAATGTGCTCAGCTTAACACTTGTCAATTTTGCTTATTCCGGGGGAGCGCATGGATTGACCGTTGTCGTTCCATTAACGTTTAATGTGCTGACTGGAAAAACGTATCAAGTCAAAGATCTATTTAAAAAAGACAGTAATTACGTGAGCATTCTTTCTAAAATAGTAGGAGAGCAAATAAAAGAGCGTGATATTATGGTTCTTGGAGAATATAAAGGAATTAAACCAGATCAAGATTTTTATATCGCCGATAAGTCACTTGTGCTCTTTTATCAGCTGTATGACCTGGCTCCTTACGCATATGGAATTCCTTACTTTCCAATTTCTATCTACGCTATTCAAGATATTATTGAAGATGAAAGTCCACTTGGACAAATGTTTGGATAAAGTTATAAAAAATTGCGGTGCGGCCGTACGTATCTTTTTAATTCGGCCGCTAACTGCTGACGAAGCGAACGAACGCCAATCGCTTCAGCAATATCTTTTGCTACAGGAAATACCCCCACTTTAGTGATATGAACACGAAGATAACCCTCATACAAGCATCCTCGGTCTGCATGCTTGATTTTGGTGCGTACAACAGCTTCTATTTTATCGTTTTCATTTTGCAAAGGGTAAGAATCTGTAATATGAAAACGAAAAGAATATTCCTCCATCACCATCATCCTTTTTCTATGATATGTACTAGCATACTACACAAATAGTGAATCAGAAAAAATAAATGTGTCAAAAAGGCAAAGCGCAAAGCAATCAAGGAAGCAGTTTCTTGTATGTAATGATTATTATTTGTGAACGATAACAGAAAAAGACAAAAAGCTGGAGTTGCGATGATAAAAATAGCATTCAAAGGATTACTTATTATTTTATCTCTATATATTCTGTACGTGGTTATAGCGGCGGTGGTTCTCTTTTATGTACCTTTAAAAACAGGAGAGGAAACGACCTCAATTAAACCGGCTAGCTTTTTTGGTCACAGGGAGTCTACGGACCGAGTGAGACTTCTTGAAGATGGTTATGAGGCAGGAAGAGTTCGTATTCAAATGATTCAAGAAGCTGAGAAATCGATTGATATTGCATATTACTCAATAGGAAAAGGAGAGTCAACTGATTTAATTATGGCCGCTCTTTTTAAAGCAGCTGATCAAGGCGTCCATACTCGCGTTCTTTTAGATGGGATAGCTAACGGCTTGCGGGGAAACCGAAGAGGCGTGCTCTACGCATTAGCCTCACATCCTAATATTGAAGTGAAGTATTACGAACCGCTTCAATTGTTTAAACCTTGGGCGTGGCAAAATCGTATGCATGACAAAATAATGATTGTAGACGGACAGCTAGGTATAATAGGGGGCCGGAATATAGGGGACAAATATTTGGCTAAAAAGCCTCCTCCAGACTTTGTTTATGATCGTGATGTCTTTATTACAAACAGTAAACATAAACAAGATAGCGTCATCACTCAAATGCAAAATTATATAAATGAATTATGGGCTCATCCTTACACTAAAAAAGCTTTTTATCATCTCACGCAGTACCAGGTCGATCAGGGAAAGAGGATGAAAGCTTTGCTGCTGCAGCAATATGATAAAGCTAAGCAAGTAGGAGAAACGTTTGCAACCCCTAAGATTAATTGGAATGCTTCCACCGTTCCTACAAAGCGTGTTTCTTTTATTCATAATCCAATTGAACGTTTTAATAAAAGACCTTTTATGTGGAAAACGTTTATTAACCTAGCGGAGGGAGCTAACCGCTCTGTTCTTATTCAAAGTCCTTATGTGGTGCCAACCAATGCGATGAGAAAGTATATCACAATGAAAAAGAATCCAGCTGTTCAATGGACGCTACTCACAAATTCAGTGACATCTACGCCCAATGTGTTGGCTTTTTCCGGGTATATAAGTATGCGTGATACGATTGTGAAGACGGGTGTAAAGCTTTACGAATATCAAGGACCTTATTCGATTCATGCAAAGTCTGTGATTTATGATCAAAGACTCAGTGCCGTAGGCTCTTTTAATTTAGATTCCCGTTCTACATTTTTGAATAATGAATCAATGGTCATTATCGATAGTCAAGAATTTGCAAAAAAGCTGACGATGGCGATGGAAAACAAAATGGATAAAAGTATCCTTATTGCCAACCATAAGCGATGGATTAAATCTCCTGACATCCAAAAGAAAGAAGAACCTGTTATGAAGCGGACCTTCCTATACGCCCTTGCAAAAGTGACGAGGTTTTTTAAGGAATTTATTTAAACAATCGGCAGTAGAACAAAAAGCACTCAATGGATATACCATTGAGTGCTTTTTGTTACATATCTTATAAATAATTGAATAAATAAACTTATCACATAACGTAAATTATCCTCTTTTATTTATTGGAAAAACTAGGTAGTATAAACATAATAAACAAAAAGGAGGAAGGCACGTGGAGACCGCCGTTTTAATGAAACCAGATGCAGCTTATAAAGAGGCTTATATGAGCTTTTATCATGAGTGGAAAGCAAGCGGAGAAAAAATGATTCCGTGGGTAATTGCTAAAGATACTGCTTACTTTGAAAAAATGGTTCAAGAGTTGTTAGATGCAGAAAAAGGGATCGGATTAAAAAAAGGATATGTACCCGATTCCACCTACTGGCTAATGCATCACGAAAAAGTAATAGGCGTAGTTAATATCCGCCATGAGCTAAGTGAAATACTGCGAAACAGCGGAGGACATATAGGTTATGGTATTCGGCCAAGCGAAAGACAAAAAGGATATGCGAAGCTGCTACTGAAGTTATCTCTTCAAGAAATTAAAAAGCTGGGAGTTCAACGGGCATTAGTTGTGTGTGATGATTGGAACACTGCTTCTCGTCGAACTATTCTGGCAAACGGTGGTATACAAGACGAGGATTATATAGAAGAGGACGGAGCTGTCGTTCAACGCTTTTGGATTCATACGGATAAAATGGCATAAGAAAGAGGTGAATTTTTCAACTCTCCTCTTTTATGCTTAGTCATATTGTTTTAAAGCTAACTTCAGCCGCATATAGGTATACATGGCGTATGCCTGTCTTCCTTTTAAACTGTACGGATTTGCTTTGGAGCAAAGACAGTTAAGAAATTGCTCATCACATGAGCGGCATGATCCATAATCTTCATAGCATAAATCATGGTATTTACAGCAGCAGTCTACATCATTTACAGGACATCCGGGACCACTGCATCCGGGACCACACCATTTATAGCCGGGGAAGAGGCAGGGCGTGGCTTACCGTTTGTTCGGAACAGACATAATCATACATCCTTTTCAATAGTCTCTTTACATTAAATGCAAAAAAGAGAAAAGAGACAGGGACAAACACCTTGCAGTAGCAGCCTAATTTTTATAAATTTCTATTTAATCGATAAATGCGTCATTCATCCGCATTAGTAGTTTGCCAAACAGCTCCTTTTCTTCATTTGACCATTTTTTTAACATACTATGATAGCGTTCAAGGCGCATTTGCTTATCAGTTTGCAGCATTTGTTTTCCACGTGGTGTGATGTCAAATAGGCTGACGCGTCCATCCGAAGGATCAGAAGAGCGGGAAATAAGCTTTTTGTTTTCTAAAGCAGATGCTTGTCTAGACAAAGTTGAAATGTCGAGTTTAAATGCTTCTGCCAGCTCTTTTACACGAGCTGGTCCAAATTCATCTAATTGCCGCAATAATAAATAAGCTGATCTTTCTAGATTTCCTATTTTATTTTCAGAATTATCAAGATAGACGGCTCGTCTAATAAAGGTAGTAAGTTCATATTCAATCAATTCAATTGAATTTTTTTCTTGCATTATAATCTCTCCTTACAAAATCATTCATTGACAAAGAAATATATACTTGTATAATACAAATGTATATATAGTTGTATAGTACAAGTAAAAGTAGGTAAAGTAAAGGATGTTTATATAGTTAAATGTTAGACAACATGACAAAATAAAGAGAGGAGGACAGCTGTTCTTTATCTATAGGACAGCGACCTATAATGAAAGTGATACGAATCATTTTACAAATCGCGATTCTTTATGCTTTTTCTATGATTGGCGAAGCCGTTCATCACATGCTTCACCTGCCTATTCCAGGCAGTATTATAGGCTTAATTTTAATGCTCATTTGCTTAACGTGCAAAGTTGTTCCCATCAAGGTGATTGAAGACGGAGCAAGTTTCTTGTTATCTTTTTTACCTTTATTATTTATACCAGCTATGGCGGGAGTGATGAATTATCCTTCGCTTCTTTCAAGTAGCGGAGCGATTTTGTTTTTAATTATTGTGCTTAGTACAATCATTACGATGGCTGCCGCGGGGGCTGCCAGTCAACTTTTAGAAAAGAAAGCGAACAAACGAAAGGAGAAACAACAGTGCAAGAACTCTTTATCGCGCTCTTTATAATTATAGCAACAGTTGCTCTGTATCTAGTCATGGCGAAAGTATACGTACGGTTCTCCTACCCAATTCTTATTCCAGTGTTAACTACAACCGTATTCGTTATTCTTCTTTTGCTTGCTTTTCATATTTCTTATGACGAGTATATGATTGGAGGCAAATGGATTAATTCACTTCTGGGGCCAGCGGTTGTTGCATTAGCGTATCCACTGTATAAACAGCGTGAGATGCTAGTGAAATACAGCATTCCTATTATTGGAGGAGTGTTTGTAGGATTATTTGCAGGCATGATTAGCGGACTTGTGTTCGCTGAAGTATTCGGCATTGATCGAAGCCTGATTTTATCTATTGTTCCTAAGTCTATTACCACTCCCGTTGCAATTCAAATTGCCACGGGACTAGGAGGGGTGCCATCCATGACTGTGGTATTTGTTATGATTGCAGGCTTTTCGGGAGTAATTCTTGGACCTTTACTTTTAAAGTGGATTCGTATTAAAAGTTCTTTAGGAAAAGGAATTGCCCTAGGCAGCGCTTCTCATGCGCTAGGAACTTCTAAAGCATTTGAATACGGTGAACTAACGGTATCAATGAGCTCGGTATCAATGACGTTAAGCGCTGTACTGGGCTCGGTTTTTGGGCCGATTGTTGTCTGGCTATTCCAAGTGTAAAGTGAGATAAGTAAATACGGAAAACAATCCTGTTTGAGTTCAAACAGGATTGTTTTCTATGTCAAATGACGAATTTTATTCGCAGCAAACTTTCAGTTGTGCGGCTCTTACTCTGGTACTATAATAAAAAGAAAGAAAATTCATAAAATAACCGCTTTTTTGTTATTTTTAGGAAGGCTAGTCAATTGTCGGTTGGGTAAGTAGGCTTAGTCAAGGTTATATACGCAGTAAAAATAGCAGAAAAGAGGAGCTGAACGTATTTTATGAAAGAGGAGCTCGTGTATATAGGAAAAAAGATTATTGAACATAAATATAGCTTGTCAGAAAAATTAGCGGAACGTTTAGATGCTACCCATCCCCTAAGTCTAGAGGAATTAAAAGAAAAGCAAGTTTTGAAGTGGCGAGTGCTAATTATGGAGTACTTTGGAAGAGCGCTATTTGAAGAGCAAGAGGCTGTACTTAAACTTGTTAAAGAATGGGCACTTGATACGGGGAAGTATGCAGTAGAAAAAAATATTCCTTTAGAAAAAGCATTAGGGACCCTGCCAATCTATCGCAGCGTTATTTGGGATGTATTTACACGAGAGCTAGAGGAGCATCAGTTTGCTGCAATTACCATGCTGCATGTCAGTGAGCGAATTGATCCGCTTTTAGATACGGTAACATGTGTTTTTGGTCAAATTTATGATGAGCATAATCGATACATGATGAATTTAGCTTACACGTCACTAGAAGAACTGTCAGTTCCGCTCGTACCTGTCACAAAAGGTATCGCTATTATGCCGATTATTGGAGAAATTGATACTCATCGCTCGCAAGTTATTATGGAAACTTGCTTGAAAAAAGGGACAAGCCTTCAATTATCCTATCTTATTTTGGATATTTCAGGTGTCGTGATTATTGATACAATAGTAGCAGACAATCTGTTCAAAATTCATCGATCTCTCAAATTAGTAGGAGTGGAAGCTATTATAACAGGGATACGACCGGAAATTGCCCAAACGGTAGTGAAACTGGGAATTGATTTTAATCAAATTAAAACAGAAGCAAATTTAGAAGCAGCGCTTTTAAAAATTGGGTTTAGACGTCCTGAAGAACATAGCCGCGCGGATGTGTCATCACGGCGTATAAAATGACCGGTTATGAACATGCAATGGGGATATTCATTCTTCTAAACGTCGGTATGAAATATGGATTTCAGCAGATAGAAAGTAAGCGCATAGTAAAAAAGCGGATGTTAATCAACATCCGCTTTTTTACTTAATAAATGCCATATGCCATGGTAGCACAAAAGCATAAACGAGGAAGTATACCACTATTGAATAGATAAAAAACCAGCCGTTTAAATGCATATAGCCACTTTTAATCATTCCGTATTCTATGAGTAGTGAACCAGCGCAAAAGAGAAGTGATAAAACCCATTTATTTTTAGCTGTTAAGTAAGTCAAAAATAAAATGGAAAGGGAAGGTGGAATAAATGTATAGCTTAGAATATCTCCAAGTCCTGTAACTTTTGGATCTCCCAAATCAATCATGTTAAAAACACGCGTAATGATAACATCACAAAGCCATCCGACAAACCCAACTACGCAAAACGTGATATAAAAATCTCGCCAAGTTAGCTGTCGTTTAAATAAAACAAGGGCAAGAATAAATAAACATAAACTAACGGTAATCGGAAACCACAAACCATGTGCAGATAAGTCTAAATGCTGAATTGCTTGCTCCAACATTGTTCACCTCAAAAGAAAGAGTTAGTGTTGAAGTTAGCCTATGTTATGGAAGGTATTTTATACATTTTCTACGCGTTGCGTGTATATTCTTCTCGCAAGATTGAATATAACTTTAAGTCTTGATGAGCTCCTTTAATAAACATGGCTTTTCGAATCGTTCCTTCATAAGACATACCGATTTTTTTCATTACTTTCTCAGATGCAGCATTTTCAACAAAGCACCTCGCCTGAATGCGCACTAAATCCATTTCTTCAAATCCAAACGCAATTACTTTTTCAGCTGCTTCTGTAACAAATCCCTTATTCCAATATGCTTCAGAAATCGCATAGCCAATTTCCGCAATGCGATGTGTAGGGTTCCAAGTGACAAAGTCAATGGTGCCAATACATTTTTTTAAGGCTTTGATTTCCATAGCCCAAGGAGAAATGGATTGGTTGCTGTACTGCTTTAGAACGAAGGAAACAAACTCTTTTGTATCTTGAAGCTTTCGGTGCTTTTCCCAATTTACATATCTGCTCACCTTTTCATTTGAGGCATATTCAAACATGTCACGCACATCTTTTTTTGTAACTCTCCGCAAGCGAAGTCTTTCGGTTTCTAGTGTGGGTAAATTTCCGTATATATCTTTTACTTGAATCATAAAGTTGTCTCCTTTCTCAGCAAGAAGTGGATGAAATGTTGATAATAATGTTTCATAGAAGCTGCAGCATTCCAAAAATACGCTTTCTATTTCATGTGCTTGATTCTTTAATTGTAAAATATTTCATTGGTGAGCGTAAGAGGTCAAATGGGTTTTTAAAAAATAAAAAATTATTTTTTCTGTTCATAATCAGTTCACATATGCTTGTTAGACTAAAGTCAGAAATTAAGAAGGAGTGAAATGAAACACATGAACAGTGAAGTGAAAGAAGAACGAACTTCAAATAAAAACAGAATAGACTTATTTTTAGTTCCCATTGTTTTAATTGCAGCATTTTTGAACTTATTTAAAATTTGGACAGATGAATACGCCAACGCTTATTACACGGCAGCTGTCAAAAGTATGCTTCAAAGTTTTCATAATTTCTTTTATGCATCTTTTGATCCAGGAGGCTATGTAACGATTGATAAGCCGCCGGTTGTATTTTGGATTCAGACAATTAGTGCCAAAATATTTGGATTTCACGGATGGAGCGTCATTCTACCGCAAGCATTAGCAGGCATCGGTTCAGTCCTTTTACTATACGTACTCGTAAAACGTACGTTTGGCGTATGGGCTGGGAGATTTGCTGCTCTTGCCATGGCTCTGACGCCAATTGTACCTGCGGTAAGCCGAACAAATAATATCGATAGTATGCTTGTATTTACATTATTAGTAGCAACGTGGATGTTATTTCGTGCTGTGCGTACGGCTAAATTTGGCTGGGTGTTAGCAGCTTTTGCGATGATTGGTGTTGCATTTAATATGAAAATGCTTCAAGCATACATGGTTTTACCAGCATTTTATGTTTTCTATGTAGTGGCAACCAAAATCACTTGGAAAAAGAAAATTGCTTTTTTAACAACAGCAACTGTACTAATGCTCGCGGTTTCTGTCTCATGGGCAGTTGTAGTGGATTCAACTTCTGCTGATAAGCGACCTTATATGGGAAGCAGTCAAACAAATTCAGTTTTAGAGCTTGCTTTTGGATATAACGGTATTAATCGTTTAACTGGAAATACAAGCGTGACGGGAAGCAGTCATAAGCAGCCTGCTCAAACTGAGCAGCAAACAGCAAGCAGTGAAACAAAACAAAATAGTAATTCAAGTGCTGATTCTTCACAAAGCTCAAATCAAAGAAAAAGCAGCTCTTCCCAAAAGATGCAGGCTCCAGGCGGAGGGAATCAAAACGGAATGTTCAACACGGGGAATCCTGGTCCCTTCCGACTATTCCAAAAAGGGTTATCAGATCAAATCAGCTGGTTATTACCATTTGTAATCTTTTCAATCGTGGGTTTATTTGCCGGAGTAAAATTTAAAGGGCCTTACACGACAAAACAAAAAGAAAGTTTATTTTGGTTAGCGTGGCTGCTACCAGTAGCTGTCTTCTTTAGTATCGCAGGATTTTTCCATCAGTATTATTTAATTATGCTGGCACCTCCAATCGCTGCATTTGCCGGAGCGGGAGCAGTAGCTTTATGGAGCATGTACAAACAGCATAATGGCTGGAAATCATGGCTGCTGCCAGGTGGTATTTTAACAACAGCAGCACTTCAAGTATATATTATGTCTCCTTATGTCAGCTCAATCGGGGCAGCGCCAATTGCAGGTGTAGGAGCACTGGGCGTCATTTTAGCTCTTGTTTTAGCTGTTCGTAAACAGCGTAAAAATTCGTTGACGAACTACCTGGGAGCCGCAGCGATGGTTGTCTTACTTGCGATGCCGGCGTACTGGGCGATGACACCAATTATTTATGGTGGAAATAGCATGCTTCCATCAGCAGGTCCTGATTCTTCAAGCGGTATGGGAGGACCTCCAAGCACAGCTACAAATAGCAAACAATCTGGCTTTAACGGCATGCAGCCTCCAGGAAGCTCTAGCGGCAATTCATCATCGAACAATCAAATGCAGCCGCCAAGCGGTCAAATGCCAGGTGGTTCGTCCAATAATGGTCAAATGCAGCCGCCAAGCGGTTCTTCAAACAGTGGTCAAATGCAAATGCCAGGCGGTTCATCCAATAATAGTCAAATGCAAATGCCAGGCGGTTCATCCAATAATAGTCAAATGCCAAATAGCTTTTCAAGCAAATCATCATCTTCAAAACGAAAAAGTGGAGGGATGAACGCAGAAGTAAACCAAAAGCTACTAAACTATTTAACAAAAAATAATACAGGTGAAAAATATTTATTTGCCACAACGGATTCAACTTCAGCTGCACCTTACATTATCAAAACGGGCAAGCCAGTAATGGCAATGGGTGGATTTAGCGGTTCAGATCCAATTTTAACGGTAAGTAAATTAAAAGCCATGATTAAAAAAGGTGAAGTGAAATATTTCTACTTGTCTGGAATGGGCAAGGGAGGTCAATCTGACGTTATCACGTGGATTAAAGAAAATAGTAAGGAGATTCCTTCTTCCAAGTGGCAGTCTACTTCATCAAGTGCTCAGCAAGGGCCATTTGGAAACGGAACACTATACGAAATAACGCTTAAATAAGGAGGGCATGAACATGAGTTCCATCGTTAAATATTCTATTGTTGTTCCTGTCTACAACGAAGAAGAAGTGATTCATGAAACCTACCGCCGTCTCACAGAAGTGATGCGTTCAACGAAAGAAGCTTACGAGCTTCTTTTCGTGAACGACGGCAGTAGAGATCGAACAGCAGAAATCATTAAAGAGTACAGTGAGCAAGACCCAGCGGTTGTTTTATTAGATTTTGCCCGTAACTTTGGTCATCAAATTGCTATTACAGCTGGTATGGATTATGCAAGAGGAGAGGCGGTCGTTGTGATTGATGCTGATTTGCAAGACCCGCCCGAATTGATTTTAGAGATGATTGAAAAATGGAAGCAAGGGTTTGACGTTGTATACGCTAAGCGTACAAAGCGAAAAGGAGAAACATACTTTAAAAAACAAACGGCTGCTATGTTTTATCGCTTCTTACGTGCGATGACCGATATTGATATTCCGCTTGATACAGGGGATTTCCGTTTGCTAGATCGCAAAGTGTGCAATCAAATGAATAGCATTCAAGAAAAAAATCGCTTTGTTCGGGGATTAGTAAGCTGGGTTGGCTTTAAGCAAACAGCAGTAGAATATGAGCGAGACGAGCGTTTGGCCGGGGAGTCGAAATATCCTTTGAAAAAGATGCTGAAGCTTTCAATGGATGGTATTACATCTTTTTCATATAAGCCATTAAAGCTAGCTAGCTATGCTGGTGTAACTCTATCTGGTATCGGTTTTATTTATCTTTTAGTAGTGCTGTATTTGAAGTTATTTACAGACAGCACCATCACCGGGTGGTCGTCATTAATTGTCATTCAGCTATTCTTTAGCGGCATCATTTTAATTATTCTTGGTATGATTGGAGAATATATTGGCCGCATCTACGATGAAACAAAAAATCGTCCACTCTATATCGTCCGTGAAAAGTATCAGCTTGAAACACGCAAGGAAGTATCACTTCGTGACTAACAAATGGATATCTTTTATTAAATTTGCGTTAGTAGGAGTTGTAAATACACTGATTGATTTTGTAGTATACGCACTTTTAACAACAATCGGTGTTAACTACATACTAGCGCAGTGGGTTTCATACAGTGCGGGCATCTTAAACAGTTATGTCATGAATCGCAAATGGACGTTTGAGAGAAAAGAAAAAAGCAGTAGGCGTGAAGTGATTTCATTCGTGATCGTAAATTTGATCACTTTATCCCTAACATCATTTCTGTTGACTGTTCTATATAATAAATGGGGTATATCGCTGCTAATCAGTAAACTTTTAATTACAATCGTAAGTATCGGTATCAACTTTATTGGTACTAAATTATTTGTATTTACTACTAAAAAAGAAAGAGGGATTCATATATGACGATAAAAAAAGCAGTTATTCCAGTAGGTGGTTTAGGAACTCGATTTTTGCCAGCGACAAAAGCGCAGCCGAAAGAAATGCTGCCAATTGTCGATAAGCCTGCTGTACAATATATTGTAGAAGAAGCTGTGAAATCAGGCATTGAAAGTATTATTTTTATTACAGGACGAAACAAAAAATCAATTGAAGACCATTTTGATAAATCAATTGAGTTAGAGCGAATGCTTGAAGAAAAACACAAGTTCCAAATGCTAAAAGAAGTACAAACGATCTCATCAATGACCAGCATTCACTATATTCGTCAAAAAGAGCCGTTAGGACTCGGTCATGCTATTCTTTGTGCCGAACAGTTTATTGGAGATGAGCCGTTTGCCGTTCTTCTTGGAGACGATATTATGACTTCTGAAGAACCTGGGCTCAAACAGATGATTCAAGCGTATGAAACGACTAATCAATCAGTTATCGGAGTTCAAAAAGTGGATGTTGAAGAGGTATCAAAATACGGAATCATTCAGCCGAAAAATAAATCTGGCAGCCTTCATGAAGTGAATGACTTGATTGAAAAACCATCGATAGAACAAGCTCCGTCAACTATTGCCGTTATGGGCCGCTACATTTTAAATCCTTCTATTTTTTCTTATCTAAAAACGATTGAAAGAGGGGTAGGAAATGAATTACAATTAACTGATGCACTGCGTGTGGTATGTGAAAAAGAGCGATTGTTTGCTCTTGAACTGGAAGGACAGCGCTTTGATATTGGAGATAAGGTAGGCTATATGAAAGCGATGGTAGAAGTTGCATTAAAGCGCAGAGATTTACGTCAAACGTTTTTATCGTATTTGGAGGGAATTGTAGAAAAAGAACGAGCAAACAACTTCAGCTAATAAGAGTTAATCCGTTTGTTCATATTCAGTTCATATTTGAAGTATAAAATCATTGTATGATCTTATGCGGCTCTCTGTTTACTATAAACAGAGAGCTTACTGTGCGTAAAAGCTGGACAAACTTAGGAATAGGGAGAGACATGTATGATTCAAATATTAGTTGCAGATGATGATCAACATATTCGAGAGCTGATATCATTATATTTAGAAAATCAAGGATTCAAAATTATAAAAGCAGCAGATGGTGAAGAAGCGTGGGCGAAAATGGAAGAGTTTCGAATTGATCTAGCGGTCGTTGATATCATGATGCCATTTAAAGACGGATGGGAACTAACAAAGGAAATTAAGGAGTATTTTGATATACCGGTTTTAATGGTAACAGCTAGAGGCGAATCGCATGATAAGCTAAAAGGATTTGATATCGGAACAGACGACTATGTCGTGAAGCCTTTTGATCCTCAGGAAATGGTTGCTCGTGTAAAGGCTCTTTTACGCAGATACCGAGTAGAAGCTAACAATGTAATCTATATGGGGAATATAAAACTAGACCGTACCAAATTAGAGATGAGTGCAGGAGAAACAAGCGAACAGCTGCCGTTAAAAGAGTTTGAATTACTGTTCACGTTAGTTAGTTCTCCAGGAAAAATTTTTACTCGTGATCAGCTTATTCAATTAATTTGGGGATATGATTATGAAGGCGATGAGCGCACGGTAGACGTTCACATAAAACGTCTGCGAGAGAGGCTTAATCATATGAAAAACGTCGGTATGGAAATCAAAACAATTCGCGGACTAGGCTATAGAGCAGAAGGGTGTTAACGTGAAATCAATTTATGTAAAGCTGGTTCTGTCGTTCATCATTACAATTTTATTGAGCGTTGTGATTACCGTTGTCGTCACGACATTTCTTAGCAAGCAGAAGCTCGAAATGCGATTAGGTCAGGATATGGTGAAGATGGGAGAAGATTTTATCGATTTGTACGGAGCAGAAGACTCGGACAAAGCTGCAAGGTTTTTATCTAATTCATCATTCATTCATTTTTCGTTTATTATTATTGATGATCAGCATGAAGAAAAAGTATTAGGACAGCCAGGACCGCCTATTCCAATTACACCGAAAGAAGTAGATCAAGTATTAGACGGGAAGCGTTATTCTAATTTAAACGAGGAAAAAGATGATCGTCCACAGCCAAACGTAGTGGGTCTTCCTTTTAAAGAAAATGGACGGTCGTATGCTCTATTTATTCAGTCTCATCCACAGCGGCAATTTTCAGTTATTCAAGATGTTCAAAATATCCAGCTTATTACGATTTTATTAGTGGGTATTGTATTATTTGCATATGTTTCAATGATTATTATTAAACCGATTAAGCGTCTCAGTACAGCGATGAAAGTTGTCGGACAAGGCGAATACAATGTGCAAGTCGAGCACGCAGCGAATGATGAAATCGGTCTGTTAACTAAAAATTTTAATCAAATGACTAAAGAATTAAACAAAATAGAAACGATGAGGCAAGAGTTCATTGCTAGCGTTTCGCATGAGATTCAATCACCGCTGACCTCTATTCGCGGTTTTTCAGCGGCACTTAAAGATGATATCGTCAGTGAAGATAAAAAGATACAATATTTAACGATTATTGAAAAAGAAAGTACAAGACTTTCTCAGCTTAGTTCCAATTTGCTAAAGCTTGCTTCTCTAGACTCTGAACATCAAACGCTAATGCTGCAGCCATACCGCCTGGATGAACAAATCAGGCATGTGGTCATGGCTTTAGAACCTCAGTGGACAAAAAAGAACATAGAAATTGATCTTGATTTATCAAATGTTCAAATGGAAGCAGACAAAGATTTGTTAGAGCAAGTGTGGCTGAACTTAGTAACAAATGCTATTAAATATACGCCTGAAAATGGATTTGTGAAAATATCCATTTCTCTAAAAAACGAAGAAATAGACGTGAAAATAAAGGATAATGGAATTGGTATTGCCGAAGAAGATCAAAAATATATTTTTGAAAGCTTTTATAAAGTAGATAAATCGAGAACGTTAAAAGGAAGCGGCCTCGGTCTAGCCATTACAAAAAAAATTGTTCGGCTGCATGAGGGCGCAATACGTGTTGAAAGCAAAAAAGAACAAGGAAGCATCTTTACGGTAACCCTGCCTATCCAAAAAAATAGGACTAAAAAAGACTCGTCTGTGTAAGTTCATGCAGATGAGTCTTTTTTATTAGGTCAAAGATATAAAAAAAATTAATAATATCTATTTATTTTTTTAATCCCTACTTGACATATAGGTAAAGTGTAAATAATATAGATAGTATAAATCTTTTGAAAAAATTGGGATGCTAAAGAAGCTGATCGGTCAACCGAAGGCTCATACTTGTTCGCTACTAGTGTGGGCCTTTTCTGTACATTGGTTGTGGTCATTAAAATCTCAATCTTCAACTGAACATATGGGGAGGATTACCATGTATTTATCTTCTGCACATTATACAAGTACTTATAGATGTTGTTCGCTTTGTTTATTCAACTGCAACTAAAATATAAATTTATCTATGAATAGGAGAATGATAAAATGGCTTCAATTACACAAGAAAAATTAGATTATATTGTTAAATTACTAACTGAAATCAACTATGGATCTGTACTAATTACCCTTCACGACGGACAAATTACTCAAGTGGACAGCACGGAAAAAAACCGCTTTTTAGCTAAAAGCAAAGTAGCAAGCCACAAATAAGCCTATTTAAATACGTATTTAGAGAAACTGAAGGGCCAGCCTAGCTAGCGAATGCTTGGCGGCGGGGCAAGCAAGTACCGTACTAAATATAGAAAACGTGCGTATTCGAAGAAAAATTGACTTTCTTTCCGGTTAAAGATTTAGAATTTTTTGAATTAAAATTGAGTTATAGGTTGTATGAGTATGACGATGAGAAGTATAAAGCTGCTAAAGCAGCAGCTTTGTACTTTTTAAAATTATGAAAATCTGACAGTTTCATTCCTGTGCTGACCGGATTACCGAAGGCTTCTGACCTGTGTTAGGAGTCTTTTTTTTATTCTTAAATTAATATAATAGGAGGAGAAAAGATGGAAAATTTATTACGAGCAGCGGTGCGGCAAAGAAAACAATACCTCATTGAAAAGTTACTGAAAAAAGGGATTTACAAAAAAGAAAACCATCATCTTTTTGAACTTACACTCTCTGACTTAGAAAAAGAGTATCAGGCACGCAGTAAGTAAGGAAAGCACGTAAAAAGAACTAAAATAAGTGTAAAAAAGATTAAAAACCTAGTTGACTAATAGGTAAAGTGTGTTTATTATAAAAACAAGAATAAATTGTCTTTTCAGAAAGTATCTTCTTTTTATTCTTACGAATAAATTTAATAAGAATAATTTAAGAGCATATACGCTGATCAGACTAACTGAAGGCTGCTTCTCTTTTCAAAGAGATAGCGGCCTTTTTGTATTTTTTTATAAAAAGGGGAGTAAAACATGAAGAAAAAAGCAGTTCAGTTTTTAATGGTGCTAACAGCACTGCTCGTCGTGCTAGCAGGTTGCGGCAATGGGAAATCTACTGAAACAGCAGGGAAAGATAGTTCTGCGAGTAAAAACGATTCAAAAAAAACAGTAGAGCTTTTAAACGTTTCATATGATCCTACACGTGAGCTTTATCAGGAGTTCAATAAGAGCTTTGCATCTTATTGGAAAGATAAAACAGGGCAAGACGTTACTATCAAGCAATCACACGGTGGCTCTGGTAAGCAAGGCCGGGCAGTTATTGACGGTTTGGAAGCGGATGTAGTAACGCTGGCGCTTGCTTACGATATTGATGAAATCGCTCAAACTCGCCAATTATTAAACAAAGACTGGGAAAAAGAATTGGCTCATAATTCTACACCATACACATCAACAATTGTTTTTTTAGTTCGTAAAGGAAATCCAAAGGGAATTAAAGATTGGAATGATTTAACGAAAAAAGGTACATCCGTTATTACACCAAATCCAAAAACGTCTGGAGGCGCACGCTGGAATTATTTAGCAGCTTGGGCATACGCGAAGAATAAATATAACGGAGATAACAAAAAGATTGAAGACTTCATGAGTAAACTTTATGGAAATGTCGAAGTGTTAGACTCAGGCGCACGCGGAGCGACAACTACGTTTGTAGAACGGGGTATTGGAGACGTGTTAATTGCATGGGAAAATGAAGCTTACTTATCGTTAAATGAGCTAGGAAAAGATAAATTTGAAATTGTAACACCGTCATTAAGTATTTTAGCAGAACCGCCTGTTGCTGTAGTAGATAAAGTAGCTGAAAAGAAAGGCACAACAAAGGTAGCAAAAGCATACTTGAAATATCTATATACAGAAAAAGGTCAGGAAATCGCAGCGGAAAACTACTATCGTCCTCGAAATGAAAAAATATTAGAGAAACACAAAGATCAATTTCCTTCTCTTAACCTAGTCACCATTAAAGATTTTGGCGGCTGGAAAAAAGCTCAAGAAACTCATTTTAACGATGGAGGAACATTCGATCAGATTTATCAGCCAAAGTAATATGATGCATTAAAAAAGTAAATGAGGAAGATACGAATGGTAATTCGTATCTTCTGTGTACATGTATCTTGAAAGCAGAGAGAGGTGTAAGACGTGAGCGTGTTACAACGACAGAAGAAAAAGAAAAGCATCTTACCTGGATTTGGGCTTTCTTTAGGTTTTACGATGTTTTATGCAAGTATCCTTGTGCTTTTTCCGTTAGCTATGATTTTTCTAAATACGGCATCTATGGGATGGAGTGAGTTTATTAAAACTGTTACAGACTCTAGAGTAGTAGCATCATATAAATTAAGTTTTGGAGCAGCATTTGCAGCAGGGATTATTAATGTTATTTTTGGAACTATTATTGCATGGGTATTAGTGAGATATCATTTTCCAGGAAAGAGGTTTATTGATGGACTTGTAGATTTGCCGTTTGCTTTACCAACGGCTGTTGCCGGCATTGCCTTGACCACTCTTTACGTTCCGAAAGGATGGATTGGTCAATTATTTACGTTTAAAATCGCATTTACGCCTATCGGAATTATTATCGCTCTGACGTTTATTGGTCTGCCGTTTGTTGTCCGAATGGTGCAGCCAGTATTGCAAAACTTTAATGCAGAGATCGAAGAAGCATCGGCTAGTTTAGGAGCCAGTCGAATGCAAACGTTTAGAAAAGTTGTTTTTCCAGAGCTGGTGCCTGCTATTTTAACAGGCTTTTCTCTTTCATTCGCAAGAGCGCTTGGAGAATACGGGTCAGTTGTTTTTATTGCTGGAAATATGCCGATGAAAACTGAAATTACGCCGCTTATTATTATGACAAAACTCGAGCAGTACGATTATGCGGGCGCTACTGCTATTGCATCAGTCATGCTCGTTGTATCATTTTTTCTGTTATTACTTATTAATATTATTCAATGGTGGACAAATCGTAAATTTGTACATAGTTAAGGAGGGATGACATTGGCAGGACATGTTCCAATGCAGCATGCAAAAACGACTGTTAAACTTAATCATTCTAGTTTAAAAGAGCCCAAAGTCGTCCAATGGCTGCTTACATTTATTGCACTGGCTTTTTTAGCTCTATTCTTAGTGCTCCCACTCATCACCATTTTTATGACAGCTTTTCAAAAAGGGCTGGAAACGTATCTCGCTGCGATTACGAATCCGGATGCTTTGGCTGCTATTAAACTAACGCTAATTGTGGTGCTTATTACTGTTCCTTTAAATGCCGTTTTCGGCGTGGTAGCTGCATGGTTAATTACAAAGTTTGATTTTAAAGGAAAGAATATTTTAATTACGCTTATTGATTTGCCGTTTGCTGTTTCGCCTGTTATTGCTGGATTGGTTTTTATTTTATTATTTGGTGCACAAGGGTTATTCGGAGAATGGCTGTTTAATCAAGATATTAAAATTGTATTTGCTATTCCGGGTATTATATTAGCTACTCTTTTTGTAACGCTTCCGTTTGTTGCCAAAGAATTGATTCCACTCATGCAAGCTCAAGGGTCAGCCGAAGAAGAAGCGTCGTTAACGTTAGGAGCTAGCGGTTTCAAAACTTTTTTTCTAGTGACGTTACCTAATATTAAATGGGGCTTATTATATGGCATTATCTTATGTAATGCGCGCGCAATTGGAGAGTTTGGAGCTGTATCCGTTGTGTCTGGGCACATTCGAGGAATGACAAATACGATGCCTCTTCATATTGAAATTCTCTACAATGAATATCAATTTGCAGCAGCGTTTGCGGTAGCATCTTTAATGTCAGTTTTGGCTATTTTTACATTAATTATAAAAAATATTATTGAGTGGAAGGCCAAACATATTTAAAAAGGAAGGAGCTTATGAGATGAGTATCCATATTAAGCACGTATCAAAGAACTTTGGTGATTTTAAAGCGCTGGATTCTATTAACATTGATATTCAAACGGGTGAATTAGTAGCTTTACTCGGTCCGTCCGGTTCTGGAAAAACATCTTTGCTTCGTATCATTGCCGGTCTTGAACATCTTGATCAAGGAGCTATTTTATTTGATGGAAAGGAAATTACGCACATAAATCCAAAAGAGCGAAATGTAGGGTTTGTTTTTCAACACTATGCTTTGTTCAGGCATATGACTGTGTTTGATAACATTGCGTATGGTTTAAAAGTACGACCTAAAAAAACAAGGCCTTCTAAAACAGACATTACCAAGAAAGTAACCGAGCTGCTGCAGCTTGTTAAACTAGAGCCGCTTGCAAATCGCTATCCCTCTCAATTATCGGGCGGACAGCGCCAGCGAGTAGCGCTTGCTCGAGCGTTAGCAGTAGAACCGAAAGTACTGCTACTAGATGAACCTTTTGGCGCTCTGGATGCAAAAGTTCGCAAAGATTTGCGCAGATGGCTACGTAAATTGCACAATGATTTTCATATTACGAGTATTTTCGTTACGCATGATCAAGAAGAAGCTTTAGATGTGGCCGATCGTATTGTTGTGATGAACAACGGGAAAATTGAGCAGGTTGGAAGTCCTGAAGAAGTATATGATCATCCTAATAGTCCATTTGTGTACGATTTTTTAGGGAACGTCAATTTATTCAAGGGCCGCATTCATAAAGGCAGACTAAAACAAGGAAGCTTTGAAATGGATGTTCCAGAATTTAACGGAAGAAATGAAGAAGCAGCTGTTGGGTATGTACGACCTCATGATATTCACCTTGAAAAGGTAAGAACAAGCGCAGATGCTGTTTCTGCAACCGTTAGCCATATTCATGTGATAGGGCCTATCGTGCAAGTTGAATTAAAAAGAGAAGATGCAGAAGAATTTTTAGAAGCTGAATTGAGCAAAGAGCACTATAAAGTCCTCAGTCTTCAAGTGGGAGAGAACGTGTATGTAAAGCCTAAGCAGCTAAAAGTATTTATTCCAGAAGATTATTCTATTTAATAAAAAGCGTAAAGGGTATGCCTTTGCGCTTTTTATCTAACAATAAATTAGTACCAGATATTAAAAGTAGGTGTTATAATTAAGTATCAACTGATTTGAGGTGGAGAAATGATGCAATCAAAAGCTAGAATCACAGGAATGGGGATATATACACCAAAGCAAAAATTAACGAACGACCATTTAAAAGAAATGGTTGATACAAGTGACGAATGGATTGTACAGCGTACCGGAATGAAAGAACGACGAATTGCTGGTGAAGGCGAATACACGTCTACGCTTGCCATTCGAGCCGTTGAAAATTTGCTTAACCGATATGCTGTAGAAATAGAAGATGTAGATGCAATTATTGTTTCGACAACAACGCCAGATCACTTTTTTCCTAGCGTAGCATGTCAGATTCAAGATTACTTTCATATTGATCAAGCTGCTGCATTTGATCTAAGTGCCGCATGCGCCGGTTTTACATATGGCCTTCATGTGGCGAACGGCTTAGTGACGTCGGGATTGCATAAAAA
This sequence comes from Priestia sp. 10L35, assembly GCF_056395685.1. Lineage (NCBI taxonomy): Bacteria > Bacillati > Bacillota > Bacilli > Caryophanales > Bacillaceae > Priestia > Priestia sp. 10L35. The sequence continues at coordinate 684,212 of NZ_JBFTKA010000002.1, read as the reverse complement.
GATTTTAGTTATTGGTGCTGAAGTCATGTCGAAAATTACAGATTATACGGACCGGGCCACATGCGTGCTGTTTGGTGACGGAGCGGGAGCTATGCTTATAGAGTACGATGAACATAATCCGAGTTTCTTAGGATGTCACTACGGAACGGACGGAAGCGGAGGGGTGAATTTATATCGTTCTAACTTATCTAATACTCTTTCAGGAAAAGAAATTAATTCGAGCGGGAATTTAGTTCAAAACGGGCGTGAAGTATACCGCTTTGCTGTCCGAACGATTCCAAAAGGAGTAGAAGCATTATTAAAGAATACTTCCATTTCTCTTTCTGATGTAAATTGGTTTATTCCGCACAGTGCAAACCTTCGAATGATTGAAGCTATTTGTGCTAAAACAGGTGTTACAATGGATAAAACGTTAACGAGTGTGCAATACTGCGGAAATACATCTTCAGCTTCTATTCCGCTTGCTTTAAACGAAGGAATAATGACAGGAAAAGTACAGGGTAATGACCTCCTTATTCTTTATGGGTTTGGAGGAGGATTAACGCACTGCGGCTTGTTAATTAAATGGACGTGTAAAGAAAAAAGCTAAAAGGCGTCGCCTTTTAGCTTTTTTCTTTTTCATTACAGAGCTTTTTATTGTCGTTCCAAGAAAGTTTATTCTTTTTATAACAGCAGGTTTGCAGTATTTTCAGCGCAAACATATATAATAGAAAAAACCCGCTTTTTTACAGCGGGTTTTCAACTGGCTTTTGGAATGGTAAAACCTAATCCAAAGACGTCGCGTACATCGTGTACGACCACAAAAGCTTGTTCGTCGACTTTATGAATAATGCGCTTTAATTCTAGCAGTTCTTGTTTGTTCACAACTACGTACAATACGTCTTTTGCTTCTTTTGTATAGCTTCCATGAGCAGAAAAGACAGTGACGCCGCGCTGCATCTTTTTATTGACTTGTTCGGCTACTTCAACTGAACGGTGTGAAATAATAGTGATTGCTTTGCGAGGGTTGAGTCCTTCAATAATATAATCAAGCACCTTCGTTCCGATGTAAAGAGAAATAACCGTATACATTGTCTTTTCTCCACCGATGACAAAATAAGCGCTTGCTACAACTAATAAATCAATTGCCAGCATCGTTTTGCTAATATTCCAGTCTAGATATTGATTAGCTAAGCGGGCAATAACTGCAGAGCCTCCGGAAGTTCCGCCGCCTCTAAACACAAGTCCGAGTCCTACACCAGCTAAAATACCAGCAAAAATAGCCCCCAGTAGCGTATCGTCAAGAGGATTTCCCAGTCCTTCAGTTATATGTAGGAATAGAGAAGTGAAAATAATACATATAATTGTGTAAACAATCACACGTTTATGAAGCAATTTGTATCCGATCAGTACCAGCAAACCGTTTAATATAAAGTTTGTGATACCCGGAGACCAGCCTAGTACATAATAGGTAATCATTGTTACACCGGTTACGCCGCCTTCTGCTAATTCATTTGGAATAGCAAAGTAATTAATGGCCAGTGCGAAAATGAGGCTCCCTAGAATAATGAGGATAATTTCTTTTATTTTATTAATCATGAACGTTACCTCCAATCATCAAAAGCTCCGAAAACACAGTCATGACAATGTATTATACCAACTCTAGAGACCGAATTAAAGATGGGATATTATTATTTTTTTAAAAATCAGTTTCTGCTATTAACATAAAATCTTTTGACAGTTTTTATGGAGTATGAAAAAATGAATTGTTTGCTTTTATTTTGATTAAAAAGTTTTGCAATGAGAATGTTCGTTCGGTAAAATAGAAGCAAGAGTCAAGGGGGAGAATGAACGTGTATCAAGATGAATTAAAACAGTACGCGAAGTTAGTAATGCCCGAGCATTTAGAGAAAATGAAGAAAATGTACAGTCCCGATGCGCATAAGCAGCCTTTAGGGTTAAAAAAAGAAAAGATTGAGCATATTGAAAATGTCATTATGAACAGTTACTCGGAGCATCATCCAGTAACGCTTCACGTCTATGAAGCAGGACATATTCAAAGGTATGAACGAGTGACGATTGATAAAGTCTCGCTGCAGTCGAATACGCTGATGGTTACAGGCCCTTGCTATACATATTCGATTCGAGCGGATGCAGTAATTGAAGCAGATGTATGGAAAGATGAAAGCTACTCTAGCTAAGAGTAGCTTTTTTGTTCGTTTTGTATCTTTTTTTTAACGCATGCATACAATACATAAAAGCATATTCTGCGAGTAGCAACTTCTAGCTACTAGGAAATTTTAATTAAAGAAGGGATTATTGTATGCAAAATGAAAAAACTCAAGTAAGAGAAATCGAATTAACGCAGTTCATTAAAAAAAGACTCGTTCGTTTTATCTCAAGTTTAGCTATTTCTTCTGCCCTTGCTTCCATATTATATATGCTTCTGTTTTTATTTAAATGATGGGTCACTTTGAGTTGTCCAAAAAGGTGGACAACTTTTTTGGTGTGTAGGCTTTTATGAAATCAGGACAAGCTATTGCTGATTCAGTCAGAAAAATTCAATCGGTCAAGAAATAGTCAAAAACAGTCATAACTAATTGAGTGGAAGAAAACCTTTACATATAATGAGAAAAGTAGACAAATTCTTGAATTACCAGCATATTTCCTTTTGTATGAACTATTATTAAACCAAATGCAAATCTAATTGTTCATTCAAAAAACTTCATTTTGTAATTAAAAAAATGAATGTTTTTGATTTTTTATGATTGATTTTGAATGTAAACCGTGATAAAGTAAGTACATGAAATAAATGAAAACGCTTTTTTGAAAAAGGAGCTAGAACATGTTAACGCCGGAAAGACATCAACTAATCTTAAAACTTTTAAAAGAGAAAGAACTTGTAAAAGTGCAAGAGTTTATCGAAGTTACAGGCGCTTCGGAATCAACCATTAGAAGAGACTTAAGTCAACTAGAAGAAGAGCAAATGCTCAAACGTGTTCATGGTGGCGCTTCGCTTATTCGCAGTAAACGAATCGAACTGAGCGTTATCGAAAAATCTGCTAAAAATGTTCAAGATAAACGAAACATTGCAGAGTATGCGGCTTCCATTATAAATGAAGGTGACTGTATTTTTTTAGATGCAGGAACTACAACGTATGAAATGATTCCTTTTTTAAAGCAAAAAGATGTAGTTGTCGTGACAAATGGTTTAATGCATTTAAACCCGATGCTAGAACAAGGTATCACCCTCTATTTAATTGGAGGATCTGTTAAACATAAAACGGGCGCTTTAATTGGCAATGGAGCTCTTTTAAGTCTTGAGCAATATCGTTTTGACAAGTGCTTTATGGGAGCGAATGGGATTCATCATCAATATGGATATACAACTCCTGATCCAGAAGAAGCATTGATCAAGCAAACGGCAATGAAGCTGTCTAGAGAATCTTATATTTTATCAGATTCCACTAAGTTTTTTGAAACAAGCTTTGCGAAAATAGCCGATTTACATGAAGCAAAAATTATAACAAATGACGTACCTAGCGATGTACTTATACAGTATGCAAACAAAACAGACATAAAGGTTGTGAAATCATGATTTATACATGTACGTTGAACCCATCCGTTGATTACGTAGTACATGTTTCAGCATTCGAAGAAGGCGGGCTTAACCGCACAACGAATGAAGCCAAGTTTCCAGGAGGAAAAGGCATTAACGTCTCTCGCGTTTTAAAACGATTAGGTGTTGATAATAAAGCCCTCGGTTTTGTAGCCGGCTTTACAGGAACCTATATCGAAGACTACTTAAAAGCGGAGAATATCGAAACAGCTTTTACAAGAGTTGAGGGAGATACCCGTATTAACGTAAAGTTAAAAACAGAAAAAGAAACAGAAATTAACGGTCAAGGACCTGCTATTACAGACGAAGCGCTTCAGTCTTTATTGACTCAAGTAAAGCAAATGACTGAAGGCGATATCTTCGTATTAGCAGGGAGTATACCGAAAACGCTTCCAAGTTCTGTGTATGAAACGTTAACTGAACTAGCAGCAGCGAACGGAGTAAAAGTTGTAGTAGATGCAAGTGGAAAAACTTTGCTAGACGTCGTGTCCCACAAGCCGTTTTTTATCAAACCGAATCATCATGAACTTGCAGAATTGTTTGATGTAGAAGTAAACAGTGCAGAAGATGCGCTAGTATACGGTAAGAAGCTCGTGGAACAAGGAGCGCAAAACGTCGTTGTGTCTATGGCAGGTGATGGAGCACTGCTTATTAACGAAAGCGGTGTCTACAGTGCCACAGTCCCTAAAGGAACGGTAAAAAATTCTGTTGGAGCTGGCGATTCACTTGTAGCTGGATTTATTGCTTCTTATGTAAAACAAGGGGATTTATTAGAAGCTTTTCAAACAGGAGTAGCTTCAGGAAGTGCCACAGCATTCTCACTTGAATTATGTACAGCAGAAGATGTAGAGACGCTTCGTGAACAAGTGTCAATCACAAAGGTAGAGTAGGGGGAAACGAGAATGAGAATTACTGAATTATTAAAAAAAGATACAATCATTCTTGATTTAAAAAGCACGTCAAAAGCTGATGTTATTGATGAATTAGTTGGAAAATTAGACGAAGCTGGTCGCTTAAGCGACCGAGCTGGCTATAAAGAAGCAATTTTAAATCGTGAATCTCAAAGTACAACGGGAATTGGAGAAGGCATTGCCATTCCGCATGCGAAAACAAGCTCGGTAAAAACACCGGCCATTGCATTTGGACGCTCAACAGAAGGTATCGATTATGAATCATTAGACGGACAGCCTGCACACTTATTCTTTATGATTGCAGCCAGTGAAGGAGCGAATAATGCTCACTTAGAAACATTATCTCGTTTGTCTACGTTGTTAATGGACGAATCGTTCCGAAAAACGTTGCTAACAGCATCATCAATTGATGAAGTCATTAAAGCAATTGATGATAAGGAAACTGAAAATGAAGCGCCGGAAGAGGAAATAGATACAGCTTCAGATCAATTAGTGCTTGCTGTAACGGCTTGTCCAACGGGAATTGCCCACACATATATGGCAGCGGACAGCTTAAAAGCAAAAGCGAAAGACATGAATGTCACGCTAAAAGTTGAAACAAACGGTTCCAGCGGGGTTAAAAACGCGTTGACGAAGGAAGAAATTGAAAACGCTACCGCTATTATCGTTGCAGCGGACAAGCAAGTAGAAATGGAACGTTTTGCAGGTAAAAAAGTCATTCAAGTTCCAGTAGCTGAAGGAATTCGCAAGCCTGAAGAATTAATTAACCGCGCGTTAAAAGGAGACGCTCCTGTATACAGCGGCGGCGGTGGCAGCAAAGAAGGCGGAGAAAGTAAAGGATCAGAGCGTACAGGGTTTTACAAGCACCTAATGAGCGGTGTATCCGCAATGCTTCCGTTTGTTGTAGGGGGCGGGATCTTAATTGCTATTTCATTTATGTTTGGCATTCACTCAGCAGAACCGAAAGATCCGACGTACAATGCATTTGCAGCAGCATTAAAAACAATTGGCGGAGATAATGCATTCTTCTTACTAGTACCAGTACTAGCAGGGTTTATTGCAATGAGTATTGCTGATCGTCCTGGTTTAGCTCCCGGTATGGTTGCAGGTCTTTTAGCAGCTTCTGGCGGAGGCGGTTTCTTAGGTGGTTTAATCGCTGGTTTCTTAGCAGGTTATGTAGTAGTGGGGTTAAAGAAATTATTCAGCGGTTTACCGCAAGCGCTTGATGGGATTAAGCCAGTTCTTCTTTATCCGCTATTTGGGATCTTTATCTCAGGATTGATTATGCTTTATGTTGTAAATGAGCCAGTTAGTGCGATTAACAAAGGATTAACGCACTGGTTAAGTGGATTTGGTACAGGTAACTTAGTATTATTAGGTATTATCTTAGGCGGTATGATGGCGATTGATATGGGTGGTCCTATTAATAAAGCAGCCTTTACATTTGGTATTGCAATGATTGATGCTGGAAACTATGCACCACACGCAGCGATTATGGCAGGCGGTATGGTTCCACCATTAGGTATGGCCATTGCGACAACTTTGTTCAAAAATAAATTTACTCGCCAAGAGCGTGAAACAGGTAAAACGTGTTATGTAATGGGTCTTTCATTTATCACAGAAGGTGCGATTCCATTCGCAGCAGCTGACCCAGGCCGTGTGATTCCCGCATCGGTTATCGGTGCTGCAGTAGCAGGTGCTTTAACAATGATGTTCCACATCGGTTTACCAGCACCACACGGCGGCGTATTCGTTATCGGAATTGTACAAGGAAATCCTCTTTTATATGCACTAGCAATTTTAATTGGTGCAATTGTAACAGCGGTCCTTGTAGGTGTATTAAAAAAGCCAAAAGCAGAATAACAAATAAAGACTGATTTTACATGATGTAAAATCAGTCTTTTTGTGTTTTTCTGGTAGACATTTGTTCTTTATGAGAGTACAATTACGGTAGTATTCCTTTAATTTTTAGAAAAGTTAGATAGATAAGCTTTTCTACTTGATAAAATATGGTACAATAATCGAATATTAAAAACAAAGTAAGGAAGTGTCTCAAACATGAAGGTTGCGAAGTTTGGCGGGAGTTCAGTTGCAAGCGCAGAGAAATTTAAACAGGTTGCGCATATTGTAACGTCTGATAAAGAGAGAAAGCTGGTGGTTGTATCAGCTCCGGGCAAGCGATACGGAGAAGATACAAAAATGACAGATTTGCTAATCGCACTTTCTGCCAAAATACAGCTTGGAGAAGATTACGTCGATGAGTTTGGGCAAGTAATTGATCGCTATCGTGAAATCGTTGTGGACTTGTCTATGCCAGAAACGATTATTACTGACATTATTACGAATTTACAATCACTTATTGATTTACATAAAAACGATCCATTTCGCTTATTAGACTGCCTAAAAGCAAGTGGAGAAGATAATAACGCAAAGGTAATGGCTGCTTATTTAAACCATTTAGGTTTTGAAGCTCATTATGTAAATCCAAAAGAAGCAGGTATTTTTGTTTCTGATGAACCCGGAAGAGCAAGAGTGCTTCCACTGTCTTATGAAAAATTACCGCAGCTAAGAGAGCGTTCGGGCATTTTGGTGATTCCAGGATTCTTTGGCTACTCTGAAGAAGGAAACATGGTTACGTTCTCGCGCGGTGGGTCCGATATCACAGGCTCAATTGTAGCAGCGGGAGTAAAAGCTGATTTGTATGAGAACTTTACCGACGTAGATGCTATTTATAGCGTAGATCCAAGACTTGTGGAAAAGCCTCATGAAATGAAAGAAGTAACATACAGAGAAATGCGTGAACTATCCTATGCAGGTTTTTCTGTCTTCCATGATGAAGCGCTAGAGCCGGTTTATAAACTAGGCATTCCTGTATGTGTAAAGAATACAAATAATCCTGAAGCAAAGGGTACATTCATTGTAGCTGAGCGTCCTCACGGCGATACGCCGGTAGTTGGAATCGCTGGGGATAAAGGTTTTTGCAACATCCACGTGAGCAAATACTTATTAAACCGTGAAATTGGTTTTGGCAGAAGATTGCTTGAAATTTTAGAGGATGAAGGTATTTCATACGAGCATACCCCTTCAGGAATTGATAATATCTCTGTCATCATGCGCGAGCATCAGCTTACGCCAGATGTGGAAAAGCGTGTATTTACTCGAATTGAAAAAGAACTTGAAGTGGATGAAATCTTTATTGAACGTGATCTTGCTATGGTTATGGTAGTAGGAGAAGGAATGAATAGCACAGTAGGAATTGCTGCAAAAGCTACAGAAGCTTTTGCTCGTGCTGAAGTGAATCTTGAAATGATCAACCAAGGTTCTTCTGAGGTGAGCATGATGTTTGGTGTGAAAGCAGATGCTTTAGACCGTGCTGTTCAAGCTCTTTACAATACGTATTTTAACAGCATGTACAGTATTTCTTATTCGAATGTAAAATAAACAAGACGAAAAACCCCGCTTTCTTTTTAGAGAGCGGGGTTTTCTAGTGAAGGCGTATAAAAATCAGATTTGTGGACATAAAGGGAAGGAAGAGTGAAGTCAAAGGAGGAAATACAGTGAAGAAACGACCCTTTTTCATATTCTTTTCCCTTATAGGTATTAGCGTACTTTCAGCATGCCACAATGATGATGCAGCACCGGCAAAAGAAGCTCAAAATAAACAAGGCGTGACGAATGGCGGAACGCCGATGAGCTATGATAATCAAAGCGAAAACACATCTTTCAACTTTTCAAAATTTGATTTAGAAGTAGACTATAAGGGGCTCAACAATGATTATGAAGCCGACTACGAAAATGAAAATGATGAGATAGAAGCCAAAGTGGATAATAATATTAACGATGAGCACTTGAACGGAGACAAAGCTTTTAATAAATTATCTTCAAAATTTAAAAAGTTAAATTTTGATCAGCACACGCCCGATGAAGATGTAAAAAAGGAAGTAATCGATGCGTTTGGTCTAAAAAAAGATTTTCAGTCGTTTGAATTAGAAGTTCGTTTTTCAAACGGAACGGAAAAAGAATACAACTTTAAACAGAAGTAAGACGTTAAAACAAAGTATTTTAGTTGAAGAAAAATCCGAACGATGAATTGAGGTTCTTCATTAAGAATCCAACTCGTTCGGATTTTTTCATTGGTAAGGTGAACGTATGTCTCAATCTTATTTTTGATGTCTAAAAAAAGGAAAATAGTGAAAGGATGGTGATAAATAAGAAAAAGGAGGAATCACGGATGCAAAAGTTGATAATGAACGGATGCGTAGTCTTTGTTCTGTTATTGTTAGGAGCATGCAGCATGGTAAAAGAGCAAAATAACGCTCATGAAAACCACCTGAAAACAGAGGAAGCGAAAGAAACAAGCGAAGTATCGGTAGAACCTGTTAAAGTGGATTTAACAAATACATCGGGCAAAAAAGTAGGAGAGGCTACCCTGTCAGAAGCAAAGAACGGCGTGCACATTAAATTAACTGCTCAAGGTCTTTCACCGGGAAGACATGGATTTCATATTCATGAAATAGGAAAATGTGAGGTGCCAGATTTTAAAACAGCGGGTGCCCATTTTAATCCTTTTAAACGTGAACACGGCTTTAAAAATACAAAAGGCCCGCATGCAGGTGATTTGCCCAATCTAGAAGTTGCTCCAAATGGCAAAGTAGATACAGAAATTTTTGCTTCTCTTGTCACGCTGCAAGAAGGAAAGCCGAATTCTCTTTTGGATATGGATGGATCGGCATTAGTGATACATGATAAAGTCGACGATTACACAACGGATCCTTCAGGAAACTCAGGAGATCGGATTGTTTGTGGAGTGATTACAAAATAAGCCAAAAAGCTGTGAGATCATTCACGGCTTTTTTATTTCAGTAACGAGCCGCTTCTAAATTGCGGTAAGCTTCTTTTTTTTGCACAATAAAAGAAAGAACGAAAGAAGGTGAAAACATGCATAAGCAAGTTGTTGTAATAGGCGGAGGAATAGGTGGGTTAACAGCGGGAGCGCTTTTAGCTAAACATGATTATGAAGTGACGGTTTTAGAAGCTTCTCGAGAATGGGGAGGCTGTGCAGGGAAATTTCAGCGCCATTTGTATACGTTTCCTGTTGGGGCGACGCTTGGAATGGGATTTGAGCACGGAGGGATACATGAGCGAATCGGCACGTACCTTAGCCTAGAAATTGAAAAGGTTTCTCTTGAAAAAATCATGAAAGTTCATCTTCCTCATCGTACACTGATTTATTATCAAGACCGGTATCAGCATATTTCCTATCTTCAAAAACAATTTCCTCATAAAGCAAAAAATATTAGGAGCTTTTATGAAAATGTTTTTAGAATTGCAAAAGAAATTCGCAAGCTCATGCAGCCTCTGCCGGTTCTTCCTCCTCTGACAGTCGGTGAGTGGAGCAGGCTAGTAAGTTCGTTGAATGTTGGTTCTGTGAAGCTGTTGCCTTATTTTCATCAATCGTTTAGTTATTTACTAAAAAAACACAGCTTGCTAGACGAAGCGGACTTTCTTCATTTTGTTGATGGTCAATTAATAGACAGCATGCAGACAACGAGCGAGAACTGTTCAATGCTTATTGGGTGTTTGGCGTTAGATATTTATCACGAAGGAGCTTTTTATGTGAATGGCGGCTTATACAAAGTCGCAGAAGCGCTGCAAAAATCGATTAAAGCCAGCGGAGGAAAAACGACTCTAGGAAGGAAAGTAGTAAAGATAGAGCGTGATAATGACGGGTGGATCGTGCATGATCATAGAGGTAACCGTTACCGTGCATCAGACGTTGTATGCAACGCGCCGGTTCAAAGCTTAAAGTCTTTGCTGCATGATGAAGATTACCAACATATTCATAAGCGGGCAAAAGAAAAAAGCGAGCTTCCGCAGTGGGGAACGTTTTCGATGTATTTTGCGATTGATGAAAGAGATCTGCCGCAAAATGTAGAGTTGTTTCAGCAAGTACTTCAATCCGAACAAGGGGAAATGACAGAAGGAAATCATTTATTTATCTCAGTCTCTCATCCTGATGATCGTTTTCGAGCCCCTGAAGGCAAGCGTACAATTACAGTGTCTACTCACATTGATCTTAGCAAGTGGAGCAACAAAGAAGCCTATGACCTTCAAAAACAAGTTCTTGAGAAAAAAATGGTAGCAGGCATTAAAACCATTATCCCTGGCATTGGAAAAGCAGAGCATCAAATTTCGGGAGCTCCTAAAGCATGGGAAAGGTTCACTTCTCGCCCAAACGGGGGAGTGGGAGGCTTTCCGCAAACGTTAGATCATGCCTTGTTCAAGAGCATTTCGCATCGATCTGGCTTACAAGGACTATGGTTATGCGGAGATACAGTGTTTCCGGGATCGGGAACTATAGGCGTATCGGTAAGCGGCTATCATGTTTTTCAAAGTATAACGTCTCATCGCCATACGTTACCTTAACATTTTTTACATACAAACTACTATTGTTCATACCATTAAAAAACACCGGCCCTATTACCATAGGGCCGGTGTTTTCAGGAGAGGAACAGCTTCCACCACTTCCGTTTTCGCTTCATATCAGCAGCGGCGGTTTGTCTAAAGGTTTGGACAAAATCACTAAACATCTCTTCGCGTTCAGCTACGCTTTGACGATGAAGCTTACGTTCTTTCTCCATTTCTTTTAAATAATAGACTCGTTCCTCATTCATTGAATCAATTAAATCACGAAGCTCTTCTGTGGTATTAGTTGAAGAATTGTTTAATTTTTCAACCATAAATTTTACTTGATTCATCGCAACGGTGGAATTACTGGAGAATCGGTCTAATAAATACTGCATTTCTTTAGAGGATTCATCCGCATTCTCCATGACATCTTTCATGAACAGGCGCATATCCTCGGTTTTCTCTTCAGCAATTGTTGAATAATCTTCAATCAAAGAAGTGACTTCATCAAATGATTTTTCGTTAGAACGGATAATTTTTTTAGACATATTTTCTACATCTCTTGCACTGCGTTCTGAAGATTCAGAGATGTATGCCCCGACCGACTCCACCATTTCTACAGTTTGGGTAGCACTTTTTTCAAGCTCTCTTTTTACTTCTCCGACAATTTCTTCGCGAACTTCATTTCGCATACCTTCTCGCATTTCTTTTAACAAATCAGCTTTAAATGTATCAAGTACCTCAAACACATCTTCATAGCGGCGAACAGCTTCTACTAATTCCCCTTGAAGCAGTTCTTTTTCATTCACAACAAGGTCGTTTGGTTTTGGCTCTTCAATAGAAGCAGAAATAGCCTGCTTTTCTTCTTCAGTAGCTAATCGTGCTTCAGGTATAGGAGGGGTCTTCTCCTGCTTATTTTCTGAAATGCTTTCCTGCTTTTCAGCAGCTTTTTTCTTTTCTTGCTTCATTTGTTTATTGGAATGTTCTTGAAAATCAATGACGTTTTCTTTTTTAGCAGTTTTCAACTGTGCCGGTTCTTCTTCTTTTGAAACCGCTGCCTCTGATTCCATCACTAAATGCTCCTGTGCTTCTTGTTCTTTTATCAGCAGCTGAACGTATTCTTTGACTTCATCTAACGTACATTGTTCATCAAACAGCTGTTTAATATCATTAAATAATTCAATTTGTTCCTCTGTATAGACACGGGCTCCATCTACTCGTTCAATTGTTAAATAGCTGCCCAATAATTTTTCCCATTGTTTTAGCGTTTTCTTTTCTACCTCTAATTGATCACTTACTTTTTTAATTGTATATGTCTCCATCATTTTTCATTTCCTCCCTTATCTATTTTCATCCAACTATGTAATGGATTATTTGTTGTATGTTGTATTCACCATATCTTCACTTGTTTTCCTGCTAGGTGACAAAGGTTGTCAAAACTAGACGACATTAGCCTTCTATGTAAAGAAAACGCATATTTTGTAAAAAAATGTACAGAAACGCGTAAATGGAAAAAATGGAAAACACAAAAGAAAAGAAGAGTATAGAAAACAGTTGACGGGAAAAAATGAATCCTATAAGATAAGTTTAAGTGTTTAAGTTCTTGAACATATAAACGTAAGGAGTGAACACTATGTCACAGCATTATGCGCTCATCACCGGTGCGTCGGGAGGAATAGGTAAAGAGTTAGCTTATCAATTCGCAAAGGATGGGCATCCTGTAATTTTAGTTGCCAGAAGCGCTGATAAACTAGCAGCTATTGGAGAGAATTTAAAATCTACTTATAATATTGAAGTCATAACGGTTGTTAAGGATTTATCAAGAGAAGAAGAGATACAGTCATTATATGAAGAACTTAAAAATAAAAAAATGCACGTTGACTATTTAGTGAACAATGCTGGTTTTGGACTATACGGCAAATTTATTGAAACAGCTTTAGATGAAGAGTTAAACATGATTGATTTAAATATTCGAGCATTAACTCATTTAACAAAATTATTTTTACCGGATATGGTCAAAAGAAATCGCGGAAAAATTTTAAACATTGCATCTGTTGCTGCATTTATGCCAGGTCCACTTATGACGGTATATTACGCAACGAAAGCGTACGTATTATCTTTCACAGAGGCCCTTGAAAATGAATTAAAAGGTACCAATGTAACGGTAAGTGCTCTATGCCCGGGTCCAACTAAAACGGGTTTTAGCGACCGAGCCCTGCTAAGCAACTCCAAGCTTTTTCAAAGCGGTGCAATGGATGTAGAAACAGTAACGAAAGTTGGCTATAAAAAATTTATGAAAGGGCAGACGGTTATCGTACCAGGAGTACAGTTTCGTCTCGCTACGTTCATCCCGCGCTTCGTGCCAAGAAAGTGGCTTACATCCGTTGTCCGCAGAACACAAGAAATTAAATAAAGGAGAATCTATATGAGTCAAAAAGCAGTCGAGTTATTTCGTGCCAGCATTCCTATTTTTCAGGCGCTAAGTGATTCAGCAAGACAAGATATTATTTTGCTGCTCGCGGAAAAAGAGCCTTTAACCGTAAATGAAATTGCAAATGAGTCTACGCTATCACGACCGGCAATTTCTCATCATTTAAAAATTCTACGCGATCAAAAGCTTGTGCAAATTGAGCAAAAAGGAACGCAGAGATATTATTCATTAGCTTTAAATGAGGCAGTCGAGCTATTAAAAAACTTGCTTGCTACAGTTGAAAGCGAATGTTTATAAGGAGATGAAAGAGATGAACCACGAGCGATTTTATATCACAGATGAAACGGTCATTGAACATATTGTTTCTACACAAAAGCAGTATTTCTATGCGCAAAAGACAAAGAGTATCAGCAGCCGTATTCAAGCGCTGAATAAGCTAAGAGACGCAGTCAAACAAAACGAGCAGAGAATTATGGATGCTTTAAAACAAGATTTAAATAAATCTGAAGTAGAGGCGTACACGTCGGAAATTGGGATTTTACTAGAGGAGATTCGGTTTACGCTTAAGCATTTAGCAAAATGGATGAAGCCTAAAAAAGTAAAAACCGCTTTAACACATGTGGGCTCTAAAGGGGAAATTGTTCCTGAACCGTATGGAGTCGCGTTAATTATTGCTCCGTGGAACTATCCGTTTCAATTAGCATTGTCTCCTTTAGTAGGAGCGATTGCCGCTGGAAACACGGCGATTATAAAACCTTCTGAATTAACGCCTAGCGTATCTCGCGTTATACAAGAATTACTGGCTGAAGCTTTTGACCCAGCATTTGTGACGGTGATTGAAGGCGCTGTAGACACGACGAGCCTGCTTTTAAAACAGCCGCTTGATTATATTTTCTTTACGGGAAGTGTAAATGTAGGGAAAATTATTATGCAAGAAGCAGGGAAGCAGCTTATTCCAGTCACGCTTGAGCTAGGCGGAAAAAGTCCGTGCATTGTACATGAAGACGCAAACCTAGATCTTGCAGCGAAGCGAATTATGTTTGGTAAAGGGATGAATGCAGGCCAAACGTGCGTTGCTCCTGATTATTTGCTCGTGCATAAAAAAGTGAAAGCGCAGCTTGTAGAGAAACTTCGCGAAGCAATTTCTCAATTTTACGGTAGTAATCCACTTGAAAGCGACCGCTACGGCCGTATTGTCAGTGAGCGTCATTTTACTCGGCTAGTTGAGTTTTTAAAAGACGGAAATGCTATAGTTGGAGGCGGGTACAATAAAAACACGCTAACAATAGAACCTACGGTGTTAAGTGAAGTAAGCTGGACATCAGATGTTATGCAAGAAGAAATCTTTGGGCCTATTCTTCCTATGATTGAATATGAAACACTAGACGAAGTCATTCATAAAGTTCAAGAAAAAGCTAAGCCGTTAGCTCTTTACTTATTTACAGAAAGTGAAGATGTGCAAAACGTGATAACGGAGCGCCTTTCATTTGGAGGAGGCTGTATAAACGATACGCTTATGCATATCGCTACGCCATATTTGCCGTTTGGCGGAGTGGGAGAAAGCGGCACGGGTCAATATCATGGAAAAGACAGCTTTCAGACATTCACTCATTTTAAAAGCATGCTGTCTCAAACAACCAAGTTTGATTTGTCATTCCGCTATCCTTCGGAAAAACAAAGCTTGAAAATGATCAAAAAACTATTGAAATAAAAGAGCCTCCTGATAGGAGGCTTTTTCGTTATTTTGAAAGTGAAAGCTGAGAAAGCGGCCATTTTTCTTGGGTATATGCCATTTCCCAAAATAAATACTCCAGTTCACAGCTTTTGATGAAGTGATCTTTCATACGGTTACGTTCTTCTTCAGTAGCTTGTTCGGCGAGTTCATCAAGCTTGTTACAAAACCATTGTGTTGTGCCATTCATTTCTTCATTATTATAAAACTGAATCCATTCATAAAAAGGATGAGAAGGAGATGGATTTACTTGTTCTGTAATGCGCTGGCCAATTTCAACGTACGTCCATGGACATGGAAGAAGCACTGCAATGATTTCTGCTAAGCTGCCTGTATGCGCAACACTTGTCATATGGTTAATGTAGTGGCTGGCCGTCGGTGAAAGCGTCTCAGTGTGAAGGTCTTCATAACGTACGCCTGCTACTTCACAAAAATTATTGTGAGGGTGTACTTCACTATGTAATACCGTAGAAATGCCGGCATTAAAGGCTTCCATTTCGGTACGCGTGCGGCATTTTGTTAAAGCAGCGCCGTAAATGCGAACAAATGCTGTTAAGTATTCGTAATCTTGAGAAACGTAGTGAATAAGCGCTTCTTTTGGCACGTTTCCTTCAGCAATTCCTTTAATAAAAGGATGGTTAAAAATGGCTTCGTAAATATAGTTTGCTTCTTGTCTTAATTGAGATGAAAATGACATCAAAATCCTCCTTTAATATGAGGAAGTCACAAACAAGCACATAAAGGAAATAAAAAACACTCCGTTTATAAACGGAGTGGCAAAGGACAGTAAAAACTGAACATTGCCACTTTCCTACGCTGGTATGAGCCAGATCAGGTTCAAAGGGATCAAGAAAACTTGTCTCAGCCGGTGGCACCCCTAGTGGACTTCCTATTAATCTAAGTTTAACTTACCATATATTCTGAAAAATAGAAAGCGTTATGGGAAATTGTGTGCTAACCGCTTTTCTTTCTTAAAGAGGAAATTTCTTAAAGCTATTTTTAATCATTTTTGTTTAAAAATGCATATTTTTAGGGAAGAAGAGGTATTAATGAAGGGAAGAGCCGTTTTCGTCTCCGAAACACTCCCATATAAATAGAAGAAAGGAGAGAACAAAATGGCGAAATTTCGTTTGTATGCTGTATTAAATACAGTAGGCTTGGCTATTACACTGCTTGTGAATTATTTAGCAAATGCCATTCCAATAGGAGGCAAAACAACGGGAGAAGCTTCTGCGCAAGTTCCTACGTTGTTTACACCAGCGGGTTATGCTTTTGCTATCTGGGGCGTTATTTATTTATTATTAACCATTTGGGTTATACGCCAATTTTTTGCAAGAGAAGATCAAAAGGAAATATATGCACGTATCGGCATTTGGTTTTTTCTAAACTGTTTGTTAAATAGTGCGTGGATCTTTATTTTCCAAAACGATTACTATAAGTTATCTCTTTTAGTTATGCTCTTTATTCTAGGCACATTAATGATTGTGTATTCCATTATTCAGCATTCTCGAATGACAACATGGTTTATGCGTCTGCCGATTTCGCTTTATCTTGGATGGATTTCTGTTGCGACTATTGTCAATGTGTTTGTCGTATTTCAAGCAAATGGAATACAGCACTTGCTTGGCTTAAACGAGTTAGCATGGACGATTATTATGCTGCTGGTAGGAGCTGTGCTGGGCATCATGTTTACATTAAAAAACCGAGACGCTGTTTATCCGCTTGTTTTTATTTGGGCTTATATTGCCATTGCAGTGAAGCAAAGTGGAAATCAGCCAATTGTCATTACTGTCATCATTTCAGTTGTTTTATTAGCAATTACCATTATTGTGGGATTGATTAAACGCTATAGACGTTTTTAAAAAGAAGCTCTAGCTTTTGTAAGCTAGAGCTTTTTATGATGCTCTTTTGATTGTAAAAAAGCAGCTGTAAAAGCAATTAAGCTAATTAAAATACCAAAAGGAACAACAATTGGTACGAATGATAAAATAAATGTCATAAGTGTAACCTCCATGTTGCATCGGTGCATAATGAAAAATTCAACTTTTTTAAATTGAAGTTCCGCTATTATAGTATGCTAGGCTTTATGTTTGGAGCCTATATGTTTAGAAATAAACGAAAAAGGCAACATACGTTACATACAGGTTATATTAGGAGGAGTTAAAATGGAAACATATTTAGTCGCTTACACGGATAAAGATGATATGGAATATAAACAAGTGACGTGCGAGAGTTATGAAGATGCAGAGCGTACGGTCCTTCGTTTAGAGAGAGAAGGGCATATGCATATTGAAGAAATTTCAAATCAAGAAGCCTACCGTGGAGATGAATCCTCGTACAGAGAATAAATTTTGAATAGAAACACCAACCTTAAAATGAAGAAGCAGCTGCTTCTTCATTTTTTCTATTCTATATAGATATCGTTTTATAGAAAAAAGTAAAACGGGAATGATTTTCTTCTGCATTTATGGTACAGTACTAATCAGGTGAGTTTTGAGTTTAGAAGAGGAGAGAGTAACATTATATGAGTAAAGGAAATCAGTGGTCTTCACGCCTCGGTTTTATTTTAGCATCTGCTGGGGCAGCAATTGGTCTAGGAGCGATATGGAAGTTTCCATACGTAACGGGAACCAGTGGCGGTGGAGCGTTTTTTGCGTTGTTTATTTTATTTACGATTTTTATTGGATTGCCGCTTCTGTTGGCAGAATTTATCATTGGAAGACATACGGGGAAAGAAGCGATTAGTGCTTATAAGGCAATTGCTCCAAAATCCGCTTGGGTATGGATTGGCAGGCTGGGAGTACTAAGCTGTGTCGTTTTGCTTTCCTTTTACAGCGTCGTTGGCGGCTGGGTGATTTTATATACGATTATGAGCGTAACCGGTATGCTAAGCGGAAAAGAGTACGGTCCGTTGTTCAATGCCGTCATTAGCCAACCTTATGTAGTATTAGGTGCACAGGCGCTGTTTTTATTAATTACAGTGTTTGTTATTTCAAAAGGTGTACAAAAAGGAATAGAGCGTGCTAATAAATACATGATGCCGCTGTTATTTATTTGTTTTATCATTATCGTGGTGCGTTCTTTAACATTAGACGGAGCAATGGACGGAGTAAAGTTCTTTTTGAAACCGGATTTTTCAGCCATTACAGGGTCATCTGTTCTCTATGCGCTCGGTCAGTCGTTTTTCTCGCTTTGCGTGGGATTATCCTGCATGGTGACATATAGCTCTTATTTAGGGAAAAAAGTAAGCTTGACGCGTTCAGCTGGGACTATTGCTATTTTGAACTTGTTTGTTTCGCTGCTGGCGGGCTTGGCTATTTTCCCAGCCGTTTTTTCATTTGGATTAAAGCCAACTGAAGGACCTGGACTTTTGTTTGTGGTCTTGCCAACAGTATTTGAGAAAATGCCGTTTGGTACCGTCTTTTTAGCACTGTTTTTAATTTTATTTCTATTTGCTACGCTTACGTCTGCTTTCTCACTGCTGGAAATTATCGTAGCTGCTTTAACCAAAGACGATCAGACAAAACGAACTCGCTACGCTTCTTTATCAGGGATTCTTGTGTTTGTGGTAGGTATCCCATCAGCGCTTTCGTTTGGTGTACTAAAACATGTCTCACTTTTTGGCAGAAGTATATTTGACGTAGCTGACTTTTTTGTGAGCAACTTAATGCTGCCTCTGGGAAGTTTAGCCATTGCGATTTTTGTGACATTTAAAATGAAAAAAGAAGCCGTGTATGAAGAGTTTATTTCAGGAAGTACAAAAGGCGCTAAATTATTCAACGCATGGTTCTTTCTAGTTAAATACGTATTGCCTATTATTATTATAGCTGTTTTATTAAGCTTACTTGTTGCATATTAAAAAAAAGCACTCATCTGAGTGCTTTTTTTGTTTATTTTGCAAAAACGTGATTTCCGATTGTGATCGTAACCTGTTTTTGACGAAGCCATTGGTCGCTTGTTTTATCTGGATTAAAGAAGAATAATGAACCTTTTCCTTGACCTCTAAAAGCTAGTGCTTCATTTACAGCTTTTTTTGCTTCAGCATCAGCTGCTTTATTAATTTCACCGTTTTGTACAGGTGTAAACTGTGTACCTTGATAAATGACATCATGAATAGAGTTTGGGAAAGAATCGCTATCCACGCGATTTAAGACAACTGTTGCTACAGCCACTTTGCCAGCGTAAGGTTCGCCTTTTGCTTCAGCTTGTACAAGGCGAGCTAACAATTCTTTATCACTTTCGCTAATAGAGTTAGGGATTGTTAGTGTTTCATTTGCATTAATAGAGTCCGTAGATTTGTGATTCGCTTCTTTTAACTGTTTAACCGTAACGCCGTATTCAGTGCCAATCTTGTAAAGAGTCTCTCCGGTTTTTACGCGATGAGTTGTTTCAGCGGCATTTGCCCCGTGACTCATGCCGAACATAGGAACTGCCAGTGCTCCAATAATTGCTAGTTTCTTAAACATAAAGTAAGTACCTCCTGAAATCCTTTTGAACGCCCCTTTTATCACGGATCGGTGCGTGCTGTGCACCGAACTTTATATGTACGTTTCAAAGATTAACAGGTGTCAATACATCTTGTCACTGCTTAAAACATACCAATCTAGGAAGATATTATAATAGTTAACAGATAATTTGAAAAATACGTTGACTGATAATAAAGGAGTGAATTATAATGAACGAGTAAATAGTTAACCGTTTAACTGGAGAGATTTTATGGGAGAAAAGATAACGATTCGTGATGTAGCGAAGCATGCAGGGGTATCTGCAGCTTCAGTATCTTACGTCTTAAACGGAATTAACAAAGTATCCGATGAAACAAAAGAGCGAATTTTAACAGCGGTAAAAGAATTAAACTACGAACCAAATTTAACCGCCGTTAGTCTTTCAAAACAAAAGTCAAATATGATTGGCGTTATGTTCCCGCTTACAGATGATTCACTTTCTACTATATTTAAAGATAACCATTATTACAGTGAAATGATTAGTGGAATTGAATATGTAATCCGTAAGCATGGTTATGATCTAGTCATATCTGGAGCGAGTAGCCCAGCTGATTGTCTAAAATGGATTCGAACGAGAAATATTGATGGTCTTCTGTTTTTAGGAGCCTTCCCGCATCGATTGTATGAGAAAATGAAAGCGTTATCGAATCCGATTGTGCTAGTAGATACATATGAAAGGTACGAACGTGATTATCATCATATTTCTGTAGACGATGAGTATGGAGGATATCTAGCTACAACACATTTAGTGAATTTGGGGCACAAAGAAATTGCCTTTGTTGCTCATCACCTCGTCAATAGTCCAGTGGATAAAAAGAGGTATATAGGCTATGAGAAAGCATTAAAAGAAGCAGGCATTACGCCATCAAAGACGTTTGTTTTTGAAGTGAACGAAAGTTCGTTTGATAACGGTTATAATTTAGGGAACAAGCTGCTGAAAGATCATAAGGATATTCGGGCGGTTTTTGCTTCCTCTGATACGCTGGCGCTTGGAATTATGAAAGCACTGCAAGAAAAGGGGAAAAAAATTCCGCAGGACTACTCAATCGTAGGGTTTGATGACATAACGTTTAGTAGCTATGCATCTCCCAGTTTAACAACCATTCGTCAAGATGTATTTAACAAAGGAGTCGTAGCTGCGACGTCGGTTATTCAAGCAATTGAACACCGTTTCAGCACGCTGCAGCATGTGAAATTATCGGTTGAACTTATTATTCGGGATTCGACTGCTAAGCGCGGGTGAACCGCAGTAAGTTAACCGGTTAACCAAAGTTTAGCATTTATGAAAAAAGGGGATATAAGTTAGCATTCACAAAAAAAAGGGGATATGAAAATGATTAATGTTACAGTATGGAATGAAAATCGTCATGAACAGAAAAATCCGGTTGTAAGAGAAATTTACCCTGAAGGCATTCACGGTGCCATCGCTTCTTTTTTAGAAGAAGGAGGGTTTCGTACACACACCGCAACATTAGACGAAGTAGAACACGGGTTGACTGAAGAAGTATTAAATCAAACGGATGTTTTAGTATGGTGGGGTCATTTAGCACATGACGAAGTGAAAGATGACATCGTTGAGAAAGTAAAGCAGCGCGTGCTAGACGGTATGGGGCTTATTGTCTTGCACTCAGGTCACTTTTCTAAAATTTTTAAAACGTTAATGGGCACAAGCTGCGACTTAAAATGGCGTGAAGCAGATGAAAAAGAGCGCTTGTGGGTAGTAGAACCGAGCCATCCGATTGTGGAAGGTATTGGTGAATTTATCGAGCTTGAGCGCGAAGAAATGTATGGAGAGCACTTTGATATTCCAGCACCTGATGAACTGATTTTCACGAGCTGGTTTGAAGGCGGAGAAATTTTCAGAAGCGGCTGCACGTACAAACGCGGAAACGGAAAAGTATTTTATTTCAGACCTGGACATGAAACATATCCAACATACCATAACAAAGACATTCAGCGTGTCATTATGAATGCTATTAAATGGGCGAAGCCAGCAGAGAGAAAACGTCCTGTTTACGGCAATGCGCAACCGCTTGAATCAATCGCTGTTAAAAACTAATTAATAATGCTTAAGCAAAGGGGATAGGAAAGATGGCAAAAGTAAAAATTGGCGTTATTGGGTGCGGAAGCATTGCGCAACACCGTCACTTACCAGAATATAAGATGAATGAACAAGTAGAATTAGTAGCCGTTTGCGATATAAACACAGAACGTGCAAACAGCGTAGCGCAGCAGTACGGTGTAAAAGCTTACACAAACTACGAAGAACTTTTAGCAAGCGGTACAGTGGAAGCAGTGAGCGTATGTACGCCCAACTATCTTCATGCGCCTATTTCGGTTGCAGCGTTAAACAGCGGAGTTCATGTCCTGTGTGAAAAGCCGATGGCAACATCAGAAGAAGAAGCGAAAGCAATGATTGAAGCAGCAAAAACAAACGGTAAAAAACTAATGATCGGACATAATCAGCGTTTTGTAGCTTCTCATCAAAAAGCTCGTGAACTTATTGAAAAAGGGGAAATCGGTAAAATTTACAGTTTCCGTACGGCATTTGGCCACGGCGGTCCTGAAGGTTGGAGCGTGGACGGAAAAGACAGCTGGTTCTTCAAAAAAGACGAAGCGTTTATTGGGGCTATGGGGGATTTAGGCGTTCACAAAACCGATATGCTCCGCTACATATTGAATGAAGAAATTGTAGAAGTCGGTGCATTTGTAGAAAGCAATGCAAAAGACTTTGCAAATGTAGACGACAATGCTGTATGCGTATTAAAAACGCAAAGCGGGATTATCGGGACGCTTGCGGCAAGCTGGGCTTACAATGGAAAAGAAGATAACTCCACGATTGTTTACGGAGAGAAAGGGATTCTTCGTTTAGAGGACGATCCGACGTATTCATTAGTTGCACAATATGCAACGGGTGAAGTGGTGAACTATGAATTAGGAAAAATCCAGTCGAACGATGAAGGCGGACAAAGTAATTCTCACGTCATTGAACAATTTGTAGATGCAGTTGCAGAAGATAAAGAATCTCCTGTTCCTGGTGAAGAAGGATTAAAATCACTTGCTGTTATTTTAGCAGCTTTAAAATCAAGTCAAACGAAACAAATTACACGCGTGTAAGAGGTGAAAAACGTGAGAATTGGCATAATCGGAGCAGGAGGGATTGCTGTAAGCAGGCATATCCCAGCATTCAAACAACTGGGTGATGAATGTGTGATTTGGGGGCTTAGCGATATTAATAGTGAAAGAGCCACAGAGGTAGCCAATGAGCATAATATCCCTCACGTATTTGTTGATTACAAAGATATGTTTAAAGAAGTGGATGCTGTATGTATTTGTACACCGAATAAATTTCACGCCGAGTTTGCAGTAGAAGCGCTAAAAGCAGGCGTTCACGTCATATGTGAAAAGCCAATGGCGATGTCTAAAGAGCAAGGTGAAGAAATGCTTGCTGCTGCTAGAGAATCAGGTAAGCAGTTAGCGATTGCGTATCATTACCGATTCATGAAAGAAGCGCAGGCAGCGAAAAAAATGATGACAGAGGTAGGGCGCCCATTAGTTGCACGTGTCAGAGCAATGCGTCGCCGAAAGGTTCCCGGTTGGGGGGTATTTACGAACAAAGATCTTCAAGGAGGAGGCAGCTTAATTGATTACGGCTGCCATTTGCTTGATTTAACGCTTTGGCTGATGGGAAACCCAAAGCATACTGAAGTGCTGGGAAGTACATATAATGACCTGAGTAAAACGCCTAACCAATTAAATCAATGGGGAGCATTTGATCATGAAACATTCAGCGTGGATGATCATGTAACGGCCTATATTAAATTTGAAAATGGAGCGTCGCTTCTTTTAGAAACTTCTTGGGCTGCTAATATCGAAGATGATGAAGAGCACGTAAGCATATCAGGGGTAGATGGCGGTTTAAGCGTGTTTCCGTTTGAACTATACACGTCTAAAAACGGTATGCTCATGAACAGTACGTCACCTTGGATAGATGGAGAAGATGATTACAGCCTGAGTCAGGCTAAAAATTTCGTTGAAGCGTGTAAAGGAAATACTGAATTAGTGGTAAAGCCACAAGAAGCGCTTCAAGTCTCAGCTATTATTGACGAAATATATCGCACAGGGGGAAATTAAAATGAAACTTGGAGTATTTACGGTCTTATTTGCGGATCTTTCTTTTGAAGAGATGTTAGATAAAGTAAAAGCAGCAGGTCTTCATGCTGTTGAAATCGGAACGGGCGGCTATCCGGGAAACAGCCATTGTCCGCTAGATGAGCTGCTTGAAGATGAAGAAAAAAGAGAAGCCTATATGAAGCAGATAAAAGACCGCGGACTTACAATCAGCGCATTTAGCTGCCACGGCAATCCTATTTCACCTGAGGCAAGTTTTGCAAAAGAATCTGACGAAACGCTTCGCAAGACCATCCAACTAGCATCATTAGTAGATGTTCCAGTGGTTAACTGCTTTTCTGGAACAGCAGGAGATCACGAAGAAGCGAAGTACCCAAACTGGCCTGTTACTCCCTGGCCTAACGAATATGGAGACGTATTGAATTGGCAATGGGAAAATAAGCTTGTTCCTTATTGGAAAGAAATTGGAGAACTAGCGGAGGAGCATAATGTGAAAATTGGTTTAGAACTTCACGGCGGATTTTTAGTTCATACTCCGTATACGCTCCTAAAGCTTCGCGAAAAAACAAGTCCAGCGATTGGCGCTAACCTTGATCCAAGTCATTTATGGTGGCAAGGAATTGATCCGGTAGGAGCTATTAAAATTTTAGCAAAAGAAAATGCGATTCATCATTTCCATGCAAAGGATACGTACTTGGACCAGGATAATATTAATATGTATGGCCTGACGGATATGCAGCCATACGGAGAAGTCCAAACGCGTGCATGGACGTTTAGATCCGTAGGGTGCGGACATGATGTAAAAGAGTGGTCTGATATGATGAGTGCACTTCGCACATACGGATACGATTATGTAGTCAGCATTGAGCATGAAGATCCAATCATGTCGATTGAAGAAGGATTTAAACGCGCGGTTACAAACTTACAAAGTGTATTAATTGAAGAAACTCCCTCACAAATGTGGTGGGCGTAAGCAAAAAGAAGCACCTCTAAAAAGAGGTGCTTCTTTTATTTTCGTTAATAAATCAATTCGCCTTTTGTTCACCTGAATTTCGATACAAACGGGTGATTGGCAATCCAAAAGCGCCAAGGGTAATCCTTCGCTTCACCAGAATTATCAATGCCAACGCGAGGTCCGGCGGAAATCTCTGAAGGAGTGAAGCCACGAGCAATATAAAGAGGAGGGCTGGTTAAATCATGACCGTACAAATCCATTGAAACCCCTAGTGCTTTTGTTAGTTTCCCAGGACCGTTTGTCCAATTTGTTTCGTTTTCCATCCCTCGACGTCTATTTTTCATCAAATTTTTTCCGCTAAATGGCTCAATAGCTCGAATGAGGA
Source organism: Priestia sp. 10L35 (assembly GCF_056395685.1). NCBI lineage: Bacteria > Bacillati > Bacillota > Bacilli > Caryophanales > Bacillaceae > Priestia > Priestia sp. 10L35. Next base: position 659,156 of record NZ_JBFTKA010000002.1, on the reverse strand, counting down.
CGCCTTCTGGACAATTGATGTCGCTGCTTACAACATTGAGTAAACAATGTGTATGCATTGTATGCGTATAGGCATGACCAGGAGGACCGAACATTACCTCCGTTCTTTTTGTGCGCAGGTTATTAAAGCTATGAGCTGCTCGGTCGAAAGGCCCTTTATAAGCCTCAGTTTCTACAATAAAACCAGATGCAGTTCCTTCTGCCGTTTCGTGAACAAGAAGACATCCTAACAGCGACTGAGCTAATTCAAGTGTAGGCTGTTGATAAAATAGAAGAGGAAGTGGTTCAATCGCTAAAAGAGAACGCGTCATTTGCTGTAGTCCATCCTTTCAAAACAGAGTCATTCACGCTGTTATGCGCATGTTTTATTATGATCTTTTCTTTGTTATTTTGCAAAGGAAGGCACTGATTAATACAGTAATCTTTCTTACTCCACGTTCAAGTATTTATCATGATTCAACTTACTCTATGAAATTATTTTATTTTAAAGAATGGTTTCGTTTTGCACGTATAGGGGGAATATTTTACTACAATACTTCGCATTTGTTGCTGGTATGATATACACAGTTCATCCATATTTTACATGCTTTTAGTTTTAAAAATTAGTGATCCGTCTTTTCTTTATTTTCGTTCTACACATGAAAGCAAAATAAAAAGATTGAATTGTAGAAAGTTCTTTATAAATGGAAATAAAGAAAAAATATCCTTCAAAGAGTATTTAAGGGATTTTAGAACATATTAAAAATAAAATTTATACACTGTGAGGAATAGCTATGAACATCCACTTTGATACATTAATGAACTTATCAATTAAACATATTTTTGGGCCTGCATCTCAAACGATCAACCATCTGACATATCATTCAAAGCAGGTTCACGACGGATCAGTATTTTTTAGTATAAAAGGTGAAAATGAAGATGGACATCAATATATTAAAGAAGCTATAGCTAGAGGAGCCGTAGCAGTCTTTGGGACAAGCATTGAGGAGCTGCATCTTTTAAGCACTCAGTATTCTCACTGTACGTTTTTAGCTGTTGACGACGTTCGCAAAGTAATGGCGTCTTTTTCTAAAATGTATTTTGATTATACGGATGAAAAGATTGAGACAATTGGCGTTACAGGTACAAATGGTAAAACAACCGTAGCAGCTTACGTAAGGTCGCTTTTAACTCTTTTAAAATTGCCGACAGGATCGATTGGCACGACCGGCATTTGGTCATCAAAGAAGAAGTTAGTTTATAAAAAAAGTACCCCTACAACACCTGAATCGATAGACTTGCATAAAATTTTTTATGATTTGTATACAAGAGGCGATGAAGCGGCAGTGATGGAAGTATCTTCAATTGCGATTGATCAGCAGCGAGTAGAAAATATTTATTTTGATGTAGCCATTCACACAAATCTTTCAGAAGAGCATTTAGAGTATCATAAAACGTTTGAACACTATAAAAAGTGCAAGATGAAATTATTTCAGCAGGCAAAACATGCCGTTATTAATATAGATGATCAGGACATGGGTAAAGACTTAAGCAGGCTATTTAAAGGACCTAAAGTCACGTATAGCTTATTAAATAATGCGGAGGCCACTCTGCAAGCAAAAAATATTAGTGTCAAAGAAGGGGGCTCTTTCTTTGATTTACTGTATAAAGGACAGTCATACAAAGTAGCAGTGCCTGTATATGGCGATTACAACATTGCTAACGTGCTAGCAGCCATTGGTACAGCTCTTCACTTTGAATACCACATTGAGGATATTATTAGCGTGCTTCCTCAATTGGAAAGTCCAGAAGGGCGCTTTCAAGTGATAGAAGGTCCTAATAACCAAAAAGTGATTTTAGACTATGCCCATACGCCTGTTGCCCTTACGCGTCTAGTAGAAGCAGTAAAAAAGATGGAGTATAACCAGCTAATTGTCATGATTGCAGGCATTGGCATTCGAGATTTTAATAAAATGCCTAAAATGGCGCGTGTCATTGAAGGAAAAGCTGATGAAATTGTCGTAACTGTTGATCATCCAGGTCATCATGATCCGAACGTAATTGTAGATCAAGTAATGACAGGCTTTTCAAATCCAAGCGCAAGTAATATTCACCGTGCCCCTACTCGAACAGAAGGAGTATTAAAGTCGCTTTCTTTAGGAAAGCCGAATGACATTATTTTACTTACAAGCGGCTGTATTAACGGCGCTCAGCTTGTAAAAGGCAACGAAATTCCGCATTCAGATGAAGAGATTATTGCCTCTTATTATGCATCGTTAAGCAATATTTCTTAATACTCTTCTTCATTTATCGCACGAACGTGGAGAAATTGAAACAGCATACGAAAGAAGGTCTCTTACTATTTTTAGAGACCTTCTTTTTGCATTAAAACTATAGGCTGTTTTCTCGCTGTGTTTTTGGTTCTTCAATTTTTACATCATGTTCTTTAGCCAGCTTTTTAATAGCTGCATTGTAATCGCGTATGCCTTTTCGTGCCTCATCAAGCATAGCATTTGCCTCAGCAATAAGGTTGCGGTCCTGCTTTTCTAAAGCGCTGACAATTTTAATGAAAGCGTTATACTGGGTATTGGCAGCCTTTATATAGCCTTCATGAACCTTTCGAAGATCGTCGGTTTCTACATCGATGTTTTCCAGTTCGTCAACAAATTTACGATAAGTAGGAATGACTTCACTCGTCATCGTATCATACATCACTGCGTCACTTGTGTAGTTAGCGCCTGTAACAGAATCGTATGCGTCAATCGCTTCTTTTTCAAGCTGAGCGGCTTTTTTTAAATCTTGGTTGTTATAGTCGATTAAATCATCTTGAACAGGATCACTAAAGCAGGCGGATAATAAAAACAAAAGAGGGACAAGACAAAATAAAACCTTCTTCAACGAATTTCACCTCCGTTTAACAATGTATGAAAAATCTGCTTGGCAAAGTCGGTTTTAATAACTGGAGAAAAAGAAGGGAGTGTATAAAAGGATTTTTAAAGGTCGGCAGTGAATTTATTCATAAGTCGGCTTGCAGTTGACCACCCCTTAGTAGCAGGAAGGAAGAGAAAATGATTAAAATAAAAAGAGACCACTTAACGAACAATGAAGTTATTGAACTAGTAAGTTCTCACCTTCAAGGAATGAACTTACATTCACCCCCTGAAAGTATTCATGCTCTAAACGTTGAAAGCTTAAAACACCGTGATATTACGTTTTGGAGCGTGTGGGAAGACAGCCAGCTAGCAGGATGCGGGGCTATAAAAGAGTTAGATGAGCACCACGGAGAAATTAAATCGATGCGAACAGCCGCAGCTCATTTGCGAAAAGGAATTGCTAGAGAGCTGCTGCAGTACATAATAAATGAAGCGCAAAAACGAGGGTACCGACGCTTAAGCTTAGAAACAGGATCCGCGTCTGCTTTTGAACCGGCTAGAAAGCTGTACGCTAGTTTTGGATTTTACGAGGGCGAACCGTTTTCTACTTACAAAGAAGATCCATACAGTGTATTTATGACAAAGAAATTGAATGATTAAAAGAGGATGGGACAAACGTATTTTAGTTAAAGAAGATCCGAACGATGAATCAAGATTCTTGATGAAGAATCTTGATTCATCGTTCGGATTTTTTATGGTGATGGTGAACGTGAACGTAGGTTTCATATATGTAGTGGCTTCTAGCGGTTGATTTAGTTATGTCTCAACCTCTTTGTTTTTTGTTTTGTCATAATTCATATAAAAAGGTATAAACTAGGTTTTTTCACTAGACAAAAAGGATTTTCCTATGTAGTATAGGTGTCAGATAATACAAAACGAATGTTCAGTATAAATAATAAATGTGCGGGGCGGTGGAAATAGCTTGAATAAAAAAAAGCTTCAAAGTGAACAAACCAAAAGAAAAGTGGCAGATGCCGCTAAAGCATTGTTTTCTCAAAAAGGCTATAAAGCTACATCTATTGAGGAAATTGTAGAAGCTACGGGAAGCAGTAAAGGGAATATTTATTATCACTTTAAAAGTAAAGAAGGGCTTTTTCTCTATTTAATAGACGAATGGGATCTCGAGTGGGAACGAAACTGGAAAGAAAGAGAGTCTCTTTACAAAACAACAAGAGATAAGCTTTTTGGAATTGCGGAGCAAATCATTTTAGATGATTTAAATCATCCTCTTACGAAAGCCGCCGATGAGTTTTTTAACAACGAGGAAAAGGGCAGCGACATCGAAGAGCGAATTGATGAGATGGTGAAACGACACGTGGAGTTTAACCGGGAGCTTTTGCAAAAAGGGATTGATGAAGGAGAGTTTTCTCCTAAAAATGCAGAACAGCTTGCAGTGATTTTAGAAGGGCTGTTTGTTGGAATGAGCCGCATGTCTCGAAAAACGAACACGGAAAATGCCCTGCAGCTTTACCATTCAGCAATCGATGTATTTTTAAACGGAATTATAGCAAGGTCTTCTTAAATAATCGGGGATGCTTATTGCGGTAATGAGTAATCCCTCATTATTTTGTATTTTTATAGACCGAACGTTCAGTATTTTTGTAATCAGGAGGTTTATATGTCATTATTGTTAAGAAATCGAGCGGCGATTTTGCTGCTCATGCTAAACATTTTTATTATTTTTACAGGAATCGGTCTCGTTATTCCAATTATGCCAACATATATGACGGAGCTTCATATCAACGGCAGCGTGATGGGGCTTTTAGTAGCGGTGTTTTCACTGACTCAATTTCTGTTTTCACCTTTAGCGGGACGGTTATCAGATTCGTTAGGGAGAAAGAAAATTATTGTAGCGGGAATGATTGTTTTTGCCTTGTCTGAATGGTTCTTCGGTTCAGTAAGTACACCTCTTTTATTATTTGTATCGAGAATGTTAGGCGGGGTCGGGGCCGCGCTTATTATGCCTGCTGTTATGGCCTATACAGCGGACGTGACGTCTGCTAAAGAACGTGCTAAAGGAATGGGCTATGTGACGGCGGCGATTACAACAGGATTTATTATTGGACCTGGTATTGGCGGCTTTTTAGCTGAATACGGCATGCGTGTACCATTTTATATGGCCGCAGTAGCAGGCGGCTTGGCTGCAGTGATTACGCTTTTTGTTTTGCCAGAGTCTCGTCCTGTACAAAATCATGCTGTTTCAAACAATGAGAATCCAAAAGAAGATCGGCTGCTACTCCAGCTTATGAATTCCTATAAAGAACCTTATTTTTTAAGTTTAATTATTGTTTTTGTGACATCGTTTGGATTATCCAATTATGAAACGATTTTTTCGCTATTTGTTGATCATAAATTTAGCTTTACGCCCAAAGATATTGCGTTTGTTATTACGTTTGGCTCTATTGCGGGGGCCGTAGTGCAGGTTACGATTTTTGGCTGGATTTTAAATAAGTTTGGTGAAAAAAGAGTGATTTCGTTTTGCTTGATGATGACGGGACTTTTTATTTTACTTACGCTGTTTGTGCACACGTACTGGCTTATTATTGTTGTGACATTCATCGTCTTTTTAGCAACAGATATTTTACGTCCGGCAATCAGCACGCAAATGTCGATGATGGCACAAGACGACCAAGGGTATGTAGCCGGACTAAATTCTGCTTATACAAGTCTTGGGAATATTATTGGACCCGTTGTAGCAGGCTTTCTTTTTGATATAAACATTAATTATCCGTACGTATCGGCTGCACTTGTTCTGCTGCTTTGTTTTCTTTTATCTTTAGGGGCAGGGAAAGATCGAAAAACAGCTGTGAGAAATCAAACCGTTCAAGAGAAATAATAGGTAACGAAAAGCTAGTAACATATAAAAAACGAAAACCCACTGTTAATTTCAGCAGTGGGTTTTCGTGGTTTTCTTATGATCAGGCAATCGTTATCCCCGCACTGGCATAACCTGTAATAGTGTTAACTAAGGAAAGACCTGTAGCAGTTGCTGAATACACCATTAATAATCGATTTTGGGATGTAACAGGTATATTTAAATTTTGAGTGATTCCGTTTATAGTAGTTCCGATGGCAATTGTTCCTGAAAGCGTTAAGTTTACTGATGCTCCGGGAACAGGTGAAAAGATATTATTCGGAGTTGTTGAACGGTATAGCTGGGCAGTAATCGTTACTGTAGTACCCAATAAGCTTAAACCTAATGTTGTACTAAAATAAGCTGCGATGGCTGTAAGAGTGCCATCTCTAGGAACTGAAAATGCAAAGTTAAGAAGTGTCCCGCTTGCCCCGGTAAGATCAATTGTTCCTCCAACGATAGAAACTCCTGAAACAGAGTTTCCAAATCCTATAAGTCCATTGGTCCCAACTAGCCCCCCTACAATAGTAGTAACGGTTATAGTTGTACCTGATGCATAGGGAATCATCGCACCTCCAATGGCAATTCCCGTAGCTCCAGTGACGCCGGTAGCCCCAGTAACACCGGTAGCCCCAGTGACGCCGGTAGCCCCAGTAACACCGGTAGCCCCAGTGACACCGGTAGCTCCGGTAACACCGGTAGCCCCAGTGACACCGGTAGCCCCAGTGACACCGGTAGCCCCAGTAACGCCGGTAGCTCCGGTAACGCCGGTAGCCCCAGTAACACCGGTAGCTCCGGTAACGCCGGTAGCCCCGGTAGCCCCAGTAACACCGGTAGCCCCAGTGACACCGGTAGCCCCAGTAACACCGGTAGCCCCAGTGACACCGGTAGCCCCAGTGACACCGGTAGCTCCGGTAACGCCGGTAGCTCCGGTTATTCCGTTGCAAAAACAGCTACCGATTGGTCTAGAATTGCAGCATTTGTCGTCCATTTTGATTACCTCTTTTAATTTATATTGAAAGAAAGGTTATTTATTATAACGTATTCAGTAAGTTTATTTATATTAAGAGCATAGGTTTATTTAAATGGGCTTTATGTAATTGCAGATAAGGTGGTAGTCACTGCAAAATTAATATTCTGCAGTGATTTTAAACAACTTAATTTAATGTATATCTTACTACAATATCTAGGTTAGCTTTTGCTGATGCGGTTTCAGGTGGGATTGGACCTGTAATAGAAATAGATCCTAAATTATCAACAGTTCTTAGTAAAGATTCACCTGGAGCAATTTCAAGATCAGGACCTATAATGTCTGTTCCTGCTGCATTTGTAACAGTTACTGTAAAAGCGACTGTTCCAGTGTTGCGTAGAACAAAAGAAGCGACCACTGACTCGTTTATGGCTTGGTAAACAACAACTGTATTATCAGGAGCAGCGGCAGGAGCAATTGTAAACTGAGTACATAATTGATCCTTCACGTATTCCGTTTGGTTAAAACAATTTCCCAAAATCGCTGAGTTACTATCTGAGTTACATCCCATTTATTTCACACCTTCTTTTATTTTTTATAGTTTATAAAATGAGAAAACTATTTTTTGGTGCATGTTCACGGGACTTTATTCATATTTAAATTAAAATAAACATAATGTAAATATAAAAATATAAATGAGGTGGGAGTATGGCTGAATCCCCACTTAATCATAGGCATATTGCGATTTCAACACCTGTCGTACAAGATTGGATCCAAACATCATCGGAGATCAAATTTCAAGAAGAATTTCAAGAAGGGGTTCCTGCAGAAGATATAATTTGTAGTGATTTTTACGTTAATCGATTCCAAAATTCTAACTATATACTTTGGAGAGCAGACAACATATCTGGAATTAGTTGTACACTTAATCTTACCATAGATAAGTTAAATACAAACAAGCTGCTATTGGATATTAATGAAGGAGAAAGATTTATTATTCTTCGCAAAGGAGCTCATACTTTAACGCTTAGTAACGTCTTTAGTATTTCAATTCAAAAGCAAAAAGGAGATATGTACAAAGGTAAATGTAGTATTCAATTAAATTATCTTCTTCCCGCTAGTGAAATTGATTTTTCACATAAACCAGTATGCCACCTAGTAAAAGACAAAATAAAGTATACAGAAGTTTCGGCTGTTAACAACCGTAAAAGTCGCATGGTACAAATTGATGATAAAACTGTCACGTTAAAAAATGTTCATATTCTTATTGAAGGCTTTATAGAAGTAAAACTAAAAAAACAAAACGGTACTTTTTTTTCAACACATGTATATTTTGACGAGATTCTTTCAGTATGGTTGTGTTTGTCTGAAAATAGTAAAGTTGAGTGTGAATTGGCAAGTTCTCATTGCGAATGTTTTGTGTTTAAAAAGCAACAAAAAAGAAACTACAGTTTTTTTGCTATTGTATCGCTTTGTTTGAATGTTATCGCAACAGAGGATGCCGTGATCTGTATTAACAGTAAAGATCTTCAAAGTAGAGATGAAATTTAATCCATATGTAAGATGTTGAATAGTCTCATTAACGCTCAAAAACAGTAAAACGGTTGCAAATAAAAAAGGTTAATAGTAAACTTTAAACGTAACAAGAATAGTATGGGAGCTTGCGCGGGGCAGGCTGAGAGTACAGGGACGCCTGTTGACCATTTGAACCTGTTGGATAATGCCAGCGCAGGGAATGTGAGTACATACCAAAGCACTTTGCGCATGCAAGGTGCTTTTTTGTCTTTTTTGCAGTGTTAAAACTAAATGAAAAGAGTGAAAAAACATGGATATTAGTAAAATTTCAGCTCAATTAGAGAAAGTAAGAGACATAAGTCCGCTTGTTCATAATATTACGAATGTTGTGGTAACCAACTTTACAGCAAATGGACTGCTTGCACTAGGAGCTTCACCTGTTATGGCTTATGCGAAAGAAGAAGTGGCTGACATGGCACGAATCGCCGGAGCGCTTGTCTTAAATATGGGTACACTGACGGCTCAGGAAGTAGAAGCGATGAGAATAGCAGGAAAATCAGCAAATGAAAATGGCGTGCCGGTTATTTTCGATCCTGTAGGAGCCGGAGCGACACCGTTTCGTACAGAAGTAGCACGTCAGCTTGTAGAAGAATTAAATATGGCAGTTATTCGTGGTAACGCTGCTGAAGTTGCGAATGTAGTAGGCGAGTCATGGCTCATTAAAGGCGTTGATTCATTAGAAGGGCAAGGAGACGTCATTGAACTTGCTGAGAAAGCAGCGAACAAATTAGATACGGTGATTGTTATCACGGGTAAACAAGATGTAATCACAGATGGAAACAAAACGTATACAGTAGACAACGGTCACCCGTTATTTACGAAAGTGACGGGGACTGGATGTCTGCTGACATCAATTATAGGAGCTTTCGCTGCTGTAGAAAAAGAATATGTCGAGGCAAGCGTTGCTGCTTTAAGTTTTTACGGAGTGGCGGGTGAAATCGCCGCAGAGAAAAAAGGTGAAGAAGGGCCGGGAAGCTTTCAAATTGAGCTGTTAAATCAGCTTCATCTTTTATCTGGGCAGGATATTGAATCATATGCAAGAGTACATCAACGTTAAAAGGAGCCGGAAAATGACAAATGAAGAAATCAAAAAGTTGCTGCAAGTTTATTTTATAATGGGCAGCAATAACTGTACAAAAGATCCGAGAGAAGTGTTGAAAGAAGCAATTGAAGGCGGAGTTACTGTGTTTCAATTCCGTGAAAAAGGCGAAGGTGCCCTAACAGGAGAAGCGAAATATCAGCTGGCGAAGGAACTTCAGCAAATTTGTCAGCAGCACAGCGTTCCTTTTGTTGTGAATGATGATCTTGACTTAGCGATCCGCTTACAAGCAGATGGCGTTCATATTGGACAAGAAGATGAAAAAGCTCATATTGTTCGAGAGAAAATAGGAAAAGGAATTGTAGGCGTCTCTGTTCATAATGTACAAGAGCTGCAGCAAGCGATAAAAGACGGGGCAGATTATGTAGGAATGGGACCTGTTTTTCCTACTTCTACAAAAAAAGACGCAAAAGCAGTGCAAGGTACAAAGTTAATTGAAGAAGTGCGAAACCAGAATATTGACTTTCCAATTGTAGGAATCGGCGGGATCACGCCTGAAAATGCCAAACAAGTAGTAGAAGCAGGTGCAGATGGCGTTTCTATTATTACCGCGATTAGCTTAGCAGCGTCTCCAAAAGAAAAAGCAGCTCAATTGAAAGAAGCGGTAGGAAAATAAAAAAAGCGCACAGTGTGCGCTTTTTTATTATAGCTGAACAGTTTGAGGAGTTTCTTCGCCTTCATTCATAAAGCGAATTTCGTTCGGCGTAATTTCAAGAACAACATACTCAGGGTCATTTGGACCGTCAAACCATTCTTTCATGTGATCATTCCATATACGCCCTTTTAATTGATCACCAGTACGAAGAACAGCTGTACCAGATAATTCTAAGTATTGATCGCCATATCCTTCGCCGCTGTAGCCCAATAGTACGTGCACGTTCGGATTGGCTTCGATTTCCTCTGCCTTATGTGTATTGATATTTGTTGGTGTGTAAAGAGCGATACCATCTTCATCGCTAAAGAATGTCATATAGCGAGAGTGGGGTTTGTTGTTTACAACTGTGGCTAATGTTCCTACACGATTTCCTTCTAATACTTCGTTTACTTTTTTAGCAATTTTTTGTTCATTCATTTTATCCATCTCCTTTATTACTTTTTATGTTCCTCAATCGAAGATAAATAAAACATACATGTCTAAAAAAAATATAAGTTAACAATAAAATAATTATGTAAACTATTAAAATGAAAAATAAAAAAAGCTAGCTACAGCTAACTAAAAAATAAGCCCGCACTGCCGTAACCCTAAGTGTCTTAAATACCCAGATCTACTAGGTGGGTGCCCTCATAGCCGGGTTTAGCGTCCCAAGAAGGGCGTGCTATCTGCAGCTAAATTTTGAGCTCCCTTTTAACACTCAAAGGTTTAAGACAACATGAGTATACGCACAGCGCAGGTATGTATAACAAATGTAAATAAAATGCCGATATATAAATGTTTTCTAATTAATCAACTTTCATCGTACAAGAAATGATTATAACGGAATAATGAATGGAACGCAAGACTTTTATTTAAAGTTTTTCTTCTCTAACATCTTGGCGGGGAAACAGCAACAAAATAAGAAAAGGGCCCGCAACTGGAATGAAACATAAAAGAAGGTAAGGGCGGGATGCTATCCTTTCTTTTGTCATAACGGAGTAAGAAAGCCACGTTAAAACAAAAAAATCAGCGGTCATCACGCTAACAAGCTGTGACTGCATAAAAGCATCTCCATAAGCTTTTATTGAACCTAAGGATAGTCCGTATGCGTAACCTGCAATCGTGAGCGCTAAGCATAATCCAATCCATAGACGAGAAGAAATGATAGCAATGAAACGTGAAGGAATACGCGAACATGTTCGAACTTTTTGTCCTTTCCAATGATAATAGAACAAAAGAGAAAAAGCTCCAAGCGCAAATGATAGAAGAGAAAATGGCCATCCAGGCAGTTTGTATGTATCTTTTTTACAGATCATTACCATAAACAATACTGGGAAAAGTCCTAAAAAAGAGAATACCATAACCACGAGCGGATCTACCTGTTGAAAATTTCCTGTGATAAGATTTTTAAACAGCAAATCATTACCGGCGCTTGCTCCTGGAGCTAGCAGCAAGGCGTATAGTACAAGCATAGCCCATACAATGATATACATATTCTCAACTCCTTTTACTTGTTTTAGTGTACAAAAACCATTTCAGTATATTTCCCCGTCTTGTGACGAAGGGAAACGCTTGAAACTCTTCTTTAATTAGGTGTAATATTACACTAAAGAAATGTACGTGTATAGAAAGAAAGGGCTGTGAAAATGAATAAACAAGAAGTAATTAAATCAGTATCGGATAAAATACGATTAATTCGTTTAGAAAGAAACTATTCACAAGACAGAATGGCTGAAGTCATTGGTATTTCTAAAAAAACATTGGTTCAAATTGAAAAAGGGCGCACAGAAGCAGGGTGGACGACCACTGTTGCAGTATGCGGTTTGTTTGGTGACAGTGAAATCCTTCAATCGGTTTTAGGAGACGTTCCTTTAGAAGTAGTAGAAATCATTGCTCATAACGGCGTATCTTCTCCAAAAGATAAAACGCTCGGAGGAAGAGTATGGTGGAAAGAAATTCAAAAAGAAGGCTTTTTTCGTCTGCAGCAAAATATGATTAGTCAGCACTATCGCATTTTAGATGACCAAGACTATCGATGGTTTAGTTCATTTGATAAAAGCGAAGCGGTAAAAAGGTTTGAACAATTAACGAATGAATAAAAAGAGGCCGGGACATAACAAAATCACTGCATATATGAAACCTACGTTCACTCTATCCATAAAAAAATCCGAACGAATTTGATTCTCCATCAAGAGTCTTGATTTATCGTTCGGATTTTTCTTCCACTGCTATACTTTTGTCTCAGCCACTACTGATTCATTAACGTACCTGATGAGGGACGACTGAACCAATTCCATAGCTCTACATCTCCAAGTGACGCATATGTGATTGACGGATCATTCTTTAATTTCAGAAGCTTTTTTGTAGGCCCTGTAATCACAACGCCGTACACACCGACGCCGTGTTTTTTTACATAAGAATATCGCTGCTTTAGCAACAGATCGGAATGGTCTAGCTGACGAACTTTTTGGACCGTTTCTTCATTATCGGCTAATAATTTCATCATATTTAAAACATTCGACTTGCTAGTAGAGTGGGTTTGATTTCCTTTGTGATCGTAAGGTAAGTCTAAAAACTCTGGAAAGCCAAATGTTGATGTTAAGTCAATTAATGGCTCATCTTTTGTGCTTGTTTTTTGTTCGTGCCCTGTATTAAGCGCGTACCAAGAGGTAGAAAAATCACGGCTGTCGATGGCGTTCATTTTTTGCTGAACTTCTTTTAGCGAATACGTATCATCAAAAGAAATAGCCACTTCGCTTACCGTTCCTTTTGGTAGATTTTCTAACGCTTTCCATGTTTCGTTTGTCCATTCCTTATACTCTTTTGCATGCAGCTTTAGTTTTTTGGGATCAGGATAGACAAAAGAAAGGTTAAGGTCGTATTTGCCGCCGGAAAATTCTTTTTCTACACCGCTTGTTTTATCAAACAGCTGATGAAATGTAAACGTCCCAATGGCCTGCTCCTCACGTCCAATTTGCTTATAAGCTTCCATTTGCGACTGCATGCGGAAAAAGGACTGTGTATCAGAAGTGGTTTCACGTATATGAACGTTCGGAAAAGCAGATTCGATAGCCGCTTGATTCACGCTGTTTATGTATTCGGTTTTTGATTGATGATAATATACAATAGATAAAAAGCTGCCGATTATCCATAGCAGAACGACAGAGCCAATGACAGTTGTCACATTTGAAAGGCGCTGCTTCCATTTGGCGATATAAATGGACTTTTTAACTTTTTTATTATCCAACATCGTATCGTCACTTAGTGAAGTAGCTGATGAAGTTGGCGATAACAGTTCATCTTCAGTTAGCAAGTGCTCCAAATGAGCCGAGCATGCTTCACAATTTTCCGTATGTTCTTCAAGTGCTTCTGCTTCTTTGTCTGTCAAAGTGCCGTTTTTATATTTTTCCCATTGATGCTTCATATCTTGACAGCTCATCCGTCCTCTTCCTTTCTTTTTTTCAATTGTTGACGACCACGATACAAGTCCATTTTCACTTTTGACAGAGTATAGCCAGTCATTTCTGCAATCTCTTCATATGTGAAGCCGTGATAATCTCGTAACAGTACAATATTCTGCTTAGCCGGAGGCAAAGCAGATACATCAGAAAGCCAGCCGTCGATTTCACTTTGAATCATCACTTGTTCTTCAGCACTTGGCTGAGGAGTAAAGTGCCATTCTTCTATTTCGACAGTAGGGCGTTTTTTTTCTTTTCGATACCAGTCAATAAAGGCGTGATAAGCAATTTTGAACAGCCAAGGCTTCACTTCTTCGCCTTTATATGTTTCTAAGTGTAAAAGTGCCCGGTAAAAGGTCTCCTGCATTAAATCTTCCGCTGATTCTTTTCTGCGAGTAAGAGAGAGAAGATAGCGCAGCAAATCATGCATGTGCTGTTTATAAATGTGTTCAAAGTTATGCTGTTGTGCCATTTTCTCCCCCTTTCATTTAATCAACGCAATTTGTGGATAAAAGTTTCGGTTTTTTTATCAAAAATCGTATGTAATAGATAAAAGATGCTTAAAATACGATATATAGCTTATCATACTAAAAAGAAAACCATATGAAATTCGACATAATTCCATGTAATTTGTCATTTTTTTAAAAAACTAAAGGGTAATTGGTGTTCGAAGGAAACAGAAAATGTTATGATAGAACAAGGATGTGCTCTTACAAAAAACAGCTACATACATAATAAAAAATACAGCGTTTGTTTGCAAAATAAAAATGGACAAACACATGGTGTTTAACCATGGATGTTTGTGGGAAAATAAACTAAGTATTTTCAACAAAAAGTAAATTAAATTGTGTTTTCACTTATAAAAAACACGGTAAATTGGAAAAGGTGGGGTCATGATGGACGTAGAAAATACACAAGGTACAGAAGAACAAGCACCTAAAGTCAAAGCAGCTAAAGTTGGCGATACCATTCAGCCAAAAAAAGGCGACTATAAAGGATTTAAAGGAATTGTTATGGTAGTGCGAGACAATTCGGTTATCGTAGATTTTGGGAAAGATGCTGAAACGGGCGAATCCATGAAAACAGTCGTTAATCATAAAAACTATAAAATCGTAAAAAAGTAGGTGAATAACCTACTTTTTTTTACTGAATATATGTTTAAAGACTGCGGTTTTTCTATCGGAAACCTTAGAGAAAAGCGTAGGTAAAGCAATTCTTTGAGAAGAAGAATGTTTTTTAGTAAACTATAGAAAGTATGCAGAAAGAAAGGATTTTTGTTATGTCAATTCAACTATCACAATTATCATTACCACAAGAGGTTCTTTCGCTTTTAGCGAATCGTAAATATGAAAACTTGTCCGATGCTGATCAGCTATTAATTGGAAAAGGCGGCTATACAGCAGAAGAAGCAGATATTTTAGAAGATGCTATTATTGCCTTGTCACTAGGGAAAAACGTACTTTTAAAAGGACCAACAGGTTCAGGTAAAACAAAGCTTGCTGAAACGCTGTCGTATTTATTTTCTCAGCCGATGCATAGCGTTAACTGCTCGGTTGACTTAGATGCAGAAGCGCTGCTTGGTTTTAAAACAATTGCTGAACAAGAAGGGAAAACAGGTATTGAGTTTGTGGAAGGACCTGTTATTCAGGCAATGAAAAAAGGGCATTTATTATATATTGATGAAATTAATATGGCTAAACCTGAAACACTTCCTATTTTAAATGGGGTTCTTGATTACCGAAAAATGATTACGAACCCATTCACTGGAGATGTAGTACGCGGTCAGCAAACGTTCGGCGTAGTAGCGGCTATTAATGAGGGGTATGTTGGTACCGTTCCATTAAACGAAGCGTTAAAAAATCGTTTTGTTGTTATTGAAGTGCCGTATATTCAAGGAGGCAGCTTAAAGCAAGTTCTGATGTCTCAGTCTCAGTTAAAAGACGAAAAATTAATTGATAAATTTGTTACGCTCTCTGCGGATTTAATTACTCAAGTTCAAAGCGGCCATGTATCAGAAGAAGCTGCGTCTATTCGTGCGCTTATCGATACGTGTGATTTAGCTCTTTATATGCCGCCTCTTCGCGCGATTAGACGCGGTATTATTGAAAAGCTAGAAGATGAAAGGGAAAAAGCCGCCATTCAAAATATTGCTGAAACATTATTTGAGTAAGGAGTGGCGCTATGCGATTTATTAAATTTAACGACAAAAATGTAGATTCCTTTCTCTATATGGAGCTGGCAGATTTAACGAAAACATTAACAAAAAATGATGAAATTGAAGTAGAGTATCGCGTTTCTTCTTATTATGATCCTGTACACGGCATTATTTATCTCAGTCACTTTTGGGATAACCGTCCAGAAGAAGACAAAGTGTACGGCTTAAAAAGTGATGTATTTTTAAGAAGTATTGGAAGCTATAAGCATTCAAACTTCAAAGAAATTAATGCATATTTAAAGAAAATAAATAAAACCTCGGTACCTGGCTTAGCTAAGCAGCTGTTTATGCTGTTTGAAGATATTCGTTTAGAAGAAGTATGCAAACGCGAACGCCCTGGAACGAAAAAAGCCTTCGCCGTCAGAAGACAGCTCTATAGAAAATATTTTGCTACACAAATGAGCGCAAATCTAACAAAAAGCGTGTATACGGATGCACTTTTTAACGGCATCTACTTGCTATTGACGGCTGAAAATCCATTTGAAGAAATTCCTTCAATGAGTGAATCGATTAATTTAGCGATGCCTTTTATCCGCAGACAGCTAACAAATGTATATGAAGCTAAAACAACAAAAGATGTATCGCGCATCTGTCTTGAACTTGTAGATGTCTTTGATGATATTGTTGAAAAAGATATGCTTAATACTTATTTCTTCTTGGCTGAACTTCAGTATGATCAGTTAGAAGAAGGGTTAACATTTGAAGATCTAAAACGCAAAGATTCATTAGTGAACGATGATATTTTAGAGCATGAAAAAGACGGAGATGAAGACATTCACGAAGAGAAAATGGAAATGTGGCATCGAGAGACAAGCGAAGCGACGCAAAGTTTTCTACAGTTTGATATGGATCAAGGCTCAAAAACAGACATGCTAGGCGATGGTGTTCGTGAAGGCGACGATGGAGATCAAGCAATGGGCATGGTGCAAGGGTCTTCTCAAAAAACATCGCGGAACGATTATTCTCAAATCGAAGCCATGGAGCAAACGCATCCGGAAAAAGACGGGGAAGCGGATTATGAGTATGGGAAAGAAAATAAGCATGCCTATGCTGTTTTTATAGATTCTAAACTTCCGAACGACGATCACGTTGTTCAGTATGATGAGAATAAAAAAATTATTGCATCGTATCAAAAGAAATTAAAGCAAATGATTGAAAAAACGCTTGAACATAAAAAAACGCTTCCTAGAAGCGAGCTGCACTTTGGCCGATTAAATAAAAAGCTTCTAAAACTATGGACAGACGACAATCCTCGTTTGTTTTATAAAAAAGATGAAGATTCTGCGCAAATTGATGCCGTCTTTTCTCTTTTAGTTGACTGTTCCGCATCAATGTACGACAAAATGGATGAAACGAAGCTTGGGATTACGCTATTTCATGAAGCGTTAAAATCTGTTATGGTGCCTCATCAAATTGTAGGGTTTTGGGAAGATACAAATGATGCCACCGAAACGAGCCAGCCTAACTACCTGCAGACAGTTATGGACTTTCAAGCATCGTTAAAGCGTAAAAGCGGTCCTGAAATTATGCAGCTTGAGCCTGAAGAAGACAACCGTGATGGATTTGCCATTCGCCATATGACACGCCGCTTGCTTCAGCGTTCTGAACAGCAGAAGTTTTTACTTGTGTTTTCAGACGGTGAACCAGCCGCTATGGGATATGAACAAAATGGTATTGTAGATACGCACGAAGCGGTATTGGAAGCACGCAAGCACGGAATTGAAGTCATCAACGTCTTTTTATCCAACGGGGAAATTGATGAAGGACAAAAGAAAACCATTCAAAATATGTACGGGAAATATAGTATTCTAGTACCAAACATCGAAGAACTTCCCGATGTGCTATTTCCTTTACTCAAGAAATTACTTCATAAAAGCATTTAAAAAAGTCGAAGCAATATGCTTCGACTTTTTTTGCTATTGACCGTTAAAGAAGAGCGAGGTAAGTTAAATATATATGAAAAAGAGAGAAGGAATGGCAAGTGGAAGGAGTTCAAACGTCATCTAGAAGAGCATGGGGGCTGCTGCTTGTAATCATTGGCGCCACAATGTGGGGAGTATCTGGCACGGTGGCTCAATATTTATTTCAGCATAAAAGTTTTAACGCAGAATGGCTGGTCGTCGTTCGTATGTTAGTATCCGGATTATTACTTTTGGCAATAGCCTCTAAGCAGCGTAATATTTTTGCAATTTGGAAAACAAAAGAAGAGAGGACTTCGCTGCTTTTGTTTGGTGTAATCGGTATGCTCGGCGTGCAGTATACATATTTTGCAGCTATTGAAGCAGGAAACGCTGCTACAGCTACAGTGCTTCAATATACGTCGCCAATATTTATTATTGGCTATTTAGCTGTGCAAGCAAGAAAGTGGCCGGTGAAAGTAGAAATGATTTCTGTTGCGCTCGTCATAACGGGGACCTTTTTTCTTGCAACAAGCGGGAATTTTAACGAGCTGTCTATTACAGGATGGGCGTTGTTTTGGGGAATTGGGGCAGCTGTGACGTCTGCTTTTTATACGCTTCAGCCTAAGCGTCTTCTTACGAAATGGAGCTCAATTGAAGTAGTAGGCTGGGGAATGGTGATAGGCGGCGTAAGTTTTTCATTTATTCACCCGCCGTGGCATATAGCAGGTGAATGGTCGCTATTGTCGCTGTGTGCGGTGTTATTTGTAATCATCTTCGGAACGCTCATTGCATTTTATTGCTATTTGGAAAGCTTGAAGCATATTAGCGCTTCTGAAGCCATTGTTCTTGCGTCAGCAGAGCCTTT
The DNA here is from genome assembly GCF_056395685.1 of Priestia sp. 10L35. Classification (NCBI taxonomy): domain Bacteria; kingdom Bacillati; phylum Bacillota; class Bacilli; order Caryophanales; family Bacillaceae; genus Priestia; species Priestia sp. 10L35. The sequence continues at coordinate 640,674 of NZ_JBFTKA010000002.1, read as the reverse complement.
ATCAGCAGCGGCGCTCTCTGTTCTATGGCTTCATGTGACCTTTGGATGGACGGAGTGGTTAGGTACGATTCTTATTATCGCTACGGTATTTTTACTTTCTCAGCGAAAGCCAGAGGTGACGTCATAAGTAAAAAGGACTTTCAAATGAAAGTCCTTCTTGTTTTTATAGAGGTTTTAGCGTAAACGTGTTTGTATACGAGCGGTTAGCATATAGTGTGTAATCAGGATGTGTTTTAGCTTGCCAGCTATCGTCTCCGCCAACGCCCATTTGCTTGTAGTTAACCCGCACGGTTACTGAATCGCTTGCCGGCAATTTGTAAAAATGATCGTAAGCCTCCAGTTCAAAAGGTGAGTAAGGTAAAGCATTCAGCTCGACTGTTGGCAAACCTTTTATCAAAAAGCCGCGTCCTTGAGCGTTTGTAATAGTGGCCCATCGAACGTCCGTTTTATTTCCGCATTCTTGAGGGCGTAAATACGGTGTGACTTGCTCTTTTACACTGCCTTTATGAAGGGCCAGCTTAGCGCCAGTTTTACGATCCCAATAATTTTCATGAGGTCCTCTTCCGTACCATGTTAAAGAATCAAAAGTCGCATTCATCGTAAACAGCGTGCCGATTTCTGGAATTTCAGGCATTGTCTCAGAAGGTGCTAAAGATTGTTCAATTTTCATTTCACCATCGTTATATAGCGTATACGTTACATAGCAAGAAGCAAGAGAGTTGTCTAAAGCTAGTTCAACCGAAATGATAACAAAGTCAATTTGCGGCTGAACACTTATTTTTTGCACATGCTGCTCTAAGCTTGCTTGACGCCACGTTTGACATCTTTCATGCAGTTTATTCCCGAGGTCATTATCGGTTACTGCACGCCAAAAATTTGGACGGAAACCCGACGCAAGCAGCTCGGTGTGCTCGTAGTTGTAAGAAATAAACTGTCCTTTTCGCTTATCAAAAATAGCCGTGAAGTTAGTTCCTGTAACCGTAAGCGTTTGTTCATTTTGGTTAACGGTTAAAGCAGGATGAGCAGCTTTTACTGAAGGCACAGCGGTTTTGGCAGGCAGCAAAAACTGTTCGTACGCCACTTCATATCCAGCTGAAGCCCAGGCTGTATCTTTAGACAATCTGAGAGAAAGAGTTAAAACAAATTCGTCAGCTTCATTTTCTTGCTCACAAAGAGGATAAGAAAGCGTCAGTTCGTCTGTACCATCAGGAGCTACATTTAAAAGAGACGCATGCTTTTCAACGAGTTCACCGTTTTTTTCAACAGTCCAAACAAAATCATAGGCGTTCAAGTTTGTAAACAAGTGTTTGTTTTGAACGGCAAACTTTCCTTTTGCAGTGTCGACTGCTGTCCACTTTACGGGCTGATAGCATTTTTTTACTTCTGCAATTTTGGGGCTAGCTGTCCCATCAGCAAAGATTAAGCCGTTTCCGCAGAAGTTACCATCGTTAGGAGTATCACCAAAATCTCCCCCGTAAGCTAAGTAAGAAGTACCGTCTTCTGCTGTTGCTTGAAGAGCTTGATCTTTCCAATCCCATATAAAACCGCCTTGCAAGATCGGATATTGATCAAACAGCTCCCAGTATTTGTACAGATTTCCGCATGAATTACCCATTGCATGGCTGTATTCGCACAAAATGTAAGGTTTTTTCGGATTCATTAGTGCATAGCGCTCTACATCTGCTGGCTTAACGTACATCGTGCTTTCTATATCTGAAGCATCATAGTCGCGATGATGGAAAATTCCTTCGTAATGAACAAGTCTCGTGGAATCTTTTTCTTTAAAAAAGGTATACATATGCTGAAAGTTTTCTCCGCCAAATGATTCGTTTCCAAGCGACCAAATAATGATAGAAGGGTGGTTTTTGTCACGTTCGTACATGGAACGACAGCGATCCAATACGTTTTCTTTCCATTCTGGCTTGCTTCCTGGAACGGCTTTTTGCTCACCTTCTTGTAAATAAGTCCACGTTCCGTGCGTTTCTAAATTGGTTTCATCAATAACGTACAGCCCGTATTCATCACATAGTTCATACCATACTGAATCGTTAGGATAATGGGATGTACGCACCGCGTTAATATTATGCTGTTTCATCAGCAAAATGTCGTGAAGCATGTCTTCACGCGTGATGCCTGCCCGACCTTTTACTGAATCAAATTCGTGGCGATTCACTCCTCGAAGTACAATACGTTTGCCGTTGATTGTCATAAGACCGTTCTTTAGTTCAAACGTACGGAAGCCGACTTTACAGCTTTCTGTTTCGATAATAGAACCAGCAGAATTCTTTAAGCTGATTACAAGCGTATACAAATTAGGACTTTCTGCGCTCCATTTTGCAGGGCTTTTAATGTGTGTACGCAAGGAAACTGTACGTTGATCGCTCACACTTAAATTTGTTTGCAGCGGAGCTTGTAGTACTTCTTGGCCATTGGCGTCATACAGCATGGCTTCAAATGTTAGACCTTGAGTATCGTGCTCAAAGTAATTTAAAATATCAGCTGAAACGATAAGTTCACCATCTTCGTAGTTGTTATCAAGCGACGAACGAACGCTAAAGTCATAGATGTGAACCGGTGGAGTAGAATAGAGATACACATCTCGGAAGATGCCGCTCATTCGCCAAAAATCTTGGTCTTCAAGCCAGCTTGCATCACTCCAGCGATATACTTCTACTGCTATCGTATTTTCACCTTCTTGAAGGTAAGAAGTTATATCAAATTCAGCTGGAGTAAAGCTGTCTTCGCTGTAACCAACAAACTCACCGTTAATCCATACGTAAAAAGCAGATTCGACGCCTTGGAAGCTGACGTACACCGGCTGATCTTTCCATTCTGATTTAGGTGTAAAAGTACGGATGTACTGACCGACAGGGTTATATTTAGTCGGTGCAAAAGGAGGTTCGAGCTCTTCATTTTCAACCCAAGGGTATGTCACGTTTGTATATTGAGGATAGTCATATCCTTGCAGCTGCCAGTGTGAAGGAACTGAAATAGAGTCCCATTTCTCATATGAAAACTCAGGTGCGAAGAAGTTTTTGACGCGGCCATCTGCATTTTCAGCAAAATGAAAATACCAGCTGCCATTTAAGCTTTGATAGTAAACAGAAGATTTTCTATCATTTTTCAAGGCCTCTTCGACCGTTTGATAAGGCATAAGTAAAGCGTGTGCTTTTGAACGGTTCAATTGAAAAATTTCAGGGTTGTTATTCCATTCAGGGTATCCGTTTGCAGGTGCTGTATAATGAAATTTCTTGCCGGTTTTTAACACGTCGATCCCTCATTTCTAAAGTACTAGGTTATTAGTTTATATGAAAATGATAACGTTTTCTGAAAACCTTATCAATCTAATTATTTTCATGATAATATAACTATATTCACATAAAAAGGGGGAAGTAATGTGGACCGTATGTACTTTCCGGCTCTTTCAGATGAAGATATGAAACTGCCATTCTATGTTACAAGCGCTGGAAGCTGGAGACACCAAACGCATATTAAGCGTCAGGGAGAGTTTCCTGATTATCAATGGATTCAATGCCTAAAAGGAAGAGGCGAGCTTCGTGTAAACGACGAGGTTTATATTATAAAAGAAAATGAAGGGATGTTTCTGACGCCGCACGTTCCGCACGAATACTATCCCGTTACGAGCGAATGGCAAGTATGCTGGGTTTCTTTTAACGGAAGTGTGATTGATGATATCATGCTTTCTCTTCAATTTATTAATTCGGGAAAAATCGTCCTTACAAATGCTGAAAGTCTTTACAGGATGCTTCAAGAACTAATGGATCGGTTAGAAGAAAATCATACCTCTAGCACCATGCAGTGCTCTGAACTACTATACAGCGTCATTTTAAAACTTCGCCAAGACAGCGTATATATAGAAAGCAAAAGTCGCCTGCAGCAAATTACTCAGCTAAACCCAGTCCTTCGTTATATCGAGGAATATTATCATCAGCCGTTAACGCTAGAAGTACTGGCGCAGCAGCTCAACGTAACGGAGCAGTATACGTGTTTGCTTTTTCAACAATCTCTTGGCACCCGGCCATTTGAATACGTAACGCGCGTGCGGATTCAAAAAGCAAAGAAACTGCTGCTTAAAAACAACCAAATCTCTGTACAAGATATAGCAAGACAAGTAGGGTATGAACATCCAAGCTACTTTATCAAGCGTTTCAAAGAACAGGAAAACGTTACGCCAACTATTTTTCGGAAAATGTATTTTTCATAAGCTACATATATCGGGTTTTGTCTAGGTCATAAGGCACGGTGTGTATGCTGGTTATTTCGTACGAGTTTTAAAAAAGAAATTAAATGTAGTTTTAAGTGAAAACGGGGAGGAAAAGTAGAGAGAAGAAACAAAAAGGAGGGATAAACGTGTTTGGGTTAAATGATCTTCCAAAGTTTGTGTGGTCATTCTGTCTTGTATTGCCACTTGTATCATTTGTTCATCAGCTGGGGCATTCCGTCATGGCAATTATTTTCGGAGGGAAGGTCGATTTTACTATTGGGCGAGGGAAAACGATTCTTAAAATGGGGAAGTTTAAAATTAAGTCAGTCTACTTTTTAGACTCGTTTTGTAAATATGAAAATCTTAAGAATGACAGTCGCATTTCTCATGCAGTGGTGTATGCTGGTGGTGTACTGTTTAATTTGCTTACTATTTTTATAATAAATGGATTAATTATGGCTAATATTCTGCCTGAAGATATATTTTGCTATCAATTTGTTTATTTTTCAGTCTATTATGTTATTTTCTCACTGCTGCCAATTCAATATACAGAGACAACTGCAAGTGATGGACGTGCTATATATAACGTATTACGGTACGGGAAAACGTGTGATCCAGATTAAAGGGCTGTGTGCAGCAGCCTTTTTTGGTGCGTTTTTTCTCGTTCATTTAAATAAAAAAAGGAAAACTTTACGAAAAGAAAATAGTAGCGGATAATAAAGATAGAAGATGTTGGAATGTAAGAAAGGAGAGGATTCATACGATTATTGAGACAGAACGAATGACGCTGCGAGCCATGGCCGAAAGCGATGCAGGAAATTTACTGAAAATCTTTGAGGATGCTGAAGCAATGAAGTATTATTCTTCTACTAAAAGCGAACAAGACACACGCCGCTGGATTCAATGGATGAAGCAGCATTATCAAACGTACGGCATTAGCATGTGGATCGCTGAGGATAAAAGGAAAGGAGAGTTTCTAGGGCAGTGCGGCATGGTTCTTCAAAAAGTAGACGGAAAGGTAGATCCAGAACTTGGTTATTTATTTTTACGCAGCCGCTGGGGGGAAGGCTATGCGAGGGAAGCAGCAAAAGCTTGCTTAGATTATGGACTTCATACGCTGAAATTTCAGAAGATTATATCATTAATAGATCCTGACAATTTCCCATCGATTAAAGTGGCTGAAAGAATTGGCATGAAAAAAGAAAAGCAAGTTAACAAATGGGATAAATCGTTATTCTTTTATAGTATATATAATGAAAAATGAGAGTATAGGAGTGGTAGCATGATCAAAATTAAGAACGTTTCGGTAAAACGAGCAGAAAAAGAAATTTTAAAAAACGTGTCGTGGTTAGTGGGAAAAGGGGAACATTGGTGTTTGCTTGGGTTAAATGGTTCCGGAAAAACGACGCTTTTAAATATAATCAACGGATATATCTGGCCTACAAAAGGTCAAGTAGAAGTTCTTTCAAGGAAATTTGGAGAAACAAATCTGTCTGAGCTCAGAAAAGAAATCGGGTGGGTAAGTTCTTCGCTTCAGCAGCGGTTTCGAGATGACGATACGGTTTTAGAATTGATTTTAAGCGGCAAATTTGCATCTATTGGTTTATATGAACAAGTGGAGCAAAAAGATATGAACCAAGCCATAGAATTAATGCAGCTGCTAAATTGCGCAGATTTACAAAATCAGGCGTACGGAACACTTTCTCAAGGAGAGCGCCAGCGGGTGCTAATTGCCCGAGCTCTTATGGCTTCACCAAAGCTTTTAATACTTGATGAGCCATGTACAGGTCTAGATATAATGGCCCGAGAACAGCTTCTTCAGCTGATTGCAAAAATGGCAGAGCAGCCAAAAGCGCCTACGCTTATTTATGTTACTCACCATGTAGAAGAAATTTTGCCTTGCTTTACCCATACGCTTTGTATGCGCCAAGGAGAAGTGTTTTCTTCTGGGAAAACGAAAGACCAGCTCACTGAGCCGCATCTTTCTAAATTTTTTAATCACGCCGTAGAGATTAAGCAGCAGAAGGAACGCACTTGGCTGTCATTAAAAGAACCGGTACCGGTAAAAAGCTGATCTAACGTCGAGAAACCTTCTTACATACCATGGGAAAAAGAGCGCTGCTTGCAATGGAAACAAGCTCATTGTGAAGATAATGTTTACATGCTACATAAATAGTGGTGCCGCAAATAATATCAATTAGTAAAAAAGCAGCAATGTCATGTTTATCAATGGTTACAAATACAAAAGAAGAGGAATCATAAGCTGTCATCGTTGGCTCCTTTGATTATATCGTTATGTTACTTTATTCACAAAAGGCTTGGGCTATACGAACTTTTAAAGAAGTAAGATAATGACAGCTGATTCTCTTTTCTACAGCTGATAATATTCTTGTTCGAGTATACTCATGATAAGATCTGTCTGAAATGCTTCTTCAATAAAAGCACCTTCACGCTCTATTCCTTCTTTTACAAAACCACATTTTTCATAACAAGCAATGGCTCTATGGTTGTATTCGAGCACTCGTAAATCGACTCTGTGCAAGTGAAGGTGTTCAAATGCATACGCAAGTACCAATTTTGTAACTTCAGTGCCTAGCCCTTGATTCCAAACGGAGGAATCAAATAAACCAATTGCATACCGTGCGCGCCGGTCGTACTCGTTAACGGTCAGCCGGGCCTCTCCAACAAAACGCTGCTGATATTCAATACACCAATTCAGCTTTTGAGACTTTATGTACTCGACGTGCCGCTTGGCATCTTGTAATGTAAGAGGTTTTAAGTTTCGGGTATCGCCTCCGTACATGCGAATAAGTTCTTTTGTTTGTTTGCATGCTAGATAGTCATTTACATCGCTGTCCTTTGGTTTTCTTAGTATCACGTTTTTTCCTTTTAAAAGTGGTGAAACATTATTCATTTGATGCATCCTTTCTTTTCTAACATTTAAAAAGGTATTCCACTTGTTTCTTAAAAAACCTGCTTTTACGTATAAAAAGAAATTGAGACACAACTATGTCCATCGAATCTCAAGACAAACAAATGGGATCAATGTGCTAGTATGGAGTGCTTGTTACACCGCGGTTGATTTCCGTGCAAGACTTGGCTTCCCATTAACTGCTCTACATATATGAAGCAAGCCTACGTTCATCCTACAAATAAAAAAATCCGAACGAGTTGGATTCTCAAGCAAGAATCTCGATTCATCGTTCGGATCTTCCTTCAGCTAAACTCCTTTTGTCCCACCCTTTTTACGAAGAATGTTTTTTTGCGTAGTGGGCAAGGGCAAGAAGAGGAAAAATATCATTGTAGCTGTGGTACTGAATATAAAATTGTCCAGGAAGACCAATTCCCGTGGGGTAATGAGTTTGCTGTTCTGTAAGATTTGGATTCAGTAAAAATTTAATTCCTTTTTCAACGGATCGATCTTTTAACGGACATATTGTCATTAAAGCATCGAGAGCCCAAGCCGTTTGAGAAGGGGTGCTAAACGATAGTGGCACATATTTTTTTAAAGAAGCGCTATAGCATGATTCTCCGAATCCACCGTCTTCTTGTTGAATGCTTTTGAGCCAGTTGATAGCTTTGATGATACGCGGATCAGAAGCAGAAACCCCTACAGCACGGAGTCCTGTAATAGCGGCCCACGTTCCGTAAATATAGCAAACTCCCCACCGGCCGTACCAGCTCCCGTTATCCAATTGATGATCAAACAGCCATTTTACTGCAGCTTTAATCGAAGGGTGGGATTTATTCATACCAGCAAAGTTTCCGAGACACTCAAGCACTCGACCGGTTAAATCGGCAGTAGCCGGATCCGTCGCTGCATCTTTTGCATTTTCAAGCGGCAGATAAGTAAATAAAATAGAGTCGGTATTTTTTTCAAATGCAGGAAAACCCCCGTCTTTGTTTTGCATGGACAGCAGCCAGTTAATGCCTCTTTGCCAAGACTCCAAATAATCTGTGTCGGTTTGCGCTCTTCTAGAAAGAGCTCTGATAGCAGCAGACGTATCGTCTAAGTCAGGGTTATTCGTATTAATATCGGAAAACCCCCAGCCTCCAGGCGCTGTATTTGGGTTATGAAACTGCCAATCTCCAAGCTTTGTATGCTGTCTTTTCTTTAAATAGCGAGTTGTGCCTTTAATCATGGGATCTTGCTGCGGTACACCTGCTTCCTGTAGAGCGTAAGAGAGCAGCGCGGTATCCCAAACGGTTGACGTGGAGTTTTCTACGTGCACGTGGCCGCTGCATGTACTAAGTAGTGAACAAATCCCGTCAATTGCTTTTTGGATCACAAATGAATCTTTTTTATAGCCAAGAGCCAAAAGACCGTAAATCATAAAAAAAGTAGAGGTGGCGTAGCTGTAGAGTGTTCCATCTTTTTCAATTCTTTCTAGCATGTAACGCTCAGCTGCTTGATAACCAAGCTTGTGGATGTAAGAAGGTAAAGAAGCCAGCTGTTTTAAATGGTCGACTAAAAAAATAGAAGCGCGTGATTCTTGAGCAGTTTCCTTCGATTCCTGTTTCTGTTCTCTTACATCTAAATGAGAAAGAGAAGGTGTATGTCTAGAAGTAAGTGAAAATTTTTTGTTTCCTGCTATCATCATCGGAACGAAGTGAATTCTGGCATAAGTGCTTAATTCATAAAAGTTAAGCGGTACATAGGTAGGCACGAGTAAAAGAGAAAGCGGGAGGTAAAATAGCTTTGGCCACTCGTATAAACCGTTAACAGAAAGCATCCATCTTGTGAGAAAATGAGCGCGCGAAATGCCTCCCGAATCTATAATATATCTTTCTGCTTTTCGCAAAATCCGGTCGTTTTTTTGGTAATACCCTGAATATAAAAGAGCTGTATAAGCTTGAATAGTGGCGGATAAGTTATGTTCTTCATCATCAAACAACGTCCAAAGACCATCTTCATTTTGAAGGGAAACGATCCGTTCGGTTAATTGTTTAATCAACACTTCTTTATCTAAATCAAAGGTGCGAAGAAGCATAATTAAAAACGCATCAGGCATAACGCCTGTTTCAAAACAGTAGCGAAATGACCCGTCATTTTTTTGTGTTGGACGCAGATAGGCGATTCTTCGCTGAATCTCTAGCTGAACTTCCTTTAGCAATATGATCACCTCTTATGATAATGCTTTTCAATCTTTCGACCTGTTTCTTTATAACTGTATTCAAAGGAAGAGAGTTCTATGAGAGGAGAAAGTTGCAAAGAATAGAGCGCTTGCTGCACAATAAAGGTACTGGAAAATTGGAGTGATAGAAGTGAAAGAAATACAGGTAGAAGTCATTCAAGGACGAGGCTCTTACCGAGAGCTTGGTGAAATGCAAGGAAAATTACATAAAGGAACAAAGCTGTTTAAAAATCATCAAAAAAGAAGAAAACGTTCATTACGAAGCTATCAAACGATAGCAAAAGAAGCTCGTCATTATTACGACTTATTTGCTCGTGGACTGTGGGATGAGCTAGTGGGCTTAGCAGAAGGCTTAGATTGGCCTCTTGAAGACGTTATTCATGAATACAGCGGGTATCAGCAAGAGTGGAGAAAAACGGGATGTTCGGCTCTTATGCAGCACGGCGTGTATGTACGAAACTACGATTATCATCCTAAAACGTACGAAGGTCGATTTTTGCTTTTTCAGCCAAATGAAGGATATGCAAGCGTCGGATTTGGAACGAGAATGATTGGGCGAATGGATGGAATGAATGAAAAAGGACTGGCAATTGGCTATCATTTTGTTAATCGCCGCCGTCAAACAAACGGATTTATTTGCTGTACGCTCGCTCGGTTTATTTTAGAAACATGTGAAACGACAGAAGAGGCTATTGCTATTTTAGAAAGAGCACCGCATCGTCATGCGTTTAATTATTCCATTTATGACCGCAGCGGGCAGGGAGCAGTAGTCGAAGCATCTGGACGAGGCGTTCATGTACAAAGAGGGACGATGATGGGGTGTACGAACCATTTTAATCAGCTGGTCGAAGAAAATCGTCATCATTTGGTAGAGTCAAAGGAAAGGCTCGATCATATTCGAGATCATATTGAAAAAAAGCTATCGCCTCTTGAAGCTTTTTCTTTATTTAATGAAGATGAATACGGTATTTTTAAAGAAGATTATCGGAATTCTGCTGGAACGCTTCATACAGTAGCATATGTACCGGAGACGCTGCAAGTCATTGTGGGGATTGGACGAAAAGCAAAGCCTCTCATTTTCTCGTTTGAAGATTGGGTGAAAGGAGAACAATTAACTATAACGAAAATAAAAGGAACGGTAAATACAGATGAACCATTTCCGTTTCAGTAAGGAGCAGCATAATGAGAATTGTAACGAATCAAGAGATGTATCAAGTGGATGATTATATGATGATTACAATTGGGATGAGTGAAGAGTCCCTTATGGAAAATGCCGGGCAGGCTGCTGCCAACGCGCTGAGTGAGCGAATCAAAAAACATGAAAACATAGGGCTGCTTATAGGAACGGGAAACAATGGAGGAGATGGCTTTGTTATTGCCCGTGCTTTGAAGTCAAAAGGCTATGAAGTTGACGTCTGGGTAGTTCCTGCACGGGAAAAAATAAAAGGCGCGGCTAAAAAAGCCATGATCATCTATGAAAATGCTGGGTTCACGTGGCAATCGGCTGGAGACAACTTCTCTGTGAAAAAGTATACGGTTCTTATTGATTGTTTATTAGGTATAGGCGTAAAAGGCAGTATCAAATCTCCTTACGATGACATTATAAAAAAAATAAACGATTCTAATGCTTACATATACAGCATCGATGTCCCCAGTGGAGTAATGGAACAGAAGCAAGGGCTTACGGTACGTGCAGATGCTACGATTACGCTTCAGCAGCCGAAAGTCACGGCATTTACATACCCGAGTAAAGAAAGTTACGGTGAATTGATTGTAGTAGATATCGGTATTCCGCCGCTAGCAATTGAAAAAAGTTCATCTCTTAAGGAAGTATGGTCAACTCAGCATATTAAACAATCTTTTCCCATTCGAAACGCTTCGTCTAATAAAGGTACACATGGAAAAGGAATCGTAATAGGAGGTTCGCTTCAAACACCCGGAGCGCCGATGCTAACGTCAAAAGCAGCGCTCACAAGCGGAGCGGGACTTTTAACGCTTGCGCTTCCGAGCGATATTCATGCGATTGCAGCTGCTCACATGCTGGAAGTGATGTATAAACCATGTCCAAGCAAAGATGGATTTTTTGCAGGCGAGATTCCTTTAGAAGCAGGGAAGTATGATGCAATTGCAGTCGGACCAGGGCTTGGGAGAACCAAAGAAACGAAGAAAGTCGTCGAACAAGTGCTTCACCAGCCGGTTTCTGTTGTGGTGGACGCCGATGCTCTTTTTCATCTTCCCCATTTAGAAAAAGAAGTAAAAGAAAGAGAACATGCAACGATTTTAACGCCTCATCCGGGAGAAATGGCAAGGCTCGTGGACACAACAATCGCCGAAGTAGAAGCAAATCGATTTTCAATAGCTAGGCAATACGCAGTAGAACATGGTGTGTACCTTGTATTAAAAGGTCCAAACACGATTGTTACAACACCTGACGGAAAACAATACGTAAATACCACTGGAAACGCGGGACTTGCAAAAGGCGGAACGGGTGACACGTTAACAGGGATCATCCTCGCTTTTATTATGCAGCATGATTCTCTTCAAGAAGCAATCAGCAATGCGGTATATGTTCACGGAAAAGCAGCGGATGTGCTGCTCGATCAGGGGCATACAATGATGGATATGTTAGCAAGCGACGTTATTTCTGCACTGCCGGCAGTCTTAGGGCAGCTGAGTGAGAAGTAATTTCTTCTAGATTATTAAAATTTGTTGACAAATTCCTTCAAAAAGTTGTCAAAACTCTTTGTAAATGATAACGTTATTTTACGTAAGATTTTACATAGAAAGAAAGTGATGTTGTGTACTACTCAATGAGACCAAGAGGTATTCATTTAGCTGTGCCTACACTTTTCTTCCTTATCACAGTCGTCTTATTTGCGATGATGCAGTTTGGTTTTTATTTGGACTCCAGCATTCTTCGTAAAATTTGGGTCATCGTTATGGCTTTATTGCCCATTGCTGGACTAATCACGGCTATTAAAGGTAGAAGAGGAAGCGCAAAGCCGTGGTTAATTATAGGGAATGTGATTCTTATTTTAACCGTTACAATAATGAGCGTACAGGCTATTATTTACTAAACAAAAAACGTGTTCGCCAAATAGGCGGACACGTTTTTATTAGGAAAGAGAAACGATTTGCTTGGTTACATAGGCAGCTTCTCCTGCGATTACCACACCATACGTATTCTCTGTTTTTGTAATTTCTACATGAACGAAGCCATCTTTATCTATTTCCTGTCCTTGCTCAATGACAAATTGCCAGCGTCCGTTATCTTGCCGGTCCACATATCTCGCATAATAGGCGCCCATTACGCCTGATGCTGTTCCAGTTACGGCGTCTTCTACCGTACCTGAAAATGGTGAAGAGAAATGTCTTCCGTGCATATGAGCTTCTGAGTGAATCGTTTCAAAACAAAAGGGATGAATAGACGCTTTTGGCATATCTGTTAAAATATGAGGAAAATCTTCTTGATTAGGCTTCATCTTTTTACAGGCATCTAAATTTTTTAAAGGTACAATAAGCGTCCAGTTCCCTGTACTTCCATATACAATAGGCAGTCTTTGATCAAGGTCATCAATATGAAGATTAAGAGCTTTTGCCAGTTTTTCTTTTGAACCTGAAAACGGATGAAACTGCGGAGAAGCTTGACTCATGGTGATAACAGGTTGTCCGTTTCTATTCTGTACAGTCATCGGCAAAATTCCAGCATTTGTTTCCACTGTAAATGTAGTTTTTGGAAGTTTGTTTTTACTGTGTAAAGCATAAAGAGAAGCGACGGTCGCATGACCGCACAAATCTGCTTCTTGTCCGGGTGTAAAATATCGAATTCGTAAATCAGCGCGGGAAGACTTCATGATAAAAGCCGTTTCGTTAAACTGTACTTGATAAGCAATCATCTGCATTTCTTCAACTGAAAAATCATCTCCATTAAACACAATTCCTGCAGGGTTTCCTTTATTAGGGCGCGTACTGAACGCATCGTATTGATAAACAATCGCTTCTTTCATAGAAATTACCTCCATTTTTATATCATTGTATGAAAGCTTTAACCAGTGTTATTAAATGATCGGCTATTAAAATAGTGAAATACCTGAACGTTAGAATAAAAAAGCAGCAGTTTTTACCTGCTGCTTTTCACTTCGCAAAACTATTTTTGCATCGCGGCATTTATTCCTTCTTTTCTAACTTCTAGCATATGAGTAGCTTTTTTATCAATATCTTTAGCTGTATCGGAAGAAATGACGCCTACGCTGCTTAAGTCATAGGCAAGACTTGTAACAAGCAGTTGCTCTCTTTGTGCTAGTGTGCCGTATGTAAGTGCAGCGGTTTTAGCTTGAATGCCACTCATATTTAATTCATCAGTAGAAGAAGCTGCATCGTTTTTTGCGGCTATTGCTTCTTGATAAAGAGAATCATATCCTCCAAACCCCACTTGGGCAATTAGAAAATTATAAATGTCATCGGCCGATTTTTTAGAAGGCTGGGAAAAAGCTCTTTGAAATTTATTGCGTGGTAAAAAGTTTAGTGCCGCCTGTCTTCCGTCTTCATAAATTTTTTCTTGTATTTCTTTCGTTGCTTTTTCGTCGTTTTTTTTCTGCGCTGCATCTAGCTGTTTGCGATATTTTTGAATAATGACTCCGTCCTGCTGATTGTTTCCCTCTTTGAAAGTAGCCGCGGCTTGTGGAACATCTGACGTTGCTAGAGTCTCAGCAGCGTTCTCTGAAGAAGAAAAGAACGTATTTTTGACAAAAATAAGTGCAAAGATCAGCAAAATAAACCATAAAAACCTGAATTTCTTAAACAAAATGTTCACCTCTGTATAATATTTCTAAATTATGTAAAACAACATGGACCAGTATACAACAATTTTAGTGTTTTTTACACATTTACCCAAAAAAAGAAAATAGTAAGAGGTGGTTTTATTAATCTAATAGATATATAGGTTCATTGTTATGGTTCTAAAGAAACCATTAATCTATTTGTACTGATTCACATAATCGAATATGTTTTTGCTAATAAGGCTTAAAGTGACAAGGATAAAAAGCGTTCGGACGTACGTCACGCCTTTTGATAGAGCGACATTTGACCCGACAAAAGAACCCGCAATCATCGCAAACCCCATAATTAATCCGTAAGAAAATACAACAGAATCGAAATATAAAAACACAAGCAAAGCACCTAAGTTACTGCCGAAATTTAAAAATTTTGCGCTGCCTGCTGACTGCAGGAAATCAAATCCCATAAATAAAAAAGCAAATAAAATAAATGAACCTGTGCCTGCTCCTAAAAATCCATCGTAAAAGCCAATAATAAAAATAAGTGCGGTAAAGAAAATAAGTTTCTTAATAGACAGCGGCTTATACGTAGACGTGGTGCCCCAGTTTTTTTTGAAGATTGTATAAATAGCAACTAAAACAAGGAGAATCAAAATAACAGGTTTCAAAAAAGCGGAGGATAGAAAATGAACGGTGATTGAACCTCCTAAAGAACCAATAAATACAAAAGGAAACCATTTACCTACGACGCGAAAATCGACTTTTCCGGATTTGACAAATCGAATGGTACTCGTTAATACGCCCATCGTTCCGGCTAACTTATTTGTAGCTAAGGCAGCAGCAGGAGGCAGGCCTAAAAATAAAAGGGCAGGCGTTGAAATTAAACCGCCTCCGCCAACTACAGAGTCAATGAATGCGGCTAAAAAACCAAATAGTAAAAGCAAAAGAACAATCTGTAAACTTAATTCTTCCATAAAGCACCTTCCTCATGTCATAATATATAGTGACTACTTAAATAGTAACTATATAAAAAGCAGTTGTAAATATGTAAATGATGAAAATTTCAAATAACTTAAAAAACAGGGAGGTTTCCTTTATGGAAAATATTATTCAGCAGCTGCAGTCGCTTGGATTTAATCAGTATGAATCAAAAGTATACGTGACACTTGTCAAAAAAGGATCTTCCACTGCTTATAGCATTAGTAAACATTCAGGTGTGCCAAGAGCGCGTGTATACGATATTTTACAAACACTAGAGGAAAAAGGCATGGTGTTAAAAGAAGAGAGTAATGATGGCACCCAGTACACATCGCTGCCCGTCGATGCTTTTTTGCATTCGCTGCAAAAAAAATGGCACGAAACGTATGAAGACGTTAGCGAAACGCTTAAACGTCTTGAAGCTGCAGAGTCTATAGAAGAAAGCCGGGTTATGACGATGAAAGGAGAAACAGCCATTCTTGCTTTTTGTGAGTCGCTATTGTTAAAAGCAAAAAATAAAATTGTCATCTCGCTTTGGCCCGATATTTATAATGAGTTGAAGCCTCTTTTATTACAGCTAAGGGAGAGCGTCACACTAAAAGGAATTGTGTTTGAACAAGATGAAGCGATGGAGGAATTTGACCGGCACCGCCATACAAGCTATACCGAAAACATTGGGAATCAAAACTGGTTTATTATATCTGTTGACAGCAGTGAAATGATTTATGGTCATAAAGAAATGGCGTACTATACAAATAACCCAGTCAACATTAATTTACTTGAAAATTATATTTGGCATGATATTCTCGTTAACAGACTTGTAGAAAAAAGTGATAGAGAAATGGACAGGTGGATCGAAAAGGAAAGAGAAAGTTTTTTTGCGTAGAAAAGAGACTTAGACATAACGAAATCACTTTTCCATCGAAAGACGAACAAACGGGATAAATGATCTAGTATGAATGGCTTGTTACATCGCAGTTAATTTCCGTGCAAGGCTTCGCTTTCCGCGTGCGGTCGATGAGCCTCCTCGTCGCTTACGCGCCTGTGGGGTCTCATCTGTTCCGCTTTCCCCGAAGGAGTCTTCGCATTGCCCTCCAATTAACTGCTGGAAGCAGCCACCATGCATGAAAGCTACGTTCATCTTACCAACAGAAAAATCCGAACAAAGTTGATGCTCCATTAAGAGTCTCGAGTCCTCGTTCGGATCTTCCTTCAATTAAAATATTTTTGTTACAGCCTCTTTATATTAAAAAGTTTGGGCAAGTTTTTTTGCTTCTGCTATTCCTTTTTCTTTAATTTCTTGGGCTTTATCTGGCATTGCGTTATGCCCTTCCACAAAAATGCCGTCTAAGGAAGGTACTCCGAAGAAATTCATCATAATCCCAATATAACGATGCCCCATTTCCATATCAGCTGCAGGGCCTTCAGAATAAATGCCTCCGCGCGCTTGAATATGAAGCGCTTTTTTATCCGTTAATAGCCCAACCGGACCCTCTGCCGTGTATTTAAATGACTTACCCGCTACGGCTACAGAGTCTAAATAGGCTTTCATAACCGGTGGAAACGAAAAGTTCCACATAGGCGTTACAAAAATATATTTGTCCGCTGATACAAACTGTTCGCTCAATTCTGCAAGGCGATTGACCTTCTCTTGTTCATGAGAAGAAAGTTCAGAGCCAGACTGAAGTTTGCCCCAGCCGCTAAATACATCCGCATCAATATGAGGGATATTTTCTTTATAAAGGTCAATATGTACAACTTCGTCACTTGAATTGTGCTCTTTGTAAGCATCGATAAATGCTTTTCCAGTTGCCATACTGAATGATTGAGACTCATCGTGAGGATGAGCTGTAATATAAAGTACTTTTGCCACGTCTTATCATCTCTTTCTTGTTTGAAATAATGTACTGTCTTATCGTTATCACTCCCATAAAAAACTATACGCGCTTTGTCAGGCAAGCTAAAAAAGAACGCAAGAAAGGGATGCTTATATAGAAAATAATGGTATAATAAATGTTTGAATATTTACATAACAAGTATTTCTAACAGAAGTAAATAAGAGGTGTCGAGATGAAAGAAAAATGGATAATCGTTACGGGTGCAGGTTCTGGAATTGGCAAAGAAATTGTAAAAGAGTGTGTGTCGAAGGACTATTCAGTTATTGCTTGTGATATTAACGATGGAGCTTTGAAACAGCTAGCTGAAGATACAAAGGGCCATATTGAAACACACGTAGTAGATGTTAAAAAAGGAAACGATGTAAAAAATCTTTTTTACCAAATAAAAGATAAAAATTTGTATGGGTTAGTCAATAATGCGGGCGTATATTTAGGAAAAAATTTATTGGACTATGAAGAAAACGAAATAGATTTTGTGATGGACATTAATATTAAAGGATATGTTTATTTTTCCAAGTACTTTGGCGAATTATTAATGAAAAAAGAAAAGGAAGGAGCGATTATTAATATATCCTCCGTGTCAGGAATGGAAGGAAGCTCCGATGCTATATATGGAATGTCTAAAGCAGCAATACTAGGATTAACCAAGAGCTGTGCGATGAATTTTTCTCCTTATATCCGGGTGAATGCCGTAGCACCTACAATGGTAAATACCGATATGATGAAAAATATTCCAGAATGGCGCAAAAATGAATACATTGCTCATCAGCTGATTCCGAGCTTTGTTACGCCTCAAGACGTGGCAGATACGGTTCTTTTTTTACTGAGCCCTCAAGCAAAACATTATACAGGAGCCACTTTCGATTTAAATAGCGGATGTTATTTGCGCTGAATACTCTTTCAAAAGGAATGGAGACATTAACTACATCAATCCAAAGGCGCACAAATGGGATAAATAATTTAGTATGGCGCTTGTTACAAGGCTGTCGCTTTCCGTGCAAGGCTTCGCTTTCCGCGGGCGGCCGATGAGTCTCCTCGTCGCTTGCGCTCCTGTGGGGTCTCATCTGTTCCGCTTTTCCCGCAGGAGTCTTCGCCTTGCCCTCCAATCAACAGCTAGAAGCACCTACATACATGAAACCTACGTTCACTATCACCATGAAAAATTCAAATGCACTTAATTCTCAATAAAGGATTTTAATTCATAGTTCGGATCTTCCTTCAACTAAAATACGTTTGTCCCATCCTCCTTTTTGTTTTCTTAAGAATTCTTAAGAAATTTACTTAACGTTTCTTTAGATTTTTTTTCTATTCTAGAAAGAAAGAGTAGAAAGAAGGAATAGAAAATGAATTTAGCTTTTATGTATCAATATTTTCACCAGCCGCGAACGGTAGGCGCACTTTTGCCGAGCTCTACGCACTTAGCGAAAAAAATGGTAAAGGGGATTGATTTTGAACATGCAGACTGTATAGTAGAGTACGGGCCAGGAACCGGAGTTTTTACCCGTGAATTAATAAGAAGACGAAGCGCTTGTACAACTTTGCTTCTTATCGAATACAATCGGCATTTTTACGAAAAAGTAAAGGAACAAGTAAGAGATGAAAAAAATGTGTATGTGATACACGGATCCGCCGAAAATGTTCAAAAGTACTTGATACAGTATGATATTCCAAAAGTGGATTACGTACTATCAGGTCTTCCTTTTGCTTCTTTAACGTCTGAAGTGTCGGACTGTATTTTGCAAAACACGCGCAGCGTATTAGCGAAAGAAGGGAAATTTATTACGTTTCAGTATACGAATTTAAAAAAACAGCTGATCCGCTCGTTTTTCCCTCAGATTAAAGTGGAAAAAGAGTGGAGAAATGTTCCTCCTGCATATATTTTTACATGCGAAAAAAATCAGATATAAGGAGTTTGTAAATGAAAGACAGAATTTTAATTATAGATGACGATGAGCAAATTCGTAATTTAATTGCTATTTACTTAGAAAATGAAGGATTTGAAGCGCTGAAAGTTTCTAATGCTGTATCTGGATTAGCGCTTTTAGAGGAACAAGAAGTAGATTTAATTATATTAGATATTATGATGCCGCAGATGAATGGAATCGATGCTGCTTTTAAAATACGTGAAGAAAAAAACATGCCCATTATTATGCTGTCGGCTAAGTCAGAAGATATGGACAAGATTTCTGGGTTAACAGCAGGCGCAGATGATTACTTAACAAAACCATTTAATCCTCTCGAGCTCATCGCACGAGTAAAATCACAAATTAGACGCTATAAAAAATACAATGAACGTGCTGAGCGCGATATTATTCAAATTGGCGATTTGGAAATTAACCGCAGCACCCGGCTTGTCTTTGTGCGCGGCCAAGAGATTCGTTTAACACCAAAAGAGTTTGATATTTTAGAGCTGCTGGTACGCCACAAAGGAACGGTGATGAGTATGGGGAAAATATATGAAGCCGTATGGCAAGAAGATGCGTTTAAATCGGATAATACCGTAATGGTTCATATTACAAAGATTCGCGAAAAAATTGAGGATAATCCGAAAAAGCCAATTTATATTAAAACCATATGGGGCGTAGGATACAGAATATGAGAAGAATAAGTGTAAAGCTTCTTTTTGCTATCATTATAAGTTTTTTGGCTACCAATTTAATTTTTATTTTAATTGCTAGGCTTGTTTTGAGCAGGTATATACAAGAAGAGAAAATGAATGTCCCTGCATATAATGTATTAGCGTTTGGCCTTTTCTTTATCGCCGTTGTGGTCTTTGTTTTTGTTTTTTTAGCACTTATTCGTTCTCATATTCGTTATCTGAAAGAAATCTCTAAACAAGTTCAAAAAATTTCAAATGGAGATTTAGGCGCAACCATCCATGTACGAGGAAAAGATGAACTGGCTGAATTAAGTCAAAACATTAACAAAATGTCTGCGCAGCTTCGTACAAAATTTGATCGTGAACGAGAGCTGGAGCAAGCAAAAAATCAGCTAATATCCAGTGTATCTCACGATTTGCGTACGCCGTTAACATCCATCGTTGGGTACCTAGATTTAATCAAAAAAAGAGAAAGTATGGATGATGAAACATTATATAGCTACTTATATATTGTTGATTCAAAAGCAAAATACTTAACTGATTTAATAGAAGAATTGTTCGACTATACAAAATTAACGAGTCCTGATCTTCAGCTTCAACGAAATGAGGTCGATATGAAACGTTTGCTTCAACAGGTAATAGGAGAGTACGAGCCAATTTTAACAAGAGAAGGCATTGATGTTCATACTACCTTTGCTTGTGAATGGAATGCATTTATTGATGTGGAAAAAATGGTAAGAGTATTTCAAAACTTGCTCGAAAATGTTAAGAAATACAGCAAAAAGCCTTCCGTATTAGAGGTGAATCAGGAGATTGACGAGGGTTACATAGTTATTTCTTTTAGGAACAGCATTAACATCAGTGAAAAAATTGAGGTAGAAAAGTTGTTTGATCGATTTTATCGAGGTGATGAATCAAGAACGGACGCGAATGGTTCAGGTTTAGGACTGGCTATTGCAAAACAAATTATTCACCTGCATCAAGGAGAGATACGAGCGGAACGTCAGCATAATAAGCTCACTTTTTTTATAAAGCTGCCGTTAACACAAGAAAGCCTTAAGAATCACTTGTAAAGATTCTTAAGGCTTTTTGCGACTATTTTGATGCCGTATTCAAATTCTGCAAGCTTCGCATAAGAAAAGGATATTCTGATATGCTGTGAAGTCTCATGGTCATACAATGCGCCTGGATTTAAAAGAACTCCTTCGTCGAGACAGTGCTTAAATAACTTCCGCATCGAAACAGGCTTGTGCAGCGTAAGCCAAAAATAAAAACCACCGCTCGGAGCATTCCACACAGCGAGATTCTTCAAATACTTCTCTAGAATAGCCAGTGTTTGCTGAGATTTTTCTTTTAATTTATAGCGTACGCTGGCCACATGCTTGTCGTAGAGTCCGGTTTTGAGAGCTTCAGCAGCAGCCCATTGAGATAAGGAACTGGCTCCGTAGTCAACTTGCATTTTAAGGTCAGCTAATCGCTCAATTACATGTTCAGGCCCTATAATCCATCCAATTCGAAATCCTGGACTGAATGTTTTAGAGAACGTTCCTAAATAAAGAACCATTCCATTTTTATCTTGAGCTTTTAACGAAAGTGGAGGCGGTGAATGGAACCAAAGCTCTCCGTAAGCATCATCTTCAATAATAGGCAAATGCATTCTTTCACACTGGCGAAGCAGCTCTTGGCGCCTTTTTTCACTCATCGTTACATTGGTGGGGTTATGAAAGTTCGGTATTGTATATAAAGCTGTGCCTTTTTCTTTTTCGTGGTGGTCTTTTAATGAAGCTAAATGCATTCCTTCTTCGTCTAACGAAACGCCCGTTATTTTCATTTGTGCGGACTGAAATAACGGCAGAGAATAAAGATAAGAAGGCTTTTCAGCTAATATATTGGCACCTGGAGGCAGCAGGCCGATTGAAATTAACTGAAGGGCTTGAAGTGAACCGGATACAATTAAAATAGATGAAGAAGAAGTTTCAATGCCTCGTTTTTTTACATGCTTGACTAACTCTTGTCGGAGTTCATCATTTCCTCTTGGGTGCTCGTAGCCCAAGTGTACGCCTCTATGATTAATTCCGCTAAATAGTTCCGAAAGCTGATGGGAAGGAAGCAGGTCAGGTGCTAACTCTCCAGTTCCTAAACGAATAATGTCCGGTTGAAATTCAGCTTCGTTAATATGGCGGATAGTCGGAGAATTTGGTCGGTATATTCCTGCTTCTACATACGAATTCCAGTTCATGTGAGAACCTGATGCTAGTAAGCTCCACGTATTGTTAATGACCTTGGTGCCACCGCCTTTGTTTCCGCTGAGCAGTCCTTCAGCAATTAAGTTTTCGGTTGCTGTCACCACGGTGCTTCTATTTACAGAAAAGCTAGCAGCTAAATGGCGCTGCGGAGGAATTTTAGTTCCAATAGGCCACTCTCCATTTATGATTTTCTCTTTCATATACTCTTGAATTTGTTTGTGCATTGGCTTTTTATCAGTCGGATCTGGAGTCCAGTTCATGTGAGACCACCTTTTTATAATTTGGTTGGTATTATAAATCAAAACTTGGATGGAGACAACAGGGGATGTCAATTGTAGTATAAAAGAGAAAGGAGAGAACAACATGTTTACAGTGGTTATACATGCTTTATTGTTAGCATTCGGTTTGATTTTACCTTTAGGGGTACAAAATGTGTTTGTTTTTAATCAAGGAGCCAATCAACGAACGTTCAAACAGGCGCTTCCCGTAGTTTTCACGGCTTCTGTTTGTGATACGATTTTAATTCTAGTAGCAGTGCTGGGAGTTTCAGCAGCAGCCGCTGCTTTTTCATTTTTTCAAACGCTTATTTTTGGAATAGGTCTTCTTTTTTTAGCGTATATGGGCTTTGTGACGTGGAAGAGCGAACCGTCAAAAACGTCAGTAAAGGAAGGAATGACGGTGAAAGCACAAATTTTATTTGCTGCTTCTGTATCTCTGCTAAATCCTCACGCGCTGATGGATATTATGGGCGTGATTGGAACAAATTCTCTACTGTACAGCGGAAAGGAAAAATGGGTTTTTACGCTGGTGACAATATCCGTTTCATGGATATGGTTTTTGTCCTTAGCTTTTGCAGGAAAAGCAGTAGGAAAAATGGATTCAAATGGGAAAATAATGATTTGGGTGAATAAGGCTTCTGCATGTATGATTTGGGGAGTAGCTCTTTACATGGCAAAAAGTATGTTTTTTCAGTAAAATAGATGCTAAAAGGAAAGTTATGTAATAGAAAGAAGTACTTTTTTCTAGAAAGCGAGGGGTAAAGATGATTCAAGGAATTAATCATATGTGCTTTTCTGTGTCAAATTTAGAACAATCCATCATGTTTTATCAGAAAGTGCTAGGAGCGGAACTTTTAGTGAAAGGAAAATCCACCGCTTACTTTAGTCTGAATGGACTGTGGCTGGCGTTAAACGAAGAAAAAAATATTCCTAGATCAGACATTCAGTATTCGTATACTCATTTAGCGTTTTCTATTTCTATTGAAAATTTTGACGAAGCAAGAGAACTATTAAAACAGCATAATGTAACCATCTTATTTGGAAGAAACCGTGACGAGAGAGACAAAAAATCTATTTATTTTACGGATCCTGACGGTCATAAATTTGAATTTCACACCGGTACGCTCCAAGACCGTTTAGCGTATTATCAAGAAGAAAAGCCTCATATGACATTTTATTCGCCAGAAGAGTAGTATTAAAATAGTTATATAAGGTTACAGTTTTATTACATTCGCATTCCTCGCTTAGTTATCATTAAATAAACGATGCTGTTGTGATATAATGGAAAAAAAGTGAGGAGGAGGAAGAATGTATACCGCAAAACAGGTGAAGTTTGGTTCGCATATTGTGATAGGCGTACTTTTCGGCATCCTAGCTGCGATGTTAATCGGCACTTTTTATCAAAATGTACCAGGTGTATTACCATACGGGATGATTAGCGGACTTGCAGTAGGACTCATAGCAGATACATATTATACAATTAAAACAAAAATAAAGGTTATCTAATATAGTGTAGTACTATCTTCAGGAGAAATAAAAGATTCCTCTTGAAAATAGTACTATTTTTATGAAGAAAATGGTTAATTTCCACTTTAGAAAAACAAGTCAGTGAGCTACAAAAATTGTAAATTTATTATTTTGAATCACAAATAAGGGGTTGAAATATCACATTAACTCTAAGTATAGAATTATATGTTAAAGTAAATAACCGTTTTCTAAACAGTGAAACGGTTTTTACTTTTTTTCTAATTAGTTTCATTGCGCGTCAGATAAAAGGTCTAATAATTAAGTAATTGTTAGCAAAACTGCGGATAAGAGGTTTTTAAAGCTGCTACTAATAGATAAAATACTGTTGCTTTTAATGGCTCATCTATAGAAAATTTGATAATTTTACTAAAATCGTTCTCTTGGAGTACATAATATATGCTATCATTGTTGGGTGAAAAAACTACATACCAAAAAAAGGAGAAACAAATGAAAAAATTAAGAAGAATCGGCCTAGGACTTGTAGCATCTTTGCTATCTATTAGTTTAGTAGCTTGTGGGTCAACAAAAGAAGAACAAAAACAAGAATCTGCTAAGCAAGAGCAGAAACAAATGGGGAAAGAGCAGAAGAAACTCGAACAAAAACTCTCTAAATTAGAGAGTGAGTATGAAGAATATACAAAAGAAAAAGGATATATGGAATCTGATGATTATCTTGTTTTTGAAGCAGACTTTAACATACTTGCAAAGTCAATTGAAAGCAAGAATATTCTTCAAGGCGATGATGGTGAACTAGACAAACACTTAAAAGACTTAAAAACTGAGATAGACAATTTAAGTAATAATCAAGCAATAAAAGCTCAAAAGCGTTACGGTTCGGCAGTAGATGTGTACGAGGCTGCAATAGGTACTCATATGCATATTGTATTAACGAAAGCCGATATTACTCAGCACTTTAATGCAGTGAACACGATTGAGTTAGACAAAGATTTTAATGCAGATAGCTACGATTATGAAAAAATTGATGCAGACGCAACTGAGGCTATTAAGTCTATACAAGGAATGCCTATGAAAAGAATAAAGCTTGTTAAGGAAGCGTTGGAGAAATATAAAGATAGCTTTAGTACTGAAGAATATAATCAATTGAATTCCGCAGTCACTAGCGTAACTTCGTCATTAAATAAGCAAGTTGAAATGCTAGAAGTTCTACAAAAAGAAAGCGGTAAGGATAAATCAACTTTAGAAGAAAACACAAAAGCTGCTGAAACACAATTTTTAGATGCTAAAGAAAAAGTGTCTACATTTGAATCTAAATATGATATCCAAATGTAAGATATATGCTTTAAATACAATTATTCATTAAAATAAAAAGCCGTTTCTCACCCAAAGAAACGGCTTTTTATTTTATTTCTCTCTGTTAATCTTTGGTGTACGCAAGAAGAAAGAGAGTAAAAGTGCAACCAGACCTAATAATGTAGCAAATAAGAATGCATCGTTAATGCCATCTATAGTCGAAGTTTTTATTGCCTTAGCGTATAGCGACATAATACCGCTAGTACCTAACTGACTAAGTTGGCTACTAAAGAAATCATTGTTAGTTGTTAGTGTATTAATGTAGTTTGAAAGATGTTCAGTAGTTTGCTGTGTCATAATTGTAACGAGTATAGCCGTACCAATTGAACCTGCAACTTGACGAATTGTATTACTTAAAGCTGTACCGTGAGAAATTAAATGTTGAGGTAATTGGTTCATACCTGCAGTCATAATCGGCACCATAATTAATGCATCTGGCAATAATAGTAGATCTGATTGAAGCGGCGTAAAGCCTCAAATGCTTTGTAGATAGATTGGCAGCAGTTTTGAAATTATTTAGGATGAAACATAAAAAATTATAATCAGATTTGTTGAAAATCAACTCAAAAATTATTAATGTAATTTTCTGAAACTTTTCTTCGTGCTAAAACGTATAGTAAGTATAGGGAATGTTAATTTAAATTCCTTTTTGCGGAAAAACATTTAATATACAGTCGGAGAATATATGCTGTATTACGCGACGCTAGGTGAACTAAAGAAGAAAAAGGGACCTGAAGCGATTTAACTTATGAAATTAATCCTTTTACTGGGTCAGTAAAAGGAGGGGAGTAAACTAATTAAATTCCTAAGAAGTAATCAAATGTAATATTAAAATTAAAAAAGGGGGTAGTAAAATGACAATGTGGATGTGGGCAGGCGGATGTATAGTGTTTTTGTTAGCAATGGGTTACATTGCAGATCGTGTAGCCGTAAGGAGAAGCATTGAATTTAGTCCGGAGGATGGAATTAAAAATGCTACAGATGCAGAACAAATATATGTGGAGAGCTATTTAAATGAAACAAAAAATACGAATAATAATATACCGCTTTAATAAAAATTATAAATAAAAGGCTTATCCGCTGCTACTTGCATTAGGGATAAGCCTTTTTGTTTTATACTTAGTTCCAAACTTCGTCTAAAGTATCTCTAAACAATTGATCTAATTCATATGTAGGGTCATCTAATTCTACAGATAAAGTTCTGACGTATCTGTCTAAACGGTCAATTTCTAAGTTTGAAAATTCATTAATAACATTGATGCGTGGTTCTAAATCTAACTCATCACCACTAATTTTACGCTTTAACAGCTTGCTAACCTCTTCTTTTAATTCTCCTTCTAGTAACAGTTTCTCTAAGAGAATAGGGAATTCTAGTGGAGGAAATTCGTTATATTGCTCAATCCACTTAGCAGCTAGCACAGGTCTTAAAACATAAAAATATTTTTTGATTTTTACTTCGTCACCTTGTAAATACTCTCGAAAGTTATTTCTAGCCATATTTAAATAGTGGTATATACAAGAAGTAGGAATAAAGATGTTAGAATGTAGTTCTTTCATTTTATCAAATGTTGAATACGCCTTGTAATATACAATGTTTGATTGCATCCATTCTAGTAAGGGTGGGTTTGATTTTCTAAAAAGTTTTAATGTCTTGGTTAAGTCCCAGCCGCTAACATCTAATAGGTCATTAATAGGTAGCTCTATTACATCTCGCTTTTTACCTACACCCATTGGATCAATGCTTAAATATTTATTCCTCTTATGAATATAAATAAATCTAACATCATAATCGCTATCTTTAGATGGAAAGTCCCACGCTCTACTTCCAGATTCACAAGCGTATAATACTTTTACGTCGTAATCTTCTTCAATTTTCTTTAAAGCTGCAACGATTGTTTCTCTCATAACCCAACCTCATTTTCTTTTAATGCTTTCTATATACAAAAGCTATTACTATTTCTCCTATTATATTTCATAATGGATGGAAAATGGTAAATAAATAAAAGAAGCTTCCTTTAGGACTCTAAAAATCTACGAAAATAAAATATAGAGAGTAAAGAATTATATCACTCAAAAAGCACTACATCCAATCCGTTTCTGCGGTAACAGGTTAGAAGCGTATACAGTTCTGCACGGTGATGGTATAAATGAGACTGAATTTCAAGCAGCCACTCAAAACGTGTATACGTGCATCCCCAATAGGATGTCTGCAGTGAAAATAGCTTTTGTTCGTCAAAAGAAGAGTAAACTGCTTTTAGCTGATTGAAGCCCTCTACTAAAGCTGCTTTGAGTTCAAGTTTTGTATAAGCTGGATGCTGCAGATAAAAGTCATTCATTTTATCTGCAGAGTAGCCTAAGGAAATATAATAGTCTGCACTGCAAATGAGACATAAATGCTGAAGCAGCTCTTGAATAGACCGCTTGTGAGGGAGGGGACGATAAGCAAGCTCTTCTTCTGTAACGTCATTAATAATTGCGGTTAGGGAATGGATGTTAACGTTTATTTGATTAAACACCATCTTACAGTACGAATTCATGCATTCACATCCTTTTTATTCAAATAAATACCGCATTTTTTGATCGAGCCAGTACTCTGATTTTTCATTGTTATCGAGCTTAATATAGCAATCGACAATTTCATCATAAATGAATTCCTTTTCTTCTACTAAATCAATAAATTTAATGAGTAAAAATACGGCTTTTGAAACTTTTCCATTCTCACAAAGCCATTCTTTCATCCAGATTAATAAGTCAAGAAGAATAATCTCTATTTTTACTCGGATATCAAGGAACCAATCGTCATAAATCGTTGTTAAATAATGAGGAACTAATTGGTGCAGTCGCTGTTCAGCTTCCTTAAATTTCAACGCCGGATCAGACTGTTCGGTAATCCACTGAAGGTCAGTTAGTAAGTCTAATCCATCGCTCGACACATCGGCGTTTAAAGAAATGAGCTGCCTGTTAACAAGTAAAACTGGCTCTTCCTTTTCTGCGTTCAATAACTTTTTTAAATGAGACAAGTAGACGCGTAAATTCTTTTTGGCATTGCTTAAAGGTACATCAGGCCACAGCGCTTCGCATAGCTGTTCTCTGCTGATAGAATGATGAAAAATAAGATATAGTAAAATTTCTTGAGCAAAGCGCTTATTCCAGCCTTCTGTAATAAGCTGGCCATTTACATAGACGGAAAAAGAGTACAAAAAATCTACTTTAAGAGAGGGTGTATGTGAATGAAAATCTTTTTGTATATCTATAGCTGTGTCACTTTCCCAGTTCTTAAGTATTTTCATAGGATCATTCTTTAAAGAAGGTAATTGTTGTGTATTACTTTTAATAAAATCTATAACAATTTCTTTGAGTAAAGCTGTTTTTTCTTTTACTAGAAATGAAGAATGAGCGTTAGGTATGGTCATATGACTGTAGTTTTTTAAAAACATCGTTTTTGAAATCAGATACTGTGATGAAAGCAGCAAATCATGTTGGCCAGATAAAGTGAGTACAGGAAGTGAAATACTAGTCAACTCTTGAAATAGATTGTCTGTAATAGATAGTTTAAGAAAGCGGAAATATACCCCGGGATCCAATTTTTTTAGTCTTTCAATTACCTGTTGTATGTTTGTAGGTTCCAGACTCTCTAGTTTGCCTAATTCGAAAATTTTTTCTACCGGTATTTGGTTTTTACTTTCTTCGTTGTAACATCTCTTAATCTTTTGAAGGGTGCTATCTGAATAAAAAGGAAGAGACAATAGTATCAGTCCTTCAATAAGAAATTCATAGCGAGCAGCAAATTTAACAGCGATTTGTCCTCCAAATCCCACTCCAACTAAGTAACATTTTTTTATATGTAACGTATGTAATAAGTGGAAAAGATCTTCAATATGAGCCTCAAACGATATTTCCCCTGTAGCGGAGGCGCTGTTTCCTGTCTCTCTCAAATCGTATTGAATAACAGAATAATGTTGGGTTAATTCTGCAGTAATAGAATCAAAAAGCGTATGATCAGTGATAACAGAATGAATCATCACAATGGTGTCTGTCTGGTCAGTGAACGCGGGCGAATGAACTTCATAGTAAATTTTTTCTGTCGCCGTATGCAGAAAAGGCATAAAAACAATCCTCCTAGTGTCTAACTGTAGCGTTTGTGTAACGGTAAAATTATTATGATAAGAATAGACAAAAATTTCAAAAAAATAGGTGCTTTTTAGTAATTAAAAAATGTCTAATGTTCTAGTAATATCCATTATACTGTAAAACCATAGTGAGAAATAAGAGAGAATGCCCAAAAATAGAAAAAAGAAAACGTTATCAATTTCGAAAAAAGAAGAAAGGAGGAGAATTATGAATTTTAAAGACGAAAATACGTTAGACTTAGAATGGGTTATGCTCATAATGGAAGCAAAACAAACAGGTATAAGCATCGAGGAAGTTAGACAATTTTTACAAAGCATTAGTTCAAATGCTTAGCCGATACAATGATAAGGGAATAAATCGTTCCCAAGTATAGATAACCTTTATAACCAGTCTCAAGCTATCTTTACTAGATGCATAATCACCCTTTTTTAGATGTATAATCACCCCTTTATGGTAAGAACGTTTATTTATAATGCACGGTAAAGTGAAATTATGGTATTATTATCGATAAGTAAGCATTAGTAAGGGTGATTAAAATGACAATTGGCCAACGTATTCGAGATCTCAGAACGAAACAAGGAATATCGCTAACAGAACTTGCAAACCGAGCGGGTGTTGCTAAATCCTACATATCTTCAGTAGAAAGAGGAATTCAGCTCAACCCATCTATTCAATTTCTAAACAAAATTTCTACCTCATTGAACGTGAGTATTGATAGATTAATTCATGAGCCTATGGATAAATCTGAATCGTTGGATATTGATGATGAGTGGCTTGAGTTAGCAAAAGAAGCAGCGGAGTCAGGAATAAGCAAAGAGCAGTTTAAACAATTTCTTGAATTTCAAAAATGGCAGCGGGCAAAGCAAGATTAACTTCGCGGAATATACATAAAAGAGAACTTACATAGAATAACTGCTAAAAAATCATGATTACAAAAAAGAGATTCCATTTATCTATGGAATCTCTTTTTTAGGCTTAAGAAGAAATAAAATGGGACGAGAATTCTTTTTCTCGCTGAAACTGAATACGTTCAAGAGTTATTAATTTAGGCTTTCTTTTCTGTTCAAACTGTCTCAATGTTTCTGAAATCTCTTTGTTTTGATAAAAAACTTGATGCAGTAAGTCAGACAGTAAGTCAGCGTCTTTTAATGACTCGTTTAATCCAAAAGCGCCAGTGGGGGTCATCGTATGAGCAGCATCCCCTAATAATAACAGGTGATGCTTTGACCATACTTCGCTTATGCTGCTTTGCACAGAAAGAAGCGTAAAGTCTGACCACGACGTAATAAACCTTTCTATTGAAAGGTTTAAGCTAGGGAAAGCGTCTATTAAACGCTGAATAAACGGTCTAAATGATTGTTTCCGAAGAGCAGGATAGCTGCCTTTTTCAATATTCCATCCGATTTGAACAAAGCCTTTTGCTTGAGAAAAAAGCGCCACCTGCTGCTGCTTCACAAGTGCAAATTTAATAGAAGGCTCCCAATTGGCTGGTGCAGGAATTTTCGCCCAAAGCAAATCGTATCCATGATTATGAATATTGGTTTTTATGTGCGCAAGTTTGCGAACAGTTGAATATCGACCATCTGCTCCAATAATGATTTTACTTTCAACTATTATTTCACCTTGGCCTTTTTGCTGAGCTTTTATTCCAGTATATTGGCCTTTTTCATTCTGCATTAGTTCCGTTATTTTTGTGCCCAGCATAAGTTTGTAGGAGGGATGGATGCTTGCTTGGTTATTTATAGACTGAAGGAGATGCTGCTGTGGCACATGAATTCCTGCATGTCCAAGTTCAGATTCTATCGTTTTGAATATATGTCCATCCTTCCAGTATTCGACCCTAGACATTCGAAGGAGGCCTAAGCTTTCAATTTCTTCAAATATATGATGTTTCTTAAGAATCATTTCTCCATTTTCATTTAAATGTTCGCCTCGAAATTCTTTTCCAAGCGTATCAGATCTCTCTATCAGTATAGTTGATATATTTTGTTTAGCCAGTAGATAGGCCAGTAGAGCACCGCCTGGTCCGGCTCCTATTATACACACATCTGTTCGATAGTTCATTTTCTTCACCTTGTTTGTTATATGCAATTGAGTTACTTTTAGTAAGTATATTAACTTTTATAAATGTTAATGTCAACTTTTTTATAGCTTTTCTTCTATGAAATTCGCTCTTTGGACAAAACACAAATAAGGTTCTATATAATCAAAGTCAAAGATTAAGTTTTATGGTAAACTAAAATACACAAATTATTTTGAATAATTTGTATAAAAAGGTTAAATTTCAAAATTGTTGAGAAAAAGCACGGTTGGAAAGCTGCAGGATTTTTAGCAAGAAGAGTAGAGATCGTTTCTGAAAATTCTAGCAAACTCCAATTTCGACTGGAGGATGATTATGACAAAAGTAGAACATTATATTCAAACATTGGGTAACAGTGCAGATTTGCTAACAAAAAGGCAGACAAGCATTTACTTCGAAAAACTTTCAAACACCTTTCCTTTTTTAACAATCATGCAAATTAATTGGAGAAAAGTATTAATTAAAAAGTCCACCCGGCATATTGAAGAAATCAAAAAATGGCTTCAAGAGATGAATATAAAAGAACATCAGGTTGTTTTATTCTGGAAACGAGCAACTAAAGCTGTAAGCGTCGATTTAGCTCAGGCTTTACTGTTTTTTCAACAAACAGCTGATCTGACAGAAGAAGCATTTATTTACTGTCCGTCTGTTGACTATGTAATTGAGTATTTTAAAGACGGTAAAATGATGATTGGTTTAGCAGCACGTTAATTAAAAGGAAAAAAAGCTGAGAGAGGAGGCGAATTAGAACTTCTTCACTCAGCTTTTTATGCATATAAAATCTGAAAAATACGAAACATAACGTTATTTACAACATAAATTACCTTCTCTTTATAATTAGTGGGAAAAGTATTGACATTTTCCATAAAATAAATATAATTAACATTAATCATATTGTTAATTGTAAAAAGAGCGATCAGGAGAAATGATGAATGTCGAACAATAAA
This sequence comes from Priestia sp. 10L35, assembly GCF_056395685.1. Classification (NCBI taxonomy): domain Bacteria; kingdom Bacillati; phylum Bacillota; class Bacilli; order Caryophanales; family Bacillaceae; genus Priestia; species Priestia sp. 10L35. The sequence goes on along the minus strand of NZ_JBFTKA010000002.1, from coordinate 608,544 downwards.
GCAATGACGAATCAAACGAAAAAAGAATACCCTAAACCCTATGGCTATACGTCAGATATTGCTGTATTTACGATTGTGACGGAAGAAAAAGAACCATACAAACCACCTAAAATGAGTTTGAAATTAATGCTTATCCAACGAGCAATGATGAATGCAGAGGGAGAAAAGAACAGCGAAGCAGGAAAGTGGGCGCTTCCCGGCGGATTTGTCCATCCTGATGAATCAGCTTTTGAAGCGGCCAAAAGAGAGCTCGAAGAAGAAACTGGCGTAAAGGATATTCATTTAAAACACTATGGTGTCTATGATGAGCCTGGCAGAGACGATAGAGGATGGGTCATTACAAACGCACATTATGCAATCGTCCCAGAAGATAGTCTAATAAAGCGAAAAGCGAATGATGATGCTGCTCGAGTTGAATTGTTTAAAATAGATGAAATCTTTTCATTGCCTTTAGCTTTTGATCATGAAATCATCATTCGAGATGCAATCAAGGAAATTAAGAAAGATTTATTGCAAACGACCATTGCCCAGAAATTTCTGCCTTCTCAGTTTACATACTCTGAGCTGCAGGCTGTGTTGCTTACCGTAACGGATGATGCAGCGATTAAAAGTGATCAGGCCTTTGCACGAAAAATAAGAATGCTGCCATTTATTGAAGAAGTAGACGGAAAAACAACGACGAGAACGTCTAAAAAACCAACAAAGCTCTACCGGTTTGTTGAAATGAATGTGATGAAGCCAATCTATACAGCACGCTATTAAAAGAAAAACTTTCAATTTAAATAATTAACAATATGTTAACTGTTAATTTTTACGTATGAGGGGGAAACATAATGAAAAAAGCACTGATTAACATCGATTATACAAATGATTTTGTAGCTGAAAACGGAGCTTTGACATGCGGAGAACCAGGGAGACAAATAGAAACATTCATAAGCGATATTACGCGTCAATTTATTGAGGAAAACGAGTATGTGGTGTTCGCCATTGATTTTCATAAAGAAAATGATTCCTTGCATCCAGAATCAGCGCTGTTTCCGCCTCATAATGTTGAAGGTTCTGCAGGAAGAGAGCTATACGGAAAGTTAAATGATTTATATAATGTGTATCGATCACAGGCAAATGTAGAATGGATGAATAAAACGAGATACAGCGCATTTGCTGGAACAGATCTGGAGATTAAACTTCGAGAAAGACAAATTACCGATGTCTACTTAGCAGGTGTATGTACGGATATTTGTGTACTTCATACAGCAGTAGATGCCTATAATAAAGGATTTGCTATTTATATTTATGAAAAAGCCGTAGCAAGCTTTAATCAAAAAGGCCATGAGTGGGCGCTTGAACATTTTAAATCTTGCCTCGGGGCAGAAATTATTTAAGGACATAAAAGTGGAGGAAATCAATGAATATGTTTACAGATGACAGCGTAATGCTACACACCGATTTATATCAAATTAATATGGGAGAAACGTACTGGGAAGATAATATTCATCAAAAGAAGGCTGTTTTTGAAGTTTTCTTCCGCAAACTTCCTTTTGGAAATGGCTATGCTGTTTTTGCTGGATTAGAAAGAATTATTGAATATATTAAAGCATTTAAATTTAGCGAATCAGATTTAACCTACTTGCATGAAGAATTAGGTTTTAAAGAAGATTATTTAGCTTACTTAAAAGATCTTACGTTTACTGGAACGATTCGATGTATGCGTGAAGGTGAGCTTGTATTTCATAATGAACCAATTTTACGTGTAGAAGCACCATTAATTGAAGCTCAGCTCGTAGAAACAGCTATTTTGAATATTGTGAATTACCAAACGCTGATTGCGACGAAAGCAGCTCGAATCAAACATGTAGTAGGAGATCAAGTGGCAATGGAATTTGGAACACGCCGCGCTCAAGAAATGGACGCTGCCATTTGGGGAACAAGAGCAGCCTATATTGGCGGATTTGGTGCTACTTCTAACGTGCGAGCAGGAAAGAAATTTGGAATTCCAGTTGCAGGAACGCATGCTCATGCCATGGTGCAGGCTTATAAAGACGAATATATTGCATTTCATAAATATGCTCGTCGCCATAAAAACTGCGTGTTTCTAGTTGATACGTACGATACGTTAAAATCAGGAGTTCCCAACGCCATTAAAGTAGCAAAAGAATTAGGCGATAAAATTAATTTTACAGCGATTCGCTTAGACAGCGGCGATTTAACATATTTGTCTAAAAAAGCTCGTCAAATGTTAGATGAAGCAGGGTTTACAGAGACAAAAATTGTTGCTTCCAACGATTTAGATGAAGATACGATTATGCATTTAAAGTCGCAAGGGGCACAAATAGACATGTGGGGGATTGGTACTAAGCTCATTACTGCATATGATCAGCCCGCGCTTGGTGCAGTGTATAAACTCGTTTCTATTGAAGGAGAAAATGGCGAGATGATGGATACGATTAAAATTAGCGCAAATCCTGAAAAAGTGAGTACACCAGGATTAAAGCGCGTATATCGTATTATTAATAATTTGAATGGGAAATCTGAAGGGGATTATATCACGATGGAAGACGAAGATCCTCAAAGCGAAGAACGTTTAAAAATGTTCCATCCTGTTCATACGTTTATCAGTAAATTCGTCACAAATTTTGAAGCAAAAGAACTCCATCATGATATCTTTGTAAACGGAGAGCTTGTGTATGAAACAGAAGAACTTCAGGAAATTCAGCAGTACGTAAAAGATAATTTAGAGCTGCTTTGGGATGAATATAAGCGCACGCGCAATCCTGAAGAATATCCAGTAGATTTAAGCGAAAAATGTTGGGAAAATAAAACGCGTCAAATTGCGTACGTAAAACAAAAAGTAGCAGAAGCCCTAAATAAAAAATAGTAGGGAGCTGGAGACATGTCAGATACGCTTGCTTATTTTCAACAGCTAAACCCTGATAAAAAAATAGATAAGCTTTTAGAAAAAGGAGCGAAAATTGGTATTTATGGTTCTTCTTTTGATCCGGTTACCAATGTTCATCTTTGGACGGCATCAACGGTTGCGCATCGAAAGAAGCTAGATGCTATTATCTTTTTGCCTTCATCGCACAAACGAACAGATAAAAAGCTCCAGACGTTGGATGAGCACCGTGTAAATATGGTTAGCTTAGCGATTAAAGATAACCCCAAATTTTTGCTCGATACGTATGAGCTAGACGTATTGCCGGGCTATCATTACACATACTACACTATGGAGCACTTTAAAAAATTGCTTCCACACGCTGATTTATTTTTTATTATGGGAGCCGACTTACTGCAAGATATTGGTGAAGGCAAGTGGAAGAAAGCAGATGAACTTATTAGTAAAAACCAGTTTATCATCATGGCAAGAGAGGGAATAGACATGTTGAAAGCTATTAGTCATTCTCCTTTGCTTCGAAATTATGACGACGGCCGGTTTCAGCTTCTTGATAAAGGGCTGGCGATGGAAATCAGCTCTACTTATATTCGTCAAGAATTTGCCCGGGGCGGAGAACCAAGATATTTAATGCCTGATCTCTGTTATTTTTATAGTAAAAAACATGGACTGTATCAGTAAGAAATCTACATATAATGGAAGGAGAGCATGTATCATGTCAGACATGCAAGAAAAAATAAGAAAAGAGCTACATGTGAAATCTGAAATTGATCCAGCACAAGAAATTCGTGCCCGCGTTGATTTTCTGAAAAGCTACCTAAAGTCAGCAAATGCAAAAGGCTTTGTATTAGGTATAAGCGGGGGGCAGGACTCTAGCTTAGCTGGACGATTAGCACAGATTGCTGTAGACGAATTGCGAAAAGAAGAATATGAAGCAAAATTTGTAGCCGTTCGCTTGCCCCATGGCACGCAGCATGATGAAGCGGATGCGAAGGCGTCACTAGAATTTATTAAACCTAATGAAACATATACGTTTAATATTAAAAACACGGTGGAAGCATTTGAAAGTTCGTTTACAGGTGCGACAGATATAGCGCTGTCTGATTTTCATAAAGGAAATGTCAAAGCACGTACGCGTATGATTGTACAGTATGCAATCGGAGGAGAAAACGGCCTTTTAGTTATCGGAACCGATCATGCAGCAGAAGCAGTAACAGGCTTTTTTACGAAATACGGAGATGGCGGAGCAGACGTGCTGCCTCTAACGGGACTAACAAAACGTCAAGGAAAAGCATTGCTAAAAGAATTAGGTGCAGATAAACGATTGTATGAAAAAGTACCAACAGCTGACTTGTTAGATAATAGTCCTGGTCAATCTGATGAAACGGAACTAGGAATTTCTTATGATGAACTAGACGATTATTTGGAAGGAAAAGAAGTATCACAAGAAGCCGCTGAAAAAATTGAACAGCGCTATCGTATTACGGAACATAAACGTCAGTTACCGGCTAGCATGTTTGATGAATGGTGGAAATGAGAGAAATGCCCATATTAGGTATACCTAATATGGGCATTATTTTGACTGATTTCTTTCATAAAACAAAAAAGAGGCGGAAAAAGTGTAATTTAACAAATTGTTTTCTCATACACACTTTGTTATTCTTACGCACTTTGGTATAATGAAGTGCTTTTAATATTATTGAGGAGGAACATTTTTTATGGCAGTTGAAGTAGGTAGCAAGGTACAAGGTAAAGTAACAGGTATTACTAATTTTGGAGCATTTGTAGAATTACCTGGAGGTCAAACTGGGCTTGTACATATTAGTGAGGTAGCTGACAGCTATGTAAAAGACATTAATGACCATCTTAAAGTTGGTCAAGAGATTGAAGTGAAAGTCGTTAATGAGAAAGACGGAAAAATTGGATTATCGATTAAAAAAGCAATAGATAAACCTGAAAGACCCTCATCTTCTTATTCACAACGCCCGCCACGTCAGGCAAGAAATAATGATAATCGTTCTAAAAGCAACTTCCAACCAAAGGAAAACTTCGAACAAAAAATGGCGCGTTTCTTAAAAGATAGTGAAGATAATTTATCTACACTAAAACGCAGCACTGAATCAAAACGAGGTGGCAGAGGCGGAAGACGCGGATAAATCCCTTCCACTTTAACTACTTTATTATATAGCTGAAGCAAGCCAATAAAAATTGGCTTGCTTCTTTTTTGTAATAGCTTAAGTACATGCGCTAGAAGAGTAAAGAGAAGGTTAGGTACTACTTGGTTGTAAAGTAGATGCCAATAGTGACAAGTGATGAGAGAAGATCAAGGATGAGTAGGATGAAATTTAAATCTATCATAATCATGCCTCCCTTTGTGCGAGCGTTGACGTTAGTATCTGCAAGATCTCATTTTATTATTCGTAATTTTTGAAAATTTCATTTAATTAAGTGCGATATTTTATATTAAATTAAACTATGTTCTAAATAATAAGTGATAAAATAAAAAAAGCTTATAAGAACAATTTTCTTAAAATAATAAAAAAACCTTATAAGTAAGCAAAGGAAAAGTAGGAATGAGTCCCTGATAAAAATAGCTAAATTAACAGAAATTCGTCAGTATTCTTGTATATTCATCTAATCTACTCATAATTTTAGGAATAAAAAAGTTACAGAAAGACGAGAAATAGACAAAATTCTTCATTTTTTGAGCATTAGTGCTTAATTTGCATAAATATATAAAATGATTCCATAGACTCAAGGATTTTATAGTAATATATAGAACTTCCATACTATTCTAGTTTTTAGCTCACTAGCTAAGTAAAAGATGCGTATGTTCTGGGGATGAAGGCATACATAGTAGCACGAAGTATAGAGAGAAATGGAGAGGGAAAACAAAATGAAAAAAGTATCAATTCGGTCTGTATTAAGTACAGTAGCATTTTCGGTTGCTTTATCTTCTTTTGCAATGGGAGCATCCGCCAACGGAAATTCAAAACCAGCGCTTGAACCGTCTTTAGTTAAAATTCAAGGAGACTATAACTTAAAGTCGGCTAAAAAAGTAAAAGTTATTGTGGAGTTAAATGAAGAGTCTGTAGCGGAAGCAAAGAAAAAAGGAGTAGCGCAAAGTAAAGGAAAGATTAAAAAAGCGCGTGACGAAGTGAAAAAAGAGCTTTCAAAAGCTTCTAAAACTTCAAAAGTAAAGCGTGAATATGACCAAGTGTTTTCCGGGTTTTCAGCGGAACTTCCGGCTAATGACCTTGAAAAAGTAGCAAGTTTGCCCGGAGTAAAAGCTATTTACCCAAGCGTTGAATATCATACAACAGAAGTGAAATCTAAAGAAGTGAGTGCGGAAGAATACGGTTCTGAAATGGATAAAAGCATTTACTATGTGGGAGCAGATCAAGCGTGGAAATCAGGGTATACAGGTAAAAATATGACCGTAGCCGTTATCGATACAGGCGTTGATTACGACCACCCGGATTTAAAGTCAGCGTTTGAGAAATATAAAGGATGGGATTTTGTAGATGATGACAAAGATCCTCAAGAAACGCCTGCTGGAGATCCAAAAGGCGAAGCAACAACGCACGGAACGCACGTAGCAGGAACAATTGCAGCGGACGGGAAAATTAAAGGGGTAGCTCCTGATGCTCATTTACTTGCTTATCGTGTACTAGGGCCAGGAGGAACAGGTACAACAGAAGACGTGATCGCCGGTATTGACCGTGCGGTAGAAGACGGAGCGGATGTAATGAACCTGTCGCTTGGAGATACGATTAATAATCCGGACTTGGCAACGAGTATTGCATTAGATTGGGCAATGGAAGAAGGAGTAGTTGCCGTTACGTCAAATGGAAACAGTGGACCAGCTAACTGGACAGTAGGGTCTCCGGGAACATCTCGTGAAGCTATTTCAGTTGGTGCAACTCAGCTTCCTTACAATTTGTATAAAACGACATTAACTGTGGATAACGCAAGCTATGCTTCAGCTGAAGTAATGGGCTTTCCAAATGACAAGGCATTACTAGATGCAAGTGGTAAAAAGTATGAATTTGTACCTGTCGGACTCGGAAAACCAGAAGACTTTGAAGGAAAGGATGTAAAAGGAAAAGTAGCGGTTATTTCTCGCGGCGACATTGCGTTTGTAGACAAAGTTGACAATGCGAAAAAAGCCGGTGCTGTGGCAACGGTGATTTACAACAACGTAGAAGGGACAATCCCTGATATTCCAGGCACATCTCTGCCAAGTATTCGCCTATCAAAAGCCGATGGACAAGCTTTGGCAGCTTCTTTAGCAAAAGGATCCGTTACGGGCTCTTTTACTGCAACATTTGATCAGACAGTTGATGAAACAATGGCTGACTTTTCATCTCGCGGACCGGTTGTTGATACATGGATGATTAAGCCGGACATTTCGGCACCTGGAGTCGATATCATCAGCACAGTGCCAACCAATGATCCAAGCAACCCTCATGGATATGGATCAAAGCAAGGAACAAGTATGGCAGCACCCCACGTAGCAGGAGCAGCAGCGTTAATTTTACAGGCGCATCCAAATTATAAAGTAGAAGATGTAAAAGCATCTTTAATGAATACAACGGAACTGCTTCGTGACCGCAACGGGCTGGTTTATCCTCATAATACGCAAGGTGCAGGAAGCATGCGCGTAGTAGATGCAATTAAAGCAAAAACGCTTATTACACCAGGAAGTCACTCGTACGGTGTCTTTTATAAAGATAAAGGGAAACAAGTAGAAAAACAAAGCTTTAAGATTAAAAATCTATCAAATCACAGTCAAAAATACTCGGTCAAAGTAAAATTTAAGAAAAGCCATCAGGCAATTGACGTTAAATCAACAAACGATTTAGTTGTTAATGCAGGAAAAACGCAAAAAGTAAACCTGAATGTAAAAGTAGATGCAGGGAAATTATCTCCTGGCTATTACGAAGGGACAATTACCGTAAGTAACAATAAAGAAACGTACGATGTTCCAACCATCTTATTTGTAAAAGAGCCGGATTATCCTCGCGTTACTTCTGCGTATGTAGATGTACTTGGAAATGGATCATTTGAATACGGCAGTTATTTACCAGGCGGAGCAGAGAAGCTTAGCTATTACATTTACGATGCAACGTTAGAAAAAGGGGAATTGTTAAGTTCGTATACGAATGTAGGAAAAGGATTCTCTAGCGCAACGTGGGACGGAAAGATTAATGGTGAAGCTCTTCCAGCGGGAACGTATTATTTATACGCAGAAGCAGCAAAAGCAGGTCAGACGACCGGTTCTTTAGGAGAATTCGAAATTAAATAAATAAAAAAAAGAGTGCCAGTCTAACTGACACTCTTTTTTTATTGAGCCGTATATCCACCATCGATTACAGCAGCTTGGCCGGTTACTCCTTTTGCTAAATCACTTGCTAAAAACATGGCATAATCTGCAATTTCATCGACAGCAAGCAAGCGCTTTTGAGGAACAAGAGGATAAATGACTTCTTCTAGTACTTTTTCAAGCGCTACATTTCGCGTACGTGCCAAATCTTTTAATTGATTTTGAACAAGCGGCGTATCAACATAACCAGGGCAAATCGCATTTACCGTAATGCCGTGCTCTGCACCTTCAAGAGCAGCCACTTTCGTTAAGCCAATTACGCCGTGCTTAGCGCTGTTGTACGCCGCTTTTCCTGAGAAACCAATCAAACCGTTAATGGAAGACATGTTCAAAATGCGGCCGAATTTTTGCTTTTTCATAATAGGAAACGCATGCTTAGTCGCAACAAAAGGTGCAACAAGCATAATTTTCGTTAAAAGTTCAAATTTTTCAGTAGGAAATTCTTCGAGAGGGGAAACAAATTGCATGCCAGCATTGTTAATTAATACATCAAGGCGGCCATATGTTTCAACCGTTTGAGCAATCATTTGTTCAATATCACTTTCCTTTGTCACATCTGCTTTAATGCCTAATGCTTCGTAGCCTTTTGTCTTCAATTTATCTGCTGCTTTCTTAACGCCATCTTCATTTAAGTCAGTTAAGACAACAGTCGCTCCGTCTTCAGCAAAGCGCTCACCAATTTGATAACCAATACCCTGAGCTGCACCTGTAATTAACACAATTTTGTTTTCAACCATCGTTTTTGCCCCCTTATATGTAGAAAATATAAAATCGCTTACTTTTCCATTTTATCAAAAATTATCTTAATTTAGCGAGTTTTTTAACTATACTTCACGCGAAAAGAATGGGTGTGGGAAGGGGTGTTTACTATCTTTACTTCCACATTGCTAACAGAAGCGAACGGTGAGGGACCTTTTTTTATTTCTTCAATAAATTTTTGGATGTTGCTTTCTTCACCTTCAGCATCAATTTCGACTTTTTGATCGTCTCGATTTCGTACCCATCCGTTAATGGAGCATTCCATTGCTTTTAGCTGCGTGTAGTGACGGAACCCAACTCCTTGAACGCGTCCGTCCACAATCATATGCACATGTTTTTTCACTGTTTTCACCTCACAGGCAATTTTCCCTTTTTTATAAAAAAGAAAACAACTACAATCTTACTTTTCACTGTATAATAGAAAAAGACATTGTAAGACTTTAACAGTTTTGATGTAGATTAAATAAGAAAGAAGGGTTATGAATGCAAGCAGCAGCACGAACGCAGCAAGCGCAGCCGGCGACGATTTATCGTATTTTATTTGCTATTAGTTTAGGACATTTTCTAAATGATTGTATGCAGTCCGTTATACCGGCACTTTTTCCTGTCCTTGAAAAATCGATGAATTTAAACTACACGCAAATCGGCTGGATTGCCTTTGCTTTAAACATGACATCATCGATTATGCAGCCGGTGTTCGGCGTATTTGCCGATAAGCGTCCCTCGCCATTTTTATTGCCAATTGCAATGTGTTTAAGCATGATTGGTATGGTTGGGCTCGCTTTAGCGCCAAATTTTTATTTTGTGATTATATCTGTCTTGTTTGTAGGATTTGGCTCAGCTATTTTTCACCCCGAAGGTTCTCGCGTAGCGTATATGGCAGCAGGAGGAAAACGGGGGCTGGCGCAGTCTATTTATCAAGTTGGCGGAAATACAGGACAGTCGATGGCTCCGCTATTTACGGCATTTATCTTTATCGGACTTGGTCAGTTTGGAACGATTTGGTTTACGTTAATTGCAGGTATCGGCGTAGTGGTTTTGTATAGCGTCTCTAAATGGTATAAATCGGAGTTAGCTACTCGTCAACGCTTAAAGAAAAAGCAGTCAGATGCTTCATTTACGATAAACAAGCAAATTATTTTTGCAGTTGGACTTTTAATTTTTCTAGTTTTTGCACGTTCATGGTACGGAGCAGGCATCCTTAATTTCTTTCAGTTTTATATCATTGAAAAATTTAATTTGCCTATCAAAAGCGCTCAGCTTTACGTTTTTTTATTTATGATTGCAGGGGTGTTTGGAACATTCTTTGGAGGTCCGCTTGCCGATCGTTTCGGAAAACGAAATATTTTATTGTTTTCTATGTTAGGTTCAGTACCGTTTACTTTATTACTGCCTCATGTTTCTCTAGGAGTGGCAGCACCTCTTTTAGTACTAATCGGCTTTATTCTTCAGTCAAGTTTCAGCGTCACGGTCGTCTATGCTCAGGAGCTGATGCCAGGAAAAATTGGCTTGGTTTCCGGCTTAATTGTAGGTCTTGCTTTTGGAATGGGAGCTTTAGGAGCTGTTGTATTCGGTAAATTAGCCGACGTCTTCAGCCTTCAGTTTATTATGCTGTTTTGCAGCTATCTTCCAATTCTAGGACTGTTAACATGGCTGTTACCGAGCGATAAGCGTGTGAAAGAAATGCACGAAGCAAAATAAGAAAAAGAAAAAGCAAACGCACCTTAGCGTTTGCTTTTTCTATGAGCGTGAAGCAAATTTCAAGACGAATTCATATTTTTCTCCTACAATAGAGACAATAGAAATTGAAAATCGAAAGGAAGAATCACCTATGATTAAGCTAAGCGTATTGGACCAGTCTCCTGTTTCAAGCGGATCAACACCAAAGGAAGCGTTAAAACGCACGGTAGAGCTGGCTAAATTAACGGAAGAGTTGGGCTACCACCGCTTTTGGGTAGCGGAACATCATAATACGAACGGTCTTGCAGGCTCATCTCCAACTCTTTTAATGACGCACTTGGCTTCTCAAACGAGCCGAATCCGAATTGGATCTGGAGGAGTTCTTCTTCCTCAATACAGTCCGTATAAAGTAGCAGAAGACGCTCAGCTGCTTGAAAATCTGTTTCCGAATCGAATTGACTTAGGTCTTGGACGGTCACCGGGAGGAGATGCGCTGACTCGGCTTGCGCTGACAGATGGAGTCCGTAAAAGCCTCAATGAATTCCCGCGGCAAATTCAAGCGTTAAAAGGACATCTTGAGCATAATTTGCCGTCGAATCATCCGTATTACGGTGTGACGGCTTATCCGCTGAGCGAAACAAAGCCGGAGCTGTGGCATCTTGGTATTAATAAAAGAGGAGCAAGATCAGCTGCTGAACTGGGCATCTCTTTTACGTTTGGACATTTCATTTACTCAGTTGGAGGACAAGAAGCCATTCGTCATTATAAACAAGAATTTATCGCTTCTTCGTATCAATCAACGCCTAAAACCAACGTATGCGTATTTGTAGTATGTGCAGAAACAACAGAAGAAGCTGAGGAACACGCTAAAACGTTAGATGATTGGCTGTTGAAAGTAGCTAAAGGCGGAGATACAACGGTTTCATCGATAGAGGAAGTGCGTAATCGTTCTTATTCAGAAGAAGAGCTCAAAAAAATAAGCACCAATCGTCCTCGTATGATCGTAGGAAATCCAGCTGAAGTAAAACAAGGATTAACTCAGCTGCAGCAAAAATACGATAACGACGAATTTTTAATTATTACAAATATCCATGATTATGAAGCAAAAAAGAAGTCTTATGAACTGCTTGCAGAGCTATTTCCTCAACCCTCATTTTTTTAAGAAAAAGATGGGGTTTGTGAGTAAGCTATTGATATGAGAGGAGGGGAAGAGTGGGTAATAGGCGTTTGCCCCATTTTTGCCCCACTAATTACTTAAATAACGATCTAGCTTAGTAATGTTTTCAGATTCATATTTTTTTGTAATATGAAGATATACATCAGCTGTCATTTTAATGTTAGTATGTCCCAGCCGATCGCTTACGAATTTAATGTCAGCTCCGCTCTCTAATAACATAATTGCATGAGTATGTCGTAAACCATGAGGGCTTATGTGATGCAGTTTAGCTTTGTTAGTAATAGCCTTCATAATGTTAAACCAATCGATAAGAATCTCTATTTCACCTCCTTTAAGTAACTTGTGTTTAACATTAGTTATTTTTATGTATATGGATAACCCCCATTGATGCTATAGAATATTTCAACTGAAGCAGGTTGAGCCATTAATACTTTCTTTATTGCGTATGATACCTCAGATTGTTTTACGTCTCTTTTAAGATTCGATATACTGACTTTTTCAGACTTTTCAGTGCTACTGTAAATAATCTTAGTTGCTCCGTTACTAAAAATTTTGATTGTATTCGTATCCTCACTTTGGTGTTTAAAAAAAGAAACGAACGTTTTTCTTCCTGCAGTTACATCTTTAAATCTCAAGTAAATCACCTCTATTAGGAATGTATGTTCTGTTTTAAGGTAAAGTTAATCCTTAATTTACTCGTGAAAGAGTAAGTTTAGAGGATAGTGGTTTAGAAGTTTAGCTTTTTAATAAAGCGCGGAATAAAGATTATACATCCTATTAATTAGATTCAGAGTTAAGCGGTAATTTTTCTATAATTAGCGGATCAAAGCCTATTAAGTAACCATCGTAAAAAGTGCAAACACCATATTTTTCTTTATACCAATCTAATGCTTCTTGTAAAAAATTTTCTGTTACATTTAAAAAAGAAGCAGTTTCATATCGGTTTGTACAATTATTACGAAAAGCTTCAATAAGACGAGACAAAAATAATATTTCGTTGTAGCCCCAGCGGCGAGCTAACTTTTCCTGCTTTCGGTTATAGTAGAATTATATCAACAAAACCATATGAGGAAATGGTGGAATTATATAAAAATAAGAATGTAAAGACAACTTTCTTAAAACTATCTCAGTACGGAAATTCTCCAATTATCATGGATTGTAAAATGTCGATTAGATTTAAAGTCCAGAACAATGATGATAGAGTACATAATTTAGACATGAACATACCTATAAAACTTTGATGAACGAACAGATGAAACGTGAAATAGACCATATAAAAAACGTGGAGTCCTATGTTGCAATGAATGACAAAGAGGAACAAAAAGAATTATTTAAACAGGAAATTACATCTGCTAAATGGACTTATCCTAATAAAATTGAAAAAGTAGTGTCTTAAGAAAAAGTATTCTAATAGTTGGATGTTTTTTTATTTTAATAAGTTCAACCTAAGTTAATCGTTAAAGGTTAATTTAGGTTGAACTTATTTATTATGATGAAATGACGACAAATTGTTTACTTAAGTAACATAAATAAAAAAAGAACAGTAAGTGTTGTATTACTTGCTGTTCAATATCACCAAAACAATTGACCATCAGGTGAAAATGATGATGTGATGAAGGCGTTAAAAGTGTGGGGTATATAAATATGTAGCAATTATGATATTGTTACTCTTTAATCTAATACGTTATCTAATAAATATAAGTAATAAATTTTTGGTAATTTCATTATTTTTTTGGTGGAATAGGTATATGTCTATGCCTTATTACTGATTTTACATAGTCTAGACTGTAACCTATTTGAAGGAGAGATAATATGGATAACATAAGACAAGGTTTAGATAGACATGGAGGCATGGGCGGATTCCCTGGTATGGGCGGATTCCCTCGAGTGGGCTAAAAGTTATAGTTGTTTCACAATAACTAAAAATATAAGCGAACTCCCTTATTGTATCAAGGGGCTCGCTTGTATCATAAGGATAATATTGTTGCTTTTATGAGCACTAACTACTTAAAATAGTCTATAAAAGTATACCTTTAAAAACGGTTGATCTCTGTCTAAAACTTATGACTTTCTGAACGATATAAATTAAAGAGTTCTAATTATATTCGTCAGTATATTTTTTATTTTAGCTAATAAAAAATAAGCGCCAATTAGGTGCTTATCGAATATGAATTATAGTTTGTTTAGTAAGTTGTTGGCCAGGCATTAGTTCTAGGGCCTATGCTACATCTTTTAATTCTGGGCTATTAGGTAAATCGTAAGAACCTATAGATTCAAAATGTTGAAGTTGTTCTTCTGTTAAAAGGTTAAGTAGAATGCACACATCTACAACTGCTCTAATAATAGTTATACCGAGCTTTTTTGCTAAATACGGTCTATGATTATCACCAGCACCAACGTAAAATTCACCGTTAGGAAATAATGTTAGGTTAATATCAACATGAGATGAACCGGTTGTTACATATCAGTGAGTTTCAATTGATTTAAGAAGACGATTTAACTTTTCTTCAGACAAAACATTGTCATGAGTCAAGCCTTTTATTCTTGAAACTGGCACCAACACTGAGCCAACATGATGAATTAAGTAGGTTCTACCATAATTAGTTAAATAACCCTTCGTCATTTTACTCAAGCATATGATACACACTAATAAGAAAGCCTTCATACCTTAATGAAGGCTCTTGTTTACGAGTTGTATCAACACCTTTAAGACAAAGTAGGTGATCACATGTTCTATTCTAATTTCTACACTCCTTTCCCATACACTTTCTACCCTTATTTTATGCCTTCTTTTGGACGTCCAACTGGATATGTACTGAATGCTAGTGGGGAAGTTGACAGTTGGTGGGGGAATTATCCACTGGGTAAGCCAGCTAAAGCGCCAAAGTTTTTGAGTGGGGGCCAAGCGCCTATTTCAGGACCTGCCATACCTTTCAGATTAAGGGGTTTCTATTAAAGTAATAAGCATAAGGATGCTGATTCATCAGTGTCCCTTTTTATTAAAAACAGGTGATTTGTCATTCTTTGTCGAACTAGTAGGTGAAGAGGTGATACACATATGCTTAAATTTAAAGTTGTTTTTGAATTTATAAACGGCAGGACAAAGGAATTAAAATTTGAAGCCACATCAAAGAAAGAAGTCATTAGTCATATAACAAAACATGAAAAATTTGTTTCGAATGAAAAAGAGCTAGTGCATATCAATTTAAATAATGTGGTGCAGTTTATGGTTACAGAAGAAAAAAATAATAAGGTAAGAATAAATAACTTTTTGTCGAATAGAATAGACAAAAGGTGGTAATAGATATGGTCGATAAAAATTGGATTAATGCTTATGTTTCTAAAATTTCAGGAAAACATTTCGAACTGTTACTGGTTCAAGATATTATTGATTCTTTCGTTGAGATGTTAAATGTAAAGCTAAATGATAATCAACAGTTTAAAGCCAATTTTAATAAAGAAAAAAATGAAATTTCATTTCCAGACTGTTTAGTTTCATTTAAAATTCAAGGACCTACATTGAGTTTGAGGAAAGTTTTAAAATCTAACTATCAAGTTGCTGGAGGAATTAAAATTTTTGATATAGGTTTGGCTTATCATTTAAAATCTGGTGCAGATTTGATTGAAGAGGTTGAAACTATATCTGAAGCATTAGATAGGGCGCTAAGTTATTTACTTTTAGAGCTGAAATAAAAGTGAATATTTTTATAAGTTGAGGTCACTCACAGTGGGTGGCTTTTTATTATGTCTATAATATGTAAGTTGAATATGTGTTAAATAATAAATAAAAAAGAAAAGGTGGCAATGCTAAAGATGAGGGATCATAAGTATACGTCAATCTATGCATCTAATATTATTAACGAGAAGCTAGATGATATTAAAATAATATTTAAGATTGTTGATGTGTACATTAGACATCAGTATTCTCTCATGGTTATGCTGATGTAGTAAGCTCATCGGCTTAGTTATGGTTTATAGTGCTAGTATGGTAAAGCGGTTAGTCGCTATGGTGTAGAAGGTGATTATTTTTATCAAAGCCAAAATAGAGCCTTTTTTTTATGTAAGCTATATTGATTTAATGTGAAATATTGCTAAGTTAATTTAATAATATGGTAGTTTATTTTTGTATCCCTTATATTCTTACATACCATTTAGATTTTAAAGTCAAGAGTTATTTCCTTTTAAGTAGTTGTAAAGAAATATATATTATCCATTTTTATTTATAATTAATATTGCCTTTCTTTTATAAGAGTAAACAAACATGTATTTTATTAAATGCCTGTGTAAAGAGAATACGTAGATTTTTATAATTCCAAGCCGTATATGTCCCAATGACTACAAGAGAAGAGGGCAAAAAGATATGCACCATTTTTGCCCCACATAATTTAATTTATAATGATATATTTTGAAAATCAGAACCTAATGAAAGTGAATACAACGGCTCTTCAATAGCTTAATGACATACTATGAATCCCGCTTGTTTTTTTTAGAAAAAGATGAGTTTTTTTACAGAATTAAATGTTAGAATATTTAAAAAGGAGGAGTGACATGCACGTAGATAAAAAAAGTGTAAGCAACCAAACAAGCACGATTACCTATACACATATTAAAACGGAAGGGTCTAGTAGCATTTGTTTTATGTTTTCAGGCCTGGGCTATACATACGAAAAGCCGTTATTGTATTATGTAACGATGCTGATGCTAAAACACGAAATTGACGTGGTTCAGATTCACTATACATATCCAAAAGAGATGATGACAAAATCTACAGATGAGATTGCAGACGTTATGATGAAAGACATTAATCTCGTGCTGCAAGACGTTTTATCTCACAACGACTATAAAAATATCATATTTGCAGGAAAATCGATTGGCACAATTCCGCTGATTCAGCGAATCATGAAAGATGCAGCCTATAAAGATGGAGTGATGCTTTTACTGACCCCGCTTTTAACAAGAACAGAACTGTTTGAAAGTTTACTAGAAAGCACTCATAAAGGTCTTATTGTAATAGGAACTCGTGATCACTATTACAATAAATCAGTTTATCAATTAAAAACAAAAAAGATGCATATTGAAGTCATCGAAAATGCCGATCATTCATTGGATGTTTTTTATTCTCCACCCGACTCGTTAAAGGCGTTACAAACCGTTATGAGTCGTATAGAAATGATTTTGTGAGGTAAGAAAAAAGAGAAAGGGGCACAAAATGGATACGCTACGTGAAATTATTTGCGAAAAAAGAGCCTACAGCTATTCACCTCATACTCATAATCATAACTACAGTCAGCTTTTGTTTCCGCTAGCAGGTGCTCTTGATATTCAAGCAAGTGAGCAGCACTTAACGCTACAAGAAGGATGCTTTTACATTCCGCCTCGTCAGCTTCATACGTATCAAGCTAAAAATACAAATGAATGTTTAGTTGTTGATATTCCGTTGAAATTTACAGAAAGTGCGCATCTTTCTCAACAAGCCGCTTTTATTCAATGGGATTCAACATGGAAAGCAATTCGCTACCTTTTACTTGATGGGCTTCAAAAAAGCGCTGACAGAGGGGCGCTTGAAGATTTAGTCCGTTACATTCAGCATTATTTGCCAAAGAAACAAACGTTTAAATCCATTGATTATCTTCATGCTAACTTTAATCAAGAGCTAAACATAGAAAGTCTTGCTAAGCTGGAAAATTATCATCCTGCCTATTTTTCTGCTTGGTTTAAACAAAAAACGGGTTATTCACCTCAAAGTTATGTAGCACTTATACGTTTAAATAAAGCAAAAGAACTGTTAAAAGAGACGGGCTACTCGATAACGTATATTGCGCACGAAGTCGGCTATTACACCTTGTCTTCATTCACTAAATGGTTTGCAAAACAAGAAGGAGTCTCACCCACGCAATATCGAAGTATCTTAAAAACAGACAAATAATATCATAAAAGCGGAAAAACTTTTTTCTTTCTTTTAGCTATGATAAAAGAAAGGAGATGGAAATATGAATACTTCATTATCAAAAATACTTATTTTATGTGCAGCTGTACTATGGGGAACAACAGGGACTGCCCAAGCTTTAGCATCTGCTGAAGCACATTCCGTGGCAATTGGAGCGGTGCGTTTAGCTGTAGGGGGACTGTCGCTTCTTGCAGCTTGTCTTATTCAAAAAAAGAAAGTGGACGTAAGAAACCTTCCTATTCTGCCTCTTGCGGTTGCTGCAGCAAGTATGGCCGCTTATCAGCCGCTGTTTTTTTCAGCCGTTATCAAAACGGGTGTTGCAGTAGGAACAATGGTGGCAATTGGGAGTGCGCCGCTTTTGTCAGGAGTGTTAGATTACATAGTGTACCGCAAGAAACCTACAAAAAAGTGGTTGCTTGCTACGTTTACGGGTATTATAGGGTGCTGCAGCTTGTTGTTAAAAAAAGATAGTCAAATCGACGTGATAGGTTTAGGTATGGCGATAGGAGCAGGGGCGTCTTTTGCTTGCTATACGACTGTTAATAAAAAAATTGTTCAGCATGTTGATCCGCAGGTAGGCGCTTCTCTTGTGTTCACAACAGCTGCTGTTCTACTAATCCCATGCTGGTTTATATATGATATGAGCTGGCTAGTTTCTCTAAATGGAATGGGCATTGCTCTTCACTTAGGAATACTTACGACGGCTCTTGCTTATGTATTATTTTCTACAGCGCTTAAGTCGGTGCATGCGTCTACCGCCGTGACGTTATCATTAGCAGAGCCCGTTACCGCTTTTTTATTGGGCGTCTTTTTCTTAGGAGAATCTCTAACTTTGGTGAACATATGTGGAGCAGCACTAGTATTTGCTAGCTTAGCGTTTTTAACGTATTCTCCGAAATCATCGCTAAATCAAGAGGTGCGTATATAAAAAAAACCCCTTTCTCTAGAGAAAGGGGATTTCTTATTAAGCGTACATGCTAGCTACTTGTTTTTGCAGGTTGCTGTCTTCTAAATACTCATCGTACGTCATTTGCTTGTCAATTACTCCGTTTGGCGTAATTTCAATTACACGATTTGCAATCGTTTCAACGAACTGATGGTCATGAGATGTGAAAATCATTGAACCTTTGTAGCTGATAAGTCCATTGTTTAGTGCTGTGATTGATTCTAAGTCAAGGTGATTCGTAGGGTCGTCTAGTAAAAGAACGTTTGAACCGCTTAGCATCATTTTAGAAAGCATACAGCGAACTTTTTCTCCTCCGGAAAGAACGTTGGCTTTTTTCAACACTTCTTCACCAGAGAATAGCATTCTGCCTAAGAAACCGCGTAAGAAGCTTTCGCTTTGGTCATTAGGTGAATACTGACGCAGCCAGTCTACTAAATTTAAATCTCCGTTTTCAAAGTACTCGGAGTTGTCTTTTGGGAAAAAGGCTTGAGACGTTGTCACACCCCATTTGTACGTACCGCTGTCTGCTTCCATTTCACCCATTAAAATCTTCATTAATGTTGAATTTGCAAGTTCGTTGCGGCCTACAAGAGCGATTTTGTCATCTTTATTCATAATAAAGCTTACGTTATCAAGCACTTTTACGCCGTCAATTGTTTTTGTTAGACCTTCAACGCGAAGTACGTCATTTCCAATCTCACGTTCCGGCGTGAAGTTCACGTACGGATAGCGACGAGAAGAAGGGCGGATGTCATCTAATGAAATTTTATCAAGCAATTTTTTACGAGACGTTGCTTGTTTTGATTTCGATGCATTTGCGCTAAAGCGAGCGATAAAGGCTTGAAGCTCTTTAATTTTTTCTTCTTTTTTCTTGTTCGCATCTGACGCCATTTTTTGCGCTAATTGACTTGATTCATACCAGAAATCATAGTTACCAACGTAGACTTGGATTTTACTGAAGTCAAGGTCAGCAATGTGCGTACATACTTTGTTTAAGAAGTGACGGTCATGAGATACAACAATGACTGTGTTTTCAAAGTTAATTAAGAACTCTTCTAACCATTGAATTGCTTGAATATCCAAGTTATTCGTAGGCTCATCTAAAAGTAATACATCAGGTTTTCCGAATAAAGCTTGTGCAAGAAGCACTTTTACTTTTTCACTACCCGTTAGTTCAGCCATTTTTTTTGCGTGAAGATCTTCAGAAATACCTAATCCCTTTAAAAGAATAGCTGCTTCTGATTCTGCTTCCCAACCGTTTAATTCAGCAAATTCACCTTCAAGCTCAGCTGCTTTCATTCCGTCTTCATCTGTGAAGTCTGCTTTCATATAAATAGCATCTTTTTCTTGCATTACTTCATAAAGGCGAGCGTGCCCCATAATAACGGTTTTCATAACTTCTTGATCTTCATATTCGAAGTGGTTCTGTTTTAAGACAGCAAGGCGTTCGCCAGGGCCCATATGTACATCACCAGTTTGAGATTCAATTTCACCAGATAAAATTTTTAAAAACGTTGATTTTCCAGCACCGTTTGCGCCGATTAATCCATAACAGTTACCAGGCGTGAATTTAATATTCACATCTTCAAATAACTTTCGGTCGCCAAATCGTAAACTTACATTACTAACTGTAATCATGTATGAGCAGTCCTCCAAATTCAATATCTATAAAATTATACCATTCTTTTGAGATAAGAGCGATATGAATACAATATTTCAAACATAAAGTGTAACCGACACTTTAAGCACTCGTCAACCATTTAAGGGATTTTTTGAGCGGTAAAACTTTAATTATTCTAGCATTCACCAAAACATTGAGCGGCAAACCAGTATGTCTAAGCCTTCAGTAGTAAGCTCTTTTTCATTTTTAAGATGGATATTGTATTCCTTTGTATAAGAAACAAAAAGAAGAATAATACTACCTGGTAAATAAAAGAATTTCTACGAAGTAAACACTGATATTTTACAGATGCTTATTTCTAGAATTGCTTTGTTATAGACATAAATAGGGTGATGATCATGTGGAAATTAATTGTTTCCTATCTTCCAGAAGGGCCAGTTTTTATACAAGCAGTTCTGGTTTTTTTCATCCCGTATATAATCTACAAATTATTAAGCGGGATTCGTAATTCAGAGGAAGAGTGATGAAAGTGAAAAAATGGAGATCAACAATAAAAAAAATAGGAAACCATGCGAATGAAAAGGAAAACAAACAAGAATTTACACCTCAAAATTCACCTAATCATGTTACTGAGCATTTAGCTTTAACTCTAGAAGCAGTTAAAAAAGAAATTGGTCATAATTCCGACGTTCATTTTCGGGAGTTTATTATAGGACGCACCGGTATTCAGGCAGCTATTATTTTTGTAGAGGGGCTATCAGATAAAGATCTTATTGAAAAACATATTTTATCATCATTGATGGCTAATTTTTCAAAAGAATACCAACAGGATCAGCTTTACGTAAAGGAAAACCTTTCAAAACAGTTTATTAAAAGCCAAGTATTATCAATCGGTGATGTAGAAGAGGTTCATTCCATTAAAGAAGTAACATCAAAAGTCTTAACAGGATCTACGGCTCTTTTAATTGACGGGTTATCATCTTCCTTAATTCTTGGTACAAGCAAAGTAAAAACAAGGACGATTGAAGAGCCCGTATCAGAAGCATTAGTGAGAGGGCCAAGAGTAGGCTTCACTGAATCTTTAAGTGATAATACTTCTTTATTAAGAGGAAGCGGAGACATTGAAAATTTGTCGCTAGTGAAATTTCAAGTAGGAAAGCGTTCCAAAAAAGACTTAGTTGTTGCTTACATAAAGGAGATTGTTGATCCAGAACTAGTTGAAGAAGTAGAAAAACGAATTAAAAAAATTGATCTTGATAATGTACCGGAGTCAGGATATGTTGAACAACTCATTGAAGATAATTACCTTAGTCTATTTCCTCAGGTGCAGAATACGGAGCGTCCTGATCGTGTAATTGCTGCTTTGATGGAAGGGAGAGTAGCCATTTTATTAGACGGGACGCCTTTTGCTTTGATTGCTCCCGTTACGTTTAGCATGATGTTACAGTCGCCGGAAGATTATTACGAAAGGTGGATTCCCGGTACATTTATTCGTTTTCTTCGTTATATCGCAGTAGTTCTTTCGCTTTTTACACCGGCTTTGTATATTGCTTTTATTTCGTTTCACCCAGGGATGATTCCGACTAAGCTTGCTATTTCCATTATAGGAACAAAGTCTGGAGTACCATTTCCAGCCCTTATAGAAGCCTTATTTATGGAAATAGCTATCGAAATCTTGAGAGAAGCTGGACTCAGGTTACCAAAACCAATTGGTCCAGCAATGGGAATTGTCGGTGGATTAATTATTGGAGAAGCTGCTGTGCAGGCAGGGATTGTTAGCCCTATTTTAGTGATTATTGTGGCGTTAACTGCGATTTCATCATTTGCTATTCCGCAATATAGCGTCGGGATTTCACTGCGTATTCTTCGCTTCATAGCTATGCTATGTGCTGCCATACTTGGATTATATGGAGTCGTTTTATTTTTCCTTTTTATGACCAGTCATTTGGTGAAACTAAAAAGTTTTGGCGTATCTTACATGAGTCCAGCGGTACCCTATCGTTTAAGTGAATGGAAAGACTTGATGGTCCGTATGCCTCTTATGATGATGAAAAGACGTCCAAAGATGATGCATACCAAAGATTCTCTACGAAAAGGATAGCAGCTTATGATAAAAGGAAGTGAATCAGTGGTAATGATAAATTCAAACGATCGTATTACGACGCCCCAAACAGCTATTATTGTCATCAATTTCATACTTGGAACCGGTATTCTGACGTTGCCTCGAACAGCTGCGGAACAAGTGAAAACACCAGATGTGTGGCTAACTGTTATTCTAGGAGGAATAGTCACCATGATAGCAGCGATAATCATGGTGAAATTAAGCCGGAAATTCCCTGGAAAGACGTTTTATCAATACAGTAAAGAAATTACAGGGAAATGGTTAAGTAAGTTAATTAGCTTACTTATGATAGGTTATTTTTTACTGCTTGGTGGTTTTCACGCCCGTTCATTGGCAGAAGTAACCGGATATCTCTTGCTGGAAGGAACGCCGACGTGGGCTATTATTATGCCATTTATGTGGATAAGCCTCTATTTAATTAGAGGGGGCATTAATCCGATCGCTCGACTGTTTGAAATTATATTCCCTATTACCGTTATTCTTTTTTTACTGGTAGCTTTTATGAGTATAAAAATATTTGAAATAGATAATCTGCGCCCCGTACTTGGATCAGGAGTCCTTCCTGTACTAAAAGGTGTAAAAACAACTGCTCTTGCATTCACGGGTCCTGAAATCATGTTAATCATTTTAGCTTTTATGAAAGAACCACACAAAGCAGGAAAAGCTGTGCTAGTTGGAATTACCATTCCTATATTTATTTATGTGATTACTGTTGTAATGGTTATCGGAGCGTTATCGATTGATGGAGTAGTAATAAGAACATGGCCCACGCTTGATTTAATAAGGAGTTTTGAGCTGACAGGCTTGATTTTTGAACGATTTGATTCCTTACTGCTAGTTGTATGGATCATGCAGATGTTTGCTTCTTTTACTATTAACCATTATGCCGCTTCATTAGGACTGTCTCAGCTTTTCCAAAAAAACATTCATCCATTTATGTATGGTTTGCTTCCGGTTATATATCTTATTTCCATGATTCCTAAAAATATTAATGATGTATTTAAATTGGGAGATGTGATTGGCAATATCGCCTTAGTTTTATTTGGCTTTTTGCCGCTGCTTCTTCTCATTATTTCAAAAGTAAAGGGAGTAAAATATGAAACAAACCTTTAACCATTTCCAGTTCCTATTGGTTTTGTTTTCTGTTTTTTTGCTCTTTCCTCTGGCAGGCTGCTGGAGCAGTCATGAAATTGAAGAGCAAAGTTTTGGAGTGGGTGTGGCCTATGATAAAGGTAAGGAGTCCATAGCTGAAAAAGAATTTGATGAACAAGGAGAAGGGTATACTAAAAAGAACCTGATTACGTCAACTTATCAACTTATCACTCCTCAAGTCGCAAGTTCAACCACTAAACAAGGAGGACCGCAGCAGAAATCTTACGTAAATATTTCGGAAACAGGAGATTCTCCTTTTCAAATGCTTCGTGAATTATCTTTAAGAAGTGACACTCCTTTAACTAGTCCTCATATGAAAGTAATGGTTATCAGTGAGGCCCTTGCACGAGCGTATAGTTTAGAGCAATTAGTGGACCAAACTCTTCGGGACAATGATTTTAGACCTAGTTGCCTTGTGTTTATTAGTAAAGGAAGAGCTAGCGACACGTTAGAATCAAAAACAGCAGGAGAGATCCCGGCTTTTCACCTGTATGGAATGATAGACAATACGTATCGAACAACGCGAATTTTACCGCCCATGCCGCTTATTAAATTAGCAAGCAAGATTCAAACTGGGTCTAGTTTTCTGATGCAAAATGTATTATCAGCAAATGGAGAAATCAAATTTGCGGGTGCTGGTATAATTAAAGGGGAAACAAGCAAAATGATTGGTTTTTTGAATGAAGAAGAACTAGATGGTTTGGCTTGGATCACAGGCAAAGGGAAAGGCGGGCTAGTGAAAAGCTTTGATAAAAAGACTGGTCAGCTGATTGTATATGAAATAGAGTCTATGAAAAGTCATATTCAACCCCATGTTAAAGGAAATGATATCTCTTTTGATGTACACATTGAATCAGTGGGAAGGCTATCTGAAAGTTGGATGACTTCAGGGAGCTCTTTTAATAATCAATTTTTACAGAATGCGCAAAAAACCTCAGAAAAGAAAGTAAAGCACCTGGTAAGAAACGTACTAGAAAAAATGCAAACAAAATATAAAGTTGATGTTGCAGGTTTCGGAAATCAATTGAGAATTAAGCAGCCTAGAACATGGATGAGGGTCAAAGAAAATTGGGATCAAACATTTAGTGAAGTGCCAATTAACTATGATGTGAAGTTAACGATTAAAGATTATGGAGCATCCGCGTCAAAAAAGTAAGCACCCGACTGTAACATTGCTGATCTTTATGTCAAAAATGAAACTCCCACAAGAATAATAATCTCAGAACTTCCCATGAAATACTCATCACATGCTTCGTACGGAGCCTTCAATAAACAACAAATAAGAGCTGCCGATTTTCGACAGCTCTTATTTGTTGTTATTCAAAAATATAAGCTAATGCTTGAAGAGCCTGTTCTGGCGTTTCGACTACAACCTGGGCTTTGTTTGACAGTTCTTTAAGCGGATGGTGCAGTTTTTCAGGGCGAACCAAAATTAGCGGTTTATCTAATGCAATGGCTGTCACCGCATCCATTGCGCTGTTCCACTGCTTGTATTTTTCGCCAAATAAAGCAATAATCACATCAGATTTTTTAAGGAGCACCTGCGTACGTAAATTATTAATTTGAGAAGCAGCTTCATCTTTTAAGACAGCGTTAGGCTGTTTTCCTAAAATTTCTTCTCCAATGTTGTCGGAGCGGTCATGGTCTGTCATGGGACCGACAAAGGTAAGGGGAAGGTTTAATTGTTCTGCTTGGTTTTTAATTTCGTCTCGCCAGTTATCGTGAATTTGCCCGGCAAGGTATACGGTTAAGTTCATTATGTAGAAGTCCTCCTCTAACTAAAGTTTGTTTTATTTTATCAAATGTAAGCGGATAATACGAATGATTTGAATGGGCTACTTTTCCAAAAATAAGGTTATAGTAGACAAATAGTTAAAAAAGAGAAACAATAGAAGGCGTATTGCTAATTAAAGAAAGGATGTACATGATGACAGAAACAGTGCTACAAGTAGATCATGTCAGTAAAGTAATTGGGAAGAAAACCATTTTGCATGATGTATCCTTATCGGTTGAGCGCGGTGAGATTTTCGGATTGCTTGGTCCGAACGGCTCTGGAAAAACAACGTTAATTCGTACCGTCGTAGGACTCATCAAAGAAACAGAGGGAACAATTATCGTCAATGGATTTCCTTTAAAAGAACAGTTTACATCAGCTATGAAATCAATTGGAGCGATTATTGAAAACCCTGAGTTTTATGATTATCTGACGGGCTATCAAAATTTAAAACACTTTGCGAATATGCATGAAGGGATCACATCAGAACGCTTGGATGAAGTGATTGCTTTAGTAAAGCTTGAAAACAGCATTCATGCAAAAGTGAAGACGTATTCTCTTGGGATGAGACAGCGTTTAGGAGTAGCTCAAGCTATTTTACATAAGCCTGCATTGCTTTTACTAGACGAACCAACAAACGGTCTAGACCCAGCGGGAATGAGAGAATTTCGTACATATTTACAAACCCTCTGCAGGGAAGAAGGAATTTCGATCTTAATCGCGAGCCACTTATTAAAAGAAGTAGAAGCACTATGTGACCGCGTTGGCATTATTCAAGACGGTGAGTTAAAAGCCATTCAAGATCTATCTCCAAATCGTCAAGATCAAGGAACGTACGTAGAATTTGAAGTGTCTGATGCGCAAAAAGCAGCGGATCTTTTATCACAAGAATTTGAAGTAACGATGAGATCACATAGTATCGACGTGGCGATTGTAAAAGAACAAATTCCAGCTGTGAATAAAAAATTAGTGGACAGCGATATTTTAGTCTACCGAATCACTCCTGTGTATGAGACGCTTGAAGATTCGTTTATGTCCGTTACGGAAGGAGAGCACCATGCTTAAGCTAATTCAAAATGAACATATGAAATGGTTTCATAAAAGAAGTACAAAAGTCACGTTTATTACAATCGGTATTTTAACTCTTTGTATGGCTCTTTTAATGAAGAAAGTAGCAAACAGTGCAGGAACAGAAGACAACATTTTGAACTTCCTGTCATTTAGTTCAGGTATGCTGATTCTCGTTCAATTTTTCGCGCTTGCTGTTGGAGGGTCAATGGTTGCAAAAGAGTTTGAAGCAGGTACCATTAAGCTTCTTTTAATTCGCCCTGCTAGACGTTCAACGATTTTAGCATCCAAGTACATAACCCTCATTTTAATTAGCTTGTATTATTTACTGAGCTATTTGCTTTTTTCGTTTGTATGGGGAGCATTGTTCTTTGGCTTTACCAGTCTAGAAGGAGATGCGCAGCTGCTTAAAAACATTACGCTTACGTATGACAGCGCGTATATGGAAACGTTTATGATGATGACATTTGCATTCATGCTGTCGTCTTTATTCAGAAACAGCGCGCTTGCTTCCAGTCTGGCTATTGTCGTAAGTATCGGGGCAAAAGCAGTAACAGGACTAGTATCACAGTTTGGTTTATGGTGGGGAAAATTTTTACTGTTCGCCAACACAAACTTTGTGCAGTATATGGACGGAATGAAGACGATGTTTGACGGCATGACGATTCCATTTTCCATTTTCATCTTAGTTGCGCATTTTGTCTTCTTTATGGGCGTGGCATGGGCAGCGTTTTTAAAACGAGACGTAGCTAATTGATGTGAGAATTTTCGCACTATATATTTTTCTAAAATAGCATTTGACAATTAAATAAAAAGAGATTACAGTAGTGAAAGACTATTTTTAAAACAACTATAAACTTCTTATCAAGAGAGACGGAGGGACTGGCCCTATGATGTCTCGGCAACTGGCTGTACGCAGTGCGGTGCCAAATCCAGCAGACGATGTTTCGTTTGGAAGATGAGAAGGGTAATCTTATGATACAAATAAGAGACCTCTTCTTATCAATAAGAAGAGGTCTTTTTTTATTACGTAAACAAGAGGTGTTAAGAATGGAACAACAAAAAGGAAACGGCTGGGCGCTGTTACCGCTGGGCGTCTTTTTAGTCCTGTTTGTCGGATCAGGAATTATAACGGGAGATTTTTATAAGCTGCCTGTATTAGTAGCCATTATCATTGCAGCCATCGTGGCGCTGGCTATGAACCGCAAAGATTCACTTAATGTAAAAGTGGAGCGTTTTGCTAAAGGAGCAGGGCATCCTGATATCATTATTATGGTGCTTATTTTTATTTTAGCAGGTGCTTTTTCTCAAGTTGCTAAAGGCATGGGAGCTGTTGATTCAACGGTAAACTTAGCGCTTTCTGTGCTTCCGCAAAGCTTAGTGGTAGTCGGAATCTTTGTTATTGGCGCATTCATTTCCATTTCGATGGGAACATCAATGGGAACAATCGCTGCGCTAGGGCCTATTGCTGTAGGAATCAGTGAGCAAGCGCATGTATCCATTACATTGGCCATTGCTGCCGTTATTGGTGGTGCAATGTTTGGAGATAATTTATCGATAATTTCTGATACAACCATTGCAGCAGTTCGTACGCAAAAAACAAATATGTCAGATAAATTAAAAGTAAACTTTTTTATTGTCCTTCCTGCAGCGATTGTTACGGTAATTTTATTGCTTGTAATGACGCTAGGCAATACATCATCAGTAGAAATTAAGGATTTTAGCTGGTTTAAAATCTTGCCTTATGTCGGCGTACTCGTTGCTGCCATATTTGGTGCAAACGTATTAAGCATTTTAACCGGAGGAATTGTGCTAGCCGGCGTGATTGGATTAGCTGACGGAAGCTACACGCTTTCTTCTCTTGCTAAAACTGTGACAGAAGGTATTGGCGGAATGTCAGAGTTAATTATTTTATCTCTGCTAATCGGCGGAATGGTTGAGCTTATTCGCTATAATGGCGGTATTCAGTTCTTATTGAATTTATTAACACGACGCATTCAAACAAAAAAAGGCGGAGAATTCAGCATCGCTGGACTGGTAAGTTTAACAAATTTAGCAACGGCTAATAACACGATTTCAATTATTACGGCAGGTCCGTTAGCAAAAGAAATCTCTGATAAGTATTCAATTGATAATCGTAAATCAGCCAGTCTGCTTGACTTGTTTTCATGCAGCGTTCAAGGGCTTATCCCTTACGGCGCACAAATGCTTCTCGCAGCAGGATTTGCTAAAGTTTCACCGATTGAGATTATTCCATTAACATTCTACCCAATGTTAACAGCGGTTTGCGGGATCATTGCAATTGTAATTGGATTTCCTCGTTTAAATAAAAAGTCAAAGTCATCTAAAGAAGCTGCGTAATATCAAACCCTTAAAAAGAATGTTCTTTTTAAGGGTTTTTTACTGTTTAAAAAAATCAGTCGGCTTTTCATCATCTAACTCCTTCCAAAGCGTCTCGTTCTGTTTAAGTGCATAAGCCGCTCCTCCAATTTCAATTCCGCATAATAAAATGAATAATAAAATACCCATGAAATGACCTCCTTACGTAAATGAGTAAAAACACGATGGTAACGGGTTTAGCTTCTTGCTGTTTCACTTTATAATGAGAATAAAGTATGAAACGCGTTTCAGCGCAAGAGAAAAAGGTGAAAACATGACAAATATCCGAGATATCGCAAAAAAAGCTGGTGTATCTGTTTCGACTGTATCCCGGGTGCTAAATCATCATCCGTATGTAAAAGAAGAAAAACGCCGGTTGGTAGAGCAGGTTATTCACGAACTTAATTATGAACAAAACATTAATGCCGTTCACTTATCAAAAGGGAAAACAAATATGATTGCCGTCGTCTTGCCTTTTATTAATCATCCGTATTTTAGTCTGCTTTTAGAAGGAGTGGCATCTCAGGCGTTAGAAAAGCAGTATCAGCTTGTTATTTGTCAGACGAACTATGATGTAAAAAAAGAAGAAGAAGCGCTTCATATGCTAAAAACAAAGCAAGTTGATGGAGTGATTATTTGTTCTAGAGCAAGCAGCTGGAGCACGATTGAATATTATCAGCAGTACGGGCCGATAGCCGTGTGCGAAAACGTACAGAATCGTTCTATTCGCTCCGTATACGTTGATCATTATGCAGCTTTTAAGCAGGCGCTTATGTATTTAAAAGAAAAAGGATATACGGATATTGGCTACTGTATTGGAAGAATGACGGGTACGAATAGTCAACAGCGGCAACAAGCATACAAAGAATATGTAGAAAGAATAAATCAGCCTTATCATCCGGAATGGGTTTTTCAAGGCTGTTTGAACGTGACAGATGGTGAAAAAGTGGTGGAAAAACTAGTGCAGATGAAAAATCGGCCTCAGGCGCTTTTAGTAACAAACGATCAAGTAGCTATCGGAATAAAAGCTCAGTGCGAACAAGCGGGTATTTCAGTTCCTGGTGAATTAGCTATCATTGGTTTTGATAATCATCCGCTTTCTTCTTATTTACAAATAACAACGATCGAACTTCCTCTTAAGGAAATGGGAGAAACGCTTTTTACATTAGTGGGAAGCAAGGTTCCTCAGAAAATTGAGCTCCCTTTTCGGTTTATTGAGCGTAAAAGCGTATGAATTCTTGATGATGCCATGAGGTGTTTTTACCGGATAAAATGAGCAAAAGCGGACATCATACGAGTAAAGAAAGAAGAAAAGGATGATGATCGTGGAGAAAAAAGAATATCAAGTGGGAGATCAAGTATTTGTTATTTACCGAAATCCTCATACGGCAAACGTTGCGAATATTAATCAGGCTGAAATTGTTGAACATCCCGAAAACAAAGGTGAAAAGGCGCTGTTTTTACATGAGTCTTACCATTTGTTAGCTGAAGATGATGCCGTATATTCAACGTATGAAGAAGCTGAAAAAATGTATAATAAGATATTTGATTATGAACAATATGACTAATGCAAGGCTCTCTTAACGGAGAGTCTTTTTTGTTTGAAAAATAATTACCAAGGATAGAGTCTTTTTATTTTTCAAACGCTATTAGTACTAGAAAAAAGGAAGTGTACATGATGATAAAACCTTTTGTACCTCAATTAGTATATATTGAGCCAGGGGCAATGGAGTACCCGCTTGGTGTTCAATTAAAAGAAAAATTTGAGAAGATGGGAATTGAGATTCGTCAAACAACTTCTCATAATCAAGTGCGTAATATACCGGGAAAAAATGATTTGCAAAAATACCGCAATGCCAAGTCGACTTTAGTAGTTGGCGTGCGTAAAACATTGAAATTTGATACATCTAAACCGTCAGCTGAATATGCAATACCATTTGCAACAGGGTGTATGGGGCACTGTCACTATTGCTATTTGCAGACAACAATGGGAAGCAAACCATATATTCGCACGTACGTGAATGTTGAAGAAATATTAGGTCAAGCAGAGCAATATATGCAGGAGAGAGCCCCTCAAATAACGCGATTTGAAGCGGCTTGTACATCTGATATCGTAGGAATTGACCATTTAACACATTCATTAAAGCGGGCGATTGAGTATTTTGGGGAAAGTGAACTAGGTCAACTGCGCTTTGTGACTAAATTTCATCACGTGGATCATTTATTGGATGCTAAACATAATGGTCGCACGCGCTTCCGCTTTAGCATAAATGCAGATTATGTTATAAAAAACTTTGAACCTGGTACATCTCCTCTTGATTACCGGATTGAAGCTGCTAATAAAGTTGCAAAAGCCGGATATCCACTTGGCTTTATTGTGGCGCCTATTTACATTCATGAAGGTTGGCAAGAGGGATACCGTCAGTTGTTTGAAAAGCTGGACGCCTCTATACCTGAGGAGTCCAGAGATGATATTACGTTTGAAATGATTCAGCATCGCTTTACCAAGCCGGCCAAGCGGGTAATCGAGAAAAATTATCCAAAAACAAAGCTTGAGATGAATGAAGAGGAGCGCCGCTACAAGTGGGGGCGTTACGGAATTGGAAAATATGTATACGCAAAAGATGAAGAACAAGAATTAAGAGAAACATTAGAATATTACATTGATCAGTATTTTCCGAATGCAAAAATCGAATACTTTACGTAATTATTCTACAGTAATTGAAAAGTTATTCTGACGCCTTAGTCAAAATAACTTTTCAATTTTTAATGTGAAAAAATAAATTACTTGCTAATAAGTTGAAAAAAAGAGGTTATTTTTATCGCTTGTCGTATTACATACAAAAGGGAGGTGACTGAGATGTTAAAAAATGAAGAGTTTGCGCTAACAAAAGAATTAACAAACGAACAGCAAGAAGCTGCACGGAATTTTATTCAAGTGTTGTTCCAAGAGAATTTATCTGAATTTTGGAACATATTATGTGATATCGACAAGTCTCGGATTTACGGCTTGTATGAAGCAAACCATTATTATGATTCTGATATTGAACTACATGGGTTTGTACAAGAAATAAGAGATAATGTAAGAGCTGTTTATGCGCCTCTTCAAGGGCAAGGGGGTATTTCGACGAAAGTTCGATATACAAGCGAAGGAAAGATGTATGTATACATATTAGGCAGTGGCGAAAACCCTAAGGTATATCCTGTTGGATTAATGCCTGAAACATATATCGAACAAGAACGTTTTTCTCAGCGGCTTCAAATTAGCATTTATAACGACGAGTTTCGAAACGTTGCCCTATAAACCATATATTATATATGGAAAAATAAAGAATAATAAAATTAATTTGTTAAAATAGCAATATTTGGGGTATGTAATAGGTATAACATTAAAAAGGGGTGAAAGAAATGCATTATTATCGTATTTCAGAGGGAGACCATGAAGAGTATTGTGAAACGATTCTGCTTCATGAAAAGAAGTTTTGCAAAGAAACATTTCAATCTATGGTGCGAGAAGCAATGAATAATAAGCCCGGTAAAATTGACCGTGTGGATATTGTTAAATATTTAATTGGTCACCATAGCTTTCAAGTAGCCCACATCGAAGCGGGATTTCATAGTACATACAGCGAGAAAGTGACATAAAAAATGCAGCACATCCTATACAACGAACTTTTCTTTTGAAAAGGGCGCTGTATTTTTTTTTGCTAAAAATAGAATGTTTCTAAGTGATATTCCTTTTAATGGTATAATAGTTAAGTGCTGTAAGATATACATATAAAAACCACAAATACTTTAAAGAGAAAGGGTGAGGAAACATGGAAAAAGAAAGAATAGAAGAACTTGAACGAAAAATAAGCAGTTTAGAAGAAGACGTAGCCAGGCTAAAGTCGCTCGTATATAAAACAAATTCTCCAAAGCCAAAAACAGTTCATCCTCCTCCCAAGCAGCGCGAGGAGACCACTAAACGTCCTGCTCAAATAGCAGCTAAAAGTTCACAGGCAATAGAAGAACCTGTTGATTGGGAAAAAGTCCTTTTTCAAACATGGCTGCCGAGAATTTTTATTTTTGTATTTATTATTGGTGTGCTATGGGGATTTAAAGCAGCTTCTGACTATGGGTTAATGAATGAAAAAGCAAAAGTTGTTCTCGGTTTCGTTGTTTCAATAGGTTTTCCTGTGACAGGTCATTTCCAAATTAAAAAGGGCAGGTTGGTGCTCGGGCAAGTACTTGCAGGAGGAGCTATTCCTATTCTCATGTTAACGACGTTTGCGATGCATAGCCTGTATCATTTAGCGGGACCAACGCTTGCTTTTATACTAAATGCGAGCTGGATTATCCTAGGGATTATCGCGACAGTCTTTTATCGTTCACAGGCATTAGGTATTATTAGCGCAGTTGGAGGCGTACTCGTTCCCTTTCTTATTGAAAGTAATTCGCCTAATGCGCTCGTTTTCATTGGCTATGAAACGTTTCTGTATATTGCCTTTTTATATGTGGCAATCAAACAAAAATATTCAATTTTATATGTTCTTTCCGCGGTACTATTAAATCTTACGCTACTCATTTATTACTCGTTTGTTGGTGATAATGGTGTAAAAGAGTTATTAGGTATGGCGATTCTTATTCAGCATTTATGCTTAATTTCTAGTTTTTTTCTATCACAATCCGTACTCCAAGTATATGCGTTTACCCTTCTATCGAGTTTAGCAGTTACGTACGGATGGCTGCTCGCCGTTTTTGACGATGGCACGACCACAATGGTGCTGCTTGCGCTAGTTATTATTTACGCATTAGGTGTTTACGCAGTAAGAAGTTCTAAAGAGAAATTTGAATTTTTTATTACCTATTTAATTGTTGCAGTAGCGTTTTTTATTCATCAGCTCGTCGATTTAAGAGAAGGAGTCATTTTATATGTGATTCAAGGACTGGCTGTTTACTATATCGCCATGACGTATAAAAATCTACTTCATCAACTATTTTCTTATACGATTTATATACTGAGCGCAACGTATATCTTAGTTACACCAATCGAACAAGTACTGTCTCTTCCGACATTAAATTGGCTTGTTGTGTTAGCTTCTATTCTAGTATTTATATGGATCAGCATTCAAAAAACAGAAAAAGATGAGCACGATACGTTCAAAATTGGAGGAAGTATTGTTTTTTCTATTCTTTCTTTAATTTTTGCTACGGAAGTTGCGGCCGCTGGCACCAATCATCTTTCCGCTAATCCGCAAACGCTTATTATGACGGCCGTTTGGTTAGGGCTGTCCATTGCAGCATTTATAATAGGATCACTTAAAACGTTTAAAACAGCAACGTATATCGGCGTGGGCATTTTGTTCTTAACACTTTTTAAACTCGTTTTATACGATTTACCTTTTATCCCAATGGCTATACGGGCCTTGTTATTTATTGTCTTAGGAGCTATCGGTTTAATTATCTCGCGACTATTTTATAAAAAGAAGTAGCTAGAAGCTGAAGAGAAATTCTTCAGCTTTATTTATTATAATATTATTATGTAAACTTAATCTTGAAGTCGTACAAAAAGTATACAATCATGTATAATGGAACAAGTGAATTGGAGGTATACATAAAATGAAATCACTTGTATTAGCAGAAAAGCCAAGTGTAGCACGTGATCTTGCGCGCGTACTTGGCAGCACCCAAACAAAAAAAGGGTATATTGAAGGACCAAAGTATGTCGTAACATGGGCACTCGGTCATTTAGTTGAATTACAAACACCAGAGGATTATGATAACCAATATAAAACGTGGCGATTAGAAGATCTGCCAATCATGCCTGAGAAAATGAAATTAAAAGTAATTCGTAAAGTGAGTTCTCAGTTTCGCACAGTATCCGATCTAGCAAAAAGAAAGGATATTGGAGAGTTAATTATTGCGACTGATGCAGGGCGTGAAGGAGAACTTGTAGCACGCTGGATTATGGAAAAGGTACGCTGGAACAAGCCGTTTAAACGCCTTTGGATTTCGTCTCAAACGGATAAAGCAATTCGTGACGGGTTTAAACAGTTAAAACCAGGAAAAGAGTTTAATCGCTTGTATGATTCAGCCGTTTGCCGTTCAGAAGCCGATTGGCTTATCGGTTTAAACGTAACGAGAGCGTTAACGACTAAATATGAAGAACCATTGTCGGCAGGAAGGGTACAAACACCGACGCTGGCGATGATAATTGAGCGTGAACAAGTAATTAATACATTCAAACCTAGTGAATATTGGACGCTTACAGCTCAGTTTTCATCTTTTGAAGCGGCTTGGCAAAAGGGCAATGAAAAGCGCATCTTTGATGAAAAACGCGCAAAAGAGCTGCACTCAAAATTATCAGGTGAGGCAGTTGTAAAAACAATTAAGCGCAAAATGCATAAAGAAGCGCAGCCGCTTCCTTATGACTTAAACGAACTGCAGCGAGATGCTAACAAACGCTTTAACTTCTCTGCTAAGAAGACATTGAATGTACTTCAAAAGTTATATGAACAGCATAAGTTAGTCACGTATCCGCGTACAGATTCCCGTTATTTAACAACAGATATGGTTTCTACTATGAAAGAGCGCTTGGAAAGCATCTCTGCTGTATATAAAGAAGAGGTTCGTCCAATTTTAAGAAATGCACAGTTGCCAAAGCGAGTGGTTAATAACGAAAAAGTAAGTGACCACCATGCTATTATCGTAACGGATCAGCCTGTATTTCTACAGGACTTATCAGCTGATGAACGAAAGCTGTATGACTTAATTGCAAAGCGATTTATTTCATTATTTTATCCTGCATATGAGTATGAAGTGGTTAAAGCAGAGCTTGAAGTAAATGGGGAACAGTTAGTAGCAAGCGGAAAGCAAGTTGTGAATGCAGGCTTCAAAAAAGTTTCTGGCGGAGACTCAGAAGCAACGGTGAAGCTGCCTGATATGGAAGAAGGCAGCAAGCTGCTCATTCAAGATGTAACGATGAAGAGTGCATTTACAGAGCCGCCGCAGCGCTATACAGAAGCGGATCTTCTTGGACAAATGGAAAAACATAATTTAGGTACCCCGGCAACACGTGCAGATATTATTGAAAAACTTCTGCAGAATGAATCCATTGATCGCCAAAACAATCGTCTGCACGCAACTAAAAAAGGGAAGCAGCTGATTGACCTAGTAGCAGATGAGTTAAAGTCGCCTGAGCTTACGGCTAAGTGGGAACGTGACTTAGAAGCAATTGCTAAAGGAAAAGGAAATGCAAAAGAGTTCTTAACAAATATTCGCGAACAAACAGAAAAGCTAGTTAAGCAAGTAAAAACGAGTAATCAAACGTACAAACCTCATAATTTAACGGGCTCTAAGTGTCCGGAATGCGGTTCTTTCTTGAAAGAAAAGAAAACAAAGCAAGGAAGAGTGCTCGTTTGTTCAAGCCTGGAGTGCAGCTATAGACGCGCAAAAGACCCTAAACTATCAAATCGACGCTGTCCGCAGTGTCATAAGCGAATGGAAATTCACTCAGGAAAAGCGGGCACGTACTTCCAATGCCGTTCATGTCAAGTAGTGGAAAAAGCTGAGGACAAAAAGAAAAAGATTTCAAAACGAGAAGAACGAAAGCTTCTCAACAAATACAACGATGATGGAGCATTTGGTTCAAGCTTGGGTGATGCTTTAAAACAAGCCCTTCAAGATAAAAAAGATAAATAATGTGGAAAAGTGCGATACCACGGTATCGCACTTTTTTCGTATAATATGGATTAAGTGATGAGTAAGTAAGGTGGAGTGGAATAATGAAAAGAAAAAGCAGGGGAATGGATCGTTTAATCGCGTTCTTTATAGTAGGAGCGATGGTACTAATCATTTTAGCGATACTAATGGGAAGCTACTTTTTTGGTTTTATAGGCTTCCTTAGAGTAATGGGAGTGGAATATGAGTCCTACTGGGCCATATGTTTATTTCTATTTTTAATTTTTGTATTTGGCTCTATCACAGAGCTTTTTTTCAAAGGCACTCATTTTTTAAATGAAGAATGCCAGACTGAATAGAGTACTATGTGTAACATCCGCAGCTTTTGTGGATATATTTTTTACTTTTCTATCAGTTTATATAGCAGACTCGCTTGTGAGCGGCATCACTGTATCTATTTTAGCGGTGACTCTTTTATCCGTCTTATTTTTTTGATGGAGAGTACATAGGGTAGTGAGTTTCTACGTGAAAAAACAAGCTGATGAAGTTTTTCATCAGCAGCGCATCAGCAAGAAAAGCGCATCATATCAAGCTTCAACGCTATTTAAAGAACCCTGTAACATATTTTTTGAAAAAAGTATGTGATTTTTTTCACATATCTCTTGAAAAAGGACAAACATGTTTGTATAATAAGAATTGTAAAAGAAATGTGAAACATTTCACAATATATGTGAAAAACTTCACAATATCATATTTTCTATAATCCTAAGGGGGATATCATCTATGAAAATTGCAGTAGTAGGGTGTACACATGCAGGAACGGCAGCAGTAAAAAATATGGCAGAACTTTATCCAGAAGCTAAAATTACAGTTTATGAGCGAAATGATAATGTTTCATTTTTGTCTTGTGGAATTGCGCTCTATGTAGGCGGGGTCGTAAAAGATGCAAATGGCTTATTTTACTCTTCACCGTCTGAATTGCAAGAGATGGGTGTAAATATGAAAATGAAGCATGAAGTTACGAATATTGATACAGATGGTAAAAAAATAGCTGTACGAAATTTAGAAACCAACGAAGAATTTGAAGATACATTTGATAAACTAGTGATGACAACTGGCTCATGGCCGATTATTCCAAACCTTGAAGGCATCGATTTAAATAATGTTGTGCTTTGTAAAAACTATCAGCATGCTAATCACATTATTGAAAAAGCGAAGCAAGCGAAGAAAATAGCCGTAATTGGTGCGGGCTATATTGGCGCAGAATTAGTAGAAGCATTCGAAGTGTATGGAAAAGAAGTGACGTTTATTGATAGTGCTGATCGTATTTTAAATAAATATCTTGATCCAGAATTTACGAATTTAATGGAAACTGAGTTTGAAAATCGAGGAGTTAAATTAGCATTAAACCAAGCGGTTACTAAATTTGTAGGCAGTGAGGGATCTGTTGAAAAAGTAGTGACAACTGATGGCGAATACGAAGCGGATCTTGTTATTCTGTGTGTTGGCTTCCGTCCAAATACAGACTTAGTAAAAGGACAAGTAGATATGCTTCCAAACGGGGCAATTGTGGTTGATGAATATATGCAAACAAGCAAAAAAGATATATTTGCTGCCGGAGATAGCTGTGCCATTTACTACAATCCGATTAAGAAACATGCCTATATTCCGCTTGCTACCAATGCGGTTAGAATGGGAACATTAGTAGCTCAAAACCTTGTTAAGCCAACGATTAAGTATATGGGAACACAAGGAACGTCAGGTCTGCATATTTATGATTACAATGTTGCATCTACCGGCATAACAGAAACAGCAGCTTCTCTTTTTGATATGAATGTGAAAAGTATCACAATATCAGAGAATAACCGACCTGAATTCATGCCAACGTACGAAAATATTACGTTAAAAGTAGTATATGAAGAAGAAAAAAGACGAATTGTAGGTGCACAGGTTATTTCTAAAATTGATGCTACTCAAGCAATCAATACATTGTCTGTATGTGTACAGCAGGAAATGACGATCGATGAGCTTGGCTTTATGGACTTTTTCTTTCAGCCGCATTTTAATAAGCCTTGGCATTTCTTAAACCAAGCAGGACTTCAAGCGCTTCAAGCATAAAAAAGCAGGTGACTACCTGCTTTTTTTATGTGGATTTTATTATCTTTTTTATTTTAGCAGGTCTAAAGCGGATCCAGCCTATAGTAAGGAGAATAAAAGGATAAAAAGCTCCTACGAAAAAACTATAGGGAATCCACGTTTCGGCTAACCATGTTTTTTGATAGATAATAGTTGGATAAACGATAATAGAAAAAGTTGTAACGATTAACCCCATCGGTAACGTTAGAAATCGAGTTTCGTTAACGTTAAAAATGTGGCAAAGCCCAGCGATAGAAGCATGAAAATAAAGAGAAACTTTAAAGAAAAGAGTAAGAAACCATATAATAGCAATAATTACTTCAATTCCTTGCAAAAAATTCCCCAGTTCAATTCGCTTAGCCATTTCGTATACAGGAAACATGGTAGTTGAAGAATGATAAGAGCCAATAACCATTATACAAAAGAGAATAATCGCTACCATAATAAATCCACCTAACAGACTTCCGCTCATTAAAGCTTTAGCACCTTTTTCAGGTTTTCTTAAATGAAGAGGAAATACCATCATTAAAGGAGCAAAAGTAAAATAAGTGATGCTAAGAAAGATGAAAACCGAATGAGTCAGCGGCTTTAAGTGAATATCTAATAAAGGCGTAAGGTTTTCGACTTTCATTTGAGGAGTCAGTGAGAAGATGAAAATTCCGAGAAGGCCAATAAGCCAAGGGAAAAATATTTCACAGCAGCGTGCGATGGTTTCTAGTCCAAGTCTTGCTCCAAACACAACCACAAGCATAAAAATAATGTGAATAGCAATCAGCGGAGTTTCCATCATAATATGTGTATTTAAAAAACTCCCCACGTAGTATACAATACGGCTGCATGTTATGACAGTAGACGTGACAAATAAACAAGATACACCTTTTCCTAGATATTTTCCAAACACTGCTTCATTGATTTCTATCAGATTTTTATCTTTAAATAAAAGTCCGAGAGCTATATATACTTTCACTAATACAAATCCGCATACTACTCCAAGGATAGCTGGAATCCAAGCGGTTTGTTTGGAATCTACAGTCATAGCTGCTGGAGCAATAACAATTGTGCTTCCAATTGTATAAAGCATAACGAGCATGCGAAATTGAATCGTTGAAATTTTAACTACAGGTTTCACGGTATTCACTTCCTCGTCTTACGTATTAAGATAATAAATGAAGTAAAAATATGCTGATTGGCCTGAAGATAGCCGCTGATAAATCAGAAGGATTTGGAACATATAAACCCAGTGCTTTACAGATGCTTACGGACATTCCAATTGCAAGAACTGTATAGAATAGCCACAGTTCTTTCTTTGCTTTTTTTTGCCGTAGTTCAGGTACTTCAAACCAAATGACGAGCGTGCAAACAATAAGTAACCCCAATACCCCTAGCATACACTAGCTCCTATACATGAATAATTAGTGTTATATTTTACTGGAAAATAATCACTTATACTGAAGGTGCATTCTTTATTAAAGGTTTGTGAGTTTCTATCCATTGCTAGAACGCCACTTTTTATTTTGAATAAACCCTGCAATTAAAAGGAAAAGTGGATATAAGATGCCTACAAGTAAGCTGTAGGGAATCCACGTTTTTGTATCCCAATCTTTTTGATAAGAAACGCTTGGATACACAATAACGGAAAGTGTAATCATGATGAGTGCGACTGGAAAAGAAAATAGCTTGTAGTCCTTTATGTGAAATACATTGGCAAACCCCAAAAGAGTAGCGTAAAAATAAATGCAAAGCTTAAAAAAGAGAGTAATAAACCACAAAATAGCAATGACTACTTCAATTCCTTGAAGAAAGTTTCCTACATCAATTCTTCTTCCTAATTCATAGCTTGGAAACATGGTGATTTGGCAGTAATAAGGACCAAGTACTAAAATTCCGAGTAAGATTAACGTAACCATCACTAGTCCACCGGCTATATTACCTATATAAAAGGATTGAGTTGCCTTTTTCGTGTCTGGTGTATGAGAAGGAAAAATCATAAGCAGAATGGTATAAGTCAAAGAACTCATGCTTAAAAACGTTAAAACAGCCCGAATAAAAGCTTTTGGATGGATTTCGAACACCGGCTGAATATGCTCTATTTTAATTTGAGGGATCATAGACAAAATAAGAAGTCCGAATAATCCGACAAACCACGGAAATAAAATCTCGGCACTTCGTGCAATAACTTCTATTCCTAGGCGTACTCCTACGATGACCACACCCATAAATGCGATGTGGATGGCTGTAAGCGGCGTGTAGGGAAGAATTTGTGTAGTGAGAAAATTTCCTACATAGTAAAGAACTTGACTGCTGATAAATAAATTGGATAACACAAAAACAGCAGAAACAATCTTTCCAAATAGTTTGCCTAAAATTTTTTCGTTCATTTCCATCAGCGTAAGCGTTGGAAACATTTTTCCTAGTGAGGTAAAAAGCAAAACTAAGCCAATTCCTAATGCAACACCGAAGAGTGCGGGAATCCAGGCATCTTGATGAGCATCAGCTGTAATAGCGGCAGGTACCACAATAATTGTGCTTCCGATGCTATACAAAGTTACTAATTTGCGAAACTGCGCAGCTGAAATATTGATTTCATTAAGCAAAATGAGCACATCCTTTTGCCATATACACTAATTAAGTGATCCAACGGAATAATAAGTGACTTAAAGGTTGAAACATTACTTTTACCCAATCAGAAGGGTTCGGTAGAGGCAGCCGAAAGATTTTTGCAAGAGTGATTATGATACTGATTGTCATGAACACAATAAAAATGTTTCGTTCCTTTTTATGAGAGTGTTGAGGTAATCTTTTTATTTCCATCCATATAATCCCTGCACGAATGATCAAAAAGGAAAGAAACAAGTGCATGCAGTCAACCCCAATACATTTTTTCGTTCAGATAAGCTATTCGTATGATGTCCGCTAAAGAAAGTGATTATACATTTTTGTAAGATATAGAAAGTATTTCAGGAAATAGAAGATATTTTCTAGGGCTCTTATATGGTTTAGGGAGTTGTTACGAGGAATACACACTTAGCTTTAACCTATTGAAGCGTCGTATGAATAAGTAGAAAAATGCCACACTAAAGAGTGAACAAATGGAAAGGAGCACTATGATGAAAAAATTCCCATACAATAAAGATAAACAACAATCGTTTCAAGCAGCACAGCAGGGGCATAAAGAAGCAGTAGATGCATATGAACAGGCAAATGAAGCTAAAAATGATGCATCGTACGGCCATGAAGCGAAGCAAGCGATAGGTGAAGTGAATGAAGCCTCTCAGCAAATTGAAAATGCGCTTGAAAATGCTTCTGAAACACAGCGTCAGCGTTTAACAGAGTTTCAGCAAGATATAAAAGATATGGAGAACGACCTTAATCAATAAAAGAGCCGCTGTTTTACTTAGGCAGGTTCACAATAGAGAGTATAAATTGTAAAAGCAGAAGATAATGAACTTCTGCTTTTTTTATTGGTAGTGTAAACGTAGGTTTCGTGTATATAATTGCTTCTAGCTGTTGTTTGGAGGGAAAGGCGAAGACTGGCACGGAAATCAACAGTGGTGTAACAAATAATCCATCATTCCATTCTTATTTTAAAAGGTATAGAAGTTAAAAAAGTAAGAATCCTAATAAAAACAGAACGATAAGAATGGAAAGGGATTGTGACAGGAAATATGCTAATAAACATACTAATAATGATTGTCGTATTGTACTTCATATATGTATTCGTAACTGCAGTGGTACTGTTTTATGTCCCTTTACACAAGGGAAAAGACTTAAAAGTAATGAATACTGAGAATTTTTACGGGAAGAAAGAATCCACAGATCGAGTTATGCTTTTAGAAAATGGTTATTTTTCAGGGCTTGTTCGGATGCAGATG
Source organism: Priestia sp. 10L35 (assembly GCF_056395685.1). Lineage (NCBI taxonomy): Bacteria > Bacillati > Bacillota > Bacilli > Caryophanales > Bacillaceae > Priestia > Priestia sp. 10L35. Next base: position 565,973 of record NZ_JBFTKA010000002.1, on the reverse strand, counting down.
ATTCAAGAAGCGAGGCATACAATTAATATTGCATACTTTTCCATCGGTAAAGGCCGTTCTTCGGATTTACTTATGGGCGCTTTGTTCGAAGCTGCGGACCGAGGTATACGTATTCGCTTGTTGTTAGATGGGATCGCTCATGGGTTAAAAGGCAAGAGGAAAAATGTTCTTTATGCTCTAGCTTTCCACAATAATATTGAATTAAAGTACTATGAGCCCTTTACTATTTTTAAACCTTGGACATGGCATAACCGTCTTCACGATAAAATAATAGTAGTCGATGGCCAATTAGGTATTATTGGAGGAAGAAATATTGGAGATAAATACTTGGCTAGTCAACCAAATAAAAATTTTGTCTATGACCGTGATGTACTGATTTATAACACAAAGCAAGAAAGTCATAGTGTCATTCTCTCAATGGAGAAGTATATAGAAAAATTATGGAATCATCCGTATACACGAAAAGCTTTTCCAAAGCCCAAGAAAACTAAACAATTTCGCGGTCTTTCAGGAAAAAAATTATTGATAGATCAATACGAAGAGGCCAAAAAAGTAAACGAACCTTTTGTCCATCCTTATATTGTATGGAGAGAAGCAACGATGCCTACAAGAAAGATTTCTTTTATTACAAATCCTATTCAACGAATGAATAAAAGCCCTTTTATATGGAAAACATTTATTAAGCTTTCCCAGCAAGCTGAAAAATCCATTGTTGTTCAAAGCCCTTATATCGTACCAACAAAAGAAATGGAACAGTATATAGATAAGCAAGTAAAACCAAAAGTGCAAAGAATTATTTTAACTAATTCTATTACATCCACTCCAAATGCTATGGCTTTTTCTGCATACTTGGGAGTGAAAAATCGCGTTATAAAAGCTGGTTCGAAGCTTTATGAATATCAAAAGCCCTATTCAATTCACGGGAAATCTGTTGTTTATGATCAGCGTTTAAGTGCAGTTGGTTCTTTTAACTTAGATTCACGCTCTGCATTTTTAAATACTGAATCCATGGTTATGATAGATAGTGAAGAATTTGCAGCCCAGTTAACAGGAGCTATTGAAACTAAAATTTCTCACAGTATGCTCGTGGGGAATGAGGGAGAACCTGTGGATATTAATACGGATTCTCAAAAAAACGTGCCTCCCGTAAAATCTGCACTCCTACATATTCTTTCGGTCTTTACACGATTTTGGAGACATTTTGTATAGTACTGTGTTACAGCAGAGTCTTTAAAAACAAATAGAGGAGATTAAAGAGGACTGCAGCTGGTGAAGGGAATGTGTAAAAAACTGTGATATGCCTCACAGTTTTTTTGAAACCCCTAGTACTAGTTATGATTCATCAAAAGACCTATTGACGAAATTCCATATATGTTTTATTATGATATAGCGTCGTTGATAAACGAGGTTCTTTTGAAGAAATCATTTCTAGGGGCATAGTTTAAAGGTAGAACTACGGTCTCCAAAACCGTCAGTGTGGGTTCGATTCCTACTGCCCCTGCCATTTTGGAGTTACCTTTTAATTCACAAGCGGGTGTGGCGGAATTGGCAGACGCGCTAGACTTAGGATCTAGTGTCTTATGACGTGGGGGTTCAAGTCCCTTCACCCGCATCTTTACTTTCATATACGCGCGGAAGTAGTTCAGTGGTAGAACACCACCTTGCCAAGGTGGGGGTCGCGAGTTCGAACCTCGTCTTCCGCTTCTTTTCAAAAGCAGTTTGCATGTGCAAACTGCTTTTTTGCTGTAGAAATAAAGAGTTTTATTATGCTGTTTTTAATCAGAAATATTTTATTAAAGCAGTACTGCTTATACGTGTTGTTTTCGTGAATATACACATAATATTGGGGTTACATTAAAAGCTAATGAACGATACGTGAAGACATCTAATATGGTTTTTAAGATAGGGGAGAGTCCTATGGAATCTAGTTGGTTTTCAATTATACCGTTTTTAATTGTTATTCCAATAGCTATTTTCACTAAACAAGTGCTGCCAGGGTTGTTTTTAGGCCTACTAGTAGGCGCTTATTTGATTGATCATTCGATTATCGGAGGTGTTGAAAAACTACTTCACTACATTGTACAAGCTCTTAGAAACAAAAGTAATATAGAAATCGTTGTCTTTTTATACGCTTTTTCAGGGCTTATCGGAATGATTAAGATGGCTGGAGGAGTTAAGGGGTTTGTGGAAACTGCTGCAGAAAGAATTGATACAAGAAAAAAAGCCCTTATTTTAACCTATGTTTCAACCATTGGAACATTCAGTGCTCCCACATTTCGCTTTGTTACAATCGCGCCCATCATGAGAGTGCTGCTGAAAAAAGTGAAAATGACGACAGCAGAGCTAGGGTTTGTTATTGAAACAACTGCTACTCCTGTTATCGTCTTAATTCCCGTGGCAACGGCATTTGTAGGATATATGGTATCAATCATTCAAATGGCGATTGATCATCAAGGCATAAAACAAGACGCTTATTCTTTGTTCATTCAAAGCATTCCATATAATTTCTTTTCGATTGTGATTATTTTAGTAGGGATTTATTTAAGCTTTTTTCATCATTCAACATCTACAGTTCCTATGAAGCTTGAGGAAGAAGACGAAAAAGATTGGCATGATTGTCACCCTTGCGTATCGAAGGATTTGCCTTCTAAGCCTTGGAATCTGTTAGTGCCTTTACTTGTTGTGATTTCACTCACCTTACTTTTAACATGGTGGAGTGGACATCATAAGAGTCACACCTTTTTTGAAGCATTTATTAAAGCAGACGTGCTAGAAGCGATGGTAGTAGCTTTAATTATGACTACGTTAATTACCCTCATTTTTTTCTTGTTTCAGCGCTTTACATTACAGAATTTGCTTAATGGTTTTATCACAGGAGGCAATGACTTAATGTCCGTTATCCTGTTGTTATCGGTAGTATGGGGATTATCCGCTGTTACAGAAGACTTGGGGTTTTCGAATTTCGTGACCGCACATTCTAAGTGGATTCCTCAAATGTTTGTCACTCCTTTTATGTTTGTATTTGGGGCTGCTATTTCTTACTTTATCGGGTCTGCTTGGGGGACGTGGGGGATTTTAATGCCGCTTGGCGTATCGCTTGCAAGTTCTGCAGATCTTTCTTTGCCGCTGATTATCGGTGCCGTATTTGCAAGCGGTTCATTTGGAGCGTTTTCTTCGCCTTTAAGCGACGATACGAATACCATCGCCAAAATATTAGATTTATCTGTTATTGAATATGCCAAGTATAAATTAAAGCCAGCTTTAATTGCAGCAGGAATAACAGTTGCTTTTTATCTTGTTGTATCTTTCTTGTTTTGAATGAGGGAAATAGCCATCTAATATCAATTTTTTATTTTTTTAGCTTAAAGTATGCATACAGTCCTAATGAGACGCACACTAGCATGATACAAGTAAGCGGAAATAAGATGGTATTAACAAAATGATCATAAAACCATATATACACGAACATCACCTCGAAAATTTTAACGCTATTTTTTCTATTTATTAGAGATATACTATCTGTGCTGCTTCTTCCTATTTTTCAAAAAGGCGATAATCAAAAGCAGTATAGGTACGATAGCAAAAAGAGGCATATGTAAAAGAAATCTCGCTACGTGTAGCCCTTCATAAAGATGTTCTTGAAAATTACTAGCGATTGTAATCGACAAAAACAACACAATGATGCCTAAAGGATACACTAGACGGGAAGGCGATTTAATTTTAAATAAAGTAGCTGTACCTATGATAGAGGCATAAAACAAGATGCTAACTTTAAAATAAATCCCAATAACCATAGCAAACATAAAAAATACATCGAGACGCTCTAAAAAATCAGCTACTTGAATCGTTTGAACAGTACTAAGAAGAGGGAACTGTGATCTTGTCGTCAAATCAACCCCAAGCACGCTAATGTTAATGATCATCGTAATAATTAAATTAATTCCGCTTAATCCCGTTGCGCATAGCATGGTGACACTTGCTTTTTTGGGGTTGCTTAAATAAGGAAGAAGCATGGTAAATACAATAGCTTCTGTGAAAGGGAAATATAGCGTTTCAGTTAAAGCAACTTTGGCAACAGGAAGTATTCCTTCTTTTAATATCGGCTGTAAGTTCTTAAAATCAATTAGCCCTGAGCTAATAATTAAGATGAAGCCTGCAACAGCTAGAAAATACATGAAAATAAACAGAAGCTCTCCTGATCTGGCTATCGCTTCAATACCTTTTCGAGTTATATAGATAATGACCAGCATTAACAAGGCATTAGCAATAAATAAAGGCGTATCGGGATAGGCAAAAGTAAGAAGCATCTCTCCGAAATCTCTTAGAACTCGTGATGCATCGTATAAAAAATAGACAATGTATATGAATGCAAGAAGTGTTCCAAGTGCCTTCCCTAAAATTTTCTGCATATATTCTGTAGGCAGGAGGTCCGGATAGTAGGAATAGAGCTTATGATAGACTAAGAAGAAAAAAAAGCTGCACAGCATTCCAATTAAAATAGCTAGCCATGCATCTTGCTTCGCTCGCATTGCAAGAGGAACTAATAAAGCACTTCCCAGCTCGAATAAAACCATGAGAATAAATAATTGAGTGGCGCTAATTTTTGCTTTTTCCATATAGCCAGAACCTCCTGACCTCAGTTTTGTTTTTCTTTTAGGCTAGAGAGAAATGATTTATTGCGCAGACCTGTTCGGCGAATGTAAGCTTCTACCGTAACGTCTACATTTAATTTTGGAAAATAAACGTCATCCCATTCTGATTTGAGTTTTTCCCATTGATTAGGCCGCGTGCGTTCCAGTGCTTCTCCAAACCCGAAGATGTCAACTTTGTCTGTCTGAGCTTGTTTAATAGCTGTTTGTAATTCTTTTTTTATTTCTTTACCTGCTGCTTTTTCCATTTTTTTGATGACAGCAGGTTGACGTGTATCAACAGGGACCTCCACTTCTCCAAGATCGCCTTCTACGCGAGTGTGAACGGACGCATAAGGTTTTCCTTTTATCATTTTTACAGATACATCCGTTTTTTGACGAACTGTTTGATAGGCAAGCGCTTCTTTTTTTCCTTTCCAATCTACATTAATATCGGTTCCTTGTATTTTATCAAGAATCCAAACGCTGCCTCTAGCTGGACTATTGTACAACCAGTCGATTAACTTTCCATTTTTAAAAACAGCAATGCCAGAAGCACGAAGGGTAGCTTCTGGTGCGCTTTGCTGGAGATTATCTAATTTTTCTGCTTGTTGAGGATTTCCAACTAAACGAAAACCCGAGACTAGTGCTTCTCCTCCTGGAGATTCGAGAGATCTCATCACTTCTTGAAAGGAAACCTTTAGGTTTTCTCCCCATTTTCTTTGAGTGAACTCCAGCGTTTTCATAATTTTGTTTGCTGGAATTTTATCGACAGGCGTTAGTGCTTTTACCAAATCAGCAGCACTTGACTGGTTTGCGATTACTAAGGAAGTCGTAATTCGAAATTCAGGATCGCGATCAATAGAATCAATAAGAATGTTAATTCCTTCTTCACGCGCTAGTTTTTCTCCGATCACGATTAAGTTTGTATGGGCATAATAAAGTCTTCGGGAAATTCTAGCCGAAGCGCGTCTGCTTGCTTCAACTAAATTATCACCGGAAGCAGCATAGATCGTAACAGGCGGACTTTGGGTGCCGCCGCCCCCCTGTAAGCCAGCTACGTTTCCTGGGTTAATAATTTGAAAGGTAAGCTCATACCGCCCATCTTTCGTTTTGTCAATGCCCATTGCCGATACAAACGCAAGATCCGTTAACTCTTTTTTACTCCAGCAGCTAGTAAGCAATACCATCATTATGGTCATTACCAGTAAAAATAAACTTTTACGTTTCATTTTGATCATCTTCTTCCATTTCCTGGTTAACCATACCTCTTGAAGAAGGAGGCTCAGGCTTTTGATGTTTGCTTTGACGAACTTTGTTATCACTAATTAATTTAGGTCTTCTTCTCATCGTCCACCAAGGTAACCGCAGCAAGGTATCTTCATTGCTTGCAGGAATAAAGGGTGCTAATGGCGTCATGTAAGGAACACCAAATGAACGTAAGCTGCACAGATGTCCAACCCCCATTAAAAGAATAAGGATAATGCCATAGAAACCGAATGTAGCCGCTCCTAGTATAAATAAAAAACGAATTAATCGCGCTGAAATAGCCATATCGAAAGACGGCGTTGCAAAGCTAGCAATAGCTGTAATCGATACGATAATAACCATAGCTGGTGAGACGATCCCCGCTTGAACCGCTGCTTGCCCAATAACAAGAGCTCCGACGATCGATACGGCAGAGCCGATAGCTTTTGGTAAACGAATCCCTGCTTCACGCAAAATTTCAAAGGTGACTTCCATAAAAAAAGCTTCCACAAACGCGGGAAATGGAACGGATTCTCGCTGTGCCGCAAGAGCTACAATAAGCGTCGTGGGTACCATCTCTTGATGAAATGTTGTAACCGCCACATACGTAGCAGGAGCGATAAGTGAAATCATAAACATAAACACCCGCAAAAGACGAATGGACGTCGCAATATCAAAGCGTGCGTAGTAATCTTCAGCCGATTGGAAAAATTGAATGAACAACGCTGGAGCAATAAGGACAAAAGGAGTTCCGTCCACAAAAATAGCAATTCTTCCTTCCAAAAGGTTACCTGCCACCACGTCAGGTCTTTCTGTATTATAAATAGTTGGAAAAGGAGTGACCGTTTGATCTTCAATCAGCTGCTCAACATAACCTGATTCCAAAATACTATCAATATCAATGTTTTTTAATCGCTTTCGAATTTCTTTTACAACTTTATCGTTTGCGATGCCATGAATATACATAAGAGTGACATCCGTTTTAGTTACTCGGCCAATCTTCATCGATTCTAGCCATAAGTCGGATGTTTTAATAATTCGGCGCACCATGGCTAAGTTTGTGCCAATAGACTCAGTAAAGGCACCTTTTGGTCCCCGCACTACCATTTGGGTAGTAGATTCTGAAATGGCACGCTTTTCACCGCCTTGTGTACTCACGCTGAGTACGCGGTTTATGCCGTCGACAATAAGAAGGCTGTCTCCTGACATCAAAGAAGACAGTAAATCATTCCAGTTGTCTGCAAACGATACGTTGCCGATTGTTACGATGTCTTCGGAAATTAACTCTAATGCATTTTGATCGTTTAGGTCATTTTTTTGATTATCTTTCATAAGAGACTGCAGTAAGTAATCTTGAATAGCTTGATTATCTACAATCCCTTCTATGTAGACGATAGCAGCAGCCAAGCTGTTATTGACGCCTATTTTAAAATGACGAATCACAATATCTGAGCTGTTTCCAGTTTTCTCTTTAATGAGGGTAAGGTTCTCAGACAGCAGATTCTTAAGAGAAGAAGCTGTTTGTTCGCTACTTGTTTGATCTGACTGAGGTGGAAGTTTATTTTTAGATTGTTGATTTTTAAAGAACGAAGGCATAAATGAAAACACCCTTACTATAGTTTTTATTAATTTGACCAAAAACCGTATAATTATGTAATTTTTAACAAAATATCTTTTGCATGACGGTAAATGAAAATGACGACCCTATGAGGTAAGTAATGTTTAGGTGAGGAGGGAAAATGATGAAAATTATTGGGGTTAGCCTGCTGCTATTTGGATCTGTGATCGCTCTTTCTGTAGGAATTGATCTTTTTCAAGGAACGAACGTACTGCAGGCACTATACAATGCTTTAAGCCCGTTTCGTGTAATGGAAGTGGCCGAATTATTTGTCCTTTTTTCTCTTTTGTTTTTCTTTTTCGCAGAGTCACTTTATCTTGTTTTAAAGAAGCGTCAGCAAAAGCAATAGTAACTTGGTGCAAAGAGGTTTTTATATCTTCACTATCGAAACAAGCGTATAGAAAGATAGCTTTGAGATAGGGGAGAACCACATGAACATTGAGACTGACAGATTACTAATACGCAAATTTAAATATGAAGATTGGCAAGATGTCTACGCATATACATCTGATGCTAATGTCATGAAGTACATACCAGAAGGTATGTTTAGTAAGGATGATGCGAAGAAATTTGTAAATGAAAATATAAAAGAAAATGCTAAAAATTTTCCAGTTGTATTAAAAAACGAAAAAATTCTAATTGGTCATATCGTCTTTTTTAACTATTTTGGGGACCATACTTATGAAATTGGCTGGGTATTTAATTCTCTCTATCATCAGAAAGGATATGCTTCAGAAGCGGCAAAAGCAATAGTGGACTATAGCTTTAACACAATGAAACTGCATCGGATTATTGCTACTTGTCAACCTGAGAATACGTCTTCTTATCGTGTTATGGAGAAGATCGGGATGAGAAGAGAAGGGTATTTTAAAAAATGTATTCCAACTGAAAAAGGATGGTGGGATGAATATTATTACGCAATGTTAAAGGAAGAGTGGAAATGAGCTTTACTTTTACGGAATTACATTTTCTGAGCTGTAAAGACGAAAACAAGCCCAATTTTTAAAAAATGAGCAGAACAGCAAACCAAAACGTCTAGGCAGACATACAATAAGCTATCCATGAGAAACACCCTATGTTTGAACCTTCTTTGTTTTAGCAACAGAAAATTACGTTGAAAGGGAGTGCTTGTATGTCTAATGCTGGATGTGGATTCGGTTCTGGTTTCGCTTTATTAGTTGTATTATTTATTCTATTAGTAATTATCGGATGTAGTTGTTATAGCGGTGGTTATGGTGGCGGCTACGGCTGCTAATTATATCACTGAATAGCCTAAAGAAATTTCTTTAGGCTTTTTTGTGTTTTAAAAGTCCGTTAGTTTCTAAGAAAATTATTTACTCATTAGCGGCTATGATGAACGATTGAACAATTAAAAGACCCTATCACGAGCGATATCTGCTATACTTTTAATATCGATAATAACGCTTACATTTAAGGGGCAGCTAACAAAAAAGAGAGGGCATAAGGTGAACTTTCCTATTTCAAAAAGTATTACAACTAAATATCTTCTTTTATTTACGGTTATTTTAATTGTACCGGGCATCATCATTTATTACATCATTACGGGCTATGCAAGCAAAATTATTAAAGAAGATGTAAAGGTTCAAAACATTGCAAGTAAAGATATTATAGCTAAAAGGCTGAATTCAGAAATTGAGCATGTGGCTTCACAGCTGCAGCTTATTGCAGGAGAGGGGCTAGAGTCAGATCTTAACATAAATCGAATGTATAACCGAGCTAAACAAGCAAATTCACAAAGTTCAGTTATTCATTCGATTTACTATATCAATGAACAAGAACGCGTAAAGTTTGAAACGCCTTTTGCTTCAAGTCAAAACAATTTAATTTATCATCACGCTAATTTTACCCAAGTGTATTGGACACATACGTACGCTTTATCCGATCTTATTCAAAATTATCGTCATCAAAAAGTAGTAACCATTTCTGTACCCGTTCTTACTAATGAGAAAGAATTTAAAGGAATTATCGTTGCAGAACTAAGCCGGGACTATTTATCAGAGGTGTTAAAAAGCGTCAGCCTGTCACGAGGACACTTCGGTTTTTTAACGGATCGCAAAGGAAATGTCATCGCATCTACAAGCGATAAGCAGCTTAACAAGAAGTTTTCAGTAGACAAAATACCAAACGTTTCTGGCTATACTCAAATAAATCATAATGGACAAGAGAGTTTAGCAGCTTATCAAACGAACCAAGAAGGCTGGAACTTGGTTTATGGTGTACCGACTAACGTAGCCTTTTCTCCTTTACATAAATTATCTCTTTTACTGCGCGTTAGTTTTATTAGTATATTGCTGCTTGCTTTATTTTTTATATGGTTAGGCATCAAAAATATTTTACAGCCAATCGTCAAGCTTACAAGCTATGCAAAAACGTACCGGAATTCTCAAACGTTCGTGCCATTAAATAAAGAAGCGCCGGCAAGGGATGATGAGTTGAGTATATTGACACGTACAATTATTGAAATGGGAAACAGCAATTATGAAAAACAAAAAATGCTTGAGCAAAGTGAGAGATACCTTCACGATGTATTAGAAGGAATTCCTTATGGAATTATTACAATTGACCCAAGGAGTAAAATTACATACGTGAATCAGCAGTTTGAAAGAATGGTTGCTTTTCAGCGCCAGGACATGATTGGTGTTAATTTAGAAGATTTACCAATAAAATCTGAAAGCGTAGATTTTATTTTGCTTCACACATTGGCATCGGGGAAAGACATGGAAGAGGTAGAAAGCTATATTCTCGATTCAGACGGCAGAAAAAGAATTGTTAAAGTTACGACATCTACTTTTTATACCGACACAAGTGAAGTGATGGGGATTATCGCCGTCATGCAAGATATTACCGAAATAAAGCAGTTACAGCTAAGATTGCAGCAAAGTGATAAACTAGCGTCTATTGGACAAATTACGGCAGGAATTGCCCACGAAATAAAGAATCCTCTAGCCATTTTATCAGGATCAGCTGAACTTTTGCTAGATGAAGCGGAAGAAAGCTTCTGCTCAGAAGAAGTAAAAGAGCTTGCTGCGGACGTATTCATCGTTGTAAACCGTCTCAAAGAGATCACAAATAATTTTCTTAATTTTGCAAACATGAGTCAAAAGGAAAAGAAAGAAGTGTCACTTGTACAAGTGTTAGAAGAAGTGTTTCATTTACTGCGTTTAAAGTGTAATGAAGCAAACATTAGCATTGTAAAAGACTTTGAAGAAAAATGTTTGATTACAGGGGTCTATGATCAATTGATTCAAGTATTTTTAAACATTGTCTTAAACGCAATGGAAGCAATGGATGAGGGCGGGTATATTATCGCTTCCATTCAAACTATGAATATGAACGAAGAATATGTGGTTGTTCGTATAGAAGATACTGGTTCAGGCATTAACAAGCAGGACTTAGAGTGGCTGTTTAATCCCTTTTACTCTACAAAAGAAACAGGTTCAGGACTAGGGTTAACGATTGCAAGAGATATTGTAAAAGAACATGGAGGAGAATTATTTATTGAAAGTATAGAAGGCAAAGGGACAACCATTACATGCCGTTTTCCCAAACAGAAAATTACACAAGGAGGCTAAAAAACATGGAGAATAAGTGCAGTGTGTTAATGATTGATGATGAGCAGAACCTTTGTAAGATGGTAGCCAAAAAGCTTCAGAAATCTGGTTTTTATACGCACGCGGCATATACTGGAGAAAAAGGAATCCAAATGGCTAAAACGCTGAATGTAGATGTCGTGATACTAGATTATATGCTTCCGGATATGACGGGGATCGATGTATTAAAGAAGTTAAAAGAGGTAACGCAATCAAAAGTAATCATGCTTACTGCATACGGGAATGTTGAGAGCGCTGTCCAATCTATGAAAATAGGGGCTGCTGATTATTTGAATAAGCCTATCGAACTTGAAGAACTAAAAAATATTATTGCTTCGCTATGCACGGGCAAGCAATCGGATGCGGTGATGGAAAAAGATAAAGACAAAGACTTTATTTCAAAAAGCCCAGCAATGAACAAGCTAGTTGAAATGGTGGAGTACGTAAAAGATACAGACGCCAGCATTTTAATTCTAGGTGAAAGCGGAGTAGGTAAAACCGCGATGGCTAAATGGATACATGAGCAGAGCCATCGAAAAAATAATCCTTTTGTCGCTATCAACTGCGCAGCCATACCGGAAGCCCTTCTTGAAAGTGAGCTGTTTGGCTATAGAAAAGGAGCTTTTACAGGGGCTTCTTCTTCTCAAAAAGGTAAGTTTTCTGCTGCGGATGGCGGTACCATCTTTTTAGACGAAATTGGAGAAATTTCGTTAAGCATGCAGGCAAAGCTATTGCATGTGATCGAGGAAAAAAAAGTAATGCAGCTCGGAAGCAACGAGTATGAATCCTTGGACGTCCGAATTATTTCAGCTACAAATAAACCGCTTCAACAATTAGTAGAACAAAAGAAATTTCGGGAAGATTTATACTATCGATTAAATTTAATGGAGGTCACCATTCCTCCTCTAAGGCACCGAAAAGAAGACATTGAACCGCTCATTCATCATCACATTATAAAGTTAAATTCAAAATACAATAAGACGCTTGCTGTTTCAAACGCGGCACTTCAACAGCTAATTTCTTATGATTGGCCGGGAAATATTCGTGAGCTGTTAAACGCGATTGAAAGAGTTCATATTTTAAAACGGCACGGGACAATTGAGCTCTCCGATTTAACGTATCTTTTTAATAAGCAAGAGTCTCATTCATATAAGAATCAGCCGATAAAAGCAAAACAAACAAATTTATCACATGCATTAGGTGAAGTAGAAGAAGAAATGATTAAAAACGCTCTTGAAGAAATGAAAGGCAATCAAACGAAAGCAGCTCAAAAACTAGGAATTGCTCGCCATACGTTAATTTATAAAATGAAAAAAATGGGTCTTAAATTTTAGAAAAAGGATATGAAAGAAATGACCTATCGTAAAATATTCAGCTTACTAGTACTGTGTTTTACAGTGATGGGAGCATGTCAGCAGCCCAGTACTGCCCCTCTTAGAGAAGAAAAGAAGCCTCTCGATTCTGTTAGTATTACAGTTGGGTCGAAATCCATGACCGAGCAATATCTACTAATGAAAATGACCGCGCTTCTATTAAAAGAACAAGGAGCTACTGTGAATGAAAGACGCTTTTTAGACAGCGATTCTATTCGAAAAGCAAGCTTGGCGGGCTATGTTGATATGTACTGGGAATATACGAGTACGGCAAGAATTGTGCATCAAAACCAAGAGCCGGTCTATAATGAAAAAAAGTTGTATCAGCTGGTGAAAGAAAAGGATGAGAAAAAACACTTAACGTGGCTGCATCCTAGCCATTTTAACAGCAGCTGGGGGGTTTTAGTTAACCGTTCTTTTGCAAAGGAGCATCATTTAAACTCTGTTTCTGACTTGATTTCCTACATAAAAAAGCAAAATAAAAAAGTGAAAATAGCTACAAATAATGAATTTCTAAAAAGAAAAGACGGCTTGATGCAATTAGCTAATAACTATGAGTTGAAGTCCCTTTCAACTGAAATCATTGGAATCGATTCAGAAATTATTCCTTTAGCAGTGAAAGAAGGCAGAGTAGACGTAGGGATTGGAATGATATCTGATAGTCGAATTCAAGCATACGGCCTTGTATTACTAAAGGAAGATCAATCTCTTTTTCCGCCTTATTATGCGGCTCCCGTAGTAAAACAATCGTTAGCAAGCCGCTATCCGTCTGTCGTTTCCACTTTAAATGAACTATCAAGTAAACTAACGAATAAAAAGATGGTAGAACTGAATTATCAAGTTGATATTTTACACAAAGACGTATCAGATGTTGCCTATAAATTTTTACTAGAAAATCACTTGCTTACTCCTTGATAGATACAAAACATTAAAAGCTGCACATTGTGCAGCTTTTTTTATTGTAGAGTGTAGAAAATTTCTACAATGAATTGTGTGAATTTTCTACAATTTATTTTTTGTCTTCTATTAAGTAGCGGTTACATCAGTCATTTGAACTTGGCACGCATCTTGCAATAGATATAAGTGAAAGTAAAAATGCTGAAACGTAAGGAGATTAGTATTCAATGAAAATTACGGGAATAGAGATCAAACATTATTTACTGCCTTTAAATCCGCCTTTTAAAGCAGCTTGGGACCCTGAGCCCCGCAAAAAGTTTGCTTCTACCGTTGTCTATGTACATACGGATGAAGGAATAACGGGAGTCGGGTCAGGGGATTTAATGATGGGGCTTGAAGGACATGAACATTTGTTTATCGGTCAAGATCCTTTTGCCATTGAACGACATGCACAAGTGATTCAAAATATAGATTTTCACTATGGCAGATGCTGGCCGCTTGATTTAGCTCTATGGGATTTGATGGGGAAAGCAACAAAACAGCCCGTCTATAAATTGCTTGGAGCCCGATCTAACAAGCTTCTCGCTTATGCTTCAACGGGAGAAATCGTGACTCCTGAAGAACGTGCGGAACGTGCGATTCGATTTGTAGAGCAAGGATTCAAAGCTATGAAAATTCGTTTCCATCACAAAGATGTAAAAGAAGATATTCAAGTAGTGGAAGCGGTCAGAAAAGCCGTTGGTGACAAGCTAGAGATTATGGTTGACGCAAATCAAGGATGGAAAATGCCGTGGGACGTTGAACGGACGTGGGACTTAAAAATGGCCTATCAAGTAGCTAAAGAACTTGAAGAACTGAAAGTGTTTTGGCTTGAAGAACCTCTGCCTTCTCATCAGTTTGAACTGATGGCAAAGCTTCGGGATCGAGTAGGTATTCGAATCGCAGGGGGAGAGATGAACCGTCATATGCATGACTTTAGAGAGTTAAACAAAATAAATGCATTAGACGTTTATCAGCCGGATGTAGCATTGTCAGGAGGAATTACGCAAACGAAAAAAGTTGCGGATCTTGTTCAAGGAAGCGGCGCTTGGTTCAGCCCGCATACATGGACAAACGGCATTGGTTTACTGGCAAATTTACATCTAGCAGCGGCAGTCAGTCACTGTCCATATTTGGAATTTCCTTACGATCCTCCAGCATGGTCTAACGAACGGAGAGATTATATTCAGCAAAACCCGCTTATGATTGACAAAGATGGTTATTTAGTAGCGCCAGAAAAGCCGGGTTTAGGCATCGATCTTGATGAAGAAGCTTTAAAACAGTACGAAATTAATCATTTCTACGTAGGTGAAAAAAATACAGTTTCTATTTAACTGATATAAAGGGTGAACACAAAGTGAAGAAATACAGTGCTTATATAAATGGAGAATTTGTTCAAGGCAGCAATCAAATGGATGTTACGTACCCAGGAACGGGTGAAGTCGTAGCCCAAGTCTCTTCCTGCAGTACAGAAGAAACAGAGCACGCTGTTTATTGCGCTAAACAAGCTTTTAAAGAGTGGAAGCTTCGTCCTTCATATGACCGGGCTGAACAAATTAAAAAATTTTTAACGAACATGAAAACAGAAGAACATATTGAACACATCGGAACAGCCATTACACAGGAAATGGGAAAACCCTTAAATGCAGCGAAATCAGAGGTGTTTTACGGAGCGGAGCTTGGCGAGTACCAAACTCAGTGGGCAAGACGCATTGAAGGTCACGTAGTAGACAGCGATAACGTAAAGGAGAAGATTATTTCTTATAAAGAGCCTCTTGGCGTAGTCGTGGTAATTGTACCTTGGAATTTTCCGATTTATGTGCTGATGAGAAAAATCGTACCGGCGCTTGTCGCAGGTAATACGGTTGTGGTCAAGCCAAGCGTAAAATCTTCTTTATCTGCTTTAGCATTAGCGGAGTGCATTCATCAATCCGGCTTTCCAAAAGGTGTTATTAATATTGTGACAGGTATGGATGACATTGTGGGAGAAACGTTAACCTCATTTCCTGATGTAAACATGGTGACATTTACCGGAAGTACTAAAGTAGGAAAAGGTATTATGGAAAAATGTTCTCGTCATATGATTCGTACATCACTTGAATTAGGCGGAAAAGCACCTGCTATTGTAATGGAAGATGCGGATATTGATTTAGCGGTTGAAGCAATCAAGGGAGGCAGGTTAGCTAACTCCGGTCAAGTCTGCAATAACACTGAGCGTGTGTACGTTCATAAAAGTGTAAAAGAAGCGTTTACTACTAAACTATTGAAAGCGTTTCAAAATGTAGAAGTAAAAGATGGTTTGACTAATCCAGATGCAGAAATGAGCTGTCTCATTAACAAATCTGAAGCGAACCGCGTTCATCAAATGGTACTTGAGGCCGTAGAAGAAGGAGCCGCTGTATTATGCGGAGGCTATTTGCTAGAGGAATTAGGAGAAAGCTTTTATCCGCCAACGCTATTAGATCAGTGTACGCAACAAATGAATATCGTGCAAAAAGAAGTGTTTGGGCCCGTTCTTCCCATTATTTCGTTTGAATCACTTGAAGAAGCAATTAATCTAGCGAATGATTCTGAATACGGATTAACCGCTAATGTATATACATCCAGCTATCGCTATGTGATGGAACTAACTACGCAGCTAGAATGCGGTGAAGTATACGTGAACCGCCAGCAGGGCGAAGCATATCAAGGCTATCACTCCGGCTGGAAGCAATCGGGAATCGGCGGAGACGATGGCAAGCATGGATTTGAAGAATTTTTACAGGTAAAAACAGTTTATATGAAATTTTAATTTTGAAAAGCAGGTGAGCACAGGTGGGGAAAACGCGTGTGGAAGAAGATAGTTTTGGAAAAGTTGAGCTCCCAGCAGAGGTCTTGTATGGCATTCACACGGCCAGGACACTTGAGAATTTATCATTTTCTAATAAAAGATTGCATGAATATCCGGACTACGTGCATGCACTGTTAACCGTAAAAAAAGCAGCTGCCTTAACAAACGTAGAAGCTGGAGTAATTCCAAAAGAAATGGGAGACTCCATATCAAATGCATGTGACCAATTGCAAAGCACCGCTTATCAACATCATTTTTTGATTGATGTGCTGCACGGCGGAGGCGGTATCGGGACGAATATGAATGTGAATGAAGTAATAGCAGGCTTGATAAACCAGCAGTGCCCACATCATCTTCCTATTCATCCTATTGAACATGTAAATGCATCTCAATCAACTTCTGATGTGTGTCATACCGCTATCCGAATTGCGATTATTAAAAGCTATCATTATTTAGAAAAAGAAATGGAGCATCTCCATTCTATTCTTCAAAAAAAGATGGAAGAGTTCCAGCCTGTGGTGACAATCGCAAGGACTTGCTTGCAAGATGCGATGAGTATTTCGCTTAGTGATATATTCAGCGGATATGAAGCGGTTCTTTCACGGCGTACGCGCTATTTAAAAAGAGCTGTAGAAGAACTGCACGCTGTTAATCTTGGAGGTACGGTTATTGGTTCTGGGATAGGAGCATCAGGGATATACCGAAGTAAAATCGTTCAGCAGCTGTCACGTCTATCTGGTATGCAGCTTTACCACCGCGCTAATTTATTTGATGCAGCACAGAATATTGATGATCTTGCTGATGTTTCGAACGAATTAAAGCAGCTGGCTACGTCTTTTATAAAGTTTGCTAAAGATTTAAGGCTGCTCTCTTCTGGACCAGAAGCTGGATTTGGCGAAATTCAATTACCATCTGTTCAAGCAGGCTCTTCATTTTTTCCGGGTAAAGTCAATCCGGTTGTACCTGAAACCTTAATTCAATGCTGTTTTCAAGTGCTAGGATGTGACAGAATCGTTCAAGCTGCTTTTGAACACGGAGAATTAAATTTAAATGTATTCGAAGGAGCCGCTGGAATTAATATTTTAGATAGCATTCAGTTTTTAACCAGCGCTGTAAGAAGTTTTTCGACGCTTTGCGTGCAGGATTTATCAGCCAATTCAGAGCGCTGTCAGCAGCTTTCTCAATCGCGTATTCCGTTGATTGTTGAAATGAAAGAAAAATATGGCTATAGCCGCGTTGCAGGTAGTTTAAAAGAAGCAGGCTATGAAGGGCTGAAAAAATGGAGGGAATGTGAATATGACAAAACTAAATGAAAAAACCTTATTTAAAGGAATGGAACAACCTGCATTATTATGGGCAAAAGAGTGGCTGAAAGAACCTAAAAAACTCTATATCAACGGGGGGTGGAAAGAAAGTTCAAGCGGTGAACTAATTGATTCTATTAACCCTGCAAACGGAGAAATTAATGGCCAAATTCAAAGTGCAGCAAAACAAGATATCGATGAAGCAGTAGCTTCAGCTAGACACGCGTTTGATCACGGTCCTTGGCCAAGCGTTACAAGAAAAGAACGCGCGCGAATTTTAAGGGAAATAAGCAGCTTAATTAAAAAACATCAAGCAGAGCTCGCCACATTGGAGTCTCTTGATAACGGCAAGCTTTATACAGAATCGTACAATGATGATGTACAAGAAGCATCGGATTTATTTGAGTATTACGCTGGCTGGACGGATAAATATTACGGTGAAAACAATCCGGTGGAAGGAGATTTTGTGAGTTATACAACGCGCGATCCGATCGGTGTATGCGGTCAAATTGTACCATTTAACTTTCCAATCGACATGGCCGCATGGAAACTAGCGCCGGCTCTAGCGATGGGCAACACCGTTATTTTAAAGCCGTCTAGCACCACATCTTTTTCTGCGATTCGTTTAGTGGAAATCATCGATGAAGCAAACATCTTACCGCCAGGTGTCTTAAATTTAATTTTAGGAAAAGGATCGATCGGTTCTCATATCAGCCGTCATATGGGAGTTGATAAAGTATCTTTTACTGGAAGCACAGGAGTAGGCAAACAGTTGGTTCATGATTCTGCGGACTCTAATTTGAAGCCTGTGACCCTAGAGCTTGGAGGGAAATCACCAAATATCATCTTTAGCGATGCACCCGATTTGGATGCTGCGATTGAACGTTCTTTTTACGGCTTGTTTACACATAAAGGAGAAAAATGCTCAGCGCCTACTCGCTTGTTAGTACAGCGTGACATTTACGAGCAGGTAGTTGGTAAGTTAGCAGATTATGCAAATAGCTACAAGTGCGGCAGTCCTTTTGATCCTGATTCAGATCAAGGTGCCCAAGTCTCTGAATCTCATATGCAGTCAATCTTACACTATATCGAGAGCGGTATACGTGAAGGAGCTACGCTAGCAGCGGGCGGCGAGCGCGATATGAGTGGAGATAATGAGCACGGGTATTTTATCCGTCCTACTATTTTTGCAGATGTTGATAATAAGATGACCATTGCACAAGAAGAAATTTTTGGTCCTGTACTGTGTGTAATTCCGTTTGATACAGAAGATGAAGCGGTGCAAATTGCGAATGATACGATTTATGGTTTAGCAGCTGGACTCTGGACAAAAGATGTGTCAAGAGCCAATCGTGTAGCCAAAAAGCTAGAAGCAGGCATGGTTTTTATCAATAAATACGGCTGCTATGATTTTGCCAGCCCATTTGGAGGATGGAAGCAAAGCGGATGGGGGAAAGAATATGCGATTCATTCTCTTCAATCTTACACAAAAATAAAAGCAATATGGATGGCTTATTAAATTAAAAAGCTGGAGGAAAGCATGATGAAAATGAAAGCAGCGGTCATGACGGGCGTTAATGCGCCCCTTGAAATTTTAGCGGTGGATTTAGCAGCACCAAAAGCTAATGAAGTACTTGTGAAAATAGAAGCAACGGGCGTGTGCCACAGTGATTTAAATGCTTTAGAAGACCCTTCGACACCAACGCCTACTATTTTAGGTCACGAAGGTGCAGGTATTGTAACCGCAGTCGGTTTAAACGTGAAAACGGTAAAAGTAGGAGATAAAGTAGCGCTTAGCTGGGTGCCTTACTGCGGCACGTGTGAGTTTTGTGTGACAGGAGCCGTACATCTGTGTGATTCGGCTTTTGGTCCGATGTTTAACGGAACGCTGTTAGACGGTACCTCTCGATTAAGTAAAGATGGAGAGCTGGTTTTTCATAACTCGCTGCTTTCCACTTTTGCTGAATATGCGGTGGTGCCGGAAATGTCTTGCATTAAACTTCCTGATGAGATGCCGATGGCTCAAGCCTCTTTAATTGGATGCGGTGTGGCGACTGGGTACGGAGCAGCTGTGAATGCCGCAAAAGTTACGCCGGGATCGACCGTAGCCGTCTTTGGCATCGGAGGGGTAGGGGTTAATGCTATTCAAGGGGCTCGGATTGCGGGAGCGAGCAAAATTATTGCATGCGATGTCAAACCGGCTAATTTGGAACTTGCTAAAACATTCGGAGCTACTCATACGATAAATGTAGCTTCAGAAGAAGCAAGCGAAGCTTTAAAAGCTTTAACAGGAGGACATGGCGTCCATTTCGCGATTGACTGCACCGGTCATACAAAAGCTACTGAATCTGCTTGGGAAGGAACGAGGAAAGGAGGAACGGTAGTTGTAGTAGGAGCTTTTAACCCATCTATGTCTATTAATTTACCAGGCGGAGGCTTTCATCGTGTCGGCAAAGTGTTAAAAGGAAGCTTTTACGGAGACACGCAGCCGTTTCGTGATTTTCCTAAAATTGCTCAGCTTTATTTAGACGGAAAATTTATGTTAGACGAACTGATTCTTGGACGCACGCAGCTTGACGATATTAACAAAGCTTTTCAATCATTTCATGATTGTAATTGTGTAAACGTAGGCCGGTCAGTGATTGAATTTCCATCGATTGTATCCCAAGCCTCGCTAGAAAACGGAGATGAATTTGACATTGTTTCATAATGTAAATGAGCTAAGAGAGGAGAAAAACGAATGAATTCACTATTTGAATTTACTACAAAAACAAGCATAGCGTATGGCCTAGACCGGGTTTTGCAAATTGGAAAAGATGTTGAAGCAGTGAGCGGTGAAAAAAGAGCCGTGTTAGTGACAGACCCAGGGGTAATCAAAGTTGGTTTAGCAGACACCGTATTGAAAGCGCTTCAAAACGAAGGTGTAGAGACGTTTGTTTTTCATGATGTGAAAAGTGATCCTACGGCCGCTTCTATTGATGCGGCTGCCCAGCTTATTCGTGAACATCAGATAAAGTGCGTCATTGGTCTTGGAGGAGGCTCAGCTATGGACGTCGCTAAAATGGCTGCGCTAGTTGCAGGGGATCATTATGAAACGATGCACTATGCTTTAATGGCCAATCCTTTTGCAAAAAAGAAAGTGAAAACGATTATGCTTCCAACTACTTCAGGAACGGGAGCGGAAGTAACAAGCACGGTTGTATTTTCTACTCACGATCAAGTAAAGGTATGGGCGTGGGATCAAGACATGGCACCGGAACTAGCGATATTAGAACCGCGATTTACTGTTAAACTGCCGGATTTCTTGACAGCTGCGACTACTTTAGATGCGCTTGTGCATGCAATTGAAGCATGCACAGGCAAGCGTACGAATCCTTTTATTCAAGCGCTGAGCCTTCAAGCAATATCATTGGTGAGTCAACACTTAGAAACGGCTCTGCAGCAGCCTGAAAACTTAGAGGCAAGAGGAAAACTCGCAATAGCGGCAACGCTTGCAGGAATGGCGATCGAACAAGGAGGAACGGGGCTTGCACACTGCATAGGACATGCTCTAGGAACAGTTGGGAAAATTCATCACGGCCGCGCGGTTTCAATTGCTTTGCATGCTGTATACGACTGGAACATTGAAGGTGCAGTGGAACTGTACGCAGAGGTAGCAAGAGCTTTGGGAGTAAAGAAAGTATTTTCTACGAAGCAAGAACTTGCTTATGCAGGTGCAGAAGAATTTAAGCGTCTAGTAGCTGTAAGTGGATTAAACCTTGCGATTGGAGATAGGGATGAACTCTCTGTGAATATCTCTAACTTTGTGGACGTGATGCTTTCCGTTGAAAATGAACCGATGAGAGTAAATAATGCCCGTTTTGCCAGCAAAGAGGATCTACAGCAGTTTGCACATGCAATTATAAGTATAGGAGCGTCGAAAGTTTGATAGAAGCACATACCGTTTCCCTGAAGCGGTATGTACCATCTCATTAATCAGGCAGGAGGAAGCGTAATGAAAAAGATCAGACATGCTGTATTTTGGCCTCCATTTTTATTGTTAATTGGAGCTGCATTATTAAGTTTTACAAACCGTGAAACCTTTACAACAGTTACAACTAATGCAAATAATTGGGTTATTTCTAACTTAGGCTGGCTGTTTAGCATTAGCGGGCTGCTGATGGTAATTGCATGTATTGGTGTTTATTTTTCACCGCTTGGCAATGTTAAAATAGGAGGGCCTGACGCAAAACCCTTTCTTAAATTCGGCAACTGGTTTGCGATTACCTTATGTACAACCATAGCTGCAGGCGTTACGTTTTGGGGAATTGTGGAACCGATCTACCACGTATCTGCACCTCCTGAATCGTTAGGAATTAAACCGAATTCTCCACAAGCAGCCATTTTCTCGATGTCTTCTATGTACCTTCACTGGACCATTTCGCCGTATGCAATTTATTGCGTACCTGCAATTGTATTTGCATTTGCTTATTACAATATGAAAAAACCGTTCAGTCTAGGATCTACGCTAGCTCCAATTTTAGGGGATAAAATTAACGGGAAAACAGGAAAAATAATTGATGCGGTATGTTTGTACACTCTTGCTCTTGGGATGGCCTCTTCTCTTGGAACAAGTGTTTTAAATTTAGCAGGAGGCGTTAATCATTTGAGCGGTATTGCCAGCAACCCTTTACTCTGGGCGATTATAACGGCTGCCGTTACAATCACCTTTATTTTATCCGCATCAAGCGGCTTAATGAAAGGAATTAGAATTTTATCAGATATTAATATGAAAGCGTTCTACGGCATTGCCATTTTTATATTTATTGTAGGACCAAGCTCTTATATTTTAAATTTAGGGACGGAGTCGGCCGGTAATTATTTTACGCATTTTTTTGAAAAAAGCTTATTTACAGGAGCGGCAGCAGGCGATACGTGGCCGCAGTCATGGACTACTTTTTACTGGGCAAGCTGGTTTTCATGGGCAGCTATCACCGCATTATTTTTAGGAAGAATTGCATACGGATATAAAGTGAAAACGATGATTCTTGTGAACTTTATTTTACCAGCCTTTTTTGGAGGCGTATGGATGACGATATTTGGCGGAACATCGATTCATATGCAAATGACAGGAGGGAAACTCGCAGATATTATGGCACAAAACGGGCCTGAAGCCGTTTTGTATGCAGTATTTGCTGCTTTACCGTTCGCTAAATTTGTTATTCCGTTCTACTTGTTTATCGTGTTCATTTCATTCGTGACAGCGGCAGATTCTAATATGGAAGCGATGGGCGGAATCAGTTCATCGGGAATTTCTCCGCAAAGCCCGTCTCCGGGCATTATGATTAAAGTAGTATGGGGTGTCACTGTAAGTTTAGTAGGGTGGGTGATGATTAGTTTTGCAAAATTAGACGGAATTAAAATGTTAGCCAATCTAGGAGGAGTTCCTGCCCTGTTTTTAGGTATAGGTGTTCTTATTGCATTAGTCAAAATTGCTCAAAATCCAGCCAAATACGATCGAACGACAAAGGTAGATAAAAACGCTGCGATTAAAGATGCAGATGAAACAAAAGCTGTATAAGCTGTATAAATAAAAGCAAGGAGGGCTTACTCCTTGCTTTTTTACGTTTTAATCGGCAGGCTCAGTATCAACATGCGATTCAATTTTTTTCTCTTTCGGCAACTGATCAATAGAAGCCCAAGGCACGCGGCGAGGCTTATATTCAATCGCATCAGTAGAGTAAACGGCCACGCTTACGACTCCCCCGTGCACCTGCGCTCGAATCAACAAAGGATCACTATACGTATTTTTAAAATGAAAGTCAGGTCCATACCAGCTGACGGTAGCGTCTCGTCCAGGAGGTACGTAGGAAACACTGCGGCTGTGTGAGTAACGCTGTGTAATCGTTAGGCCAGCGTTATCGACGGCGTTAAATAAAGTAGAAGAAACTTGGCAAATTCCTCCTCCAACTCCTTCAGAATACTCTCCTTTTACAATGATTGGCGCACGCATATACCCTTTTGCTGCCGTTCTTTTTCCGACGGTTTGATTAAAAGAGAAAACTTCCCCAGGAAATATAACGCTGCTGTCTAGTGATTCAGCTGCAAGAGAAATATTGTGAGAACGATTTTTATTATGAGGGTTAAATACCGTATGATAATGACCGATTTGCTTAATTCGAATCGTTGCAAGCAGCTCTTTATCTACGCGAGGCGGAACAGGAAGCGTCGGGATTTCTAATGTTGACGTACCGCCGTTAAAAAAATAAGTATAAAATTTCTCCGCAAAATCTTTATGATATAGTTTGACACCCGCTTGCTCAGGAACAATTTGTCCGCTTTTATCAATGCGGGCATTTATGGGCTCTCTATATGTTTTTTTATCCAATTCTTCTAGAAGAAGATTGTATCGATCATGATCAACCATAGGTACAGGAAGAAGAGGCACGGCCACTTTATCCCGTTCAATCCGTTCAATTGGTTTACCGTCATGAGTAATAGATAGGTGGTCTTGTGTAGAAAGAGGTTGAATGAGCATTAAAAGTCCAACCATCCAAGTGAAATTCATATCATATACCTCGCTTTCACCTGTTAGTATGAATAAAATGAACCGTTTAATGTATAAGATTCACAAGCTCTTTTTTGTATTATTTTCCATGAGCTTAGCGTGTAAAAATTTCTATTTATAATTGTCTGTGTACTTTCGCATATTACATAGAGAAACTACAAGGTAATGAGGGTAGACAATGACAAAATTAATGATTTTAGTCTTTATGCTTATTAGTTTTTTTGTGCATCCCCAAAAGATGAAAGCAGAAGAAAACCTTACGTATTTTCCGGTAAGTGACACAGGAAAAGTATTAAAGTGGAAACGTGTAGAAAGCTTACTGCCGAAGGGGAAAAAATTTAAAGTGATCGATGTAGAAACCGGCTTTTACTTTTACGTGCAGCGAAGAGCAGGCTCACACCATGCAGATGTTCAGCCGCTTACACGTCAAGATACGAAAGTAATGAAGCACTTATATAATGGGAAATGGAGCTGGAACCGAAGAGCTGTTCTCATTCCGTTTAAAGGTCAAATGCTTGCCGCTTCCATGAACGGAATGCCTCACGGAGCCGGTGCGCTTGACAATGGATTCCCCGGTCATTTTTGCATTCACTTTGCAGGAAGTACGACTCACAAGTCTCAAAATGTGGATCCAGGTCATCAGTTAATGGTATTAAAAGCAGGAGGAAAGCTTGATGAATACGCATTAAAAGCTGAGCCGGCAGAAGTCGTAAATATGTTTTTAACAGGATTAAAGCAAGATGATGATGCTTTGATGCAACCGATTTTGCGCGTGAAGCAAGAGCATAAGCTATGGGCAAAACTGCATAGTATCTCCACTATTTATTATAAAACGGACTTATTTCATGCAAAAAAGTATAAAACAAAAGAGAAAATCGCCGTAGAGTGCCTTATTTATTACGAAGATAAAGGGGCTCAAAAGACCACGATGGTTTTTACTTTAAAGAGAAATCCATTAACAAACGGGTGGGAAATTTCTTCTCTTACATTGTAAGTACTGATTAATGCTTAAAAACACATCTGATAGAAAACAGATGTGTTTTTAAGCATTTGTTTAGCTCTTTAGTCCTTCGCAATGTTATAGTGTAAAAACGTGCTTACATACGATAGAAAAGAATAAAAAAGGGTATAAGTAATAATATTACTCTTTCTACAAAGAACTCTACAGCACGAAAGGAGAGGGTGTTTATTTTTTCATATTGGTTTAGCCGCTTAGTTGCTGCAGACCCTGGACGAAAAAGGCTCAAAACGGCTTCCAAAGCTACGATTAGCGTCATTACAGCGGTCGTTATTATGCTGATTGTATTAAAAGCAGCGGGAAGCTCACAAATTACCGCTGCTATTTTAGCAGGCGTAATCGGCCTGATGGGTATATTGGTTGTGAATGATGAAACAACAAAAGCAAAAAAAGTGACAACAGGCTTAGTAGCGCTTTCTAGCGCCGTTTCTCTCGGAATTGGCTCGTTTTTATCACGATATGGACAAGCAGAAAATATTTTTCTCGTTCTGTTGGTGTTTTTGTCTTTTTATTTACAGAGATTTGGTATTCGCTATTTTTCCCTGTCGATGGTAGCCTTTATGTCGTTTTATTTTGCTTCTATTTTACACGTCACATTTTCTCAGCTGCCGTGGCTGTTAGCTGGCGTTATAGTAGGAGCATGCTGTGCATTTATTTATAATTTTGTTATCTTTAAAGACCGGCCTGCCAACGTGCTGAGGTCTTCAATGAAATCATTTCATATTCAAGTGAATTTGGTGCTTGATTTAATTATTGAGTTAATTCAAAAGAAAAGAATTGAACCGGCTCAAATCAAACAATATAACCGCAATATTAAAAAACTGGCCGAGTATGCCCGTGTAGTATCAGAAGAGCTTGGAAATACAGATCCCCACGACATATGGCCTGGCGTAACAGCTGAACAGATGCGCCTTTATGTATTTGATACAGTTATGCTGCTCCAGACATATTCCCCGGCGATTCGAAAGCTCAGTGAATTAAAGGCATTTAATCATTTTGATATTCAGCAGCTGCTGTTAAAGCTAGTGGAATCGATTCGCGAAGCAGAGGTATTAAATGAAAATCCTACTCATTCCTTAACGGATGCAGCTCAGCATCTGCAAGAGCTGCGCCAAAAATTAAGTGAACTCGAACCTCAAGATAAAAGGTATAAAGATTGGCTTTACTTAATCCGCCGTATCGAAACGATATCAAATCACGTGATTGATGAAGCCTATGAGCTGCAGCAAGCAATTGTGAAACAAGAAAAACAGCCTCAAAAAGAAGCGGAAGAAAAAGAAGACGAAGAGGACAATGATGAAGAAAAAGGATTAAAACCATCTACGAAAAAGTCTATTCAAGCGGTCATCACTGCTGTTGCGACATTAATATTTGGCTCTTTTTTATCTCCATCGCATCAATATTGGGCGCTGTTAGCAGGCTATCTAGTGCTTCTTGGTACAGAAACGATAGGAAGTACGTTTGTAAAAGCCGTGCAGCGAAGCGTAGGAACGCTTTTAGGAGCAGCTGTTGGCTTTGTTGTCGCAAGCTTTGTCTCACCTGGGATACTTGAAATAACGCTGCTTTTTATCTGTGTGTTTATGGCTTTTTATTTCTTTCCTATTACGTATTCGTTTATGAGCTTTTGGATTACGATGATGCTGGCCTTTATGTATGACATGCTTCTTGGGGGGATTTCAGAGAGTTTGTTACTAGCTCGTGTATTAGATACAGTTGTAGGAGTTGGAATTGGTTTAGCCGTATCTGCTCTTGTGTTTCCTAAAAGAACAAGAGATAAAATAACCGACACCTCAGTAGAATACGTAGCGGCTTTAAAAGAATTTGTTCACACTTATTTGCATCGTTTTACGAAGCAGTATGCGTTTGCCAATTTAGCTGATAAAGGAATGGAATTAGAAAAAAAGCTAAAACAGCTTCATGTTGATTCAGATCCTATTATCAAAGGTTTCGTTGGCCGTTCACGTCTTCAGCAATTTTTGACCGTTTTTACCGCCATTAATTATTACGCCAAGCATTTGGTAGCTTCTTCTACTAGAAGCGAGGCTTTTTATAAGGAAGCAGAATTTCATGGTGTAGTAAAGGAAGTGGAAGAGAAAGTAGCAAGCAACTTCACTCAGCTTGAAAAAGCGTTAAGAGGAGAAAGAGGAACGTATGTATACACGCTTGAAGATGTAAGGCAAAAGATTGAACAATCTTTAGATTATTTTGATACGTCCGTTCAATCAAGAAATTTACAGCATCTTCAGCTGCTGCATAACATTTATTACGTATGGAAAATCAATCAATCGGTTGTTCACTTAGCCAAAGAGCTAGGAGCAGAAGAAATAAGTAGTGAAGATTAAAACCAGCGAATATTTCGCTGGTTTTTTAGTCTGATGAATAAGGAGACGTATCTTTTCTAATCGTTCTCCACGTTGTTTTAAGACCGGCATAGCTGCCAATTGCGGCGTACCCATAAAAATATCCCATAAACAATCCGGCAATAATATGATGAGGGTGACTGATAAACACTGAAAAAAGCACGCCAACAGCTAAAGCAATAGTCGGAACATACTGCTTTTTAGGACGGAAAAGCCATTTGATCAGCTGCGTCACGATTAATACGACAGGAACACCAATGACTGCGTCCCAAAAATTTGTATGAATTGTAGGGAAATCCATATTCAAGCACCTCGTTAAATGTGTTAGATATAAGGTTATCTATGCTGCTTACCTTAAAACACTTCAATTAGTTATGAGGTGCTCCAGGTGAATAATAATAAGGCGGGATTTTAAGCCAGCCTTTTTGCTGCATTAAACTTTTTACTTTTGATCCTAATATGATCTTTTCAGTGTGGAATTTTAGCCACATCAATCCAATATCGGTTCTAATAGACTGTCCCATATTCGTGCTGCACATGACGATATTAGAAGCAATTTTTACAGATATTAAGTTAGCAATTTCAGAATCCGTTGCTTTTGCTCCTAATGGAATGCTGTTAGGGTCGGATTTCGGCTTGGTAGCCGGTATTTCAGGAAGCAGAATTCCTTCTTTAACCATTAATTTTTTTAGGGTATCAATCTGAGATTCAGCCAGGTTTTTTGAGTCTTGAATAAGCTTAAGCAGTTCACTGTTGGTTGTTGTATTAAGACAGGTTTCTAAGGCAGGTACTTCTTCCGCTAAAGCAGTGAAATATAACCAGCATCCCATAGCCTCACCAATATGTGGGGGAGGGGGCGAGTCATCTGTAGAAGAGTTTTTTATATAGTCAAGTAGTGTCTCAATGACGTTAATCATAACTTTTCACCCTTTATATAGTTTATGCATCTTCATTATTGCCTTCAGCAGAAAAGGATAAACACAGCTAAGAAATGTTACATATAAAATTGATTATGATGAGTGGAAGAAAAAGCATCTCACGAAGCAATCTATAATGAAGACCGTACATTTACTGTCACCACATCTAAAGGTATAAAAATTGCGGCAATGCGTAATAAATACGCTGGGGCTAGAAAATGAAGTAAATAGAAAAAAACTCCTTGCTCATCAAGGAGTTTTTTTATCAGGTGTATTATATCGTTTTTCTCCGATGCTCTCTCCATAACGAAGTTAATTCCTCTGACCAATATTTATAATCAAATACTGTTATATTTTTGCTAGGCATAAAAACATTCAACAGCCAATTAACCCTTAATTTGTCTCTGACGCCTATCGTTTTATCATTTTTACAGCAGCCTTCATCACAAGGTTTATCGTGTATCTTGTAAGGAATATTTTTAACGACTAATCCATTTTTCACACGTTTTGTGTACTCAATTCCTATAATCAATATATCACTCCTCACAGTAACTCTTATCTTCATAATCATATGTATGAATGACTTCTTTAATGAAAGGGTAAAAGGGAGGAAGTCAAAATAAAAAAGCCCTGCTGTAGGGCTTTTTTATTAAGCAACTTTTGATGCAACGACGATTACTTTGCCGTGATCTAATTCTTCTTCGTAGCGTTCAGCTTCCGGCTGTGATAATCCTAATGAACGCATTTTGGCACGAAGCTCGTCTCCTCGAGAACGAAAAACATTCGCAATCGCATCAAAAACACCTTGTTCAGAAAGACCAATGTTGTTTGTATTTGTTGCAGCTGTTAAATCCTCGGAGCGATCTTGATGGTGTGCAAGTAAATAAACTTCGTCTTTTGTAAATCCTTCACGCAAAAATTGTTCAATTGTATCTTTTGCCTGTACGCCATTTTCAACTACTTTTACATTTACCATTTCAAAAAACCTCCTTGTATGATAGACAACTTTCTCGAATACGTTGAGTAATGAAGAGAAGTTTAAGTAACTTATCTCCTTGGTTTGTGTATACACGTTATTGGAAGAGATAAAACCTATTTTCTGAAATTGAGTTAAAAAGCCTAACATAGGAGAAGGGAAAGCAGCGCTGTTATTTTTGAGGAGAATCCTGTGAAGGATAAGCGGGAAGAAGCTTTAGTTAGCCTTTTTCCTGCATCGTTTTTTTTTGACCTTTTAAGGTACAGTACAAACTGCAAAAAGCCTGGATCTTAAATAACTAAGATCCAGGCTTTTTGCATACATAAAAATAGAGAAATTTAAGATGAAAGACGTTCTTTTTGTTTTTCATAAACAGAAGTAGACTCGTTCCATGTATATCGACCATCTTGTAATTGAATGGTTGCGCTGAATGGACAGTCTATTGACGTTTCTGCGTCATCTAAACTACTTTCAAGTAAACTTTTTTTAAATCGAAGCAAATCCTCTTTTGAAGCAACTCGAAAAACCATTTCTAACGTAAGATCATCGTCCATTGCATTGTGTAATTGACTAATACTTTTGCGGAATTCTTTATTATATTGGAGCATAATTTTAATATCTGCTACGCAAGCAACACCAAACACATCTTTCACAACAGACTCAACCGTTAACTGAGTTGTGGAAGCATATGTTGAAATATTACGCTGTGGATTTTCTAAATAATAAATCGTTTCTACAGGATGTCTCGTGATAAGCACCTCTTTCCTATTCTTAAGTATACAGGAAAAAAGAATGGAATGGGGAAAGATTTTTGGGAAAGGAGTCCTGACATACATAAAAAGACTGTTTGTAATAGGAAAGAGAGTTATAAATTGAGGGCTTTTCGCTTATCATTTTTGCTATAACCTTAAATCAACGAATTCTGTGCAACTTCCTCCAAGATTTGATAAAATAGAGCTCTACGTCTCAATTTCTTCTAACTTAATTCCTCAACCACTATTTCTACTTATTTTAAAGGAGGACGCAATTTTGCAATTTGAACAAGCTTTAACACATTTACAGTCCTATTTTGGTTATGATTCATTTCGAAAAGGACAGGAAGAGTCTATTCGTTATGTTTTAGAAGGGCACAATACCGCTTGTATTATGCCAACAGGAGGAGGGAAATCGCTTTGTTATCAAATTCCTTCATTGCTTTTGGAAGGAACAACACTGGTTATTTCTCCGTTGATTTCCTTGATGAAAGATCAAGTTGACACGCTGAACGCAGCTGGTATTCCGGCTACGTATATTAACAGCTCGCTGACGCACACGGAGGTGCAGCAGCGCTTAGAAGAAGTCGCGCTTGGCGAATATAAGCTGCTTTATGTAGCGCCGGAACGACTGGAGTCTCCGCAGTTTTTAGAGCAGCTTCAAATGCTTCCTATTCCGCTTGTAGCGGTAGATGAAGCGCACTGTATTTCACAGTGGGGCCATGATTTTAGACCGAGTTATTTGCGCATCAATGAACTGATCAGCAAGTTGTCTAACGCTCCGATTGTGATGGGGCTGACGGCTACGGCGACGCCTCAAGTGCGTGAAGATATTTGCCGAGCTCTTCACATTAATGAAGAGTACACGGTGATGACTGGGTTTGAACGTGAAAATTTATCGTTCGCTGTCGTGAAAGGTCAGGATAGAATCAGCTATATCGAGGAGTATATCCGTAAAAATGACCAAGAAGCGGGTATTATCTATGCCGCTACGCGTAAGGATGTTGAAGAACTTCATGCTAGATTGCAAAAGTCAGGAGTTAATGTATCAAAATACCATGCTGGTATGAATGGGAACAGCCGTGATGAAGAGCAGAACCGCTTTCTGCAAGATGATGTGCAGGTGATGGTGGCTACCTCTGCTTTTGGAATGGGGATCGATAAATCGAATATTAGATTTGTTCTTCACTATCAGCTTCCGAAAAATATGGAAAGCTATTATCAAGAAGCAGGCCGTGCTGGTCGTGATGGACTGCCAAGTGAGTGTATCGTGCTTTATTCACCTCAGGATATTCGCGTGCAGCGCTTTTTGATTGAACAGTCAACGTCGAATCCTAAAAAGCAGATTCAAGACCTTGAAAAGCTGCAAAATATGGTGAACTACTGTCATACAGAAGGCTGTTTACAGGCGTATATTCTTCATTATTTTGGAGAAAGTGAAGCGCATGAGTGCGGACGCTGCAGCAATTGTACGGATGATCGTGTGGAAATAGACGTAACAGTCGATACGCAAAAAGTATTATCTTGTATGATTCGTATGGGCGAACGTTTCGGTAAAATGATGATTGCTCAAGTATTAACGGGTTCTCGAAATAAAAAAGTAGTTGATTTTAGTTTTGATAAACTGAAAACGTACGGCGTCATGAGCGACCGGTCGGCTAAAGAAGTGAGCGATTTTATTGAGTATTTGATTTCAGAGCAGTTTATTTTAGTAGGACAAGGGTCCTTTCCTACTTTATCCGTAGCGGCCAAAGGAAAAGGCGTGCTTCTTGGTACGGAAAAAGTGATGAGAAAAGAACAAATGGAAGTGAAGCAAATTGTCCAAGACGACGAGCTGTTTGCTCATTTGCGTTCCGTTCGAAAGCAGCTAGCAGACGAAGCCGGCGTGCCTCCTTTTGTTATTTTCTCAGACGATACTCTTCATGATATGTGTGCAAAAATTCCGGTAACGCTTGAACAGTTCGCTACTGTAAAAGGAGTGGGAGAACAAAAACAAGAGCGGTACGGAGAACGATTCACGACTGAAATCAAACAGTTTTGTGAAGAAAATCCAGAGCGAAAGCGAGACGTATCAGCGCCTGCTCCGAAAAAAGCAAGAGCATCATCAAAAGAGGGCTCTCACTTAATGACGTATGAGCTATTTCAGCAAGGAAAATCGTTAGATGAAATTGCTGCTGAACGTGAATTGAGCCGCATTACCATTGAAAATCATTTGTTTAAATGCGCAGAAGAAGAAAAAGAAATTGACTGGTCACCTTTTCTTTCAGAGGAGGACGAACAGCTTATTTTAGAAGCTGCTTCCTCAGTAGGCGATGAAAAGTTAAAACCAATCAAAGAAGAATTACCTGAAAACATTACTTATTTTATGATTAAAGTAGCGTTATTCAAACAAAAAATGAAGCAGCTATCTTAAACAAAAAGCTCCTATTAAAGGAGCTTTTTGTGTTGAATAAGCGAGTTTACTGATAAAATAGAAGGTATAAATATTTGAAAAATCAGATTAAATAAAAAGGGGTACTGCACTGAGATGATTGAACGAGAGCTTGAAGCTATTTTGCATGCTTCTAACGACAATATCGTTATTACTGATGAAAAAGGGTGTATTTTACGAGCGAGCCAAAACTGCCGTGATATATACGGGTATGACGTGTCAGAGTTAGTGGGACAAACCGTATACGAATTGCAAGACCGCGGGATATTTTCACCTTCCGTTACGATTGAGGTGTTAAAGAAAAAGAAAGAAGTACAGCTGATGCAAAAAACAGAAACGGGTAAAGTTGTAATGGCAACCGGTATTCCCGTGTATGATGAACATCAGTGTATGAAAAGAGTAATCAGCTTTTCACATGATTTAACAGAGCTTCAGCGCTTAAAAGAAGATTATCAGCAGCTCGAAGTGAAAATGAAAACATATCAGCTAGAAGCGGAAGAGCTTCGGGAACAGCAGTCAAATGATATGGTCATACGAAGTGAATCGATGAAAAAGGTATGGTCCATTATTAATCGCGTGGCAGACAGCGATGCAACGGTTGTGTTGCTAGGTGAATCGGGTGTTGGTAAAACGGCTTTTGCCCGTGCTTTACACTATGGAAGTGAACGAAAAGAAGAGCCGTTTATTGAAATCAACTGCGGAGCTATCCCAGCTAGTTTATTTGAATCTGAAATGTTTGGATACGAAGCAGGCTCTTTTACAGGTGCAAGTACAAAAGGAAAAATAGGAAAGTTTGAATTAGCTCATAACGGTACCCTTTTTTTAGATGAAATAGGAGAGCTGCCACTTGATATGCAAGTGAAGCTATTAAAGGTGCTGCAAGAAAAAACAGTCACCAAAATTGGAAGTGAACGAGCCAAACATGTAAACTTCAGGCTGATTGTAGCAACAAACCAGCCGCTTGAAGAAATAGTGAGAAAAGGAACATTTCGCGAAGATTTATTTTATCGGCTGCACGTTATTCCGATTACGATTCCTCCGCTTCGCGAGCGAAAAGAAGACATCACGGCACTGCTTTATCATGTCTTACATAAACAAAATGAAAAATATAAAATGAAGAAATTTTTTCATGCAGAAGCATTAAATCAATTGGTTGAACATCCGTGGCCCGGAAATGTGCGCGAGCTAGAAAATACGATTGAACGCCTCGTGTTAACAACGGATGAAAACAGTATCTCGCTTCAAGACCTGCCGTTTCATGCAGAAAAGATCAGAAGTGAAAAAGAAGAATGGGAGACCCTAGATGTTTTAACCTCTCAGGGAATGACGCTTCAGCAAGCACTTGCAGAAGTGGAGAAAAACTGGCTGATTCGTGCTTATCGTCAGTGTCAAACGACGTATGAAATGGCAGATGCATTAGGAATCAGTCAGCCTACGGTTGTAAGACGTTTACGAAAGTACAATATTAAATAAGGAAAATATAATTCAAAATGAATTAACTGATTCAGTACTGAATCGGTTTTTTTGTTTTGATTCTATTATGAATTGAAAATCGTCCATAATTGCACGAAATAGGGTGATGAAATTTGGCATGCATTTTGCATTAATAAAAAGTATCTAAATAAAAAGCGTCAGTATCTAAAATGATGATACGGCGCTAATGAATGAAACCCATTAGGAGGAATAAATCATGCCAAAATATCAGCCGAAAAATTCATTTGAATCTCCGCGTTTTTGTGGACCCCGAACGTTTATGAGACTTCCGTATGTAGAACAAGTAAATGCAGATATGGATTTTATTGTGACGGGTATTCCATTTGATTCAGGGCAATCTTTTCGAACAGGAGCACGTTTTGGGCCGGAAGCTATTCGAGATTTCTCCATTTTGCTTCGTCCGTATAACCCAGAACAAAAGATTAATATTTTTGACTACATTTCAGGTGTGGACTACGGCGATTTGGCAGTGGTTCCGGGATATATTTTAGAAACGTATAAAAAAATTGAAGAAGGGTTAACGCCGGTTGTGGATGAAGGAATTATTCCTATTTCATTAGGCGGTGATCATTCGATGACGCTTGGTGAACTTCGTGCCATCGCGAAGAAACACGGACCCGTAGCGCTTTTACAGTTTGATGCTCACTCTGATACGTGGGATAGTTATTTTGAACAAAAATACAATCACGGTACCGTGTTTAGACGAGCAATTGAAGAGGGGTTAATCGACGTTTCACGTTCGATTCAAATTGGTATGCGGGGCGGTCTGTACGGAATTGAAGATTTAGAAGATGCAAAGAACTTAGGTCTAGCTCTGTATACGACAAATGAATATAAAAAACTAGGCGTTGAAAGAATGCTAGAAATTATTCATGAACGTGTAGGAGAAGGGCCCGTATTTTTATCGTTTGACATTGACTTTTTAGATCCAGTTTACGCACCGGGAACAGGAACACCTGAAGTATCGGGTGCAAGTATTGACGATGCGCTTCAATTTGTTCGTGGCTTAACAAATATTGATTTTGTCGGTTTTGATTTAGTAGAAGTACTGCCAGCCTATGACCATGGCCAAATTACAGCAGCAGCGGCCTCGAACATTGTTTATGAATTTATCACGCTTATTGCGTTAAGAAAAAAAGCAAAAGAAGAAGAAGCGCTGTTAGTGCAAGCGCGCGACTGAATATAAGCAAGGCGGTAAAAGTGGGAAGGTACTATTATCTTCCCACTTTTATATAAGAGTTCTCTATAGGGAGTGTTGGACTATGAACGAGCAAGTAAATGTAACAGTAGATAAGAAGCAAGCAAAACCATGTAAAAGAGAAATACTCAACCCAGCGACCAATAAGATCATAGCGAAAGTATTCGATTCGTCGTTTCAACAAGTAGAGGAAGCGGTAGGTAAAGCAAAGCAGGCTTTTGAACAGAGTGAATGGAAGAAAAATAAATCACTGCGTGTAGAGGTGCTTAAGAAACTAGCAGATTTATTAGAAAATGAAGCGAGTATATTCGCTGAAACAGAAACATTAAATACTGGCAAACCGATAAAAGAAGCGCAGTTAGATATTGAAGATACGATTAATTGTTTAAGATATTACGCAAATTTAATAGAAGAAAACCAGCCGTGGACAAAGGACATGTTCGACGATACAAACAGTAAAATCATTCAAGAACCTATCGGCGTATGCGCGCTGATTGTTCCTTGGAATTTCCCTTTGCTGCTTGGTATGTGGAAGCTGGCTCCTGCCTTAGCAGCTGGAAATACAGTAGTGTTTAAGCCGTCAGAATTAACGCCACTTTCTTTTTTAAAGCTAGCTTCACTATGTGAAAAAGCTGGTATACCAGAAGGCGTGTTTAATTTACTTACAGGAGACGGTAAAGTGGGAAGTGCCCTTGTTGAACACAAAGACGTAGCCAAAGTCTCTTTTACAGGAGGATCAGAAACAGGCAAACGTATTTATCAGCAGTGCGCAAAAGAGATGAAAAGAGTTTCGCTTGAACTGGGAGGGAAATCTCCGCTTCTTATTTTCGAAGACAGTGAAATTGATATTGCAGTAGACTGGACAATGTTTGGCTCGTTTTTTAACCAAGGGCAAGTGTGTGTAGCTTCATCGCGTATACTCGTACATGAATCTATTTATAAGCCGTTTCTTTCTACTCTTACGGAGACTGTTGCTGCTATAAAAATTGGTAACCCCTTAAGAGAAGAAACGGAGATGGGTCCGGTTATTAGCAAGGCGCATCTGAACAAAATACAGGATTTTATCAAGCTAGGTCAAGAAGAAGGCGCGAATTTATTAACAGGAGGAACGTTAATTGACTGCGAAGGTGGAAACTATATAAAGCCGGCTGTGCTCGTCGATGTGGAGCAGCATATGAAAGTCGTACAAGAAGAAATATTTGGTCCCGTTATTACCGTTCAATCTTTTTCAAGTGAAGAAGAAGCCATAGCACTTGCCAACGGCACGAGATTTGGTTTAGCTGCAGGAATTTTAACGAATGATGTAATGAAAGCAGAGCGAGTTGCTGAACATCTTCAAGCGGGAACGATTTGGATCAACGGCTACCATACGCCTCATATTGAAACGGCGTGGGGCGGTTTTAAAGAAAGCGGCATTGGCCGGGAGTTAGGTCCATCAGGATTAGCTGCTTTTACTGAAACAAAACATGTAAATACAAATTTCAAGCTAGCTCGAGCCAATTGGTATCAATAAAAGTGAAAGGTGGAATAGGAATGACAACAAAAAGTGGTCTCGCCCATGATGATGTGCAGCCGATTGCAATGAATAAAAGAAGTATGGGCTTCTTCTCTACATTTTCCATGTGGATAGGAGCCAATGTGGTGGTAACGACCGTTTTTACCGGAATGCTGTTTGTACCCGATATGACCTTTTTAAAGGCATTATTTATTATTGTGCTTGGCTCTTTAGTTGGCGCCATACCGCTCGTGCTGATGGGGAATATCGGAACTCGCACCGGTCTTCCAACCATGGTTTTGATGAGACCAGCTTTTGGACAAAGAGGTGCTATGCTTCCTGCTGCTGTTAATCTTATTACGTTAATCGGCTGGGCATGGATTCAAGCTTACATGGCAGGGCTAAGTTTAAATCATGCCGTTACTTTTTTGACCGGTTACAGCAATATCAATCTATTTACAATTCTTACTCAAGTGTTGGTAGTAGCTATTTCTATATACGGGCATAAAGGTATTGAAGCAACGGAAAAATTAGTAGCTACGCTTATGGTCATTTTGGCAACCGTTGTGTTTAGCTACTTGTTTATTGAATTTGATGCAGCAAAATTAATTCAAATGAAAGCAAGCGAAAATCCTGGTATTACAGGAATGTTAGCTTTTGATATTGTAGTAGCTACAGCTTTTACGTGGATTCCTATTGTTTGCGATTATAACCGAAACTGTAAATCTGAAAAAACGGGCATTGCGGGCACTTATTTAGGCTATAACGTTGCGACTTTGATTGCGATGGGATTAGGCGCAACGGTTTCTGGTTTTTCAATTCTCGGAAATATGACGCAAACGTATGACCCGGTAAATTTAATTGGCGCATATAGTCCGATGTTAGGGTTAGTAGCTGCCATCGTAATTTTTTTATCGGTGCTGTCAACCAACGTAATGGTATTGTATAGCGCGACAATGTCTTATTTATCTATTTTTCCAAAGCAGAGGTTCTGGATACCGGCACTAACCATGGGAGTTGTCACAGTCCTAGGTTCTTTATTAAAAGAGTGGTTGATGACAAATTTTCAAAGCTTTTTGCTTATGATCGGTGTCTTATTTATTCCTATTATTGCGATTGTTCTTGTTGATTATTATATCATTCGCCGAAAACACTATGACGTTTCAGCTATTTTAGAAAAACAAAATAAACTGTACTGGTATACAAAAGGCTTTAACCTTCATGTGTATGTATCTTACATAGTGGGGGCTGTATTTGCCTACTATTTTACGTACGTTCACCCGCTAGCCACAGGCGCAACGATCTTAGCTTTTTTATTTACAGGTGTTTTGCATGTATTGTTAACCAAACTTTCACAGCTTTCCATCCCTTACTCAAAGGGAATCGACAAAAATGCTTGATATACGTTTAAAATAGACTGAATTATCAAAAATAATCAAAAAGCTCCTATTTAAAGGAGCTTTTTGTGTTAAAAATAGCTAAGAAATAAGCAAAAGCGGGGAAAAGAGAGGTTCTTGATCGAGCTGAAAATAAAGTAATAACATGTATTTGATTCTGTAAGGGGTCTTTCCTATAATAAACGTAGGAAAACTTTCCAAAGGAGAATTTTATGCTCGAATTAGAGGCTATTCAAAGCAGGGCCATTGAAAAAACTAAACATACATTACTACAGGATATAAAAAGCGTATTAGGTGAACAAGACGAATGTCCGGATTTTGAGACTTATTTAACAGACAGGCACTCTTTTATTAAAAAGGCCTGGGGAACTACGTGGAGAAAAGCAGTTGTTTCTTCTGTATCTAAAAAAAGCAGAAAGTCATATTTAACAGAGAAAGGCTTTGAGGTGAAAGGGTATAAACCTCAAGCTATAGATAAGTTATTTGCTAAAGAAACGAGAAAAGGTATAGAGTTTGATGCTTTTTCTTGGCTAGAAAAGCAGTACGGAAAGGGCAATAAAGCGGAGTGGCTATCACTATACGGAGAAGCAAGAGCTGAATTTGCCGAAAAAGAAGAAGAAAGAAAAGAGAAAGAAAGACAGCAAAGTATTAATGATCGAAAAGCCAGATATCAATTACAGTTAAACTTAGAAGCAGCTCCTATTTTGGAAGTAAACAAAGAGCTGTATTACCTACATATAAGAGAACAGCTTTCCCATCAGCTGTCAAAAGACATTAAAACAAACTCAAAGTATATTGAAAACTATGCGCCGCATACTGAACTTGAAGATGAATTAATAGAAAACGGTGATTTGACACGTCATGATTATGAAACGGTTCATGACTTTTTTCAAGAGCTCACCGGCGGCGTAAGCTCAGAATTAGACAGATATTCAACGATTATCTTGTTTGAAACGTATGAAGATGTATACGAGGTATTTATCACCGATAAGATTTATGAAATCATTCCAACTATGATCATGGATGACCTTCCTGCTTCATTTAAAGAAGAATATAAATCTTATACAAATGCTTCCGTAACAAGAATGGATATTATAAAAGCACTTAGAAGTGATTTATCGGATTTGGTCTATGAATATAAAAAAATGCTTGTAGAAGAAAAGCTTTCCGATGTACTGGAAGTTTCAGATCACAACTTAACGATTGAAGAGCATCAAGAAAGATATCAACAGCAGCTGGAAGAAAGACGATTACAACAAGAACGTGAACGTGAAGAAAAGAAAAAGCTGATTGAAGAAGAACAGCGACAGTTAAATTATATTTTTGGTGCAGAATACGAAATGGACCCAAGAAAAGAAACGGAATACATCCTTCATCTCGGTGATACAAACACAGGAAAAACGTATACGGCATTAAAGTCATTAAAAAAAGCTGCTTCGGGTAATTACTTAGCGCCGCTTCGCTTGTTAGCCTTAGAAGTTTTTGAAAAGCTGAACAAGGACGGAGTCCCTTGTTCGTTAAAAACAGGTGAAGAAGAAAAGATTGTTGAAGACGCTCAGCATATGGCCGGTACCGTAGAGATGTTTAGTGAATTAGAACATGGCGATGTAACAGTCATTGATGAAGCACAAATGATTCAAGATAGAGACCGAGGGTTTTCATGGTATAAAGCCATCACCCGAGCTAATGCCAAACAAGTTCATGTTATCGGGAGTTTAAGCATTCGAAGTATGTTAGAAGAGATGCTTGACGGTGTGATATCAGAAATTCATGAGTATGAAAGAGATATACCTTTAAAAGTAGATCTTCGAAGGTTTAAAATTGAACAAGTAAAACCCGCAGATGCTTTAATTGTTTTCTCGCGTAAAAAAGTGCTCCAGACAGCGGCTAAGCTAGAAAAAGATGGTCACAAAGTTAGCGTGATTTATGGAAGTATGCCGCCTGAAACGAGAAGAAAACAAATTGAGCAGTTCATTAATAGAGAAACAAATGTCATTGTGTCTACAGATGCGATTGGAATGGGATTAAATCTTCCAATTAGACGAATTGTTCTTTTAGAAAACATGAAGTTTGACGGGCAAAAGAGGAGATTGCTGACTTCTCAAGAGTTAAAGCAGATTGCAGGTCGTGCTGGAAGGAAGGGCCTCTACAATGTTGGAGAAGTTGCATTCGCTAAAGATGCAAAGCAAATGAGAGAACTGTTATTTTCAACAGACGAGCAAATCAGCAAATTTTCAATTGCTCCTACTTCAGATATGCTAAGAAGATTTAAAGAATATCATCATGACCTCGGAACGTTTTTTGACATGTGGGCTAAATTTCAAAATCCAAAAGGTACACAAAAATCAAATTTGGCACAAGAACGTGAGCTTTATGAGGAAGTAAAAGACACGCTGATTGAAGCGAAAATGCCCATTGTTGATTTATACGGCTACTTGCAGCTGCCTTTTTCAGCAAAAGAAAGCTCTTTGAAAAAGCAGTGGGTTGCCAGCATGAATGCGATTGTTAACAGGGAAGAGTTACCTGAACCACGGATGATAGAAGGCTCACTGGAAAAATTAGA
Source organism: Priestia sp. 10L35 (assembly GCF_056395685.1). Taxonomy (NCBI): domain Bacteria; kingdom Bacillati; phylum Bacillota; class Bacilli; order Caryophanales; family Bacillaceae; genus Priestia; species Priestia sp. 10L35. Next base: position 525,277 of record NZ_JBFTKA010000002.1, on the reverse strand, counting down.
GCTATCTTATAAGGCGATTGGCCTGCATCTTTTATTTTTATATCGAATGAACAGAAGGCCAGAGGCTATTTACTGGGAGCGTGTCCGAGAAGAGCTTACAGATAAAATCCATAACGTATTAAGAAAAGATATGAAAAAATTTAAAAGAACATGCAGTACGTGTTCTAAAGACCTTCCTTGGAATCATGATCACGCCATATGTGATTCGTGTTTTCATAAAAGATTCCGCAGAAGACACGGAGACGAAGATTTTAATTACTAAGATGTAGTGATAAAAAGTGGCTTGTCCGAACGAGTTGGATTTTTGATTGAGAATCCAATTCGTTCGGCTTTTTTTATTGTGAAGGCAGCTTTCATGTGTTTCGTTCCTTCTAGCAGTTGGTTAGAGGGCAAGGCAAAGACTCCTGCGGGCTCAGCGGCCGCCCGCGGAAAGCGACGTCTTGCTTGGAAATCATTGAGGTGTAACAAGCGGTCAGCTCATGCATCCCATTTATTCGTCTTTAGATTGGATTTATTTCTTTATGTCTCAAACTTATTTTTCGGATAGGCTTTTTATCTTTTTCCTATGAATTTCTGCGTCAAAGCAGATTTTTGTAGAAAAAAATCGGAAATGTATAAGCGGTCATCTTGTAAAAAGAGCAATAAATTATTATGATATAGAGTGGAACTTATATTTTAAAGAGTTCCGTGATTTTTTTGTTGGGCGGACGTGTATTGTATTAGAGTAAGTTTGCTATCATTCGTTATATTAAAAGCAGCACTTTTAAATAGAGATACGGTTCGTAATAGAAGGGAAGAGGATGATGATAAGTCATAACAAAGAAAACAAAGCTGCAGTCGAGCAGTACAGTAAAGGGAAGATTTTGTGGCAATTAACCCGTCCTCATACGCTAACAGCATCGTTTGTACCGGTTTTAATTGGAACAGTTCTAGCCATGTTTTATGGCCATGTGAATGTTTGGATGTTTCTTGCGATGCTTTTTTCATGTTTGTGGATTCAAATTGCGACGAACTTATTTAACGAGTACTATGATTTTAAACGCGGGTTAGACACAGAAGACTCCGTAGGTATCGGAGGAGCCATCGTCAGACACGGCATGAAACCGAAAACGGTATTAAATTTAGCACTTATTTCTTATGGAATTGCTCTTATTTTAGGTGTATATATATGTGCAAACAGTAGCTGGTGGCTTGCTTTAGTTGGATTAGTAGGTATGGCGATTGGTTATTTGTATACGGGCGGACCGCTTCCGATTGCGTATACGCCGTTTGGAGAATTATTTTCAGGTCTTTGCATGGGCGCGATGTTCGTGTTGATTTCATTTTTTATTCAAACGGATACCGTAACGTCTGAAAGCATCTTTGTATCACTTCCGATTGCGATTTTAGTAGGTGCGATTAATTTGTCTAACAACATTCGTGATATAGAAGAAGATACAAAAGGCGGACGTCGTACGCTAGCCATTTTATTAGGTTCTAAAAATGCGATTAGATTTTTAGCTGCTTTGTTTGGCATTGCCTATATTTGGACCGTTGCATTAGTGGTATTCTTCGATATTAGCCCTTGGATTTTCTTAGTGTTTCTTAGTGCACCTAAGCCAATTCAAGCCGTACAGGCATTTGTACGCGGAGAGCTTATTGCAATGAAAGCAACTGCGCAAACAAATACGTTTTTTGGATTTACTTTATCAATTGGATTATTAATTGGCTATTTAGTAAGCTGATTGAGTGGAAAAAGCCTGTCTTTAAAAAAGACAGGCTTTTTGTTATGCTCCCGTTATTTTTTCTTTTACTGCGCTAATAAATGCGTTCATATTTTCAGAAGATGAAAAGTTGGCTTGAGCTTGTTTTGGTCCGCCGCCGCCTTTTCCATCGTAAAGCGGAAGCAGCTCTTTATAAAGTTCTCCGCATTTTACTTCACTTCCGCTGTGAGCCAGTAAGACTTTTTGATCACTTGAAAAGGCAAAAAGAAGCGTCGTATCAGGTGTTTGAAGCAGCTGCTTCGTCAAAGCTTGCACATCTTTTAATGTGCGGTTTTCAAAGTGATGGTACAGAAATGAACCTTCTTTTTTGGCTTCTAATTCACTTGCTAAATAAGCTGCATTTTCATTTTTTAATTCTTCTAGTTGTTTTTGCAGCTCTTTTTGTTCAGTCTCCAATTTTTTAATGCGTTCTACAACTAATTCACGGCTTGTGCTGAATTTATTGCTAATTTCTGCTACGATTTCTTGAGACTGCTGATAATCAGCTAATGCACGCATGCCGCATTTAAAAAAGAGGCGTGTATTGCCGCGCTGCTTTTCTGTTTTCGTAAGTTTAATAAGGCCAAGCTCTCCAATTTGATTCACATGCGTACCGCAGCAGGCAGAAACATCAATGCCTTCAATTTCCACAATGCGTACCACTTCGTCTTCTAGGTTGGGCACTTTGCGAAGCGCAAGAGTATGCAGATCTTCTTTTTTCACTTCGTACGTTTTAATGTGACGGTTGCTGTAAATAGCGTCATTTACAACTTTTTCAATGTGTAATAACTGCTCATGAGATAACTGAGGTACATTCAGATCGATAGAGACTGCTTCGCTTCCTAAGTGAAAGCTAACGGTGTGAATATCATATGTATCGATTAATAGAGCCGAAAGTAAGTGCTGTCCGCTGTGCTGTTGCATATGATCAAAGCGGCGATGCCAGTCAATTTCACACGTGACGTTCGCTTGTTCAGGGAGTGTATCCACGATATGATATACTTTTCCATTTTCTTCATACACATCTTTTACGTCGATTCCGGCAATATTACCGTAGTCAGAAGGCTGCCCGCCTCCTTCTGGATAAAAAGCGGTTTGTTTTAACGTTAACGCGTAGCCATTCGAAAGAGAGCGCGTCTCTATCACTTCAGTTTCCCATGTTTTTATGTAGGGATTGCTATAATAAAGTCTTTCGGTCATATTCATCATCCTTTCTAGTAAAACCATATCTAACTTTTTCTATAGTATCAGAAATATGTTTCTTCGAACATGGATAAGCTAACTTGTAACAATAAAACTGGGTGGGACATATGAAAAATACTGTTTATATTTATACGCGGGATTTAAAAAGAATTTTCACCAATTGGGCAATGATTATCATTGTGCTGACGCTTATGATTCTGCCGTCTTTTTACGCATGGTTTAATATAAAAGCATCTTGGGACCCATACGGGCGGACTGAAGGTATTGCCATTGCAGTAACGAGCGAAGATGAAGGTTCTACGATAAGAGGTCAGCACGTGAACGTGGGAAAAGATATTATTGCAACGTTAAAAAAAAATAAAACGCTTGGATGGACGTTTGTCTCAAAAGAAAAAGCTGATCACGGAGTAAAGCACGGTGACTATTATGCAAGTATTGTTATTCCAAAAGATTTTTCACAAAAGCTTGGTACCGTTCTTCAAGATCGTTTGGAAAAACCGGTCATTATTTACAAAGTGAACGAAAAAATAAACGCAGTGGCGCCTAAAATTACAAGTAAAGGAGCCAGCAGCTTAACACAACAAATCAGTGAAAAATTCGTCAAAACAGCGAATGGAGCCATTTTTTCAGTGTTTAACGAACTAGGTATTACACTGCAGCGAGATTTGCCGACCATTCAACAAGTTGAACAACGGATTTTTGAACTTGAAAATCGTCTTCCTGAAATCAAAAAAGTAATTAATGAAGCGAATGACACCACTCAAAAAGCTGGAGCCATTGTATCAAAAGCTCAGGCCGCTCTTCCTGAAGTAGAGAGACTAACAGCTGACGGCGCACAGATGACTCAGCAGCTAAACACTTTTTTAACTAAAAGCGATGAAGTTTTAAAAAACGCTGAGCCAACGATCAACGAAACGCTGCAGCGGGTTCAGCAACGAGCTCTCCGAGTTCAAGAATTGAAGAATCAGCTGATGGAAAAAGATATAGCACCGGCTGAAGTCAGCGCAGCAGCGGAACAGCTAAAAGGGCAGTTAACAAAACAAATTGCTGACACAGGAGAGATTCTTACACTTCTTACAGATTTAAATGCGTTATCTCAACAAAAAGTTCTTTCACCTGTTATTAATGACATAAAAGATGTAAATACGCTTTTACAGCAGCAACTTTCGGATGTAAACAGTCTGCAGCAACAAACAAAGAATGGGGATGTTCCCAATCAAAGCGTACTTGATAGGTTCAGCTCTCGCACCGATCGAGCTGTTTCTAGATTAAATGCGTTAACGAACTCATATTCTTCTACGATTGTGCCTGCTGTTGAACAAGCAATCAAAGAAGCGAAAGATAAAACGGCAAGCGCAAACTCACTGCTTGATGAAGCTAACAAAAGCATACCGGATGTTTCTAACGTTCTGTCTAAAACAGCCAGTGGCATTTTGCTTGGACAGCACGAGCTTGGGAAAATAGCAAAAGACTTTCCGCGAATTGAACAAAACGTGCACAATATAGCAGATAAAATACGAGAATTTCAGCAAAAAGAAAATATTGAAGATATTATTAATTTGCTAAAGAATGATGTGCAAAAAGAAAGTGACTTTTTTGCTAAGCCGGTTCTTTTAAAAGAAGAAAGACTTTACCCGATTCCGAACTACGGCTCAGCTATGTCGCCGTTTTATACAACGCTTTGCTTGTGGGTCGGAGCTTTGCTGTTAGTTTCGATTTTAAGCGTAGAAGTAGCGGATGAAGAACGATTCAAAAGCTATGAAGTCTATCTTGGAAGACTTTTAACGTTTTTGTCTATTGCTCTCGTGCAAGCTTTTATTGTGACGCTAGGGGATTTATTTTTAATCAAAACGTATGTCGTAGATAAAGTGCCTTTTATCTTTTTAGGCTTGCTGTGCAGCTTCGTATTTATGACGATTGTTTATACGCTTGTTGCGATATTTGGCAATGCAGGAAAAGCGATGGCGATTGTTTTACTTGTGCTTCAGCTTTCTGCTGCAGGCGGTACATTTCCGATTCAAGTCGTGCCTGCTTTTTTTCAAGCAATCAATCCGTTTTTACCATTTACGTATGCAATAAGCATGATGAGAGAAGTGGTAGGAGGCATGTTAGCGGATATTGTCAGAAAAGACGTTACGGTTCTTCTTTGCATTTGGCTTGGCGTGCTGCTCGTTGGCATTTTTCTTCATAAGCCTCTTAGTAAAACGAGCGCAAAATTAACAAAAAAAGCGCGTGAAAGTAAATTAATTCATTAAAAAAACGTTTTGGGTTTCCAGACAGAACAAAATGCGGTAGTGTAGATATAAAGGAGTGATCAGTATGGGTATATTAGATGGACTATTAGGAAATGCATCAGAAGCAGATATAAGAGGAACTGAAAAAGACTTACAAAATATTTTAATTGCCAACGAGCGAGTGGAACAAGCATATAAAGTCATTCGCGATTTAATGGTGTTTACGACGAAACGCTTAATTATCGTTGATAAGCAAGGAGTGACAGGAAAGAAAACAGATTATCATTCCATTCCTTATAAGACGATTACCCATTTTAGCGTAGAAACGGCTGGAACATTTGATTTAGATGCGGAATTAAATATTTGGGTATCGGGTTCTAGTGCACCGATCTCAAAAGAGTTTCGTAAAGATAAAAGCATTTACGACGTGCAAAAAGTATTAGCATCTTATGTACTGGATTAAAAAGTTGAGCCATGAAAAACTGGCTCAGCTTTTTTATATGTGTGTAAAACGAGAGAGGGTACTATCTTCATTCTCGTATGCAGCTGTTTGAAAATAAGCAGGCTGTTGTCTCGCCATATTTGTTCACTTTACTCATTACCGAAATGCATGAGAACGATTTACATAATGAATTATACAGAATAAAAAAACCGTGATATGATTTTTTTAGAGAAAAAGGAAGTGACCAACTGTGAGTTATACCGTAATTGGAACATCAGCTTTTCGCAAAACAAATGTTGCGCTTTTTGCAGCTGGCTTCAACACATTTTCGATTTTATATTGTACACAGGCCATTTTACCTGAATTTTCTAGAGAATTCGGGATATCTCCGGCGTTTGCCAGCTTGTCTCTTTCGTTAACAACCATCACGCTAGCCGTTAGCATGCTTTTTTTAGGTTCTTTATCAGAAGTGTGGGGACGGAAGAAACTGATGGGCCTATCGTTAATTTTTGCGTCATTGCTATGCATCATGACAGCATTTAGCTCTACCTTTGAAACACTATTAGTATTTCGCGTCATTCAAGGAATCGTTTTAGCAGGGCTGCCTTCTGTGGCCATGGCTTACTTAGGAGAAGAAATTGAACCAGGGAGTTTAGGGAAAGCGATGGGGATTTATATAAGCGGAAACGCCTTTGGAGGCGTAGCGGGAAGGCTTATGACAGGGGTACTCACGGAATATTTCAACTGGTCCGTAGCTCTTGATGTTGTAAGCGTAATCAGTTTACTGGCCACCTTTGTTTTTTTTATGAACTTGCCAGATTCACAAAACTTCACTTCGCGATCCTTTGAACTTCGTCAGCTTACTGGCTCTCTTCGCAGTCATCTTCAAGATAAAGGGATGCTTTGCCTTTTTGCTATTGGTTTTGCGCTGCTTGGAAGTAACGTAGCATTATACAATTATATTGGATACGCTTTATCCTCACCTCCATATTCTTGGAATCATACGCTTGTAAGTTTTATTTTTGTTATTTTTTTTGTGGGAGTATTCAGCTCAGTCTGGATGGGGACGCTGGCGGATCGATATGGCCGGAAAAAAGTGCTGTTATGTACGATTGCTGTTACGCTTATAGGTTCAATTGTTACGCTGCATCCGGTTTTATGGATAAAAATTACCGGGCTTTTGCTGCTGACTTTTGGCTTTTTTGGAAGTCACTCCATCGCAAGCAGCTGGGTGGGAAGAAGAGCCACCCATGACAAAGCTCAGGCTTCGTCTTTGTATTTGTTTTTTTACTATGCAGGATCAAGCGTTGGAGGGACGGTGGCGGGCTTGTGCTGGAGTGCGTACGGCTGGAAAGGTGTTATTGCTTTAATTGGTGTGTTTCTTACAACAGCTTTTCTCCTAGCTGTTCGTTTGTCCAAAATGCCGGCTCAGCAGACGCATGTTCACTAAAAAAGAATGTAAAGACATGTATGGCTATTTACTAAAAAAGACTTTCCACTCAGTGTGGAAAGTCTTTTTTTAGTTTAAAAGCTGAATAAAAAGCTCCGCTACTTTTTTATGAGAGCTGTTAGCAGGATAGATATAAGAGAAACGGCGCTTAAAAGGAGCGGTGTTAACGTTCAGAATCGATAGGTGTTTTTGTTCAACATCTTCTTTAATAGCGCAAAGCGACAGCACAGACATTCCTAAATCGTGAACGATGGCTTCTTTAATTCCTTGATTGCTGCTGATCGTTAGCATGCTTTTCATTTTTAAACCGTTGGACATTAGAACGTGATCTAAATATTCTCTTGTTCCAGAGCCTTTTTCACGCGCTACCCACCGCTGATTTTGTAAATCATCAATTTCTACTTTTTTAAGCTGAGCTAAAGGATGATCCACTGACGCAACGATGGCAAGCTCATCGTCCATAAATGACTGAATATGTAAGTCGGATTCTTCCGTGTGTCCTTCAATAAGCCCTACGTCTACTTTGAAATGACGAACAAGCTGAGCGATTTCCTTTGTATTACCGATAGTCACTTCTACATCAATATCAGGATATTGTTCACGAAGCTTTGCTAAAAATGAAGGGAGAATATATTCACCAATCGTGAAACTGGCGCCAATCGTTAGCATTCCTTTGACACGGTGATGATGTTCATAAATATCTCGTTTCGTATGCTCATATATCTGAATCATTTGTTTAGCACGATCGTATAAAATTTCGCCGCTGGGTGTGATTTTTAACATTTTAGGTGAACGCAGGAACAGGGAAGTTTGAAATTCTTTTTCAAGATTTTTGATGTGTACGCTTACGCTTGGCTGTGAAATCATTAACTTTTCCGCAGCTTTTGTAAAGCTTTGCTCTTCTACAACAGAAACAAACGTCTTTAACGCATCATAGTACATAGAGTATGGCTCCTTTTATATTAAAAAAATTAATTATAAACATTATAAAACATTACTATTGTAATAACTAGAGGTACTTGGTTAAGACAAACAAAACGAGGTGCTGACTTAAAGGAGTATTTTGGCTTATAACGAAGGCAACACACGCAATTTATTTACAGTTATTTGCATTTCCCCTATAAAGCTATTAAACAATTTTTTGTCATCATTTTGTAACAAAAGTAAAAAAAGTACTTGTTTTTTCCAGAAAACATACTATAATATTAACTGTAATACGATGAGTAATACAGTTAATACACCTAGTACACACATCATGATTTTGGGTAGATGAAGGGAGGCAGACTATGTTCGATTTAGATATTCGTAGTCGCAAGCCGATATACGAGCAATTAGTAGATAAATTGAAAGAGCTTATTATTCATGAAGTCTTTAAGGCCGATCAAAAGCTTCCATCTGTTCGGCTGTTAGCAAAAGAATTAACGATTAATCCAAATACAATTCAAAAAGCGTATCGTGAACTAGAACATCAGAATTATATTTATTCAGTTCCAGGCAAAGGAAGTTTTGTAACGCCTCAAGTTGATACACTAAATAACGAGAAGGTGAAAAAGATGAAAGAAGAATTAGTAAAACTGTTGGCAGAAGCTATGTATTTAGGGATGGATAAAGATGAAATTCTATCACTTATTTCACAGGCTGAAAAAGCAGTAAAAGGAGGAAGCGATAGTGATTGAACTGAAGGCGATAAAAAAAGAGTTTGAAGAAATGGAAGCTCTAAGAGACGTCACGCTTTCTATAAAAAAAGGATCTATTTACGGACTGCTTGGCTCGAACGGGGCAGGGAAAACAACGCTATTAAAAATCATTGCAGGTATTTACAAGCAAGATCACGGGAAAATCGCAATAGACGGCGAGGAAGTATTTGAAAACGTTGGCTTAAAAGAACGTCTTATTTTTATGCCAGATTCTCTTTATTTTTTCCCTCAAACAACGATTAAGCAATTAGCGTCTTTTTATAGAAGCGTCTATCCGACTTGGAACGAAGAGCGGTTTCAAAAATTAAAAGAAGCTTTCCCAATTCAATTACATAAAAAGGTACACAGAATGTCCAAGGGAATGCAGCGTCAAGTAGGTTTTTGGTTAGCGATGTCTGCTATGCCTGATGTACTTATCTTAGATGAGCCGCTCGATGGGTTAGATGCGGTAATGCGTCAAAAAATTAAAAACCTTCTTGTCCAAGACGTGGCAGAACGGGAAATGACGATTTTAATTTCATCACATAACTTACGAGAAGTGGAAGATCTTTGTGATCATGTAGGCATCTTGCATCACGGTCAATTATTAATTGAAAAAGAACTGGATGATTTAAAATCAGACGTGCACAAAATTCAAGTTGCATTTGAAGGAGATGTGCCGCTAGCGCTTTACGACACGCTGGACATTTTATATCAAGAAAAACGAGGGAGCGTCTTGCTTTGTATTGTTCGAGGAAAAGAAAATCACTTAGTCAACAAAGTTCGATCGTATAAGCCTTTAATTTTTGACATCTTGCCACTTACGCTGGAAGAAATCTTTATTTATGAAATGGGGGATGTGGGTTATGCAATCGAAAACATCATCGTTTAACCGCGGCATGTGGATTCAATCCATGAGAAACGTGGGATGGATTGGGCTTGTCTACTTGTTAGTACTACTGTTCGCTTTGCCTTTACAACTAATTTTCACTTTTACAGGAAAGGTTGAGCCTTATATAGAGAAACCAGACACGTTATTTGACGTATTTGGCGGGCTAGAATTCGTGCTTATGTTCGTTGTACCAGTGTTACTTGGTATTTTCCTATTTCGATATATACAAACGAAGATTGCGGCTGACTATATTCATAGTTTACCAATTAAACGTTCTACGTTGTTTCATCAAAACATGCTTCTGGGCGCGTTGGTTTTAGTTGTTCCGATTTTAATTACGGGAATCGTGACTTTTGCCGTTAAAGGGGTTTTAACGGTTGAGAATGTTTATACAACAGGCGACGTTCTAAGCTGGGTCGGGTACAGTATTCTGATTAATTTATTTGTCCTAACTGGAACTGTTTTAGCCGGAATGTTTACCGGGATGTCTGTTCTGCAAGGAATCTTTTTATACGTTCTATTCCTTCTCCCAGGCGGAATTTCTTATTTAGCTATATCGAATGTAAAGTTTTACTGGTATGGCTATGCGTATGACTATTACGTGAACAAAAATGTTGACAGCCTTATCCCGTTTTTACACGTAGCGAAATTGGCAGCTCATAAAAGCTTTTCTACTAGTGTATTTGTTTATATTGGACTCATTGTCTTGTTTTACATCGTTGCTTTAATCACCTATCAAAAAAGAAGAGTAGAAGCTGCTACGCTAACCATTTCAGTTGGCTGGTTAAAACCTGTATTCGTATACGGAGTAACCGCTTGTTCACTGATGCTGGGCGGATTTTACTTCGGCAGCATGAAAGGTGGATTTTCATGGATGGTCTTGGGCTATATTATTGGTTCATTAATAGGCTATATAGTTGCTCAAATTATTTTAAATAAAACGTGGCGTATCTTTACGAAATGGAAAGGGTATCTAGGTTTTATTATAGCTGCAACTATTGTAGGCTTTATCATTCATTTAGACGTGTTTGGCTATTCTACTAAAGTGCCGGCAGTTTCAGAGATTGAAAGTGTGTATTTCGATGAAGACATGTATCGATTGACTGATAAACCTGAAAACTATGCAAAGGGAATGAATGGCTATTACGAAGCGCCATATTACTATACAAGTAAAGAAACGATCAAGAGCGTTCGTCAGCTGCAAAAACAAATTACAGCATCTAAAGATAAGAAGCTGGATCCTGAAAAACAAAGTGAAATAGAGGGAAGCAATGGAAAAATCGCGGTATTTGCTTACAAATTAAAAAATGGAAAGCAAATAGTTCGAGAGTACTTTATTCCATTTTCAGACTATAAAGCTTTTTATAAAGAAATTGCGGAAACAAAAGAGTATAAAGAAAATTTCCATCCGCTTTTACGAACACAAAACACAGATAAAATTAAAAGCGTAAGTTTTTCTGTTCCAGGAAAGTCAAATTCCATTAATATTACAAATCCAGAAAAAGTGCAAGAGCTTATACACGTAGTCAAACAGTCGATGATGAACGAAACGTTTGATGAAATGTACAGCACAAAAGAAAGCTGGGCGTCAATCAATTTCATGGATGGAAAAGGACAGTATGTTCAAGAAGCATCTTGGGAGAAGTCATATAGCGAAGTAGAAGCATGGCTGAAGAAAGAGCATTTATATGAACGTGCTCGCCTTATGCCAAAGGACGTAGAAAAAACCGAAGTCTTTAAAAATTCTTCTCATCTTAAAAATGATTATCGTCTTCAAGAAGATTTTACACCTCTAACGAAGGATGAGAAATCAATTAAAGTAAAAAACAATCAGCAGGTAGAAACACTTCTTCAACGTGCTAATTTACGAGACACAGGAGATTATCTTGTTGCTTTTTATTACAAAGATCAAGTAGATACTCCTCAGGTTTACATGTTGAATGAAAATGAGCTGCCAAACGAACTAAAAGAAAAACTAAAATAGCAAGGGAGAACTTATTATGTGCGGCGAGGAATTGCAAGATTATTTAAATCAGGTGCTGGCTTATTTGTTGAAAAATGGCGTGAATAGACAAGACGCCGAAGATATTACGCAAGAAGTAGCATTAAAATATTTAGAAAAACAAGAAATGGTCGATCCTGAAAAAATAAAAGCTTGGATGTTTCGCGTCGCATTAAATAAACGGTGTGATTTAGGAAGGCGTAAAATAGTGAAAGACCGCTATACGTCTTCTTACAAAGAAGAGCCCGTTATGTATACGCCTATTCAGCAGGTGCTTAGAAATGAAGAAGCGGCTGAATGTCAGGCGATTTTAAATAAATTGAATCCTAAGTATCGCAATTTGCTTCTATTAAAATATGGATTTGGATTTAAATATGAAGAAATTGCGGAGTTATTAAATATGCAGATGACTACGTTAAAATCAGCTCTTTACCGCGCGCGCAAATACTTTGTAAAGGGATATAATGAAGTCATTTAATATAAATGAAACAGCAGCAGTTTGTGAAAAAGAACTTCTCACACAAACTACTGCTGTTTTTTTCGTATTTTTCTTCTTTGGACGGCATAGATAATCAAACTGATCGCACAAAAAGCTAAAGTGATCTCAATCACGTCCGTATAAGAAGATGTCGTATTAAAAAAGGAACCGAAAATAAATAAAGCGAGCGTCCAAATAAAACCGAAAGAAAATGAGACTTTAATATAATGCCGATGCTTCATTCCGCTTGCTCCGAGAAAAAAAGGCATCACATGTCGCATTCCTGGTAAAAAGTAGCTTGCAATGATGGCGTGAGATCCATATTCTTGAATCGTTCGCTCGACTTTCATCACATTTTTTTCCCATCGCGGGCGTTTTAATAGCGCAAGCGCCTGAGCTGAAAAAAGACTGGCTATCAAAAACTTAAGATATAAGCTAATCATCATGCCGCTGTAGGTAAGTATAAAAGCTGGAATATACTGAACGGACGGAGATGTAGCCTGACTGCCCGCAAGCATAATATATACCGGGTCAGGAATAGGAGTAAGGTTGGCTCCGACTAAAATGATAAAAAAGAAATATCCGTAGCCTAATTGGTTAATGGCTCCGATAAGCTGATCAATCACGTTTTCTTCCTCCTTTCTTCATTAGAATACGAGAGAGTGACACACAGTGTTCGCTCAAAATAAAAATAAAGTATAGGTACGCACAACTTAGAAAAAAAGAGTTATAATAAATAAGAATGTACGTTCTTCTTTCGGGGATTAATTATACAGAAAGAGGTGATAGTATGAAAATGATGTACCCTAAAAACGGCAAAGTTATTCTTCATATTGATGCCAATGCTTTTTATGCATCTGTTGAAACCGCACATGATCATACGCTCAAAGATAAGCCTCTTGCTATTGCTGGCAATCCAAAGGAACGAAGAGGAATTGTTGTAACCTGTAACTATATTGCTCGTAAACGTGGAGTATATGCGCCAATGCCTCTTTGGGAAGCGAAAAGAAAATGCCCTGAGCTGGTTGTGATAAAACCTAATTTTCCATTATATCGCCAAGTGTCCAAAAACATGTTTGATTATTTAGTAACCATTTCACCTCTTTTAGAGCCTGCTTCCATTGATGAAGGCTATTTGGATATTACAAATTGTGCTGAATTAGGCTCTCCTCTTGACATAGCAAAGTCAATTCAGCAGCATTTAATACAGACGCTGCAAATTCCTGTGTCAATTGGAATCGCGCCGAATAAATTTTTAGCCAAAACGGCAAGTGATATGCAAAAACCTTTAGGGATTACCGTCCTTCGAAAAAGAGATGTCCAAACAGTTCTTTGGCCAAAAGCCGTAGAGGAAATGCACGGAATCGGTAAAAAAACAGCTGAGAAGCTAAATGCGATTAAGATCGTGACCATCGGTGATCTAGCAAAAGCCGCTCCCGGTCTTCTTAAACAAACTCTCGGAGTAAAAGGAGAAGTTATGAAAGAACGAGCATGGGGCCAAGATGATCGACAGGTGAACCCTGATCGCCAATCACAGTTTAAATCTATTGGAAACTCTACGACGCTATCTCAAAATGCAGTAGATGAACATGAAGTTCTCCCTATTTTAAATAAACTATCGCATTCTGTAAGCTCTCGTATGAAAGCGAAAAAAGTTGTAAGCAAAACGATTCAATTAACGATACGATACAGTGATTTTAAAACCATTACTCGAAGCCAAACTATTTCAAAAGCAATTAGCGAGCCAAACGATCTTTTTCATTACAGTGCGGTATTATTTCAAAGCCACTGGAACGGAGAACCGATTCGTTTATTAGGCGTAGCTGCTCTTCAAGTGAGCCACCATCTTCAGGAAGAAGAACAATTAGATTTGTTTACATATGGAGAGCAAGCAAAAAAAGAGCCTTTATACAAAGCGGTCGAAAGTTTGCGTGAAAAATATGGAGATAACATTATTCAAAGCGGTTTAAAAAAACAAAGAGGAAAAAAAGAGAGGTAACTCTCTTTTTTTGTATAAAATAATAGGTTTACACTCATTATAGAAGGGGAAGTACATTACTATCACGGTAATCAAAGTGATTACAAAATGAATTTGATTGCGACTTTTTTGATTGTCTGCAATGAAATTACATAAAATAATCTATGAGGTGATCTTATGTCAGACGTACTATTTACATCTAAAGCAACAGCGGTAGGAGGCCGAGATGGTCGAGTTAAATCAGATGATGGTATTATTGATTTAACCCTTGTAAATCCTTCTCCAAATAACAAAGAAGAAGGAACAAATCCCGAGCAGCTGTTTGCAGCAGGATATTCTGCTTGTTTTGACGGTGCTTTAAATTTAATCGCTAAGAAACAAAAAAAAGACATTGATTCTTCTATTACTGCAGAGGTAAGTCTACTAAAAGACCACACTGACGATGGCTTTAAAATTGGAGTGGTGTTAAACGCTCATATTAAAGGCGTTTCACAAGAAGTAGCTGAGAAGCTAGTAGAAGATGCACATCAATTCTGCCCGTATTCTAAAGCAACGCGTGGGAATGTTAACGTAACGTTAAATACAACGGCTGAGTAAATAAAAAACGCCTGGATTTTTCTTAAATCCAGGCGCTTTTTATGTGCAATTTTATATGGTCTATTTTTGATTGTACGTATGCAGTGATTGCAATAACTCCTGCAGCGTTTCTTTCAGCTTTTCTAATTCTCCTTGCGACTTATTCGTCATACTAAAAACTTCTTCTGGAATATGACAAGCTTTATCACGTAATTTTTTTCCTTTTTCGGTTAAACTAATAAAAACAACGCGTTCATCTTCATGAGAACGCTGACGAATCACTAATTCTTGATCCTGCATTCTTTTTAGCATAGGAGTAAGGGTGCCTGAATCCAAATACAGAAGTTCGCCCATTTTTTTTACGCTGAGTGTTTCATGTTCCCATAAAACAAGAAGGGCTAAATACTGCGGATAGGTTACTCCTAATTTATCGAGCAGCGGCTTGTACACCTTTGTAATTTCTCGAGACGTGGCGTAAATTGAGAAACAAAGCTGGTTTTCTAGCTGCAGCTGCTTATAAAGTTGTTCCATTCATGTTGCCTCCAGTCTATTGCTTTTTATTTAATTATACACAATTAAATAGTGGTGTCCAATAACGTCGGATGAAAAAGTAATCAAGCTGTAAATAAAAAATGGGAATTTTACATATACTAAGAAAAAAAGGGAGCTGTGCACATGTATTTTGCAAAAAAAGCCGTAGAAGAAGAAGTAGATCAAATGATGGATACGACTGTATACGCGTGTCAATCTGAATCATGTAATGGGTGGATGAGAGAAGATTTTGTTACGGTTGATTATAACTGTCCGATGTGCGGAACGGAAATGTCGCAGGAAGTACGCGAGCTGCCGAAAATTAAGTACGATCACCAATTTTATAATAAATAAAAAAAGAAGCAACTGCTTCTTTTTTTATTTTTCACTAAAATTTCATTAAGCTGCGCTAGACTAAAAACCAACATACGATGAAGGTGAGGAATATCAGAATGAATCAAGGGAACTTTTTGAAAGGTTTATTTTGGGGAACCTTATTTAGTATTCCTATTTGGATTTCATTGTTTGGCTGGTTCCGCATTTTATCACATCTTGCATAGTTTTGTTTTATAAACCGTCATACGCACTCTTATCTTTCTATTTCCGCTATAATAAAGGTGATAGAAAAAATAAGGAGCTGTTCTCATGATTCAATATAAAACGGAGCAAATGACGGTTTTTGAAAGCGCGCTGTTTCAAACAACATCTGCAGTCATTGAAACAAAAGACTGTGTCATTGTTGTTGATCCAACGTGGCTTCCTCACGAAATTAATGAAATTAAACAGCATGTTCAAGGGATCTTAAACCACCGCAAACTGTATGTGTTTTTTACTCACGGAGATTTTGATCACGTCATTGGGTATGGGGCTTTCTTAGAATTAAATGCCACCTTTATTGGCAGCAAATTTTTAGAACAACACCCGGACAAAGAAGAAAAAGTTCAAATGATTAAGCAGTTTGATCATAATTATTATATAAAAAGATCCCATGATATTATATTCCCAGAATTAGATATTGTTGTAACCGAAAATGAACAGCATATTACTTTAGGTGAAACATCCATTACCTGTTATTTTGCAAAAGGTCATACAACCGATGGCCTATTTATGATTGTCGATGATTCGATATGGATTGCAGGGGATTATTTATCGGATTTTGAATATCCGTACATATATGAAAGTGTAAATGATTACCGCGACACGCTTGCTATTGCGCGACACATTTTAGCTAAGCACCAAAATCTAACGCTAGTTCCCGGGCACGGGAAAACGACACATCACCGAGCTGAAATTCAAAGACGAGTGGAGATGGCCAGCTCTTATTTAGATGAACTGCAAGCGGCAGTGAAAGAAAACAGTAAAGAAGCGCTCGATAAGCTAAATGATAAACTGGCGTTTCCCTCTGATTTCACCGCACAATGTCATCAAAAAAACGTTGAAATTATGAAAAGAGAACTCCTATCATAGAAACCAACTGTATAGTCATACCGTTAATACTAAAAGTAAGAAACCACATTTTCTATTTCTAGGTAATGGAAAATGTGGTTTCCTTAGTTCCTTTATTTATCAATTAAATGAAACTTTTTCCTTTTCTATCCGTTTATATAAATAAGAAATTATTTTATTTATAAAGGAGTATAACAATGGGGAAAAACGGTTGTGTAAAATGCGGACATACAGAAGCACAAACAAAAGAAATTGCTACAACGGGAACGGGACTGTCTAGATACTTAGACGTTCAGCACAACCACTTTACAGTGGTATATTGCACGAGCTGCGGGTATTCAGAGCTATATAATAAATCATCTTCAAAAGGCAGCAATATTATTGACTTATTTTTTGGAGGATAAAGATGAGTATCGACCTTATTGAAATCCACAAAGATAGGCGCGCTTCCTATTTGAACCCGCTATTAATAGGGGATGAAGACGAAAAAGTGGTGAAGTCGTATATAAATGAAGGTTCCTTATTTACCATTGTGTATGAAAAGAAGGAGATAGGAGTTGTGCAGTGCCTCATCGATGAAGAGGAACGGGCAGTAGAAGTAAAGAATATCGGTTTAAAAGAAGCGTACAGAGGAAAAGGAATCGGCAGCAAAGTCATTAAAAAGTTAGAAGTACTGTATGAGTGTAACCATTATTCTAAAATGATTGTAGGAACAGCGGACTCCAGCCTTGAAAACATAGCATTTTATAAAAAGGCAGGCTTTTATCAAAGGGGTGTCAAAAAGAATTTCTTTTTGCAGTACGTTCCACCGATTTACGAGAATGGCTTGCAAGCTATCGATATGATTATGTTTGAAAAAAAATTAAAAAGCAGAAGCGACTAACACGCTTCTGCTTTTAGTGATTAATCTAAAATTTGAAGTTTTACCGTTTTGCGTCCCCAATTTAAAGCTGAGCTTTGAGATGCCATAAATAAATCAACGCGAGTACCTTTAATGGCACCGCCAGTATCTCCAGCAATTGCTTCTCCGTAACCTTCTACGTATACGCGAGAACCTAATGGAATCACGCGAGGATCAACTGCAATTACTTTTCGATTAGGATTTGACCTTAGGTCGATGCCTGTAGCAGTGATTCCGCTGCAGCCTGCACAGTAAGCAGTATAAGCTGTTGCTTCAACCGTAATCTCTTTCGAAACCGACTTGCTTTCTTGCACTGGAGCAGGTGCCGGCGTTGAAGTCGACGGTGTTGAAGGAGCAGTAGTCGCTGGCGTTGATGGTTTTGCTTGAGCTGCAGCTTGTCCGCCTACTTGTAGCACTTGATTAATGTAAATCGTATTAGACGATAAGTTATTCCACTGTTTTAATTGAGAAATTGAAATGCCGTGTCGCTGTGCTACGCTCCACATTGTATCTCCAGGCTGAACTTTGTAACTTTTACTGTTGCTAGGAGCCGGGGATGCTTGCGTTTCGTTTGTTTTTTCTTGTACAGGTGCTGAAGGTGATGATGAAACAGTTCCTGTTCCGCTTATTTTTAATACTTGATTCACATAAATTAAATGACTAGATAAGTTATTCCACTCTTTTAGCTGCTGTACAGAAGTACCGTTGTTTTTAGCGATACGATAAAGCGTGTCGCCTGATTTTACTGTATATGTATGGTTTGAAGATGTCGTAGTTGGAGTTGAACTAGATGAAGAGTCAGTAGATGTAGATCCAATTTGTAATGTTTGGTTTGCATAAATTAATGTCGAAGAAAGACCATTCCACTTTTTTAAGTCTTCAACTGTTACATTATGCTGCTGTGAGATGCTGAATAACGTTTCTCCAGCTTTTACTTTATGCGTGTCTGTGTCAGCTGATGCTGCGTCTGCAATTCCAATTGATACTAAAGCTGTGGCCCCTAATGTAAAAATGTGTTTTTTCATCTAATATTTCTCCTTTATTTCCAATAGTTGTATCTTATTCTATCAGCAATATGTAACAAAACCATGACAAAATGGTAGGTTTTATATTACAAGTTTGTAACAATACGTCTAAAGTGATAGGAAAAACACGGTTTTTTTACGATTATGATGAAAAAAGTCTTAATTTGTCTGTAGAGATAGAATAGTAAAAAAGGTGTTCTGCTTTTATAAAAAGGAAAAAGAAAGAAGCTATGCTATATTCAAATGACATGATAGAATAGACAAGTTAGAAATGAACGGATAAAAAGGGAGTTAGACATCTATGGAAAAACGCTCTATCTCTTCATATTTAAAAGCATGGGGGCGCGCACTTTCAATTGAGATTAATTATATGAAGAAACACGGCGGAGAAAAGTATACGGTAGGAAAAGGAGAGTACTTAGGGCAGCAGGAGGATGCGTATCTTTACCGGTTTGAACGCACAGCCGATTTATACCTTTTTGATGGAGCTCAGGTACGCCTTGTCCACCAGCATAAAGAAAGTAAAGGAGAAGTTATCGGAACAGAAGGGTTTGATCTGTACCTTAAAATAGATGCGTTTATTGGCCAAGAAGTAGACGAACTCGATATATATAATGAACCATGGGAGTTATTGCAGGCACTCATTGATAGACTCACGGAAGCAAAAGATTACAAGCAAAAAATAGTGAGAATCAAACGTCTTATGAGAGGCGATAGTCCTGTTCGTCATAAGGAGTATACGTCTAAGAACGCTCTTCATGAAGTGTTGCTGCGAGCGCGTTATAACCGTACTACTTATATTTGGGGGCCTCCTGGAACAGGAAAAACATATACGCTGTCCAAAATCGCGGCAAGCTATTACCGGAAATCAAAGCGGATCCTTTTATTATCTCACAGTAATGCAGCGGTGGACGGTTTGCTGCAAGAAACTGCGCGTCAGTTAAAAAAGAAAGGAGCTTGGAAAAAAGGAAAACTCATTCGATACGGAGCAACAAAAAGCAGCGGCTTAGAAAATATAAAAGTAGAAGAAGTCATTGGAGAAGATGATCCGGATTTAGCTCAGGAGATGCGTGATTTACAAGAAGAACGAGTTTACTTAAGCAGGTATCCTAATAGAGCTCACCAGCTTCAGCAAGTTAACAAAAAGATAAACGCCCTTCGTAAGAAGTGGATTGAAGCGGAGAAAAATGTTTTTGATCAAGCGTATATTGTAGGCACTACTTTATCAAAAGCGGCTATTGACCGATTACTTTATCAAAATGAATTTGATATGGTTGTGGTAGACGAAATTAGCATGGCATATGCACCGCAAATTGCTTTTGCAGCTACGTTAGGAAAACGAATTGTCGTATGCGGCGATTTTAAACAGCTTCCCCCGGTATCTCAATCTTCTCATGCTGAAGTGAAGAAGTGGCTGCAGCGAGATTTATTTGAGCAGACGGGTCTTGTAGAGCAAGTAGAAAGCAGTGAGATACACCCGCATCTTTTTATGTTGACGAAGCAAAGAAGAATGCATAAAGATATCTCAGCTTTTACAAATCGCTATATTTACAGCAATCGAGTAGCAGATCATCCATCTGTCACAACAAGTCGAGAAGTAGTAGCAAGCAGCCGGCCGTTTGCTCATGAAGCAGCGCTTATGCTTAACATTGGTCATTTGCATTCTTCCGCTATGCGAGATGCTGCTTCCGGCTCACGCTACAATGTGATAACGGCTGTGTTGGCGGTAAGTTTGATGCTGCGGGCACGCAAAGCTTCTTCGGCTACTCTTGGCTATGTGACTCCTTATAAGTCTCAAGCTAAATTGATCAATGCATTTCTTCAAGATATTGAACCAGCTAGCGGTATAATTGCAGCAACCGTACACAAATTTCAAGGCGCGGAACGAGATATCATGATTTTTGATACGGTCGATACAAAGCCGCAGTCAAAACCAGGTTTACTTTTAACAAATGAAAATAGCGACCGATTGGTAAATGTAGCGGTGACGCGTTCAAAAGGAAAATTTATTATGCTTTCAGACGAGTCGTTTGCCCAGCAGCGTGTACCAAAGGAGCGAGCGTTATGGAAGTTGGTTAACCACTTTAACGAAAATCAAAAAGTATACCAGCCTCAGCAATTTTTAAAAGAAGTCATTCAGCATCCTAAATTGATTTGGTACCATCCATCGAACAGCAGTCAGTTAAAAAAAGACTTATATCAAGCTCGGCAGCAGATTTTATTGTGCATTCCTTATGCATCCCTTATCTCTCAAGAAATACGGGATGTGTTAAATTCGTTTAAAGGTGAAGTGACCGTTCTTACTCGTGAACCAACAGAAGTTCGAATTGACGGCGCTCATGTCATTTCATCTCCTGTTCCGATGTCATTGCTTATCATCGATGAATCCACTATATGGATTAATATGCCTTATGGCGGAAAGAAAGAAGCGTTTATGGCCGCTAGAATTGAGTCAAAGCTAGGCGCTAAACAGCTTATTCGGTCGATTGACTTTACCGAAGATAAAACAAGAAATCAAGAAACGAAAATGTATATAGAAACAAATAAACCACAATATTCTTTGAGCAATTATCTTCGCAGCTGGGATCGCTGTGAATCTTGTCAGCATATGCGAGAAGTAGAGATAACAAAAAAAGGAAAAGTAAGGTTTATTTGCTATTATTGCGGGAAAACAAGTGGGGCAACACGTTTATTAATGGAAAAATATTTAAACTACGTACATGCTGTATGTAAAGCATGCAAGCAGCCGATGAACGTAGATTATGATGAAAATAAAGGCGTCTACGCATGTTGTCCATCGTGCAAAAAGGAAGTTTTGCCTAGAGATTTATTGTAACTTTAGGAAAAGGGCGTGATCTTATCGTTTACTCTCGTAATGTAGCGGCTTTAGCTGATTGTTTGCTAGAAGGAGACGTTCAAAAAAGCTGGCTGCTTATTGCTATATATATAGAAGAAGGTCATTCTTCAACCGACGTATATACGTTTCTGACAGAAGCGATGTATGAGATAGGGAAAAGGTGGCAAGAAAATAAAATTTCAGTCGCGGACGAGCATTTGGCTACTGCAGCCTGTGACTATGTGTTAACTCGTTTTCAGCTTTCTCAGCAGCAATTGCTTCAGCGTAATCGGGCCCTTCTTTTTTGCATTGAAGGAGAAGAGCATTACTTAGGCATTAAAATGATTGCAGGACTTATGAGAGAACATGGATGGGAAGTGAAAAACTTAGGAGCCAATTTGCCGCTACCGTTCGCTTTAAAAAGTATCGAGAAGTGGGACCCTGATGTAGTATGTTTGTCCGTCTCACAAGTGCATTTGCTGCCTGATTTACAAAAATACATTGCTGAGATTGAAAACATGCCGCAAAGTCCTCTTGTATTAGTAGGCAGCAGGCTTCTCAATACGCATGATTTATCGGCTTCAGGATCTTCAAAAACCATATTCATTAATCATATTCAAGCTTTTAAAGACTGGCTTCTAATCAACAATAAAGAAAGTTCGACGCAAGATAAAATGTTAGTAATGGGGGAAGAAATATGATCAGTTTGCCGATTCAACACATTCCGGTTCCAATGTTTTTACTCAATAAAGACAACGAAATAATTGAATTTACACCAAGCGTCACGAAAAATTTCCCGCCTGTTCAGAACTTTTTAGATCTAGTTGATGAAGATAGTCAAGAAAAAGTAAAAAGAGCACTCCAGGGAAAGGAAGAAGTGCAAATCGAAGTAAATATGCGCACGTTTTCTAACCCGGTTGCTCTTTTTGATTTTCATTTTAAGCCTGAAGCCTATCATTCGCTGCACGCTGTTTTCTGCTATCCTATTCACGAGCATATGACGAGTGTTCAATCAACTCTTCAACAGTTTCGATCTATGCTTATGCAAGACTCATCACAAGTAAGCCAAGATTTTTCAGTCAGGGAAACAGATGTAGAAACGGCGAAAAAAATGCAGCTAGTTGATCTTCAGCGTCATTTTCGAGAAATGAAAACAAATGTGCTAACCATTCAAGACCTCTTGAGTATTATCCGCTCCGACGTAATTGAAGCAGGAAAAGGAGAATATATTGAATTGGTCTCTACACATTTGTTTGACATACAAGATTTAATTAATCAGGAGCTTGACTGTTTAAGACAGAAGAACAAAGTACATTAAGAAAGCGGCAATCGAATTTCTACCGTTGTTCCTTTTCCTTCTTCACTATCATACGAAATGCTTCCTTTATGATTACTAATGATTTTGTGACTCACCATCAATCCTAATCCTGTTCCTTTTTCTTTTGTTGTATAGAAAGGCTCGCTAATTCGTGTTAATCGATCTTTCGGCATGCCTTTTCCTTCATCTATCACTTGGACGACTACTTGATTTGTATCTGGATCAAATTTAGATACCACTAGAATAGACCCAGGGTCATCCATCGCTTCAATAGAATTTTTCACCATGTTGATAAATACTTGTTTCATATCTTTTTCAATACAATGAACAACAGGTAATTTTTCTTCAAAATCTGTTGAAATAGTAATATTTTTAAGAATGGCCTGTGTATGCAGCAGCGTACATACGTCTTGAAGAATTAAATTTATCTGTTTATTTTCATATTTTACGACTTCGGGTTTGGCTAGAATGAGCAGTTCGCTAATAATCAGTTCTAAGCGGTTAAATTCGGACATCATGACATCCATATATTCTTTTTTATACGTTTCTTCTTGCATCATAAGCTGTAAAAAGCCCTTTAATGATGTAAGAGGGTTTCGTATTTCATGGGCAATGCCGGCAGCGAGTTGCCCGAGTGCTGACAGCATCTCTGAATTTTTGAGCATCATTTCCGACTGTTTGCGCTGTGAAATATCTTCGCTTAGCCCAATGTAATGGATGATTTCGTCTTGATCATTTTTAACAGGCATTAAGGCTAACTGTTCCCAAACGGTTTCTCCGTCTTCTTGAACGTAGGAAATTTCTCCGTTCCATTTTTCTCCTCTATATACTTCATTCCAAATCTTAGGGAACCTTTTAACCCCCAACTTTTTTGTATATAAGTCATAGATGTGCAGCCCAAATACTTCTTGCGGCGCATGCTTTTGCTCCATGAACTTTTGATTAATGTACTTAATTTTACCTTGATGATCGGTAATGAAAATGCCCGTAGGACTGTGAGCTACTGCAAAGGATGTAATAGCCAATTCTTCATTTGATCGTTTAATTTCTGTAATATTAATAAACGTAATAACTACACCGTTAATTAAATTCTCATTTGTACGATAAGGCATCATTTTCATGCTGTACCATTGGTTATCGTAGCTTTGAATTTCTTTTTGAAGGGTATTATTTGTTCTTAAAACGTGCATTGCGTCCTCGATTAGATGGTCATATCTAAAGTTATGCGAAATATGAAAGAAAGGTCTTCCGATATCTTGATGAAGAACGTTGATCACTGTTTTCGTTTCCGGCGTAAATAATTTAATATTCAGCTGCTCGTCTAAAAAGATAGTAGCAATAGTTGTACTGATTAATAAATTATCAATATCGTTATTTAAGTCCGTTAATTCTTCAATCTTTCGCTCGTACTGATTGTTAACACTAATTAACTCTTCATTAACAGACTGCAGTTCTTCATTTGTGGACTGCAGCTCTTCGTTAGAAGCAATCAGTTCTTCATTCGTGGACTTTAGCTCCTCATTTGCTGTTTCTAGCTCTTCAATCGTCGTTTGCAAATGCTGCTGCGTGTAATGAAGCTCTTGCTCTAAATCTACTACAAGCTCACTAATCGAGCTGGTTTGATTAAGAAACATGGGCTTTTCCTTATCAATAATGGCACCATCTGTCTGTTCATCAAACATAAGTAAGTAAAGAGAGTGATTTGTTGGAAGAGCAGATATCGTGAGGTTAAAACGGCGCTGAACGTTGTTTATGACAAACTCAATGTGCTGACAGCATACGCTTATATCTTGCTCTTTTACGCGTTTAATAGCTGCTCCAATGGCTAAAGAGACGTGAACTGGAACCATTTTGAAAATTGTATAATTAATTTTCCCTACAGGAACGTTAATAAGCTGAGTCGCTTCTTTTGAACAAAATATCACTTCGTTGTATTCATTTAATACAAGACAAGGGCTCATAAAGTGATCAATCATTGACTGATACATCTCATCTAATTTAAGCGAAGGAAGAGGCTTATAAAGCTGACTTGGCAGCGGCACGCTAGAAAAATCACCTTCATGCGAGTTGGATTTTGAAAGATTAAAAGCTCCCGTAATTTGTCGGCTGGGCTGTCCGGAACGCTTAAATATTTTCCACTTACTGTTGATAGGGCGGAACAAATCAGACAAATTTCCCGTTGTTTCACTAGGGCCTAAAAAAAGTACGCCTTCTTCTGTCAAAGAGAAATGAAAAAGAGACAGAATGCGCTGCTGCAGTTCAGCTTGGAAGTAAATCATCATATTTCGACAGCTAATTAAATCAACGTTTACAAAAGGCGAGTCTTTTCCTATATTATGGGGAGCAAAAACAATCATTTTGCGAATTGTTTTTTTAACTTGATAACTCCCGTGTTTTGTTTGCTCAAAATATTCATTAATCTGAGCTGCTGAGAAGGAATGAACTTCCGCTTCTTCATAAATACCTTGACTAGCTCTTTTGATTGCATGACGATCGATGTCCGTAGCAAAGATTCGGACATCGAAATAACGGTTGATTGTTGATAAATGGTCATGAAGCAAAATAGCTAATGTATATGCTTCTTGACCAGTAGAACAACCTGCTACCCAGATGCGGATTTCATCCTCTTGACTATGAATCTTTCTTTCAACTAATTGTGGGATGACTTGTTCTTCAATAATAGAGAATGCTTCTTTATCTCTAAGAAATTGTGTCACTCCAATCAGCAAGTCTCGCTGCAGTTCGACGATTTCTTCGGCTTCTTTACATAGATAATCCCGGTATTCTTCCATCGTTTGAGAGGGCGGATCGAGTAAAGCCATTCTCTTTTCAAGTCGTCGCAGCACCGTGTTTTTTTTGTACATAGAGAAGTCGATGCCTGTTTTCTTCTTTATTAATGAATAAATGTATTGCAGCGTTTCTTCATTATATGTAAATTCAGTTTGGCTGACATGCGTTTGCACAAGGTCAGGCATATCAGCAGGAGAAAGAATATAATCAGCAAGGTGTGCATCAATAGCGCTTAGGGGCATATCCCTGTACTTTGCTGTGCTTTCATCTTGTACAAGTACAGTTCCGCCATACTCTCGTATCGTTTTTGCTCCTCCTGTTCCATCATTTCCTTTTCCCGATAAAATAATGGCTGTGCACCGGTGTTTTTTTGAAGCGGCCAGAGAATGAAAAAAGGCGTCAATCGGATACTTTACCTGATCATTTTCTTCATAGGGACGAAGGCGAAGAGTATGATCCACAACGGTTACATAATGATGGGGAGGATTTAAATAAATTGTGTCTTCTTGTAAAGTCATCCCGTCTTGTGTCAGTTTGATATTCATTCCTGTTTTTTTTGCTAAAAGTTCTGGCATAAAACTTTTATATTTAGAGGAAAGGTGCTGCACAATAATAAACGCCATTCCATTTGGTGAAGGCATATTAGCGAAAAACTGCTCAATAGCTTCTAACCCTCCGGCAGAAGCGCCAATTCCCACAACGTGTAAATCCTGTTTCTCTATTCCTTCTGAAGACGATGGAACTGTAGAAAACGAGTTGTTCCTCATAATAGAACCTCCAATAATGTTTAGACACTTCCTAGATTGTATGTCGTTTTGTTTATTTTAATGTCGACAGCACAGCGTGGTTTATATCAAAAGTAAATTTTTTTAAAAAAACCAAGATGCTGGTACATAGGTTCATTTTAGCAAACCTATTATATTGTTCAAATAACGTTTTCAAAATTCCTCTATTTTTTGCAAAAAAATTTTAAAGTCCAAACTATATAGTATGCCCCGATTTTCTTTATATAAACGTATTTTTATAAAAAAAATCGTTTTTTTTTGCAGAAAAAAATATTTAAAAAAGTTTTGTTTACGCTTACATATGCATAAGGTTATACGCTCAAGGAGGAAAAAAACGGTTAAATTCAACTTGACACTCTTTTTCAGCATGTTACTATAGGAACCGTTGAAAGAAACGAGAACAAAAATACGAACAAATGACAGGGGAGATTTGATGGATCAAAAACAAAAAGTTGCTTTTTTAGGTGCTGGATCAATGGCCGAAGCGATGATTTCTGGTATGGTCAATGCAAAGAAATTACCTGCTGAAAATATTATCGTAACAAACCGAAGCAATGATGCGCGACTGCACGAACTTGAAAATAGATATGGTATCACAGCAGTAAAGCGCAGCGAGCTGAAAACAGATGACATCGACGTTTTTATTCTAGCGATGAAGCCAAAAGGCGCTGAAGAGGCATTAAACGAATTAAAGCCTCAGATCAACAAAGACCAGCTTGTCCTATCTGTTCTTGCAGGGATTTCGTCTTCATACATGGAAGAGTTACTGCATGATGAACAGCAGGTCATCCGAGTGATGCCGAATACATCAAGTATGATTCAACAATCAGCAACGGCTATATCTCCAGGTCAATATGCTGCAATGGATGCTGTGCTAACAGCAAAAGAGCTGCTTTCTGCAATCGGAAAAGTATACGTGATTGATGAACCGCAAATGGACATTTTCACAGGAATTGCCGGAAGTGGACCCGCTTATTTTTATTTCCTTATGGAGCATATCGAAAAAGCAGCTAAAGAAGAAGGTCTCGATCCTGAGCTAGCACGTGAAATTGGCGCCCAAACCATTTACGGTGCAGCAAGAATGATGATGGAAAGAGATGAAACGCCGACGGAGCTTCGTGAAAATGTGACGTCTCCAAACGGTACAACAGCAGCTGGTTTAGACGCCTTAGCTAAACACGGCGGCGGAGAAGCAATGATGCAAGCAGTCAAAGGAGCATCAAAGCGTTCAAAAGAAATGAGTGCTCAACTACAAAAAGTGGCAAGTACTAATTAATTCGTCACTTATCTTCTTCGTGAATTCCTCACCACAAAAAAATAATCATAAACAAGAAAACATACAGAACACACTAGGAGTGATTTGATGAGTCCCGACAATAAGAAGCGGGTTGTAATTAAAATTGGAAGTAGTTCATTAACAAGTTCACACGGTGAAATCAGCAGACGGAAGCTCGAGCGCCTTGTGGACCAAGTCGTAGACTTAAAAGATAGCGGTCATGAAGTGCTATTAGTTTCATCAGGAGCTGTAGCTGCAGGGTACCGCAAGCTTGGCTGCTTAGAGCGACCTAGCTCTTTACCTGAAAAACAAGCAGCTGCCTCAATCGGTCAAGGACTGTTAATGGAGGCTTATTCAGAACTGTTTCTATCCCATGGATACGTTGCTTCTCAAATCTTAATCACGAGAGACGATTTTTCAGACGAAAATCGTTACAACAATGCACGAAATACAATTAACGTTCTGTTAGAACGCGGCATTGTGCCAATTGTCAATGAAAACGATACGGTAACCATCAATCGATTAAAATTTGGCGATAATGATACACTTTCAGCTAAAGTTGCTGGACTAGTGGATTCCGACCTGCTTATTATTTTATC
Source organism: Priestia sp. 10L35 (assembly GCF_056395685.1). Lineage (NCBI taxonomy): Bacteria > Bacillati > Bacillota > Bacilli > Caryophanales > Bacillaceae > Priestia > Priestia sp. 10L35. Next base: position 497,097 of record NZ_JBFTKA010000002.1, on the reverse strand, counting down.
GGATATCGATGGCTTATACAGCGCGGATCCTCGCCAGGATCCAAATGCAAAATTAGTTCCTCACGTAGGAGAAATTACGCAAGAAATCGAAGAATCTGCAGGAGATTCAGGAAGTTCAGTTGGAACAGGCGGTATGCGCTCGAAAATTGACGCGTTCAAAATCGCTATGGCGTCAGGAATTCCAGCATTTTTAGGAAGAGCCGGCGTGCCAAACATCTTAACACAAGCGGTTGATGGAGATGCAACAGGAACGTATTTTGAATCTGAAGATGATTCTGCGAACCTTAATCAGAAAAAACAGTGGATTGCGTTTAACTCTGGTCCTGAAGGGGAAATAGTAGTCGAAGATGCCGCGAAACGTGCAATTATTGAAGATAAAGAGCCTTTACTTCGCGAGCACGTTAAATATATTAAAGGCCACTTTAGTGAACGAGCAGTTGTACGTATTCTAGATAAAGACGAAAATGAGCTGGCTCTTGGTGTGACAAATTATTCATCTGATGAACTTGCAATGAATGAGCCAATTGATCAACCGATTGTAGACAGCGAAGGTCTGGTGTGTCACTTAGAAATTCCAGTACCGGTCGGTTTGTAAGCAAACATGCTGTAAAGAAAAGGAGCCCTTCCTTTTCTTTGCATGATTGCATTTACCTCTTATGCCTCACACTTTAAAATCAAACAAAACTAAAACGAATCCAGGAGTGATTTGGTGTTACAAACAAATGAAAAGTATTCAGTAGAAGAACAAGCTATTTCAGCAAAAAAAGCAGCTAAGCAATTAAGTTTACTGACAACAGAACAAAAAAATGATGCACTGTTAACGATTGCTTCTACACTTGAAAGCAACACGGAGTATATTTTAAAAGCAAATGAAGTAGACTTAAAAAACGGGAAAGAAAAAGGTTTTGATGAAGCACTGATGGACCGCCTTGCTCTTTCAGCGGAACGTGTAAAAGAATTTGCCAACGGCCTTCGTGAAGTTGCTGAGTTAGATGATCCAACAGGAGATATTTTATCAAGCTGGACATTGGATAACGGTCTAGATGTAAAGCAAGTACGCGTGCCTCTTGGCGTTATCGGAATGATTTATGAAGCCCGTCCAAACGTAACGGTAGATGCAACAGGGCTAGCGTTGAAATCTGGAAATGCCATTGTGTTAAAAGGCGGTTCTTCAGCTGTTTCATCTAACCAAGCTATCGTGGACATTATTCATAAAGCTCTTGATGAAACGCCAATCCCTAAAGAAGCGGTACAGTTTATTTCAAGTACAGATCGTGCGGCTACGCAAGAATTATTTACAATGAAAGAACATATTGACGTGCTAATTCCACGCGGAGGGGCCTCATTGATTCAAGCGGTCGTCAATAACGCAACGGTTCCCGTGTTAGAAACGGGAGTTGGAAACTGCCATATTTACATCGATGAACAAGCTGACGTTAAGAAGGCCATTCCAATTTTGATTAATGCAAAAACAGATCGACCAGCGGTGTGTAACGCAGCAGAAACGGTTCTTGTACACAAGAACTGGCTCGATTCTCATAAAGATGAATTGATTCAAGCATTCAACGATCATAATATTGAAGTATATGGTGACAAAGCGACAGTAGGTGAAATTCCTGGAGCAAAACCAGCGGCTGAAAAAGACTGGGCTGAAGAGTATTTGCGCTTAGCGATCGCGATGAAAGTAGTAGAGAGTGTGGATGAAGCGATTGATCACATCGAAACATATGGAACAAAACACTCTGAAGCGATCATTTCAGAAGATGAACAAGCCGTTTCACGCTTCATGTCTTTAGTGGATGCAGCCGCACTGTATCATAATGCATCTACGCGTTTTACTGACGGAGGAGCTTTAGGATTTGGAGCTGAAATTGGAATCTCAACTCAAAAGCTTCATGCACGCGGTCCAATGGGACTTCCTGCGCTTACGACAATTAAATATATTATGAGTGGAAACGGACAAACTCGATAAGAAATGAAAAGCGAGCCTAATCATGTGCTCGCTTTTTTTTATGAAAAGCAAAACAAGTAAATGGAAGCTGATTTGTAAAAAATTATAAACTCTGTTATAATAGTAAAATATATAATTTTTGTGATCTTCATTTTTGTTCTTTTCAGACTATCCCGTTGTTTTAAAAAAAGCAACTGCTATCTGCTTTGTTATAACTTCATTTTTATTTTAGTCTTTCAAGACGCCGTATGTATTCCTCAAAGATTGATTTACGGATGTATAGTATCACTTTATCTTGCACCATTTACCACATTTACACGCTAAGTTAATCTTCATTTATTATCCACTTAAAAAGTACTGTTTAAAGGAGACGATGTGTATGTATAATCGTAAAAATTTAGAGCCGGCTGTTATTGAAGAAACAAAAGTTTGGGAATGTACATCAGATACGTGTAATTGCTGGGTTCGAGATAACTTTAAAAGCGGAGATCAGCCAACTTGTCCAATTTGCAAAAGCGAAATGAAGCAAGCTGTAAAAGAACTGCAGGTTATTCATAATCCTAGAGTCATTGATTAATAACTTTTAGGAAGACGTTTTTGAAAGGGGTTTGTGGATGTTTCTAGGAATTGATCATGTTCAGCTTCTTGGTCCAGAAGGATGCGAGCAAGAAGCAAGAAATTTTTATGAAAATCTTTTAGGAATGAAAACTGTTCTTAAACCGGAAAATTTAAGGCACAGAGGCGGCATATGGTTTCAATGTGGGACTCAAGAAGTGCATATCAGTATTCAAGAAGACTACATACCTGCTAAAAAAGCGCATCCAGCTTTTGTCGTGGAAGATATCAAGACGCTTAGACGTAAGTTGGTACGCGGGGGCTGCGTTCTTTCTGAAGAAGAGCCTATTGCAGGGAGAGAGCGTTTTTTTGTTCACGACCCGTTCGGAAATCGATTAGAATTTTTACAATATGACAAATAAAAGACCTCCAAGCGGAGGTCTTTTATTTTAGGGCGTTATCTAAATACGTATATACCGTTTCTTTGCTAACTAATACTTTATTTTCTCTGTCTTTATCTTTTTGCCACTTTTCCCGCGCTTTTGCTAATACTTCTTCGGCTTCCTCTTTGGGAATGACAATGACTCCACCATCGTCACCTGCAATAAAATCGCCAGGATGAATTTTTACGCCCCCGCAGGAAATGGTTTCATTTACTATTCCTTTATTTTTTTTGCTGCTTGCTGCGATCGTAGAGCCCTTACAAAATACGGGGAAATTGAGTTTTTCAATATCTTCTTGATCTCGTATAACACCATCTAGCACAATACCGCTTATTCCAACAAGCTTCGCCATGGCTACTACGAAATCTCCTGCTAAGGCACGGTTACAGTAGCTTTTTCCATCAATGACGAGCACGCTTCCGGGCTCCGCTAATCGAATCGCTTCAAGCACTGAGTAATTATTACCAGCAGGCGTATCTACAGTAAGAGCCGGTCCAAATAGTTTGTAATGACGCTGCAACGGCTTAATAGAAAAGTCTAAGTGATTTGCACCTTCCATTGCATCTGATAAATTTGCTGTTGATAATGGGAACTGTTCATTCAACATCGTATCTCTCCTTTTTAACTTTAGTCTATCTATACATATTCATATAAGAGAAAGCTCTTATTTATGAAAGGGCAAGTATATAATATGAAGTATTGAAGACGAATTAACTACAAACGTGCAATGTTAGAAGCTTTCAGAGACAAATTTCATCCATTCACTAAATCTTTTTCCTGTATGTTATTCGTCATATAAGTATATAGATCCTTTATTGTTACTGTTTGAATGTCTCTATTACCAAGAATTTCTTGAATCTTTTTAAACTTCAATCAAGAGGGAAGTAGTTGTGGGACGTAAAGAATGGAGTGTAACAATTGTATTCCAGGATGTTTTTTGTACGGGTTTTAATAGGGAAAGAATAGAATTTCTTCTGGGAAATCTAAGAATGGAGCAGAGAAATTTTGATCATAATGAAAGGAGAGTTAGTTATTTAGGAGATGACAAGATGATTTATATTTATAACTGCTACGGAGGCACACATTCATCAGCATTGGCAGCTGCTTACCATCTGAAAAAGCTCCCTGCTAATAGAGAACCAACTGATAAAGAAATATTAAATATTGATGTTTTTAATAAATTGACTTCTAAGGATATGGGGAAGTTAATTTTTCATGGATATGATGAAGAAAAAAATGAAGTATATACATTAGGGAGAGGGTCTTCAAAAGTAGTAGTTCCTGCTATGTATGAGTTAGCCAATTTGCTAAATAAAAAAGGAGAATCACAAACGAAAATACTTTTTTCCAATACATCTCCCACCGTACCCTTATCTATGACACTAGGAGGTTTGTTTTCAAGAAGGTTAAAGATTAATGTAATAGGTGTTCCTTTATTAATTATTAATAATAGGTGCTAAGCAGGCCCATAAAGACATTATTAAATTAGTGGAGCAAACAAAGAATTCTGCAAAAGTCACTACCTCAAAAATAGAAATTTTAGATAATGTTTTCGGCGAAGTGTAAAATAAGCTATATATAATAAAGATGAAGGACCTTTGTTAGTTTTATGAATGCCTTTGATTTATACTTAACTGATGTTATATAAGCACGAAATACGTACAAATGTTTAATCCTGTGAACATTTGATGGAGCTTGATGCATTTTTATATAAAAAAGTGAAACCTTTTGGTATGATGAAACGTAGGAACATATATGGAAATCATATATGAAAAAACATATGTGACGTTAGTCATTTAGTGGAGGGAAAACAATGGTAAAAAAATTATTGGCCGCATTTATCGCATTAGCGGTTGTGTTTTCACCAGTCGGTGGATCACTTATTCATGACGGTTCAAACGTAGCAAGCGCAAAAGGGTATAAGTCAGGAAAGCGCTCTTTTGACAGCGGAAGCAATAACCAATCAAGCTTATTTAAAAACAATAACAATAATTCAGTTAAGCAAAACAATACGTCTAAAAACTCATCATCTAAAAGTACAGCGGCTAGCTCAAAGCGCGGCGGCTTAATGAAAGGTCTTTTAATGGGAGGAATTGCGGGCTTATTATTCGGAAGCTTACTATCAAGCTTAGGACCATTAGGACCAATTTTAGGCTTTATGGTAAACATGCTCGTGATTGTAGCTTTAATTCTTCTTGTAGTAAAGTTATTCCAAAGCGTACGTAGCAACAAGCGTAAAAATGAGGAAGTGAAATCTTGGAGACAATAAAAATTTCTGAACAAGATATTATCAATGCGATGTGTTTGTATATCGCAGAAAAGAAACAAGTTCAGCCTCAAGAAGTAGAGATTGAGCTAATGTATGATGATGACTACGGTTTTTCAGCAGAGTCATACGTGCATGATCGTAAGCAGGTTCATATTACTTTGAACATTATTGAAGCCCTGCGCTTTTGGCTGGATACGGAAATGAACGTAGACCCATACGCAGCAGGACTAGAACTGGAATTAGACGATGAAGAAGGCATTATCGCTTTTGCAAAATTAAGTCGATAAAGAAGCCTTCAATGCAAAACCCGCTCAAGTGAGCGGGTTTTTTTATTATGATTTTAACTGTTCGTTGGAACTGGACTTATCGCGTTTTTTAGTGAAAAACCACCAGTTGGCATCTCCAAGCAATTTCATAAGAGAAGGGACAAGAAGCATTCTGACAATTGTTGCGTCGATAAATATAGCTAAAGCAATTCCTACACCCATTTGTTTAACAGGCGTTACGTCTGTAAAAGCAAAGGCCCCTGTAATTACAATCATAATTAAAGCAGCGCTCGTAATGATTTTACTAGTGGAAGCTAGGCCTTCTACCGTTGCCACATTATTATCGCGGGTTTGATGATACACTTCGTGAATGCGCGAAATTAAAAAGACTTCATAGTCCATGCTAAGCCCAAATACAAGGCCGAAAACAAAGACCGGCAGTACTAAAGCAATATTAGATTCGGTAAGACCTAAATGTCCATTTTGAAACAGCCATACAAGTAAACCAAACGTAGCTGTTAAGCTTAAAATATTCATAATGATAGCCTTTAAAGGAATGAGGACAGAACGAAAAGCAATCATTAAAATGACATACGTTGAAAATAAAACAAGAGCCAAACCATATGGAGCTTTCTCATAAATTTCATCGAATATTTCCTGTTCGAATTTTGGATAGCCGCCAATATGAACGGTGAAAGGTGACCGTTTGTCTTTCCATTTTCGAACAAAATCTTTTGCTTGATCTGAATTTTGGTCTGTATCTAGCGTAGCTTTTATGAGCATATAATGTCCGTTAATGAACGAATCTACAGCTGGCTTTGTCTGTGCACTTATCTGCGGGTTTTCCAGCATAGCTTGAAGCTGGTCACTTGATTTTACGTTTAAAGCGGTAGAAATAGAATCGACTTGCTTAACTAACGAATCTTCTTTTAATTGTTTTATAAAAGTAAAGGCATTTGTTAAAGGCTTTTCATTTAGCATATCTTGCTTAGCTTCTAGCACAAAATAAACGTCTGCCGTGTTTTTATTTATAAACGTATCGTTATACGTGTCAAAAGCTTGACGAGACTCGTATTTTGTTGGGAGCGCTTCTGAAGACGGTATTTCTAGATGCATGTCTCGAACGGGAATAAGTGCTACTAACAAAATGATAAGAGAAACAATCGTCATAGTTACAGGCTTTTTCATGACAAATATAGCGAATGAACGCCACCTAGACTGACCGCCTTGTTCGCTGACTTTTAAGATGCGTAAACGATTAATGCGTGTACCTAATATAGCCAGTATGGAAGGAAGAAGCGTAAGAGCTGAAAACACAGCAATAAAAACAACAGCCATTCCTCCAAGAGCGACGTTTTGGAAAATATCCACTTGAATAAACAGCATTCCCGCTAATCCAATAAATACGCATAATCCCGAGAAGATGACCGAGCGTCCCGCTGTTTGAATGGTAATTTTGATTGCTTGTTCTACCGATTTTGTTTGAATTTCTTCTTTAAAGCGATTAATAAATAAAAGGGCAAAGTCAATACTAAGAGCTAATCCAATCATTGGAATCACATTTAAAATAAAGATGGACAGCTCTGTGTACGGATGAAAGAAATAGACAACGCCCATGGTGGTAACGACGGTTACAATTCCTATCATAAGAGGGATTGCAGCGGCTACCACGCCGCCAAAAGCTAGAAGAAGCACAACTAAAGCAACAGGAATACCAATGGCTTCCGCTTTTGCTAAATCAGCTTGGCTTGCTGTATTCATATCTTTTTCAATAATAGGACCACCGGTTAATTTTACACTCATTTCTTTTTCTTCAGCTGAAAGAGTTCTGATCTTTTCCACTCGTTTATCCATGGTGCCATCATCGTGATTAAAATGGATAATTCCATACGCTGTGCTTCCTTTTATCATCTTGTTAGAAGCCGTTGGCATGTCGACTTTCGACGCGTCTGATTTTCCCTTTGCTTTTTGCATATACTGAGCGATCGTTTGCTGGAATTTCGAGTCAGAAACTCCGTCTTTTTTTTCAAACAAAACGATGATCTGAGCTTCGCTAACGTCAAATTTATCAACTAAAAGCTGCTCGGTATCTTTATACATTCCTTTCACTTCAAATCCGTTTCCTCCCAGCACAGAAGGAAGCTTAGCCGCATAAAAGCCAAATCCGATAATTAGGATTATCCATAGTACTAATAAAATTTTCCTGCTCGCATATAATGCGTTCGCTACTTTATTCATATTAACCTCCAATTTTTTGTACAGTTACTAGACTATTTTATACTAACAGTTATTGTAATTAGAAGAAGTATTGTGTTTTTTTGTTTTTCTTGCCTGAAAAAGCTTTTTAGATAGATGCGCAGGGGTGCTTCCTCAGCAAAATCGTGTTTATGTTTCGGGTAATTTAGGGAACACTGTACATAAATGCACGAAGGGGGATTAAAAAGATGCAAATGAAACAGCCAGCTAAAATGACGAATAGTTATGGGTGTGAAAATGAGTATGATACATTAAAACGTGTGGTCGTTTGCCCACCTACATATATGAAAATTGAAGAAATTATTAATGAAACACAAAAGCACTATGCGGATGAAAATATTGATGAGAGCTTGGCTTCAAAGCAACACCGTCAATTTGTTGAATGCCTTCAAAAAGAAGGAGTGGAAGTCATCGGGCTATCTGCACAAGAGCCATTTCCAGAACAAGTATTTACGCGGGATATTGGCTATACGCTCGGAGACACCGTTATTGTCACGAAAATGGGCAGCGAGATTCGAAGTGGAGAAGAACAAGTGCTAGCCGATTGGCTGCAGCAGCAAGATATTCCTTTCCATCAGGTACTAGACCATCCTATTGAAGGAGGAGATGTGCTGATTGATGGACAAGCTATTTTTATTGCGCTCAGCGACCGTACAAGTAAAGAAGGTGTGGAGCATATCCAAGAGCTGCTTCCAGCCTATGAGGTTGTTCCGATTCCTATTGATCGGTCTTATCTTCACCTTGATTGTGTTTTAAATATTTTATCACCTACAGAAGCGCTCGTATTTTCACCCGCTTTACATGAGAAAGAATTAAATTTACTTCGCATGAAATATGACTTAATTGAAGTAACAAAAGAAGAGCAGTTTACGATGGGAACCAATGTATTATCAATCGGTAATCAGCGGGTGATCAGCTTGCCAATGAATACAGAAGTGAATGAAGAGTTAAGGAAACGGGGCTATAAAGTAATTGAAGTTGATATATCTGAAATTATTAAGTCGGGCGGTTCTTTCCGCTGCTGCACAATGCCTCTTGAACGAGTGTAAAAAAGCTTAAAAAGAAAAAAAGATCTCGGCGATAGCCAGGGATCTTTTTTTGAGGGATGTTGTATAAAATTTCAAGTGAAAGGAACATTAACCTATATAAGCTGTTGAAGGAAAGGAGTGATAAACATGGCAAATCGTAATCCTATTTTAGTTCAAGGTGCTGAACAGCTTCTTGATCAGCTAAAAACGGAAATCGCGGGAAGACTTAACGTTCAGCTTGGCGCTGAGCAAACAGCTCGTGCAAATGGTTCTGTTGGTGGAGAAATGACGAAGCATCTTGTTGCAATGGCGCAACAGCAATTAAGTGGTGCACAAGGACACATTCGCTAGTCTTCTCTACATAAACACTCTGATGAAAAGTTCTGGCTCTTTTGAGCTGGAACTTTTTTTGTGTAGGAAATATCTTTCTACTTTCTCTTGGTCGTTTGATTTGAGATTTTGCTTGAAATTCTCCACTTTCAAGGTTGAAAAGTGCATAAAATGGGAAAAGAACAAAAAAAGAGAAAGTAGAGGTTTATCATGAAAAAGCTATTATCATTTGGAAAAAGTCTTGGTAAAGAAATTCAAGAAGACCAAGCAACGGGACTAGCGGCTGAGCAAGCCTATTATTATATGCTATCATTATTCCCTATGCTTATTTTACTGATATCGATTGTTCCGTATCTATCTATTAAACCGGAAGAGGCAATCGATGTCCTTCAAAGCGTTATGCCGGGAGAAACGGCTGCAATCTTTAAAGATAACGTAGCTCAATTTGTAAGCCAACCAAACGGCGGACTACTGACTGTAGGGATTTTAGGAACCATTTGGTCTGCTTCAAACGGTATGAACGCCTTTATTCGTGCAATGAACCAAGCCTACGACGTGAAAGAACAGCGCTCGTTTATTAAAGTAAGAGGCTTGTCCATTCTTTTAACAATTGGATTAATTGTAACAATTGTTGTATCGCTTCTTTTACCAGTGTTCGGAGGGGTTTTGTTAAATTGGATAAGTGAATGGTTTTCTCTTCCTTCAGGTACAACAGTGGTTTTAAATATTCTGCGCTGGATTATCGGTGTCGGCATTATGGTACTTGTTTTATCCGTATTATACAGATTAGCGCCAAATAAAACATTTCCTTTTGCCCATGTATGGCCCGGAGCGCTCGCTGCTACGCTGTTATGGCAGCTGACATCTTTAGGGTTCTCATTTTACGTAAGCAACTTTGGCAATTATTCTGCTACTTATGGAAGCTTAGGAGGCGTGATTGTTCTGATGCTTTGGCTATTTTTAACGGGGTTAATTCTCGTTATTGGAGGAGAGATTAACGCTATTTATCACCGAAACAAAACGGCTGCGCCTCCTAAAGATACGTCTCAGGCGATGTAATAAAAAAGGAAACCTTTATAGAGGTTTCCTTTTTTAACGTTTAAAGCTATTCACAAGCTGTTTAAATGAGTTGGCTGTATATTTGACCGAATCTTTTTTGTACTGTACATCGGTTTTAATCGCTGCTTGTGTTACTTTTAAATGATTTGTTTTTTCTTTGATATAATCAGTTTCGTTTTGAAGATGTTGAGAAGTGGCATTTACAGAGTTCACAGTTGGCTTGATTTTTTTATTAAATGATACGCCTGCGTAAATAAGATACGCAAGTGATGCCAAAACAACAGCTAAGCTTATATAAACAATAATCATCGGTGTGCCTCCTTTGTACGTATTTATATTTATATAGGTGAGAATAAAATATATACGAATATCATCCTCTTTATTTAATTGTTATACCCATTTTTAATCAAAACAAACAAAAGTCTGCCGAGAAGACAATATATTGGATTTTTTCTGAAATTTCATTCATCATTACATATAGGGTTACCCTGAAAGGAGAGAGAAGAAGAATGCCGTTAGATCCGCATATTCAAATATTTCTAAATCAATATAATGAGATGCCCCGTCCTGCTTTAGAGGACGTTACACCCCCGCAGCTGAGAGAAATGGAAAAGATGTCTTTAACTCCTTCCAAAGAAGCGGTTAAAAAAGTATATAATAAAGAAATTGAATTAAATGAACATACGCTCACTATACGAGTGTATGAACCTGAAGGAACAGGGCCATTTCCCGCTCTTGTTTATTATCATGGAGGAGGCTGGGTATTAGGCAGCCTGGATACTCATGACTCCATATGCAGGTCGTATGCAAATGAAACAAACTGTATTGTAGTGTCTGTTGATTACCGTCTTGCTCCTGAAGATAAATTTCCCGCTGCAGTAAACGATGCCTATGACGCCTTGGATTGGATTTCAGCTCATGCGTCTCAATTAAATATCGATTCAAACAAAATTGCCGTCGGGGGCGACAGTGCCGGTGGCAACCTTGCTGCGGTTGTGAGCATTTTAGCAAAAGAAAGGCAGGGTCCGTCTATTGTTCATCAGCTGCTTATTTATCCATCTGTAGGATTTAAAAATCAGCACCCTGCCTCTATGAAAGAAAATGGGGAAGGATATTTTCTTTCAAAAGATCTTATGGATTGGTTTCGTCTTCACTACTTAAACAATAAAGAAGAAGAACAGCATCCCTATAACGCTCCGGTATTACTAGAAGATTTATCGAGTCTACCGAGCGCTACCATTATTACAGCACAGTATGATCCTCTAAGAGATAGCGGAAAAGACTACGCGGACGCATTAAAAAATCACGGTGTTCCCGTCACCTATGAAAATTATGAAACGATGATTCACGGATTTTTAGGGTTTCATGAATTTGTCCCACTCGCTCAGCAGGCGATCAATAAAAGCGCAGCTCAACTGCGTCAAGTATTTGATTCTATTTAAGGATATATAGTGTCATAAATCATACAAACTTGAGAAAAACAGCACATTGATGTGCTGTTTTTCTTTATTGATAGGGAGAAAAGATTGACAAGAGTTTCAAAAAATAGCCCATTATCTCTTTTAAAGTCATTTTGTTTGGAGTATAGTAGAAAAGTAGGATAAAAACATTTATTGACATTAAGTAAGGTGATTTTTCGAATGATAAAAACAAGTAGGTCAGCTGATTCAAGATCTGCGAAATCCTTACTAAACGTTGATATAATAAGGTTTTTAGAGGGTAGGTAAATAGTCATGAAGGCTAAAAATTGTCTATAATAAAAAAACTACCTGAACTGTTAAGGCAACTTCCATATTCAAAGGGGGTTGCCTTTTTTGTGTGCAAAGCGAATAAGAAAGGGAGCAAAAGTAACTCAAATAAATCTTAAAGAAGCTAAAGAGAAAATTATTAAGATTAAAACTTTAGAAGGCAATTTGAATTCTTTCTCTCATAACGAACATGCCAAAAAATAAAATCCACTATATCGCTTTGCTGAGAAATAACAAAGTTCTTTCTCACTCTCACACCCCTTTTTTACATCTCATTTAATCAATTTCAAAAATGGATTTAGGTATCTATGTATTGTGAATTTTAATTATTTAATCTTCACTAATAACATATTAACAGTTGCAAATACATTTTATTTCCTTTGATTACACTCTATTGATACATTATTACTTCATTGATATACTTGAGTTTGAAGTGTCTCATATACATATATCAAAAATAGAGGATGATTAGTTATGAAATATGGTTATGCTCGTGTATCTAGTGTAGGTCAAAATTTAACTGCACAAATCAGACAATTGGAAGAAGTAGGATGCGACTTAATTTTTAAGGAGAAAGTATCTGGAAGGAAGAAAGAGGAAAGAGAGCAATTTAATATTCTTCTTGAGACGGTACAAAAAGGTGACACCATTGTGGTTACAAAGTTAGACAGATTTGCCAGAAGTACCAAAGACGCTTTAAGTACAATTGAGTACTTAAACAACAAGGGTGTTTCTCTTGTTGTTTTAAATATGGGTGGGGATAAGGTTGATACAGCAACAGCTATTGGCAAGTTGATGATCACTGTCCTATCTGGTATTGCAGAGTTTGAAGCAGACATGATTAAGGAAAGACAATTAGAAGGTATTGAAGAAGCCAAAAAAAGAGGTGTATATAAAGGTAGACCTGCGAAGTATACAGAGAAACATAGAGGGTTACAACATGCAATTGAGCTATTTCATAACAGGGACACTAATAAGTTGACTGTTAAAGAAATTGAGGAAATAACTAAGATAAGTAGAGCTACTCTGTACAGAGCAGTTAAGAAATAGGAAAGTTGTATTGAGTGATTACGCTTCTTTACAAAAGGATAAATACGGAAAATTTAATAGGGTTATTTTGATTATCTACCTTTGTAAAATAAAGAAATTTTTGTATAATTTGGTTAAAAGGACGAAGGGGATTAAATAAATTATGAAGTTATTTAAATTAAATGTTAATACCAATGAGGTCTTTAAATTAAATGTCAATAACTATGAGCGTCAAACAAATAAGCAAGAGCCTTACTTCAATGAAAATAATAATGGAATTAAGCATTTTGCAGTTTGTCCAGCATGCAATAATCCTATAATAATAGTTAATTTATATGTAAAGAAAACGAAAGATGAAAAAAATAATAAATCTTTACATGGTAGACATTATAAAAATAGTATTAAGGGTCTTGCTGATTATAATGAAGAAAATTATGAAAGCTGCCCTTTTTCGAATCCACAATCTTTTAGTAAAGTAGAGAAAAGGGTAAATATTGAGAAAAGAAATGAAATTTTAAGCTTAATTAAAGTGTATCCACATATTCTATATAATTTTATAAGGGACATTACAAAAGTTAACTTTTCAGAAAATAAGTTTGCTGAGTTGGTTGGTAATTTTATGAAACTGGAAGGTTATTATTATATTTATATAAATAAATTTAATTTACCATATTCTTTTCTTAATATGCAAAAGAGTATTAATTTATATAGCCAAATTTTATATCCAAATACAGAAATTATTAAATCTATTAATGATAGTAAATATTTTAAAGTTAGTAATTACAACATGATAGAAAAAAAAGTACCTGATTTTGCGACAATCGGGCTTTATTTAGCAAATCATAAATTAAATAGTTCATCAGATGAATTTATTGATGTAGTAATATATGAGAAAGCCTCTAAGGACAATAAGGAAAATATTGTATATCAGAAAACTATAGAAATAAATCATACAAAATTTATTAGTTTCATTAATAAGGAAGCTAAGTTAAGAAGTATAGTAAACAGATATATAAAAAAAGAATAATTCTCAAAGGTAGGTTAACGAGAATTTAAGTTAATAATTAGAATGGCGAGTGAAAGGTGGGATTCTTTGCTTCTTGATAATTGAGCATATTTAAATCAAAATGGTAGGTGACACAGTCATATAGAACCTCAATTACATTAAATTTTATGTGCGTGTGGGGGTGACTTACAACCAATTTTACCGATTTGCACGATGATTAGTATATAAGCTCTACCACTCCTACTCAAATTTGAACAGTTAGTATAGTACTGCGATGGTATGAAAGTATGCTGTAAGAGTTGAGCGGAAAGGAGTAGAGATAGAAGCTGTTTTATAGATTTAAAGGAGGAGATTGATGTTTCATTCAATGAATAGTTTATTAGAACATCCTCTTGCTACTGCAAAAAGTACCTCAATAAAGGATGCTTTTATTGAATTATATTTAGAAAAACACTAGATAATAAAAAATTAGGTATTACAAGGATACTATGCTATACTGAGCTTACCATTTTCTTTACCAGTTACTATTTTTGTTTCGATATTCCCTATTCATTCATGAATAGGGTTTTTATTATTGTTTTAAAATTTTCAAAGAAATAAAAAACAGACTCTACTTGTAGAGTCTGTTTATATATAGTTGTATTAATTATGCTTTTTGAACGTTAGTAGCTTGAGGTCCACGTTGACCTTGCTCTACTTCAAAAGTTACAGCTTGACCTTCGTCTAAAGATTTGAAACCTTCGCTTTGGATTGCTGAGAAATGTACGAATACATCGTCTCCATTTTCACGTTCAATAAATCCAAAACCTTTTTCTGCGTTAAACCATTTTACTTTACCTTGTTCCATTGTTGTTGCCTCCTTGCGTGCTATGCACACATTGTGTTACTATTCTTGCTCAAATTTTCAGACGAAAGTTCTTAACTTGTCAATCTTTGCCGAACAAAAATAATTCTTCTTAAATGTAACAGAAACGGCGAGGTATTGCAAGTGAAGGTGAAAACTAGATGATATGCGTTAAATACTTTCGTAAATAAAAGAAGATTTTATAAGTGAATCCTGAACAGTTTAAGCTAGTCTGTATAATTGAAAAGTGCTATGTCTCCATTATCATATTAAATATTTAATACGTGTAAATGAATTAAAAAACCTATCTGTAAACATGTGAGTTACGTGTGGAAATGTTATTGTGGTTTCGGAAAATATCCGTCGAACTTTCAAAATGGTTAAATTTATTGTGGGTTTTTTCACGAAGAGGAATAAAAATATGTACCAAGATTAGATGTTTAGATTATAAATAAAAAGGCAATGAAAAAAGTATCCACTTATTGCTTTTTATCTAGAAATTAAAAATGTGTTGAAAGGGAGCTTAAATTCCTAGCCTTTAAGAAACTATTTTTAACATCTTGTAATTATATAAAAGAGCATTCACTGAGTTAGTCAAGAATCCTTGATAATAATGTTTTCATGAGTAAGTAACACTTGCGTTATACAATAAAAGTAAAAAAAGAACTTTTTTAAGACAATTATTTTCTAATTTTTCTAATACAGAAATAATACATAGGGAGAGAAGGAAATGGACAATTTTATTCAACAGATTAAGACTTTATCTAATAGAATAGAAAGAATTAAAGATAGCATTCAGACTGAGGAAGCAACAAAAACATCTTTAATTATGCCTTTAATACAGGCTCTTGGATATGATATTTTCAATCCGGAAGAACTTGTACCCGAGTTTATTGCTGACGTCGGGATTAAAAAAGGTGAAAAAATTGATTATGCGATTATGGATGGTATAAATCCTGTTATATTAATTGAAGCTAAATGTGTTCATGAGAAATTACATAAACACGATTCACAATTGTTTAGATATTTTGGTACTACTAAAGCAAAATTTGCTATTTTGACCAATGGGATAGAATACAAATTTTTTACTGATTTAGAAGAACCGAATAAAATGGATGAAAAGCCTTTCTTTATCCTTAACTTACTTGAGTTAAGAGAAAATCATTTATTGGAACTGGCAAAATTCCGGAAAAGTGTATTTAATATTGAAAATGTACTGACTACAGCATCAGAGTTGAAGTATACAGGAGAAATTAAACAATTTCTAAATCAACAATGGGAAGAGCCGAATGATGAATTTATTAAGTTTATTTTAACTGATGTTTATCAGGGGGTAAAAACAAAGAAAGTGATAGATAATTTTAGAGGGATTGTAGAAAAATCTCTAAGTCAATTTGTTAATGAAAAAGTGAATGATAAACTTCAAAAGGCTTTAAGTTCTGCTGACGGATATAATGATAATATTGATGTGGAAATAGGGAAAGCAGAAGTTGCTGTAACAAAAGAGCAAGAATTAATAGAAGAACTGGAAGAAGTAAGTAATGAACCTGTTGTTGTTACCACAGAAGAGGAAATAGAGGGGTATGTTTTAATTAAACTAATGTTAAAAGAAAGTATTGATGTAAATAGGGTATATTACAGGGACAATAAAAGTTACTTTAATGTTTTATTAGATGATAATATCCGTAAATGGATTTGTAGATTAGGTTTTAATACGAGCAATAAATATATTCAATTAAATGATGAACTAAAAACAACTCATAAATTAGATAATGTAAATGACATTTTGCTATATAAAGACGAGATAATTGATGTAGCTAGACAATTCCAGTAAGGAATAAAGAAAAATTGATACAGTAAGCAAAAATAATGGAGATAGATTTAAAATAAATAAAAAGAGGAAAGCAAATATTTTTGTTTTTCTCTTTTTATTTATAAGTATCCATTATGAGGTTAGAATTCTTAATCTGAAAGGAGAGCATACAGAAGGGGATCTACATAGATATCTAGAGAAAAAGTAATAATGAGTTTACAAGGTTTAACCAAGCATGAAGGTTATCAAGTTAATTTTGAATATATTAATTATTAGTTTACATTCTATCAAAAGTGTATGTAAATTAAAGGTTGTAATAAAAAGCATCCTTATACGTAGGGATGCTTTTCAAAGTGTATTTGTATTTCCACTTCCTAAAGTAGGTGTTGAACTAGGTGACTGTTGAGAAGAAGTGTTTTGAGAGCCTGTTACTGAACTTGAATTAGGACTTGCATTTGATCCCAAACCTGTTTGTGAATTGGATTCTGTACTTGTAACGGGACACACTTGATTTACATTTCCAAAAATAAAAGTTCCTCCAGAAATGTTACCAATCGTAAGTGAATTGATTTTAGCTACCATACGTTCTCATCCTTTCATCGATGAAGAAAATAGAATATACACTTAACATATGTTTAGCTTGTCAATTATGTATAGACGGGCTAGAGAAATAGGCGAGGTTATTATTGTTATAACTTCATAAATTGAATTCGGATTTATCTATGTCGTAAAGCATCTTGAAAATTGATTAATATTTAAAAAAGTGAGAATAACTAGCCTTTTGTAGAATAAAATAGTCTACACAAAAGGTGGGAATATTAATGGGGAAAAGTAAAAACTGGATGGATGCTTATGTTTCTAAAGTTTCAGGAAAACATTTCGAATTGTTATCGGTTCAAAGTGTCATTGATTCTTTTATTGACATGTTAAATGTAAAATTAAATGAAAACCAACAACCAGAAGTTGAATTTATTAAAGAGGAAAATAAAATTTCATTTCCAGATTGTTCAGTTTTTTTAAAAGTTCAAGGCTCTATATTGAGTGTGAGTAAAGTTTTAAAATCTAACAATCAAGTTGCTGGTGGAATTAAAATTTTCGATACAGGTTTAGCTTACCAACTAAAAACTGGTTCAAAGTTGATTGAAGAGGTTGAAACTATATCTGAAGCATTAGATAGGGCACTAAGTTATTTACTTGTAGAGCTGAGGTGAAAGTTAATATTTTTATAAGTTTAAGTCACTCATTTAGAGTGGCTTTTTATTTTGTAGAAGTTAATATGCTGAAACATAAAATCATTATTAAGAATAGAGCTAATATTAATGAATCAAGTACTCTTCGAGCAGTTGTTAGAGGGAAATATTGAATATGAAGACGTTCCAGAAGATACGGACATAGAGTTAACTGATGAGCAAAGGCATGAAAAGAGATTATGGTTAGTTGGAGTTTATGGTTTTTCGTAGGGAGCAGCTAAAAGTTATATTGATTAATGAAAGCTAAAAATATTCTTTTAGTAATATACAGAGAAGGATTATTACACTTTTTGTGGAAGTTATTAGGTAGAAAGTCGGGGGTTAGAGAATGAAAATTCAATTTGATTTTAAAGTACTAAATGTTGTAGAGGAAAATGGCGTAAAGTCCTACATTGTGCAATGCTCAAGTGAGAATTTCCGACGTGTTATTAAAGCTCAATATGACGGAAGTGTATATATACCAGATTACCATCAACAATTATGGGACATACAATCTCATGAAAGAACAGTTCTTGATATTGGACTAGCAAGCTTTATAATAAAAAATGAGAAACGCACAGTATAGGTAAACTCACATTCGAGCATAATATTAATGGTCAGTACTTCTTTTGCTGACGAATCGTTTTCTCCTTTAACATGTTAAGTGTATAAAAAGCACCCATAGCTTGGGTGTTTTTTATTTTGTGCAAATAATAAAAAGTTGTTGAAAATGATGATTCACAATAAAAGGAAAGCTCTCATACCTTAATGAAGGATTTTTTTACATGTTGGAACAAAGTAGGTGATTAAATGTTCTATTCTAATTTTTATACTCCTTTTAACTATGCTTTCTATCCTTATTTCATGCCTTCCTTTGGACGTCCTACTGGATATGTACTGAATTCTAGTGGTGAAGTTGAAAGTTGGTGGGGGAATTATCCACTGGGGTATCCTGCTAAAGCTCCAAAATTTTTGGGTGGGGGACAGACGCCTATTTCAGGACCTGCCATACCTTTTAGTTTCAGGGGTTACTATTGAACTGATTACAAGGTTTACTGCCTTAAGGTAAGAAAGATATATACAAAATTAAAGCAGTATTTAAAGTGCCTGAAGAGATGATATTTAGTTCAGTAAAGAAAGTCGATCATAAGGTCGGCTTTTTATTTTAGGGAGTTAACAAGTTTGATTTGGTTAAAACAGGGAAATTCACAGGTAACTAAAAGGAGGTGGAGTTATGAATTATGAACAGAAGGATTATTATATTAGTACAAAAGAAAATGAGTATTATAAGGTATTAAATGTAGTAGATCATATGTTAGAAGAAGCAAAAAGTAATGACAGATATCCTGTATGGGGTGAAAAGCTACGAAATGAATTAAAAGAAAGTGCTGGAAATAATCTTACTCCATGGCATTTTAATATGATAATATCCACACTTTTAGATTATGTACCTGAAGAAGTAAAGAATAAATCTAATGCTAAGTCACTCTGATGAGTGGCTTTTTATTATGTCTATAGTATGTAAATTGAAATATGTGCTAAATAATAAAGAGTAAAAAAGGTGGCTGAACAACCTGCCTAAAAAGCCACCTAAGATATGTAACACGGAGGAATGTCGTCAATTAGCTTACGATACATATTGTGACAAGTGCAAAAAAGATACTCATAAAGAGTACAAGGAACAGAGAGTAGATAAGAAAGAGCAAGAGCAAGCCTTTTATTCTGGTAGCCTATGGATTAAATTACGCAATAGGAAGAAGAGGTTAAATCCTTTATGTGAAGTCTGTCTTGAAGGAGGTAGGCGTACTCGCCTACTCCTGTTGAAATAGTCTATCACTTTATAGAAGTGAAATGAAATAGGATTGGAGTAAACGTTTATTTATAGGTAACTTATAAAGTGATCGTAAAGCACATTACCATAAGGTTCACTTTGGTGTAGATGGTAAGAAGTACATGAAGGTTAAGAAGGTAATAGAGAGTGCTTATTTACAGAAGAACAAGGAAAAGAATTATTAAGAGTTATAGAAAATATAATGGTGGATTACATTAATTATAGGGAAGAAAATGCAGATGATATAAAAAGGAAATTATCGAAAAACTAAGAAGAAAAATAATTGAGATGGTAACAAAAATAACCTTTTTTATGGTATTATTTACTCAGTAAGGGGGCTGTGTGTTGTGAATGAACAATTGAAACCTGAGGAAATTAGCATAGAAGTTAAACTTGAGCTTCTAAAGATATGTAATAACGTAATGAACAATATAGTTACCCCTAAAGAATTAATCAAGGACTTAGAAAAATTGGTTAGTCAAATCAGTTTATCTGTTTAGTGTAACACTCCATACAGAGAAAAGTTAAGGGGAGAATGCTGTGAAAAAGTTGTTAGTTGGTAGCATTTTGTTGTCTTTGATTTTAACTACGGGAGCATGTGACCAAGGGGAAGAGAAGAACGCTGAGACTTCTAAGAAAGAAACTGCTGTAAAGCCAGAAAAAAAGATTAATGAAAGAGAATTAAATAAGAAATCTGAATCTCAACAAATTCAAAATGAACAGAAAGATTTACGTGCGTACGCTACAAAAGTTGAAGAAGAAAGAAAGGCTAAGGAATTAGCAGAACAAAAAGCAAAAGAAGAAGCGGAAGCTAAACGACAAGCAGAAATAGCCGAACAACAAAGACAACAAAAGATTGCTGAAGAACAACGTGTAGCAGCCCAACAAGCAGAACAAAAGAAGCAAGAAGAATCTCCAGTTAGTCAAGAAACAATTGATAATTATGAAGCAAATCAAGCTGAAACATGGGCTGAAGAAGCTGAGATTGAGGAAGAATTAAATGCTGAACAGGATACTCAATCAGAGGACTTCTAAAACGTGCTGAAGAGGAAAGAGCTAATCTTAAAGAAGGGGAAACACCTAAATGGACGGGTGATCCTTGGGTTGATAGTCAAACTGAATGGGCTGAAATGACTCCCGAAGAACAAAAGCAATGGCAAGAAGATAATTTATCTGATTTAGATGAAGATATTCAGTATGACGAGAATGGAGAACCTATTGACTAATCTAATTAAATATATTGATTTATTCAGTTATAAGTTAATATTCTTCAAACTGGAGAGAATGGGATTAAATTTAAAAATAATCTCTCTAAAAAGAAATAAAAAATGATAAAATATTACTAAAAAGTAATAGTGTGGTGGAGTATGTGGAGGGGGAAGTTTTTCCTAAAGTAAGGTTATCTGAATATGTAGGTTGGTCAGAAAGTACGGGTAGACACTGGATAAAAGTTTTTAAAGATTACATCCCTTATATTAAACGTGAGAACAGTATTTTATATAACAATGAGTCTGTTAAAGTACTAAGCTACATAAAAAGACTTAAAGATACGGGGATATCAAAAGAAAAGATACTACAGGCATTGAAAAAGTATGGTACACCTCATAACGACAATGAATTTAATGAGATAGCGAGTGCATTAAAGGAAAGTTCATTTTCTAGAAGTAAAGGGTTAGATGGTATGAAGCTTCCTACACAAAAAGAGATGATAATTCCTATATTGAAAGTCCTCTCAGATGGAAAGGCTTATTCTGCTGCAACTATCTCAGATAAAGTAGCTTCTTACTTTAATCTTACAGAAGAACAGAGAGTACAAACTTATTTAAGCGGAAAAGACTCCATTTACGTAACGACCATCAGAGGAGCACGTTACAGTTTAATAAAAGAAGATTATATAGAAGAAGTAAATAAACTTACTTTTCAAATTACACAAGACGGCTTGGAACTGTTAAGAGATAATGAAGAAGATGTCGAAGATGAAATAGAAGAATTAGAAAAGGTAATAAATCCTCTAGAAGTAATCCAAGATCAAGTAAGTGAGATTGAAAATGAGTTGATTACAAAACTGATTGACCAGTTAAAGCAAGCCCATTGGAGAAGATTAGAATATATAGTGGTTGAATTACTAACTGCTATGGGATACGGAGATGGAGAAGTTACTGATAAGACAAATAATGGTGGATTAGATGGTATTATCAAAGAGGATAAACTAGGATTAGATAATATCTATATTCAGGCTAAAAGATGGGAGAATACAGTTGGAAGACCCGATGTAATGAGTTTCTCTGGAGCTTTAGACGCTAAGAGTGCTAAAAAGGGAATTTTTATAACTACTTCTTCTTTCACAAATGGAGCTAAAGAATATGCCTCTCGTTTAGAAAGTAAAAAAATAATTCTAATCGATGGTTACAGGTTAGCAAAGCTTATGATTGAAAATAACATAGGTGTAAACGTAAAAAGAAAAATTGTTATTAAGGAAATAGACTTTAGTTATTTTGAAGGAGATTAAAGTAACTAGTTATAATTAGAAGAATTTTTCTTGGAATTTTTTTCTTATTTCTATTGATAAAAAAACTATCTAAATGTACAATAAGTTTACAATATTATAGTGGAACGTTGTTTTAACAGGGTTTGTACGTTTTAAGTAAGGTGATTTTTTGAATGATAAAAAACAAGTAGGTCAGCTGATTCAAGATCTGCGAAAGATTGCGGAAATGACAACTGTCGAGTTATCAGAAGGAATTTGTACTGAAGAAGAGCTACATCGATTTGAACAAGGTGAAATTCATGCAAGCAGTGAAGTTCTCTATCATTTATCGAAACGCTTAGGGGTTCCGATGAATTATTTCTTTGAAGCAGGAGAGCTAACGCCCAACGATTATTCAAAAGAAATTAAATCGACCATTAGGCATTATATACGAAAACGCGATTATGAAACCGTGTTACATATGGTGAACAAAGAAAAAGATAATCCTATGTTTCAAGATCCTTTTCATGCACAATTTTTCCTATGGCACGAAGCCATATGTGATTATTATATTGGAAATAAATTTGAACAAGCGCTTCGTAAATTGGAAAAAGCTATTGCGTTCACGCGTACGAGCGAACAGTTTTATTCAGAAAAAGAGATTGCTATTTTGAATAGTATTGCCATTATTTATGAAGAAGAAGGTCATTTAAAAAAAGCGTTCAGTACGTTTATGGAAGGATTGCAGCATATTGCTTTGCTTCCTAAATTAAAAGATCCTCTTGTCAAAATTCGAATTTTATATGGATTATCGCGTGCGCTTTTGCAAATGGAACGTTATGAAAAGTCGGTTAAATATGCACAAGCAGGACTAGAGCTGTGTATTCAGCATGAGACGCTTTATTTATTAGGAGAACTGCACTATCAAATTGGAGAAGCACTCTGTCAGCTTGGTGAGCTTAAAGAAGGAATAGCCTACCTAGAAAAAGCTATTACCGTTTTTGAAATTGAACAAAATGAAGCGTTTGTGACCATTATTCAAGAAGAGATGTCTAAATATCAAGAAACAAAAAAGAAGAGCTGATCGCTCTTCTTTTTTTATCTCCAATACACTGGGTGTGGGTAAAATGGACGAGGACGAGGGTGAAAGTAAGGGGGGTGGTAATAAATAGGACGAGGATAAGGGGAAGGATAAAATGGACGTGGGCGAGGATATGGATAATAACCATATGGGAATCTTTCGTCAGTTTCATGAGGATTCGAATAATAATCATAGCCATATTGATACTCTTCTAAAGGTTGTTCCGGGTAATATTGATAATTCACTCTTTTCACCGCCTAAGTTTTTATGCTTTTTACTGTATTCATTATAGAAAGAATTGGAGTATGTACCCATCAAATTTTCACTTTAAAAATTCGACGGGAGATGAGGCATATTTTAATAATAA
Source organism: Priestia sp. 10L35 (assembly GCF_056395685.1). NCBI lineage: Bacteria > Bacillati > Bacillota > Bacilli > Caryophanales > Bacillaceae > Priestia > Priestia sp. 10L35. The sequence continues at coordinate 473,525 of NZ_JBFTKA010000002.1, read as the reverse complement.
AAAGAAATTAGGTTTCCTTTTTATTTTTGTGTAAGGCATCTGCTGTATGAGTCAAAGTGGGCAGTTCGAAGCTTTTAATAAAAGAAGCGTAAGCAATCGTATCTTTAATAGGGTTTACATAAGATAATGGTTGACCTCGGTAGCTGAAATTAAATGTAATCCAAGCAAAATCTTTATTATTGTTGGAAATCAGTTTTGCATTATGTATAAAAGCAGATGCGGCAATCATCGCATCTGGGCCTTTAATTTTTTTATTGGATTCTATTTTAGCTTTTCGGCGAATTTGAGCTGCTAGCTGTGCAATTTCACTTGTAACGTCTACAATCTTATCTGTCATATCGTAAATATAATGATTTTTTACTGCTTTGACTTGAGGATTTGTTTCTACTTCCCAATGCGACAGAAGTTCCATTTCTACAACGGTAGGCATTAAAAATTCCGCATTATTTGAAATAAGTTCATTAATATATTCCACAACTTCTGGATAATTAAGCGCATGTGAAGCCCAAATGTTTGTATCAATGATTACTTTTTCATCCAACACAAATCGTTCACTCCTCTCTACTAGCCATTCGTACCAGCTCTTCTAACCCAAAAGGTGAGTAAAGAGCCGCAGATTCTGAAAGCTGATTGCTTAATAGAAGCTTTTCATATTTAGTTAATCTAGTTTTTGCAGATTTTATGAGCTTTTCTTGTGTGTCATTTAATGTTTTATCTTTTTTATCGTACGTGCGTAGAACTTTATTTTGAGGTTTGTATTTAAGATTTTTCTTCTGCATAGGGGTTGAGGGAGGTAATTGCGGCGAGGGTTGCGTATAAATTTTCCCATTTATTTTTAGGTTAAAGTGCTTCTGAACTTCCTTGCTGTATGTTCCTTTTTGGTCATCTACCAAGCGCTGTGCTTTCATGATATCCCTGCCTTTTATATAAATTTATATAGTATATGTGATGAAGTTTTCTCTTACTATTCCTTTTATATAAAAAGATTAAAAAATTAGCTTCCGGGAGTTATTAAATTAACTAATGTTTGCCTGGGGGGGTTATAATCTCAGCGAATACCGGACAAAGGTTTAAAAACATGATATCGTGTAAGAGAATAAATCAGTATCGGTTAGAGAAGGAACTACAAAAAAGGGGATGCAAAATGAAAACAGAAAAACAAAAAATGCTGGATGGAGAATTATACCTTTCCGCTGATCCGCAATTAATAAAAGAACGTGAAAACGCTCGAAGATTAACAAGGCTTTATAACCAAACAACAGAAAGGGAAGAAGAAAGACGTACAAACTTATTAAAAGAACTGTTTGGGTCTACGGGAAATTCTCTTTGCATAGAGCCTACTTTCCGCTGTGACTACGGTTCTAACATTCATGTTGGAGAAAATTTTTATGCTAACTTTGATTGCGTACTTTTAGATGTATGTGAAATAAGAATAGGAGATAATTGTTTTCTTGCACCAGGTGTACATATCTATACAGCAACTCATCCTTTGCATGCTCTTGAAAGAATTTCAGGAGCTGAGTTTGGAAAACGCGTAGAAATAGGAAATAACGTATGGATTGGGGGGAGAGCCGTTATTAATCCTGGAGTGAAAATAGGCAACAATGCGGTAATTGCTTCGGGTGCCGTTGTGACAAAAAATGTTCCTGATAACGTGGTAGTCGGAGGCAATCCTGCAATTATAATCAAGCATATTGAAAATTAAAGAATAAACAAAGAGCTTTTGAATTGTAAAAGCTCTTTGTTTATACGATGTTTTATTGCCGATTTGACTCGTCCTCATTTATAATGTTTTGGTTAAATGTAAAAATATACATATTTCCTTCCGAGATCATCCATACTTTATTGACAAAGGAAAATTAATCATGGTATATTATCTTTAATTAAAGATATTCAAATTAAAGATAAATAATAAATGATAAACTAGACGATTTATCCGGAGGAATGTAGAATGAACCACTTAAAAGGAATACACCACGTAACGGCTATTACAAGCAGTGCAGAAAAGAATTATGAATTTTTCACATATGTGTTAGGCATGCGCTTAGTTAAAAAAACGGTCAATCAAGATGATATTCAAACGTATCATTTGTTTTTTGCAGATGATAAAGGCAGCGCCGGAACGGACATGACTTTTTTTGATTTTCCAGGTATTCCAAAAGGTTTTCACGGAACAAATGAAATTTCAAAAACATCTTTCCGCGTTCCAAATGATGCGGCTTTAGACTATTGGGTAAAGCGCTTTGATCGCTTAGAAGTAAATCATACGGGGATTCAAGAGCTATTTGGGAAAAAGACGCTTTCGTTTGTTGATTTTGATGATCAGCAGTATCAGTTAATTTCCGATGAAGGAAATCAAGGAGTTGAATCAGGCACTCCTTGGCAAAAAGGCCCTGTCCCTCTTCAATACGCTATTACAGGACTTGGTCCTATCTTTATTCGTATTGCCGAGTTTAATTACTTTAAAGAAATGATGGAAAAAGTCCTTTTATTTAAAGAGATTGCTCAAGAAGGAGACCTTCACCTATTCGAAGTAGGAGAAGGAGGAAACGGTGCGCAAGTAGTAGTAGAACACAATGAAAAACTTCCGCAGGCTCAGCAAGGTTTTGGAACTGTTCATCACGTTGCTTTTCGCGTAGAAAATCGACAAGCTCTTGAAGAGTGGATTAATCGAATGCCAAGCTTCGGTTTCCATACGTCTGGTTATGTGAATCGTCACTTCTTTGAATCGTTGTATGCAAGAGTGGCTCCGCAAATTTTATTTGAATTTGCGACAGATGGACCAGGATTTATGGGAGATGAACCTTACGAAACGCTCGGAGAAAAATTATCACTGCCTCCTTTTTTAGAGCCAAAACGTGCAGAAATTGAGAAGCTCGTGCGTCCGATTGATACAGTAAGAAGTACAAAAGAGTTTGTGAAAGAATAATACACAAAAACACTCAAATAGCTATTTGAGTGTTTTTTGCTTTTTCAAAGATGAATCAGCTTTCAAAACGCTAAAAAAGAATGTGTTTTTGATATCTTCTCCTTTTATATATACCTATCGCGAATGTTTGCTTAAAAACTGCCAATGTCCTACAAGGAAGGAGTAGGAGTGGGTTGTGCATAGCCTTCTTTATATTTTTCGTCGATGTCTTTGCGGATATCTTTTATTGATTTGCCTCGGTTATAGTCGAGCATAGCTTTAGCTGCAATTTCTATACACAATCCGCACTTTGTTCCATGATCATCCCAGACAACTGCTCCGTTTCTTTTGTTTTTAAAAATAAAGCAGTCATAGCTGTTTTTGTGATTCGCTTCCATGCCACATCCGCAGTAGCAAGGGATTTTTTCAAGTAGTTCACGATTTTTAGCAACGGATAGATAAACTAGTTTCATATCTTTAGGCTGGTTCTTCAAAAACTGTGGCAAAACATCTGCTCCCGGAGTCTCTTCGCGAATATCAGCAACTGCAGCTTTGTGATGTTCATGACCTGAATGTGCAGAAGAGTTTGTGGCAGAAGAAGTTGTTGTATTGTTTGAACAAGCGGATAATCCAATACTTGTAGCGAGAATCCCCAACAAAATAATTGATTTTTTCAATACAATTAACATCCTTTCATGTGAAAATAAATGATAGCTGCATCATACACGGCAGTTTATCTATGTAGATAATCAAACACCTGCTTGTTTATATCTAATTCTCTATAAGTATGCAAAGCGGTTATCGTGTATGATAGAGATGGACGAGGAAAAAATATGAAGCATGAATTTATCATAAGGTGCGTTTTATAAGTAAGTGGACAGAAGGAGAAAGTGAACGGAGGTTAAACAGTAGTGAGTGAACAAAATCAACGACTTTTTGAATATATTTTAGAAAATTCAGCCTCTATCAGTGAAGAATGGCTGCGCCAAAGAAGTAATATTAAAGGATCGATTTACTCAAAGGACGCAGATGCTTCAGTTGAGAAAAAGCTGCGTGAGCAGCATCTTTATACGATTGAAACAATTGCGAGCGGCTTTCTTGACGATCAAAAGATTTTTAAACAACGTATGGTGAAATGGACGACGGAAGTAGTAAACAGCAGAATTAAATTTGATACGCCGATTTACGAGGTAGTAGAAGCGCTAAGCAAAACAAGAAAAATTATTTGGACGTATGTCAAAACATATAGTCTGATACATTCATCTATTACAAAAGAAGATATACTGTCTTGGAGCGAAGTTTATCATACAACATTTGATAAACTCCTTAATGAATTCTCCGAACAGTATTATAAAATCACAAGGCAAAAAATAAGTCTTCAGCAAGAGCTAATCGACGAAACGAGTTTTCCTGTCATTCCAATTGTAGATCACATCGCGGTCTTGCCTTTAGTAGGGCTTATTGATGAAATCAAAGGTGATTCTATTATCGAGGTTGTTCCAAAAAAGTGTGCAGAAAAACATATAAGGCATCTAGTCATTGACTTATCGGGTGTAAATTATGTAGATACGTATGTTGCTCACAAATTTTTTGATTTGATTAACATTTTGCAGCTGCTAGGCATCCATGCGATTATGTCAGGAGTGAGTCCTGACATGGCTCAGACGGCTGTTAATGTAGGAATTAGTTTTAATAAAATTGAAACGTTTGGACATTTAAAACAAGCTCTCTCTTCGCTTGGTGTAAAGAAAAAAGAAGAATAAAGTATAGAAATGCTAAATCGAAACGGAACTGAGACCTTTACTCTGAGTTCCGTTTCTTTTTGTTTGTCTATATTCTGCTGCATTCAAAATCTTGTAAGCATGCCTTACAAACTCCTTTTCACATGGGGACAAATGGAAGATACTAAGGAACAAATAAACGGCGGTTTTCTATGCCAAACGTCTCGTTTAGCTCAAGAATGGAGGTGTAAAGAGAAGAATAAGAGAAGTACATAATGAGATAGTTAAAGTGTTAGATAAGTACTGATAAGCCGTGTGATTAAGGAGGAGTTCTATGAAAATAATTTATCTTCTTTGCTTGCTTCCATTTGTAGGAATATTAGGTTTATTGCCTTTTGTTAACAAAGTAACGCCGTTTATTTTAGGGATGCCTTTTTTTCTCTTTTGGATTGTTATGTGGGTAATCCTTACGTCTTTTATTATGGGCATTGTATACAAGCTCGATCCTGCTGTTAAAGGAGGAGATAAATAATGAATACTGCTCTGATTATTATTTTTGGTTTTTTACTTTTAGCTATTTATCTTGGAATTCGAGCTACGCGGGGCAAAAAAATGGATTTAGAACAGTGGAGCGTAGGCGGCAGAGGTTTTGGAACTGTTTTTGTCTTCTTTTTGATGGCGGGTGAAATCTATACTACTTTTACGTTTCTAGGAGGAAGCGCTTGGGCATATGGAAAAGGAGGGCCAGCGTTTTATATTTTAGCCTATATTTCTTTAGCGTACGTGTTAGGGTATTGGATTGGCCCGCAAATATGGCGATATGCGAAGCAGCATAAGCTTATGTCTCAGCCAGATTTTTTTGTTTCAAAATACAACAGCCCGTTTCTCGGCATCGTTGTTTCATGCGCAGGGGTGCTGGCAATTGTTCCTTATATTATTTTACAGTTCAAAGGCTTAGGTATTATTGTATCTGAAGCTTCTTATGGGTCTATCTCTTCAACCGCAGCCATTTGGATTGGAGCCATATCATTAACGGTTTACTTAATGATATCAGGCATATATGGCTCCGCGTGGACGGCTATTGTTAAAGATATTATGATTTTTATTGTTGTCTTATTTTTAGGAATATATATGCCGATTCATTACTACGGAGGCTTACAGCCGATGTTTGAGGCTGTGCATCAAGCAAATCCAACGTTTCTTACTCTTCCCAAGACAGGTCTAAGTATTTCGTGGTTTATTTCTACAGTCATGCTGACCGTATTAGGATTTTACATGTGGCCGCATACGTTTAATGCAACGTATTCAGCTGAAAACGAGAATGTATTTCGAAAGAATTCTATTATAAGTCCTATTTATACGTTAATGCTGCTTTTTGTCTTTTTTGTAGGGTTTACTGCTCTTATGCAGGTACCTGGACTACAAGGTGCAGAAGCGGACTTGTCACTGCTTCGTCTTTCCATTCAAACATTTGACCCGTGGATTGTCGGCTTTATTGGCGCAGCCGGTTTATTAACAGCACTTGTACCTGGATCGATGCTTTTGATGGCAGCTTCTACGTCACTATCCAAAAACGTTTATGGCGTTCTTGTTCCTTCAGCGACGGGCAAACAAATTTCGATACTGGCTAAATGCTTTGTACCGGTCATTGCGCTTGTTTCAGTCTATTTTACACTTCATGGAGGGAATACGATTGTAACGCTTTTACTAATGGGCTACAGCATTGTGACGCAGCTGTTTCCTACTTTTATTTTTAGTTTAATGAAAAACAATATCGTGACTAAATACGGGGCATGTGCAGGTATTGTTGCCGGCATTGCGTCTGTGATGTATATAACGATTACTGAAACAACGCTTGGCACGTTGTTTCCTGCGTTGCCACAAATCATTAAAGATACAAATGTCGGCGTTATTTCTTTATTTATTAATTTAGTTGTATTAATGGTGGTCAGTTTAGCAACGAAAAAAATCGCCGCACAGCCGCATTTTAAAAGCGGGACAGTAGATGAAAAACAAATTTTGTGAAAATCTTTTTCCAATTGCGTTTTAAGAACACCATGAAGGGTATAAAAGTAGTGCATCACCAAAATGTTCAATATGGCTGCAAGACATAAGCAGCCTTCTCGATAAAATGTAACGATTGCGTTGTTTTTAAACATAGGTAACGAGTGTGAAAAGCAACAAGACGTATGCCACAAGCGGTGTACGTCTTTTCTATGAAAGATATTCACCTAAAAAAGGAGATGATAACATGACATCTGAAAAAGCATTTGAGCAAAAGAAAGATCTTTTAATGAATCAAATTATTGAATCGGGTTACTTTAAAGCAGAAGACGGGAGACATTTGTACGAATTGAATTTAAATGAACTAGAACAAACGCATCACGATCTTCAAAATCAAAAAATAAGAGAAGTATAATTAAAATCTTCCAGATTATTAGAAGTTCAGCTGATTTCGTATATGTGTGTAAATACCAGCTGTTCAGCTTGTTCCTCCGCGGCTTTTTTTGCTTGAAAGCAGGCACTTTTCTTTTTCTTCCGGTGCGTTTACAGCCTCGCTGTTTCCAATCATACTCCTCAAACATATAACTCAACACTTAAGAAATATGCAAATAAAAACAAAAAAAGCGCAGAAGCTGCGCTTTTTTTGTTGAGTTAAAAACGAGTGGAGGCCGCTGTTTTTTTAGGTTTGCTCATTGCTTTTTTTAATACTTCAGAAAAATAGGGCTCTCCGCTAGGATTTTGCCGTCTGAGCAAGTCAATGGTTCCTTTCACGTCATCCATAGCTCTGTGAGCGTGCTCTCTCTCAATATTATGATGATCAAGGAGCGTTGTTAGTTTTTTATTAGGAAAGCCGTACTCTTTCCATTTGACAGCACGCATAGAGCAGTGCCATTTTTGGTTAAATAAAGATGGATACCGTTTTAAAAGAAAACTGCGATCGAAAGAAGCATTATGAGCGATGATAGCCGAAACGCTAGTTAACAGTGATTCCACTTTTTTATCGTCTAATGTTTTATTTTTGACCATCTCATTTGTAATTCCCGTTAAGTTTGTAATATACGGGAAAATGGGAGTTGAAGGCATATTAAATTCTTCATATTCTTCTACAATGTCGATTATTTCTCCGGTAGAAGAATCATAAGAAACAACAGCAATTGCTAGTTCGATAATATCGCATGTTTGAGCACTTAAGCCCGTTGTTTCAATGTCTAAAACGGCTGCTAATTTCACTTGTTCAGTTGACAACTCGTCGCCCTCCCTTTCTATTTATCATTCTATTAGCTTATCATTTTTCAACAGAAAACGTTAGTAAAAAAGATGAGGGAGCACGTACATGGATTTATTTTATACGCCCACGAGGAAAAGGAATTCACTTTTTTAAAGGAGATGACGATAGGAAAGGAGAATAGTAATATTTACTCATCTAAATTAAGTCTTCATTGAAAATAATGAAATGAAGGAAGAAGGGGATCGTTATCATGCAATTGCTGTATATGGTACTTTTTCTTGTCTTAATTTTTTGGGGAATTACATCTTTTATTCATTACAGGAATCAAACTATTAAAGTTCGTTTGAACAAGCATTATACGAATGCAGTAGAATGGATCGAAGCTGTTAAACAAGAGCTGGAAAAGCAAGGGAAATCCGTGAGTTATGAAGGGGATTTCTTGTTTAAAATTGATGAAAAACCTTATGAAATCGCAGCGCGCAATATGTCTATTTGGAGCATGTCGCTCTATCATATCTTGCTGCAGCGTCAAAAAGAACATTCTTAAAATTTACTTGCATACAGAGATTATCACTTCTCGTCTATTGGGAAGTGATTTTTTTATCTTTCTGTATCCATAATGGGGAATTTTTTGTTTTTATATAATAGTAATATGGAAAAGATAGTTCTAATTCCCTAAAAAAATACGCTTCATATATTTTTAGTTTTGGTTATCGATTTGGCATGGAATTTGCATACGTAAGAAGGGTTTATCAGACATTTTAATTGTCAGGCAAAGAAAACTAGTTACATACTATAAAACTATTTTACATTATCTACTAGAATCAAAAAATTTTAATAATATAGTAAAATGTAGTTGACCTTCCTAGTTTTAGAATATAAAATAAATCTTGCTAATAGTTTGAAAATTCTAAAATGGAGGGGTTTACTTGAAAAGCTGGAAAAAGATTTTGGGGACATCTTTTCTTGCCACAACTGTTACATTAAGCGGAGTGGGGCCAGTACTTATGAATGGAAGTACGGCTTCAGCTAAAACCGCACAATCGGAGGAACTTCCGAGTTCACCAATTGATATGAATACAGTACCGGAAGAAAGATTGGCTAACGCACTGAAAAACCAAGGAGTTATTTCTCAAAGTGCAACACCGCAAGAAGTGAAGAAAGCCGTTACTTCTTACATAAACAAAAAAGATGCACATAAAGAGAGCATGAAGGGACATAAAGCTAGCAAAATTGATTTGAAAGCGAAAGAAATGCAAACAAAACAAAAAGAAAAGTTTCAACGAGGCGAATTTGCTAATATTAAGTCTCAAGGAAACAATTCGGGGAACGGGGTAAACGTTAAACCTGCAGCTCAGGCCAAATATAACGGACAAGTGAGAAAAGATAAAGTTCTTGTTCTTTTAGTCGAATACGCAGACTTTAAGCATAACAATGTCGTTCAAGAACCTGGTTACATGTATGCAAAAGATTTTAACCGAAATCACTATCAGCAATTAATGTTTGGAAAGAAAGACTTTACGCTATTTAACGGTAAGAAAATTAAAACGTTTAAGCAATATTATGAAGAACAGTCTGGAGGCAGTTACACAGTAGATGGAACGGTTTCTGACTGGTTAACTGTCCCTGGAAACGCAAAAGAATACGGAGCAGACAATCCAGTGGGAGGAAACGATAATGCGCCTGGATCTAAAGGACCTCGTAATCTTGTAAAAGAAGCGCTTGCTGCAGCAGCAAAAAGCGGCATTAACCTTTCAGATTATGATCAGTTCGATCAATATGATATCGATGGAGACGGCAACCGCAATGAGCCTGACGGCATAGTGGACCACTTAATGGTCATTCATGCTGGAACTGGGCAAGAAGCAGGTGGAGGTAAACTAGGAAACGATGCTATTTGGTCTCATCGCTCTACTTTGGGACAAGTGTATAAAGTTCCTGGAACAAATATGGCTGCTTATGATTATACAATTGAACCAGAAGACGGAGCAGTTGGCGTTTTTGCTCATGAATTTGGCCATGATTTAGGTTTGCCGGATGAGTATGATACACAGTATACGGGTCAAGGTGAGCCGGTAGGCGTTTGGTCAATTATGAGCGGAGGGAGCTGGGCTGGTGAAGTAGCTGGAACGGAACCGACAAGTTTCTCCCCGCAAAATAAAGAGTTTTTCCAAGCAAATATGGGTGGAAACTGGGCAAATATTCAACAAATCGACAGCAAAAACATTACAAAATCGGGCTCTGTGAGCGTGGTTGATCAAAGCGTGACAAAATCCAAAAGACCGGGTATTGTAAAGATTAATTTACCTAAAAAAGCTGTTCAAGGGATTAAGCCTGAGTTTGGAAGCAACTACTACTACAGTAAACGCGGAGACGATCTGCATACGACAATGACGACGCCAGAGTTTGATTTAACAGCGGCCAAAACAGCGACGTTTAATTATAAAGCGTTCTATGAAGTAGAGGCAGAATACGATTATTTATATGTAAATGCGATTCTTCCTGACGGTTCAAAAGTTCTGTTAGATACAATTGGTGATAAAGCGAATAATGCAGACGGTTCTGCTGAAACTTCCGGCGGAAAATGGGAAGATAAAAGCTATGACTTAACGCAGTTTAAAGGTAAAAAAATCAAGCTTCAATTTGAATATGTAACGGACGGAGGACTTGCTCTTCAAGGATTTGCACTTGATAATGCAAGTTTAGTAGTAAATGGAAAAACGGTATTTACGGACGATGCTGAAGGAGCGCCAAAAGTAACGTTAGATGGATTTGAAAAGACAAACGGCATCAGCTATAAAGATAACTATTATTACCTTGAGTGGAGAAACTATGCAGGCAGCGATAAAGCACTTCAATTCGCGCGCGGTGCAAAATATAATACAGGCATGCTGCTTTGGTACGCAGATGAAAGCTATCTTGATAACTGGGTAGGACAACATCCGGGTGAAGGATTCCTTGGTGTGGTTGATTCACATGCTCATAAAGTTCTTTACTTTAATGTGAATGGGATTAGCACGACAGCAAATTCAAGCCGATATCAAATTGCAGACGCGGCGTTCTCATTTGATAAATCACCTGCTTGGTCATATTCTCATAAAACGTGGGGAACTATTTCATCTAAAGAATCAAATGGAGTTACAAGCTTCAATGACAAAAAATCGTATTTAGATGAAAGAATTAAAGATGCAGGCCGCTTGCTTCCTCAAAACGGATTAAAATTAGACGTAATTGGTGAAGCAAAAGACAATTCAGCTGGTGCTGTATGGATTCATAAGTAAAATTAGACGTATTAAAAAAAGATCCGAAGAGCGTACTCTTCGGATCTTTTTTATGTTAGAAAATCAAAATAAACTATGAGCTAAATAATCAAAGTGTTTAATGCCGTTTAAAAAATAAAATAAAGGGAATTTTCAACAGTGAATAATTGTTATTATGTCATGAAATTCATCCATATAATCAATACTAATAGGTAAAGAAAATATTGAAAAGGAGTTCTAACTATGAGCTATCGTATCGAAAGAGATTCAATTGGAGAAATCAAAGTGGCAGAAGATAAACTATGGGGAGCGCAAACGCAAAGAAGTAAAGAAAATTTTCCAATAGGAATTGAAAAAATGCCGATTGAAGTAATACGCGCTTTTGCGGTTTTGAAGAAAAGTGCGGCTATTAGTAATCATAAACTAGGCAAACTATCAGCAGGGAAATCGGAAGCCATCGTACAAGCTGCTAACGAAATTATTGAAGGGAAATGGAATGAACATTTTCCTTTAGTAGTATGGCAGACAGGAAGCGGAACGCAATCAAACATGAATGTAAATGAAGTGATTTCCCACCGAGGAAACCAGCTAATAAATGGCAACGAAACGCTTCATCCAAATGATGATGTGAATATGTCACAAAGCTCTAACGATACTTTTCCTACAGCTCTTCATATTGCAGCTGTACTAGAAGTGGAAGATCAATTATTGCCTGCTCTAAAAACATTAAAAGAAACGTTCGCTGCGAAGCAAGAGCAGTTTAAAGATATTATTAAAATAGGCAGAACCCATTTACAAGATGCTACACCGCTAACACTAGGACAAGAAATTAGCGGATGGCATCATATGCTTGAAAAGAATGAAGAAATGATTAAACAAAGCGTAGAGTATATGAAGGAGCTAGCTATTGGCGGTACAGCTGTTGGGACGGGGATAAATGCACATCCTGACTTCGGCGATGAAGTAGCGAAAGAAATCAGCAGCACGCTTGGAAAAACATTTGCCTCAGCACCTAATAAATTTCATGCATTAACAAGTCACGATCAAGTGGTTTATGCCCACGGTGCACTCAAAGCATTAGCAGCTGACTTAATGAAAATTGCCAATGACGTGCGCTGGCTGGCAAGCGGTCCTCGGAGCGGGCTAGGCGAAATTACGATTCCCGCTAACGAACCAGGAAGTTCTATTATGCCTGGAAAAGTAAATCCAACTCAAAGTGAAGCTCTAACAATGGTTTCTGCACAAGTGCTTGGGAATGACGTGACGATTGGCATTGCGGCTAGTCAAGGAAACTTTGAATTAAATGTATTTAAGCCGGTTATTATTTATAATTTTTTACAATCAGTTAGATTGCTGACAGATTCCATGCAGGCTTTTAACGATAAATGCGCAGTAGGAATTGAACCCAACAAAGAAAAGATTCAGCATAATCTAGAAAATTCTCTTATGCTTGTAACAGCATTAAATCCGCACATAGGTTATGAAAATGCGGCTAAAATCGCCAAACTGGCTCATCAAGAAGGAACGACATTAAAAGAAGCAGCGGTCAAAACAGGCCTTCTGACAGAAGAACAATTTGAACAATGGGTAAATCCCGCTAATATGATTCATCCATCAAAATAAAAAAAGAAGCCAAGCAGCTCAGAATGCTTGGCTTCTTTTTAATAAATATTAATAAAATAAACATTGTTCTAAATAAACACATAAAAAGAATTTGCGGATTAAAAGAATTTTTACACTGCCTTATACTAGATTCAAGTACATACGATTAGGGTATTTACATTTCTATAAAGGAGGGATTCAAGTGACGTACGAAGTGAAGTTTTATTTTGGAAATGAAAAATCAATCGGTACATTGGTTGAATCAGAAAATGTAAAAGAGCTTGAGGAATCTATTATTCATACGCAAGGATGGTATCGTTATTATGACAAAAAACATGAAGCTTATTTAGCTATTCAAATGAGCAATGTTTTACACATCGTTATAAAAGAATACCGGGATCCGGAAAAAACAGGGGTTTTGAAAGATTCGTCGTATACATAAGGAAGCTAGCAAAAGAGGTGAAAACTATGCAAAGGCGACATTCAAATAATCCTATTATTCTCGACGTTTCTCATCATCAAGGAATCATTAATTGGAAAGAAATAAAAAACACCTCAGTAAAAGGGGTGTATATAAAGTTAACAGAAGGCGGAACTTTTGTAGACCCTAGATCCTATGAAAATTATATAGGTGCCAAAAATGCGGGCTTGAGAGTAGGGTTTTATCATTATGCTCACTGTACAAATAGCCCGGAGAAAGAAGCTGCTTTTTTTATTGCTCAGCTTGGACAAATGAAACTAGACCTTCCGCCGTGTTTGGATCTAGAAGAAGATAAAAAAAAATCTAAAGAATTTGTTTCTGACTTTGCCGTAAGCTGGCTCGAGCATGTTCACAAAACAACAGGAATTAAGCCTATCGTATATACGAATTATCATTTTGCTAAAACTTTTTTCACAAACGAAATAAGTAAGTATCCTTTGTGGGTAGCAAGATATAGTGCGGCCAACAGACAAGGCGGTATGCAGCACCCTGGTGAGCTAAGTCAGTGGCAGCGATGGGCCATGTTTCAGTATACGGATTCTGGCAGAGTAAAAGGAATTTCTACAAATGTGGATATAAATGAAATGGACTGCTCATTTTTTAAAGAAGTCACAACAAATCTCTCTATGACGAATAATACAAAAGGACCCTTTGTGTATTCCAAAGGTGATAGAGGGTTAGGAGTCAAACAAATTCAGCAAAACTTACTTGCGCTAGGTTTTTCTCTTCCGAAGTTTGGAGCAGACGGTTTCTATGGAGATGAATTAATCGCTGCAATGAAAAAATTCCAGAATCGGTATGGCCTTTTTTCAGATGGAATAGCAGGAGCGGACACACTGCCGCGTCTTGTTAAAGAAGTGAATAATCTGAATAATCTGGTTTGAGAGATTACCTGAGGGGGAAAAGTTACTGTAAGATTCAAAAAGGTACAAGGAAGGAGCTATTATGAGAAAAAGAAAACAAAAAGCATTGATATCAGGTATTACGCTATCAACGGTAGGAGTCGGCATTACGTCTTATATATTAAGCGATGCTGCGAAACGACGGAAAGTAAAAGGACTTGTTCGAAGTGCCAAAGTAAAACTTTCAAGTTTATCTAAAAAACAGCAGGTAAATGCTAGCCTAAATAAAGATGCGCATTCAGATCCTACGTACGTTTCTGAAAGCAATATGATTTCAGAAGGACCTATGTATCAAGATCAGCATAGATAATAAAAAAACTAGTCTTGCCTCGGGCGAGACTAGTTTTTTTATTAATTTTATAAATAGCAGCGCTTATTCATGTTACACTCTCTATATAAGGGAATTATTTTACGCATATTTACAAGTAAAGGAGGAATAGAAGGAGTGATTAGTAGCGGATTATTTGTTAACTTATGTATTTTTTCGTTTTTTGTCAGTATTATGATTGCGATAAGAATATTTTTGTTACAGCGTCTAGCCCATAAATACAAATGGATGAGTGGTATTTATGCAAGCATTGTTTCTGCTATTCTTATGGTATATAGCGTTACGTATCAACAAATTACATATGATTTACGTTTCCTTCCTCTTATTTTGACCGTTCTGTACTTTGGTTATAGAGCCGGTGCAGTTGCAGGTATCACTATGGCCGTGTGCAGTATCTATTTAGAAAGTCATTGGTTACTGACTATCTTAATTTTAATTTTTACCTTTTTGTTTTCCCTTCCTCTTATTCGATATAGAAAGCAGTTTTCTTTATTAAAACAATCTCTTCTTTGTTTCTTTATTCATTTTATCGTTCATGTCTTACTGACAAATTACTTCTGGAATACACCTATTCAGTCGCCGTTTTATAGCGAAATAGAATATTTAGTGTTCGGGATTCTCGGACTGGGAGTAGCTGTAGCGACGATAGAATTTTATCGTAAATTTTACGCTGTAGCAGAAGAAGCTGCCTATGCTGGATCAGATTCATGTAAGGATGAAGAAGATTCTTTTTTTGTCAGAATAATGAAAAAAGAACTAGAATATACGAAAGAACAGCTGGAGTCTTTTATTAATCATCACATGGATGCGGTTATTATAACTGATTTAGAAGGGCGAATCTTGCGAGTTAATGAAGCTTATGAAAAAGTATATGGCTGGAAATCCCATGAAGTCATTGGGAAAAAATATTACGATATAGCAGGAGCTTTTAGTGAGGATGTACATGAGAATATAAAAAAGACTGTTGCTGAAAAAGAGGCAATCAATCGAGTAGAAGTTGTAAGAGCTCGTAAAGATGGAAGTTTAGTAGACCTTCGCATCACCATTTCTCCAATTTTTAATGGGAAAGATGAGTTGGTAGGTTTGTCTGGAGTATGCGTGGATATATCTGAAGCTAAAAAAGCAAAGGAAGAGCTTGACTTGCTGCATCGTAGGCTTAAAGAAAGTGAGTTGAAATATCGCACGTTATTTGAGTACGCAAACGACGCAATTTATTTACTTGAAATAGGATCGGATCATTTTCCTTCTCGTTTTGTTGAAGTAAATGAAGCTGGATGTAAGCGCTTTGGATATACGAGAGAAGAGCTTTTATCCATGCCTTGCCACGATATTATACCTAGAGATTCTGACATTGTTCAAAAAACAGTCGAAGAAATTCGCAACGGAAATCTTTCTTTTACGCTGCAATCACAGTTTACGTTTAAGTCCGGCGAAATAAAAAAACTAGAATATAGTGGAAAGTTGTTCAATATAGAAAACAAAATAGTGCTTCTTATTGTTTCAAGAGACAGAACAGAGTACTTAAAAACAGAAGAGCTGCTGCAGAAATCTGAGAAATTAGCAGCGGTCGGGCAGCTTGCTACAGCTATTGCTCATGAAATTAGAAATCCTTTAACAGCCATCAAAGGGTTTATGCAGTTATTAACTGAAAAAGCGAGTAAAGAAGAGTTAACCTATATGAACATTATATCCTCTGAAATTGAGCGTATTGAAATGATTACTGAGGAATTCATGTCTGTGGCAAAACCACAGGCCGTAACATTTCAGTCGATTGATTTGCAGCTGTTAATTCAACAAGTGATTTTATTGCTGCAGCCTCAAGCAACCATGAAAAACATCTTTATTGAACTTAACTCATATGGAGAAATGCCTTTTGTATATTGTGAAAGCAATCAAATGAAACAGGTGTTCATAAACATTCTTAAGAATGCGATTGAAGCAATGCCTTCCGGAGGAGAAATTAAAGTTGAGCTGAGAAAAAAGGACAACAATCATATTCATATTCAAATTATTGATGAAGGTGTAGGAATTTCAAAAGAACGCATCAAACATTTAGGTGAACCATTTTACAGTATTAAAGAAGACGGAATCGGGTTAGGGTTAATGATCTGCTTTAATATTATCCAACAACATAAAGGAACTCTTAGTATTGAAAGTGAAGTAAACAAAGGGACGAGTGTAGAAATTTGTTTACCGTTAGAATAAAAGGTAATCAGTCAAAGGGAGAAGAAATTTTGCAACAAGTTGTTTAGTAAAGTTATAATATTCTATGTTGGAGTAAAATAAGCAAAGGAGTGGTTACGATTAAACAGAAAAAGTGGATTAACATATTTCGTATTCTGTATATTATTTTTGCTATTATTGCGATTGGAGCATCTTTTGGAGACTATTCTTTTGGGCTTAATAATCCCCGCATAGTCAGTTTAACGGCTCTTGTTTTGGCGGTTATCTGTATTGTTCCGTATTACATACTTCGCTTTAAAGAACAAGCTTCTAAAAGTAAATAAGTTAATATTTGTTATCTTAAAAGAGGCTGTGACAAAAGTATTTTAGTTGAAGGGAGATCCGAACGATTCATCGTTCGGATTTTTTTATTGTTATGGTGAACATGGGTTTAATCTAGCTGGTTGCTTCTAGCGGTTGATTGGAATGTTTTCGTTATGTCTCAGTCTTTTTTTTATCGTCATAAAAGGGCGATAAATGGGCGAGCATTTTTTCTAGCCTGTACATATGCTATAGAGTAAACAGGCTACGGAGGTGAAGTGAAATGGGATTTTACAACTGGGGTTACGGCGGTGGTTATGGCTACGGCGGCTACGGTAGTTACGGTGGCGGTTTTGCATTAATCGTTGTACTATTTGTTTTATTAGTTATCGTTGGTTGTACATGCTTGAAATAAACAGAAAAAGCACGGATTTACAAAGATTTTAGTAGATTCGTGCTTTTTTATGTTCATAAGAAGGGCAGTACTATAATAAAATAATGTTGTGCATGTACATAAAAAACACACAAAAAATTTAATTAATAGATTAAAAAAATAAAAAAATGAAGAGGAAGAGTAGATTTAAGCCTCAAAAATGGTCTGAAATTTATAATTTTCCTTATAAGTAATTTTTGTAAAATGCTTCTCAGGACTGATAATAAGACCGAATAATACTCCATAGGCCGCTAGTTTTTATCAGCTGACTTGAAGAATTATTTTACTTGTATGAAAATCAACATAAATGATTTTCATATAGTTTAAATAGGTAAAAAAGACTTATTGCAAAATGTTTATTCTTAATTTTCATAATAATAGGAATATTGAAATAATATATAGACGTAGTAATTTTTAGTTGCTATAATGTTGCTAATTATCACAATTAACAGAAAAATTGCGGTAATTAAATTTACTAGGGATAGGGAGAAAAAACTATGAAAAAGAAAAAACAGGCTTTAAAGGTATTATTATCAGTTGGTATCCTTTCTTCATCATTTGCTTTTGCACATACGAGCAGTGCCGCGCCAAATAATGTACTTTCAACCGAAAAGTATAACAAAGAAATTAAATCTCCTGAGTTTATTTCTGGAAAGCTTTCAGGCCCATCATCACAGAAAGCTCAAGACGTCGTATTTCATTATATGAATACAAATAAAGACAAATATAAATTAGGAAGTGAAAATGCTCAAAACTCATTTAAAGTGACAGAAGTAGTGAAAGATCCCGTTGAACAAGCAACCGTTGTACGCTTGCAGCAGGTATATAATAATATTCCTGTTTGGGGATCTACTCAATTAGCACACGTAGCGAAAGATGGAACCTTAAAAGTTGTATCAGGTACAGTAGCTCCTGATTTAGATAAAAAGGAAAAGCTAAAAGGACAGAAGCAAGTTGACAGCAAAAAGGCAATTCAAGCAGCCGAAAAAGACTTAGGCTTTAAACCGACGTATGAAAAAGCCCCTTCATCTGAACTGTATGTTTATCAAAATGGTTCAGACACAACGTATGCTTATGTAGTAAATTTAAATTTCTTAAGCCCTGAACCAGGCAACTATTATTACTTTGTTGATGCTATTAGCGGTAAAGTGCTAGATAAGTACAATACGATTGATTCCGTAGCTGGTCCAAAAGCCGATGTGAAGCAAGCGGCAAAGCCGGCAGCGAAACCTGTAACAGGAACAAATGCTATTGGCTCAGGTAAAGGAGTGCTTGGAGATACTAAATCTTTAAAGACAACGTTATCTAGTTCTACTTACTACTTACAAGATAATACAAGAGGGGCGACAATCTATACGTATGATGCAAAAAATCGTACATCTCTGCCAGGTACACTATGGGCAGACACGGATAATACGTATAATGCAACCCGCGATGCAGCTGCAGTAGATGCTCACTATTATGCAGGCGTGACATATGATTATTATAAAAACAAATTTAACCGCAACTCCTATGACAATGCAGGAGCTCCGCTAAAATCGACTGTTCATTATAGTAGCGGGTACAATAATGCGTTTTGGAATGGATCCCAAATGGTATACGGAGATGGAGATGGAACTACTTTTGTTCCGCTATCAGGAGGATTAGATGTTATTGGACATGAATTGACGCATGCGGTCACAGAAAGAAGTTCTAATTTAATCTATCAATATGAATCAGGTGCATTAAACGAAGCAATTTCCGATATTTTCGGAACATTGGTAGAATACTATGACAACCGTAATCCAGATTGGGAAATTGGAGAAGATATTTATACGCCTGGTACAAGCGGTGATGCGCTTCGTTCAATGAGCAACCCAGCGAAATATGGAGATCCGGATCATTATTCAAAGCGCTATACAGGTTCTAGTGACAACGGCGGAGTTCATACAAACAGCGGTATTATCAACAAAGCTGCCTACTTGGTAGCTAATGGAGGAACGCATTACGGGGTTACTGTAACAGGCATCGGCGGCGATAAGCTAGGGGAAATTTATTACCGTGCTAATACGCTATACTTCACTCAGTCTACAACGTTTAGCCAAGCGCGTGCAGGTTTAGTACAAGCTGCTGCTGATTTATACGGTTCAGGCTCTCAAGAAGTAATTTCAGTAGGCAAGTCATTTGACGCAGTTGGTGTTCAATAAGTTATAAACCAAAAGTCGCAAGATAAATGAGGTATCTTACGACTCTCTATACTACCTTACTACCAATAAAGGAGTACTCGTATAAATATATTACAGTACTCCTTTATTTTATGTTAATAAATAAGGAAAACAGATTTTTTCTTGATCTATAAAAATCCACTTCTTATTCCTCCCTTTTATGTCCATTCGAATTATACCGTTGTTTGTTAAATGAAGAGAACACGTTTTAGTAAACGGTCTTATTATAAAATGTTATAATAAAGAAAAGAATTGAATACATACATATGAAAAAGGAGTGGAGGAATCAATGGACAAAATTGCTGTTATTTCAGATATCCATGGAAATCTTCCTGCATTAGAAGCAGTTTTAGCTGACATACAACAGCGAGATATCCATCGCATCATTTGTCTAGGTGATTTAGTAGGAAAAGGCCCGGATTCAAGTAAAGCGATTGATATCATAAAAGAAAAGTGCGAAGTAACAGTAATGGGAAACTGGGATGACTTCATTACAAAGCCTGCGGAATTCGAAGCGTTGAAATGGCATCAGAAGAAGTTAAGTTCAGCCCAAGAGGCATACTTAAAGGAACTTCCTTTTTCCGTTGAGTTTATGATGAGCGGAAAATTAATTAGAATGTTTCACGCTTCACCTAGAAGTCTTTATGATCGAATTCAACCCTGGGATTCACTTGAAAAGCGCCTTAGTCTATTTGCTAATACGAAATATACGGAAAATATAAAAGGATCAAGAGAGCCAGATGTTATCTGTTACGGAGATGTACATAATGCATTTATTCAACATATTAAAGGGAAAACGCTATGCAATGTAGGAAGTGTAGGAAACCCGCTTGATTTACCACAAGCTTCTTATCTTATCTTAGAAGGAAAGGATCAAGACGAAAGTCCTTCAGCATTTTCTATTCAATTTGTACGTATTCCATACGATATTGAAAAGGCTATCGAATTGGCGAGAGCTGTAGAGATGCCGGATTTTGAACCCTACGTTCAAGAGTTAAAAACAGCTCGCTATAGAGGACTAAAAAATTAAGAATAGAATGTATTTCAACCTTCAGCATAAATGCTGAAGGTTTTTTAGTGGAGTATATGAGGGGTTTTTCAACACCATTAGTATGATACATGCAAATAAAAGTTATTCCGATGAATTTAAGGAAGGGAAAACTTGGAGAAAAACATACAGCATTTGAAAGGAAATAAATTTTATTTTATGAAGACAATATGAAGAGGGCAATTCCATTTGAACATAAAGTCATGCAAAAACGCCCCTGAAAAGCTGTTTTTACCATAACGAGTGGAGGAATATAGGATGAAATTTTTTATTGATACAGCTAACCTGGAAGATATTAAAAAAGCATATAAAATTGGAGTATTATCAGGTGTTACCACAAACCCTTCGCTAGTAGCTAAAGAAGGCGTAAAGTTTGAAGATCGCATCGAAGGAATTTTAAAAACCGTCCCGGAAGTAGAATCCGTTTCAGCAGAAGTCACGCCCGACACAGTAACAGCAGATGACATGATTGTTCAAGCAGAAGAGCTGATAAAAATTAATGGAGGAGACAAAAATATAACGATTAAACTTCCTATGACCATTGCTGGATTGGAAGCAACCCGTTATCTAGCTAAAAAAGGCGTAAAAACAAACGTAACGTTAATTTTTACAGTGAATCAAGCGCTTCTAGCAGCTCGTGCCGGTGCCACATACGTATCGCCATTTTTAGGACGCTTAGACGATATTTCAGAAGACGGTGTTTATCTGGTATCTCGAATTGCAGAGCTATTTCGAATTCAACACATTGACTCACAAATTATAGCAGCGTCAGTCAGACACCCAGATCACGTCACACGAGTAGCTCTTGCTGGGGCTCATATTGCTACAATTCCGTATGCCGTAATTGAACAATTAGTAAAACACCCGTTAACAGAGCAAGGAATTGAAAAATTTGCATCAGACTGGGAAAAAGCTGTAAAAAGTTAAATTCACTGAAGGAGAAGACATCACTTTAGTGTCTTCTCTGCTTAAAGGGTATACGAAGATTCTTTTTTTCTATTTTGCAGCAAACAACTTATCAATAATAGGCGAACATCCTATACATATATACAGAGATGACATACGTTAATAGAAACGAAAGAGGTGTTAAAATGGGCTGTATTATTAACATTGAAAATATCGTGACTAACGGGTTAAAAGACAACTCGAACGTAAGCGTAGGCTGTGTTGTACAAAATAGTCACACGGCAAATACAAAATCGGTAGGAGCTTGTTTTTCGTTTGGAAACGGCTCTCCTGCTATTGCCTCTATGACAAACAGTAATATCGACTTTTGCAAAGGTGAAGAAAATAAAGAGCAGCAATCTTAAAAGCAATTCCAGAAATACTCTTTCTGGAATTGCTTTTTGGTAAGTGATAGAGTTTGATTAACAAGGTGTTTTGGCTTTTAAAAGAAAAACATACATTCATGAGGAAGGGAGTTGAGGGGTGCAATGAGCATTATTTCTATGATTCCTTATACATACGTTGAAAGAAAAATAAAACGAACACAAAAGGTGACAATTCAGCATTCAAAAGACATGTGTTTATACGCTGATAGTATTGAAACACAAAACGATTGCTTTCACATTAATGACGTATTTGACATCTCTTACAAATGCGTTTCAAAAGACAGCGGCTTTTTATACTTACATACAAATCAAGGGATGTTCGCTTATACCATACAAACCGATCCTTCTGCCTTTATAACAGCATATAAAAATATAAAAACGAAGGAGTGACGCAATGTCACCCCTTCGTCTTTCGTTTCTTATTTTACCCACTGTACAACTTGATCCATACTTCTTCTCGTTTTTCCGCGTTTAGGTTCATGAATTCGGTAGCCGAACGCAACCATAACGGAAATATCAAACTTACCGTCTTCTAGTAATCCTTCTTCTTTTAGAATTTCGTGTACTTGGTCATAGTTAAATCCTTCAATCGGACAAGAATCAATACCAATTTGAGCAGCTGATGTCATCATATTAGCTAGTGCAATATAAGATTGTTTGCTAGCCCAATCAAATAGTGCTCGCTTGCTTTCGAACAAATGAAAATCATTTTCTTGGAAATCTTTATAACGAGGCATTAATGTCTCTAATACATCATCCGGCATTTCTTTTACGTTTTTTTGAAGATTCAACACATATTCAGAGTCATATCTTGCGTCTGTACGAGAAAGAATAATAACAAAATGACTTGCTGTAGGAATTTGACCTTGTGCTCCCCAAGAAACAGCTTTTAATTTTTCTTTTAAATCTTTATTTTCAACGACTAAAAACTTCCATGGCTCATAACCTACTGAGCTTGGAGATAAGCGCCCTGTTTCTAAAATGAATTGGAAATCTTCATCGGAAATTTTCTTCGTTGGATCAAACTCTTTTGTAGCATGACGAAAGTTAAATGCGTCTAAAATTTCTTGTTTTTTATCTGTATGGTTCATGTGTAAACAACCTTTCTGTGAAAAATATTTAGTGATGAACTGTTCAGAGTAATCTATACCCTGTATAGCTTACAATTAACAGCCAGTTAACATACAATTTGTCATAAAATCCGTTTGCAGATTTATCATAATTCATATAAATCATTCTAACAAGTACGCACATTTTTGTTGTATAGTATACTTTTTTATACTATTGATGCAGTTTCATAAGAAGCAGAAAGGAGTCAACAATCTGGGGAGTTTCGTTTTCGAAAAAGTAATTAAGAGGAAGAGAGGAGAAGAGTGATCTTCTCCTTGTTAATTAAATTTTTGTATTTGACTTTTTCGCTTTGTTTTCAAGTTCACTTTTCGGTTCTGTTGAAAATTCAACATCTTTTCCGTGTCCTTGAGGGTTAACTCCAGGAGCTACTTGACCGCGGTTAGCAGATTTTTTTGTACCCATTTTTGTCACCTCCGTTCGGTTAGTATGTACAAAAAGCAACACAAAAATTAGGAAGTAAAGCGTGGAAAGATAAATAGGAAAAGATTATCTTTAAGCATCTTCATTACATAAACAAGATAGTTACTCATTTAAACGGACATAAAAAAACACCCTTGGAAGGGTGTTTTTTGTTTAAGAATCTGAGCTTGTTGCTCTGTCTGCATATGGATAGATAGGATCTTTTAAGTGAAATTCGTAAGTTACTCCATCTACAAGTCCTACCGTTTTATTGCTATCATAAAGGTCCAGCATAAAAGCAGCCATTTCTTTTGACGTATGAAACTTAGGTACTCGTCCTTCGTATTCAAAATCACTCATATCCATCGAACGCTGTGCAAATTCTGTTTCAGTAGCCGCCGGAGCTAGAACTTTAGCCTGCATTTTTGCTCCTCTTCCTTTTAATTCTTGAGAAAGACCTTCTGTAAATGCACTTACGTAGAATTTTGTTGCGCAATAAGTTACCGCATCAGCCACAATGGTGTAGCCGCCTCCAGAAGAGACATTAATAAGCTGTGTACCTTCAACGTTTTCATAATCTCTTACAAATAGAGAAGAAAGAATGGTTAAGGCTTCGATATTTAAATGAAGCATTGTTTCAATTTTAGTTAATTTTTGTTCACCGACAGAAGCAAAGTTTCCGAATCCAGCATTGTTAATCCAAGTTTCTAATTCATACTCTTTGAGTGACTCATAAAACGTATGAGCATTTTCTGCCACGGATAAATCAACCGACTGGACAATAACATTTACATCTTGGTTCAGTTCTTCAATTTTTCTTTTTAACTCTTCTAGCTTGTCCTCTCTACGTGCAGCCAATATAAGATTTTTTCCACGTGCTGCAAAAGCTAAAGCTGTTTCATATCCAATTCCTGAACTTGCGCCAGTGATTACTGTATATTTCATGTTGATTCCTCCATTTTCGATGTTTTCCAATTGATTATAATTGTTAAAGTATACTTTAAGTCAAGCGTTTATTCGATTTATTTTTCCCTTTAGACGTCTATTTATAAACATTTGAAGTTGGGTGCTAAACTTTTTTTCTTTTATGCTACACTTGAAACAACAGCCGAAATTTCATTTCATTAAAAGGAGGAATGTATGCGTTCTCTTAATGTGAATAGAAGACCTAGTTTACTTGCCCAAATTACATTGCTTATTACGGTAGTTATTCTTGTGAGTACCGTCCTTGTATGCATTTTATTTTCTGCAATGATAGATGAAATTGTTGAAAAATATGTAGGTAAGCAAGCTATGACAGTAGCAAAATTAGCTTCTGAAGACAAAATGATTGTAAAAGCTTTTAAGAATAAAAATCCTTCTGAGCACATCCAACCTGTTGCAGAAAAAATAAGAAAAACCACTGGGGCAGATTACGTCACCATTGCTAATGATAAAGGAATCCGCTATTCTCATCCCAATAGTAGTTATATTGGAAAACATACCAAAACAAGCAACGAAGCTTCTTTAAAGGAGCATCAATCCATTATTTATAAAGGAAAAGGAATTTCAGGATTTGCAATTAAAGCCAAGACCCCCATATGGGATAGCCGAGGAAACGTAATAGGCGTTTCGTCAGTAGGGTTTCTCGTAAGCAATATAGAAAAACAGATTAATGATTATAGAATAAAAATCATTAAATTGTCCTGTATTCCTTTTCTTATTGGAGCATTTGGAGCTTTTTTCATTGCAAGGCGGGTAAAAAGACTAATATTTGGACTGGAACCGGAGGAGATTTCCTTTCTTTTTAAAGAAAAAGAGGCTACCCTTGAATCTATTCAAGATGCTACTGTTACTGTAGATGTTGAAAAATATGTAACGTCGATGAACAGAAGGGCCAGAGAACTATTTGGTCATCTTCAAATAGGAGGAGAGATAAAGAACTCCCGTTTAGGACAGCTAATTGATCAAGCGATAGAAAAGCAGCGGGTGTATTCTAACCAGTCCCTTGTATTAGATGGTCAGCAGTATATTTTAGATTTATCTCCTATTGTAAGAAAAAAAGAAGTGCAGGGTATCGTCCTTACTATAAGAACTTTATCTCAAATTGAAGAATTGACAGAAGAAATTTCTAAAATTAAAATGTTTTCTGATAATTTACGTGCTCAAAATCATGAATTTTTAAATAAGCTGAACGTGATTTATGGATTGTTAAAGTTAAAGAAGTATGAGCATGTCATGCAAATGATTTCATCAGAGGTAAAGGAACGCCAAGATATTATTTCTTTTTTAATGTCTTCTGTAAAGGATCCTTTGATTGCGGCATGCTTACTTGGAAAGATCAATCGTTCGAAAGAATTAGACGTTACTTTAGAAATTGACCAAGATAGTAACTTAACAAGTACTTTAGATATCGAAGACGCAAAAAACGTTGTTTCTATCTTGGGGAATTTAATCGATAATGCGCTCGAGGCTGTGCGAGAACATAAAGGGAACGTGGTGGTATCTTTTACAGATGTAGGAAATGACCTGATTTTTGAAGTTGAAGATAATGGGCCAGGGATATCAAAAGAAGTAGAAAATATGATTTTTATAGATGGTTACACAACGAAAAAAGGTGAAAATCACGGAATTGGATTGACTATTGTTAAAAGATCTGTAGAGCTACTTAAAGGTGAACTA
Organism: Priestia sp. 10L35; assembly: GCF_056395685.1. Lineage (NCBI taxonomy): Bacteria > Bacillati > Bacillota > Bacilli > Caryophanales > Bacillaceae > Priestia > Priestia sp. 10L35. Next base: position 447,400 of record NZ_JBFTKA010000002.1, on the reverse strand, counting down.
TACATAAGCAAAAGTATGTTACAAGGAGCAAGATTCACATTAGTTATCCCAAAGCTATTAAATAATGAAAAGGAAGAATCGATATGACTGAAAATCAAATTAATGTCATGATTATAGAAGATGATTCTACAGCTGCACAAATTTATGAACAGTTTACTAAGAAACTAGAGCATTTCACTGTTGTTGCGACAGCAGGATCTGGAGAACAGGCTTTAGAACTATTAACAATATTTACGCCGCAATTAATTTTATTAGACGTCTTTTTACCAGATATCAACGGAGTGGAGCTGCTGTGGGAAATCAGAAAGAAGTATCGAGGAATCGATATTATTTTAATAACGGCAGCCAATGATGTTGAAACAGTAGGGGAAGCAATAAGAGGAGGAGCATTTGGTTATTTGGTGAAACCTGTAATTATTGATAAATTTTTATCTACTTTAAAACATTATCAGTCTACGAGAATAGAATTAACCGAAAATAAAATGATTAACCAAGATAAAATAGACCATTTATTTAGAACGCGTCATAACCGCCACACTCAATCAGCAGCTGCAGTAACAGAACTTCCTAAGGGGATTGATAAACATACTCTTCGTTTAGTAAGAGATAAAGTTCGCGAAGTTCAGCAGAGCTTGAATGTAGATGAGTTTGCTCAACTAGTAGGTATCAGTTATTCAACAATGAGAAGGTATTTAGAGTATTTAGTATCTTGTAAAGAAATGCAGGTGGAAATAGTGTATGGAAGTGTAGGGAGGCCTGAGCGAAAATACCGAGTAACTAATTTTGCATAAAAACGAGATAGCGGACAAAGAACCGCTATCTCGTTTTTATGTAGAAATGATGCATGAAAAAAATGAAAAGAATTACTTTTATAAAAGATATTAAACTTATGGTGGTTATCTATGAACCTGCTTTAACAAGTGATACCTTTTTAATAACGTGTAGCAAACAAAAATGAAAACGTTATCAAGAAGGAGGAAGAATATCGATGCTTTCTTTATTAGGATTTTTAATGGTTGCAGTATTCATGTATTTAATTATGTCAAAGCGACTTACCCCAATGGTTGCTCTTATCATTATTCCAATTATATTTGGTTTAATAGGCGGTTTTGCTAGCGGAATGGGACCTATGATGCTAGAGGGTGTAAAAGATATTGCTCCTACAGCTATTATGATTTTATTTGCTATTTTATATTTTGGATTAATGATTGATTCAGGATTGTTTGACCCTCTCGTTTCCTTCATTTTAAAGATTGTAAAAGGAGATCCTCTAAAAATCGTCGTCGGAACTGCTGTGCTTTCAATGATGGTTGCTTTAGATGGCGATGGAACTACTACCTATATGATAACGGTCTCTTCTTTGCTTCCATTATATAAACGCCTAGAAATGAATCTGCTTATCTTAGCAGGAGTTGCGATGCTATCTATGGGAGTTATGAATATGACTCCGTGGGGAGGTGCTTCTGCTATGGCTATGAGTTCATTAAATTTAGATTCGTCTCAGTTGTTTTTGCCTTTAATACCTGTAATGGGTTTTGGACTTCTATGGGTGCTATTTGTTTCTGTTGTCCTTGGAAGAAGGGAAAGAAAAAGGTTAGGAGTTATCAATATTAAACATTCTGCAAATGAAATCGCACATGCAGATGAATTAGAGGGAACAGCGCAACATTTAGACTATCGACGTCCTAAGTTAGTATGGTTTAATTTTCTCCTTACCGTTAGTCTTATGGTGTGCTTAATTATGGACTTTATGTCGCTAATGCTTTTGTTCATGGTAGCGTTTGCTATTGCATTATTAATAAATTATCCAAACATCAAAGATCAACAGCAGCGAATTTCATCTCATGCAAATAATGCGGTAGCCGTCGTTTCAATTGTTATTGCAGCAGGTATTTTTACAGGAATTATGTCTGGAACAAAGATGATTGATGCTATGGCAAATACACTTGTAGGAATAATCCCAGATGCAATGGGTCCTTTTTTGCCAGTTGTAGTAGCATTTTTAAGTGCTCCTTTTACATTTTTTATGTCTAATAATGCCTTTTATTTTGGCGTATTGCCAATTATTGCTCAAGCTGCCGAAAGTTATGGCATTAGCGCAGCTGAAATTGGAAGAGCTGCTATCTTAGGACAACCTGTTCACGTGATAAGTCCCTTGGTAGCAGCAGCTCACTTATTAATTGGAATGGTAGGAATTGAATTTAGTGATTTGCAACGCTTTTTAATTAAGTGGGCGCTAGGAACTACGGCAGTGATGACAATAGCTGCATTAATTTTAGGCGTTATTTCTATTTGATAAAAAAAAGACCCCGAAGGGTCTTTTTTTATACTCTTACGTTGAACTAGACTGTTCGCTGCAGCTGCTTTTTTTAAAATAGAACTTATAAATTAAAAATCCGCATACAGCCACTACCGCTGCAATTAAAATATAGGTTTGTGCATCTGAAATAAAAGATTGAATGGACTTAAAGTTTCCGATTTGCCCTAACCAAAGCATGGCAATATTCAAAGGAAAGATACCAAGAAATGTGAGCAGAGCAAACGGCATAGGTTTCACTTTAGATAGCCCTGAAAGATAGGAAATGTAGTTTCCGAGCCCTAAAGGACGAGCAATCGCAATACTCCATAATCCGCATTTTTTAAACCATTTTTGTGATTTCTCAAATGCTTTTTTCTTTTTTGATAATTTTTTCTTTACCTTATCCTCTAATTTATAGCCTATCCCATACGGTATAAAGCTAAAAGCTGTATAAACGGCGCTTCCTGCAAGAGCGATTAATAATAATTTCACTATGTGCATGTTTAATAAGTATCCGTAGGTAAGGGTGAGAAGAGAACCAGGAAACGGCAGGGAGGAAGCCTCAATGGCCAGTCCGCTTAAAAGTCCCCAAATTCCAAATTGTTTCAGTAAGTCTGTTATGAAATGTAGCATAAGATCGCCTCTTTTTCTGTGTCATAACATTCAAATACCCATCTATATGTTCGGAAAAACTTATAAAAGAAAAGAAAATAAAGGAAGAAAGCGGGATGTGACAGAAAAAAATTAGCTTGTACAAGGAAAAAGGAAGGAAGTGTATTTTATAGCTTCTACTCAGAAGTGAAACTATAGGAAAAAAATAATTGAGGGTGAATTTTTAAATAAACTACGACTTTTATTCATAGTTTTGATTCCTTTTATTCATTTTACTTATAAAAATAGCGGGTGTAAACTTGTTGTGTTGTGAAACAATCCATTATGTATAGATATTAAAAGGAAAGGAGGTTACCGTGTGGTTATTATTGTAGGATTGTTATTGTTGATGTTTTTTGCTTATCTAGGATGGTCTATTATCTGGGTGGCACCTGTTGTTGCTACGTTCGTTGCTTATTTTAGCGGTTTAAAAGTACTGCCTACTTATACAGATGTGTATATGGGAGGGTTTGTAGATTTCGCCGCAAAATGGTTCCCCATCTTTTTATTAGGAGCCGTCTTTGGAAAGCTAATGGAAGATACAGGCGCAGCCAAATCGTTGGCGCAGCGTATTGCTAAATTATTTGGAAGTAAAAGAGCCATTTTAGGGGTGCTAATTGCTTCAGCCATTTTGACATACGGCGGAGTGAGTCTATTCGTTGTTGTCTTTGCGATTTATCCTTTAGCAATCGCGCTATTTCGAGAAGCTAACGTATCGCGAAATTTACTGCCAGCAACCATTGCACTCGGAGCATTTACGTTTATAATGACAGCGATTCCAGGTACGCCTCAAATCCAAAATCTGATTCCGACTGCTACATTTAAAACGAATGCAATGTCCGGTTCGATTATTGGAATTGTCTCAGGTCTTATTATGGCAGTGGGAGGATATTTATGGTTAGCTTATCGTGATAAAAAATTAAAAGCTAAAAATCAAGGATTTACCGAGCCTAATGAATCATCAGTCGCAGCGAGTGAAGAGCAGGACTCGATGAATGTAATATTAGCTATTTTACCGCTGATTGTCGTTGTCGTGACGTTAAACGTTTTAAAATGGGAGCCTATCGTTTCATTATTAATTGGTATTTTTTCTATTTTACTTATTAATTTTAAACACTATAAAACGTTTATTTCTTCTATAAATGAAGGAGCAAAAGGATCCGTGATGGCTGTTATTAACACGAGTGCAGCAGTAGGTTTTGGCTCGGTTATTACAGCAGTTCCAGAGTTTAAAGATGTCACGCATGTGTTGCTAAACATTTCGAGCAATCCACTCGTTTCAGAAGCATTAAGCGTTCAAGTGCTAGCGATGATAACGGGTTCAGCATCCGGCGGTATGGGTATTGCGCTTCAAGCATTAGGAGATACGTGGTATAACTTGTCTCAAACGACGAATTTAAGTGCCGATGCTCTTCACCGTATTGCAAGCGTTGCGTCAGGTTCATCTATTTTACCGCATAACGGTGCGTTGTTAACGCTATTAGCCGTAACTGGTCTTCGGCATAAAGAAACGTATAAAGACGTATTTGTTGTTGCATTTATCATCCCGACAATCGCTTTATTTGCAGGAGTCGCATTAGCGGCAGCCGGTATTATTTAAAAACAGGAGGAGAATACACATGGTTGAAAATCAAGTAATTGTAATCACAGGAGCAGCAAGAGGAATTGGGTTTGAAATAGGTAAACGATTCGCAGAAAACGGCGGGAAAATTGTATTATCCGACATTGATCAAGCTGCTGTAGAAGCTGCTGCACAAAATCTTCGTGAAGCTGGATTTGAAGCGCTTGGTGTCAAAGCCGATGTAACAAAAGAAGAAGAAATCAAACATTTAATTGAAACAGCAAACGCACATTTTGGAGCGGTTCATACGTTCATTAATAACGCTGGCTTGCAGCATGTTTCTCCAATCGAAGAGTTTCCAACCGAAAAATATGAGTTAATGATTAAAATTATGCTAACAGCTCCATTTATGGCGATTAAGCACGCGTTTCCGATTATGAAAAAACAAGGGTTCGGACGTATTATTAACGTTTCTTCTATCAACGGTTTAATCGGTTTTGCGGGCAAAGCAGCTTATAACAGTGCTAAACACGGTGTAATTGGGCTAACAAAAGTAGCTGCTCTTGAAGGCGCAGCACACGGTATTACGGTGAATGCACTTTGTCCTGGCTATGTGGATACACCACTAGTGAGAGGTCAGTTAGATGGTTTAGCTAAAACAAGAAATGTACCATTAGAGAGCGTGCTTGAAGAAGTTATTTATCCTTTAGTCCCTCAAAAAAGATTACTAGACGTGAGCGAAATTGCTGACTACGCTATTTTCTTAGCGAGTGATAAAGCAAAAGGTGTAACTGGTCAAGCGGTAGTAATGGACGGCGGATATACAGCTCAATAAAAAATAGAATAAGTCATTAAAAGCATAAAGGAGTCTAATGAGCTCCTTTATGCTTTTTTATGTTATACCTATTCTATCGAGCTAATCAACGTTAAAATATAACTAGGCTATACATAAAATAAGCCTTATACTATTTCTCCTGTAAAGATAAATAGTATGATAAAAAAGCCTGCAGTTCAGAAAGGATGATACATATGGTGCAAACAGTAAATGAATTAATTAAACATCCGGTTTTTTATTTTTTTAACGAAATTTCAGCTATTCCTAGAGAATCTGGAAATGAAAAGAAAATTAGTGACTATTTAGTTTCTTTTGCAAAAGAAAGAAGCCTTGAAGTTATACAAGACGAGGCTTTAAATGTAATTATTAAAAAGCCGGCAGCTAAAGGATATGAAGATGCTCCACCCATCATTTTGCAAGGACATATGGACATGGTATGCGAGTTAAATAAAGGAACTGTGCATGATTTCGAAAAAGATCCGCTTCAACTGCGAATTGTGGAAGATATGCTTTATGCAAATGGTACTACGCTAGGAGCTGACAACGGGATTGCCGTTGCATATGCACTGGCTTTACTAGATGCTCATGATATAGCTCACCCGTCTCTTGAAGTAGTCATTACTACTGAAGAAGAAACAACTATGGGCGGAGCCATTGCTGTAAATCCAGCTCATTTTGAAGGGGAAATCTTTATTAACCTTGATACAGAAGAGGACGGAAAGCTGCTTGTCAGCAGCGCAGGCGGGGTAAAAAACGTGCTTCGTATTCCCGTAGACTGGGAATCGCCTTCCGATAACTCAGAAACATATAGCTTAAGCATTGGTGGACTGCGCGGCGGACATTCTGGAATGGAAATTGATAAAGAAAGAGGAAATGCTAATAAACTGCTAGGAAGAGTTTTATATGATTTACAACATGAACTTCCCTATTCTTTAAGCAGCATTAGTGGAGGATTAAAATCAAATGCGATTCCCCGTGAATCAGAAGCAATTCTATCAGTTGAGCCTTCTGAGGTAGGAAAGTTAGAGAATAAGATTCGTGAGTGGAACGAAATAGTAAAAAATGAATTACAAGCGGCTGATCCGAGCGTATATGTAAAAATAAACAAATCTTCTTCCGATGAGAAATGTTTTACAAAAGAAACGACAGAACGAATTGTACAAGCTATTATGCTAACACCAAACGGCGTTCAAAGCATGAGTATGAATATCGAAGGATTAGTAGAATCTTCTACCAACTTAGGTGTGATTACGACGACAGAGTCTGAGATTGTTTTTCAAAATGAAATCCGCAGCTCAGTAAAAAGCTTAAAAGAAAAAATAGTAAGTCAAGTGCACATACTTGCTCAAGTAGTCGGAGGAAGAGTTGAAACAAAAGGCAATTACCCTGAATGGGCGTACAATGCAGATTCAAAAATTCGTGAATTATGTAAAACGGTTTACAAAGAAAAGTATGGGGAAGAGGCGGAGATCATCGCCATCCATGCTGGAATTGAATGCGGTATTTTCCTGGGAAAAATCTCTGGATTAGACGCCATTTCGCTCGGTCCCGATATGTACGACGTTCATACACCTGATGAACACCTGAGCATTCCGTCTACTATTAAGACATGGGAATACTTATTAGCGGTATTAAAAGAAGCAAATAAGATATAAAGTTATCAGCATCCCTATAATTTTTAAAAAAGAGCTTCTGTAAAGGAGCTCTTTTTCATTCGTCATTTAGCAGATAATAAGCAGAATTCCGTCAACACGTCAGGCAATTGAGAACATTTATGTAAGCGTTTTACAAATAAAGGTTTTAAAACGGGCCTAAAAGAGGTAAACAATTACTAAAACGATAGACAAATGAATTCAAAACAAGCTCTGCAACTAATAAATTAGTAGGGAGAGAATGTATATGAATGACAATAGTCTTATCAAAGATCCCTTTTTGGAAAAAGGAGAAATTGAATTTTTAGAATTAAGGAAAGACGAAATACGTTATCTAAAGTTCGATCGGTTTTTGAAAGTGATTAAAGCACTTAATCAACGCAGTGATAAAGGCTACCAGAGTCTTATGCTTTCCGTTGATGGCTTTAAAGGTAATTCAAGAGAATTATATGAGATAGAGGAGTTTCGCAGATACGTAAATTTGTTAATTAATCAAGTTCCTCAAATATTATTTTATATTCACGATAAAAACAAAATGACTAATCAAATTTTGAAAAGTCTATCAAACAACAGCAGCCAACCGGCCTCTATAGATCCTAAAAGAGCACGTTTAATGATTGATGCCATACAGGAGCAAGTAGAGAAAACAGAGGATAAAGAGATAAAAGAGAATCTCTCTGAATTCGTATGTAAAATCCAGAGCTTTGTGAATCAGTATTAACAGTTCCCAATAGAAAAGCAGAATCCATATTATAAAAAAGTACGAGAACTCAAAGTTTCTCGTGCTTTTTTATTGGAAAAACAGTAGAAAGAGAAAAGGATTATCAACATAGATTGATAAATAATAAATAATAATGGTAAAGCTTCATATTCTGCCGTGAAATAACAAGGAGGAATGAACATTGCATCATATTGAAATAAGAAGACCAAAAATAGAAGACCGCGCAGAACTCCACGAGCTTTTTAATGAAGTAATCACAGATACCTTTCATAAAGAGGGTCTATCTGAAATGGTGAACAATATACAAATAGAAATTGAAAGTAAAGAACAATATTTAAAAAGTGACCTTGATAGCGGTGGAAAACATCGATTCTTTTGGCTCGGAATAGATACGTGCACCAATAAGATTATTGGCTGTATTGAATATGGTCCTGCTAGTGAATTAATTACGGCGTGTACAAAAGGAGAGCTGCAAGGATGGATTGAAATCGGCACAGTTTTTGTTCATCCAAAGTACCAAAGAAAAGGTGTAGGAACACTGCTTTTACATACTATGCTGCTTACACTTCAAAGCAGAGAAATTAAAAAAATTTGTTTGGACAGCGGATACAAAAATGCTCAGGAAGTATGGAAAAACATATTTGGAATCCCTGATTATTTAGTAAAAGATTACTGGAGCAAGGGGTATCACCACATGGTTTGGAAAATATCAGCAGAAAGTACGCCGATAGTATTTAAGCTCAGCTATAACGAAGAATAAGATGTCTCCTAGAAAATAGCCGGTACGTTTCTACCGGCTATTTTCTCCTGTTAAGCTGTTTACATATGTTCAATTATATATTAGTGTATTTTATTAAATATAATACCTTGACTGTCATAGTAATATGATTTAAATTATACATAAAGAGGTGATACTTTGGTATATGCAAAAATGTCTTCAGATTTACTTCGGGGACATACAGATACAATGATTTTAAAATTACTTCTCAGCGGTGATAAGTATGGGTATGAAATTAGTAAGCTTATTTATACCTACTCTAAAGAGCAGTATGAATTAAAAGAAGCCACAATGTATTCAAGCTTGAAGCGCCTTGAAAAAGACGGCCATATTCTTTCTTACTGGGGAGATGCTGTACAAGGCGGCCGCAGAAAATATTATAAAATTACAGAACAAGGAAAAAGCGTATATAAACAAAATAAAGAAAATTGGGAGCAAGCGAAAAAAATTATTGATTTATTGTTGTGAGAAAGGATGATGTTATAAATGAACGAAAAAATAAAAAATCATGTGCATAACATTTTGGCTCCTTATCAGGATGTAGAAAATGTTCAAGATTTAGAGGAAGAACTATCACAGAACTTGCAGGAAAAATTTACAGATTATAAAAGAGACGGGCATAATGAAGAACAGGCTTATTATATGACAATCAATTCTATCGGCGATATCACAGAACTGATTCAATCAATGAATGTAGAAACCAAGGAATTAAAGCAAACCGTCCCTATGGATTTTTCAAAGACCGAGCTTACAAAATCTGATTTTCGTTCTGTATCGGTGTATAAAGGGAAATTTAATGCCAGTAATTTGAATGAATCTGATTTTAGCTACGCAGATCTTACGGACAGCATGTTTAAAAGCAGCAATTTAACGAAAGCAATATTTCATCACGTTAATTTAACAGGCGTACAATTTAAATGGGTAAATTTTAAACAGGCCAGTTTTAAAGACTGTATCTATGACAACACGTACTTTAAGCAATGTAATTTAACAGACATTGTATTTGACGAAGAAACATTTAACGGAACAATCTTTGAAGGAACATCATTAAAAAAAACCTCATTTCGCCACGCAACTTTGCTAAATGTACAGTTCCGAGGATCAGATTTAAAGAAATCTGATTTTGAAGGTGCAAAAATGGATAAATTGACATATAACTTTTTAAAAAGTGCCAAAATAGATCTTAGTAAAGTTACGATTATTTAAAGATAAAAAAGACCTCTCTGAAGGTCTTTTTTTATGGACATATAACAATTCTTTTTAAGAGCGAGCAGGATAGTTTATTAGAAAGCTAGAACACATTCATAATACGAACGATTACGGCAACAAGGTGGATATGAGAAAAACATATTCGTATCTTTGAATAATAAAGCTTTTATCACTTATGTGGAGGAGTATGGAAATGTCTATATATGAAATTTGGAATGAAGTGGATCTTTATATGAATGATAAGCTTATACAACCTGACCCTGTTCTTGATGAGGTATTGAAGGCAAATCAAGAGGCTGGATTACCTGCCATCGACGTATCGCCTAATCAAGGAAAGTTTCTGCATTTGTTAGCTTCATTAAAAGGAGCTAAACGCATTTTGGAAATTGGTACTCTTGGAGGGTACAGCACGATTTGGCTAGCCAGAGCTCTTCCGAAAGACGGACAGCTGATTACGCTCGAATTAAGCGCTCAGCATGCAGAAGTAGCAAGAGCTAATTTAAAAAGAGCGGGAGTAAGCCACTTAGTAGAAGTCATTGTCGGCCCCGGGCTTGATACATTAGCTGTATTAAAGGATAAGGGAACAGAGCCGTTTGATCTTATCTTTATTGATGCTGACAAACCGAATAACCCAAATTACTTAAAGTGGGCTCTAGAATTATCGAAAAGAGGAAGTACGATTATTTGTGATAATGTTGTTCGTCAAGGGCATGTGGTGAACTCAGAAAGTGAAGATGAAAATGTAAAGGGAATTCGCCAATTTATGAATGCTCTGGCTCAAGAAAAACGAATAAGCGCCACGGCTATACAAACTGTTGGAAGCAAAGGCTATGATGGATTCATTGTAGGGGTTGTTGAATGATAAAACTTGTATTACACCTAAAAAGAAACGGAGACATAACTAAATCTATCCAATCAACAGCTAGAAGCAAATACATACATGAAACCTGCGTTCATCATCATCCTAAAAAAATCCGAACGAGCTGGATTCTCGACCAAACTCGTTCGGATTGTCCTTCAACTAACATACTTTTGTTCCAGACTCTTTTTTAAAGGAGCCCCAATTTATCTGTCATTTGTTTTTCGGTTAAAAAATTAATCAATTCTCGTACAGCGAATGAACTGTAGCGTTCTTTTAACAGAATAATTCCAAGTTCCCACATCATTTCAGGATCTGCAATAGGTACGGTAGTAATATTGGGATCTTTCACTTTGGCATAAAGCGATTCGGGTAAAATAGCAATACCTAGTTCTGCCGCTGTTAATTCAATAATTAAATCCCATTGAGAACTTTTATACGCTATAGAAGGCACAAAGCCTGATTTTAAAGCATCTTGAATTAACCGGTCGTGCAGCGTAAATTCTTCACTGAACATAATGAATTTTTCATGCTCCAATTCTTTCATCCAGACGGAAGAACGTTTTGCTAAAGGATGGTTTCTATGTGCGTATAAAAGAAATCTCTCCTTAACGAACGGGTATACGTGAAAATGCTCATCATGACCGCTTGTAAGAGGAAGCATAACAATCCCCATATCTACACCAGCCTCTTCCACAAGTGCCTCAATTTTTTTTGCTCCAAATTCAATAAGCTCTAGAGATACTTTAGGGTATTGTTCATTAAATGCTTTTGCAATCTTCGGGAAAAACAAGGTCCCGATGAGCGGAGGGACTCCCATCTTGATTTGCCCTGTTTGCAAGTTCATTAAATCTCCCAACAAGTGAGGCATGTCTTTTAACACCGACAGAGCTTTAGTTGCCTGATGATACACGACTTCTCCTGCATCGGTTAGCTTTAATTCTCTTGTTGAACGATCAAGAAGCTCAAATCCTAGTTCATTTTCTACTTTTTTGACGGCTTTACTTAAAGCCGTTTGTGACAAGTGAACTTGCAGCGCTGCCTTTGTAAAATTTTTATGATTCGCTACCTCTATAAAGTATTCTAAGTCTCTGATTTCCATGTGAAACTCCATTTCTGCAAACTGCTTATCCTTTTTCTTTACTCTTTATTTTAACCACTAAATTATTTACTGTAAATGCGCTGACTAAAAAGGGGGAGGATATATCCAATGAATAAAAACAGGGAAAGGAAATGAGCTAAAGTTTCTGTCGAAATTGATTTATAAAACGAATAATCTTTTTATAGAGAAAAATAGATTTTGCTACTAGCTGATGAGGGATATAAAGACTTTTGTATGTGCGTTCAGGTAAAAATGCAAAACTTATCAAAATAACTGAAAGTCCAAAGGCTGCGGCTGTAATCTCTAGCCAAGAAAACACCATGTTATTCCTCCTTTTACAAACCTATTAATAGAATATGTAAAAGTTCGAAAGGAGGTTGTACGATAGCCCCATAACGAGCAGGGTTATGAAGTTCTCTCTAAAAATAAAATGACGTTAAAGAACGCAGGCGCTGCGCTCTTTAACGTCATTTTATTTTCGTTCTTCAGCTTGATGCTCTTGTTTGTTTTGCTCAGTAAGACGTTTTTGATGAGCTTTTGTTTCTGCGCTTACGTGATTCGCATCATTCGGTTGATTTTTCTTTGAACCTCCTGCAGCGTTACTCATTAGACGACACCTCCAGTCCGGTTAAGAAACATACCTTTAGAATGTGCGTATGTACAGACTTTATACACCGCTATCGATATTACTGCACACGAAAAAAGCAAAGGGAGAGTCACTAAGACTGTTCCCTTTGCTTTTTTACTAAGCGACTTTATCGGTGGTGATAATTTTGTTAATCCAGTCTTTTCCTTCTGTAAACCTTGTAACAAGCATCGCTGTTACTGTATTTCCCGTACTGTTTAAAAGCGTAGCAGGGGCGTCAATAATTGTGGAAATGACCGCAATAATGGGCAGAACTTCTGGCGAAAATCCGTAAATTGTAATGATTAACATTTCGCCAATCATACCGCCTCCAGGGATTGCTCCCATTACGGCTCCAACTAAAAAGGCTACGCCTAAAATGCTCAAAATACTCGTAGCAGACGTCATATCTTTGCCAAACAAACTGAATAAGAAAACAATCTTTAGAATACCACCGATAACAGAACCATCTTTATGCGTGTTTGCTCCTAGTGGAATCACTGTTTCAGCAATATCCAGCGGCACACCCATTTTCTTTGTTGCATCTAAATTGACTGGAATAGATGCAGCAGAAGAACAGGTAGCAATAGCGGTGATAGAAGGAGCAGCTGCATTTTTCCAAAACAGCTTAATTCCTGCTTTACCGCCAGCAATCCATGCATATAGCGTAAAGAAACCGAAATAGTAAACGATTGCAATTAATAAATAAAGAATAAATGCTCTAGCGTACCCTTGTAAGATCTTTGGTCCAAGTTCTCCTACTACAGTAGCGAAATAGCATCCTAAACCAATTGGGGCATAGTACATCACAATTTTAACAACCTTCATCGATACTTCTTGACCCGAAGTCAGAAATTTCGCCATAGGCTGTCCTTTTTCGCCAGCCATCGTTGTAGCAATACCGAAAATAACGGCAAAGACAATTAATTGTAAAATGTGATCTTTCGAAAATAACTGAACAAAATCAGGTACAGTAAATGTACTAACAAGCTGAGTTAAAAGCGCCATTTTTTCAGCTGTATTTTCACTGTCACCCATCAATTCTTTAATGGCAGAAGTATCTACATTATGTAGCGGATTGTAAAGTGATGCGCCTAAAAAGCCTAAAACGGCTGAAACAGCAGCAGTGGCGACAAACACAACGGCAATTCCTAGCATAATTTTACCAAGACGCTTCATTTCGTTCATGTTTGCGATCGCCGAAGCCACACTAAAAAAGACAAGGGGAACGATAATCATGAACATTAAATTGAGAAACAAATCACCAAAAGGCTTCACGACTGCCACATCGGGGCCAATAGCATATCCTGCTATCCCGCCAATTAAAATAGCGAGAAGCAGAATAAGCGATGATCTGTACGTTTTAAATACACTTAAAACCATAGTTAGATTTCCTCCAAACAATAATAGCTTTTTTACTACGCAAGAACAGCTATTATTTGCTCATTGCATACGTAGTAACGACTGGCTTTACATCTTTACGCACCAAATCTTCGTATGTTTCTCGCTCTACAGCAAGACGAGCTTCTCCATTTTTTACAAATACAACAGCAGGGCGCGGAATACGGTTGTAATTGCTAGCCATTGAATAGTTGTAGGCACCTGTAGAGGACACTGCTAATAAATCTCCTTGATTAACGCGCGGTAAATCAATATCCCAAATAAGCATATCTCCTGATTCACAGCATTTACCCGCAATTGATACTGTTTCATCTTTTTTATCCGTCACTCTATTAGCCAAGACAGCTTCATGTTTTGCATCGTAAAGAGCAGGACGGATATTATCGGTCATACCGCCGTCAATTCCTACGTATTTTCGTACACCTGGAATCTCCTTCGTTGATCCAATTGTATAAAGCGTTGTACCTGCTTCTCCTACGATGCTTCTTCCAGGCTCAATCCAGACTTCTGGAAGGGTATAATTCTGTTCAGTTAACGTGCGGCTTAGCTTTTCTGTCAGTGCATCTACATAATACTCAACTGGAAGAGGAGAGTCGCTTTCGGTATAACGAATACCAAAACCACCACCTACGTTTAAAACTTTTACTTCAAATTCCATTTTATCACGAATGCTGAATAAGAAATCAGTTAAAATATCAATGGCGCGAGAAAAACCATCTACTTCAAAAATTTGCGAACCAATATGACAATGAATGCCTAAAAGATCGTAGTAAGGCTTTTCTAACGCAGAACTTACCGCTTTCATGGCTTGGTCATTGGAAAGACCAAATCCAAACTTGGAGTCTTCCTGTCCGGTCATAATATATTCATGTGTATGGGCTTCAATTCCTGGAGTAACACGCAGAAGAATAGATGCTTTCTGTTTGCGCTCAGCTGCTAAGGCATGCAAAACTTCAAGTTCGGTAAAGTTATCAACAACAAAACAGCCAATATTCGCATCAAGAGCCATTTCCATTTCTTCAATCGTTTTATTATTGCCGTGAAAATGAATGCGTTCAGCTGGATATCCAGCTTCAAGCGCTGTAAATAATTCGCCTCCTGAGACCACATCTAGTGACATATCAAGCTTCGTTAAAAGGCTAGCCATTTCCATACAAAGAAATGCTTTCCCTGCATAGGCGATTTGATATGAAAATCCGCTTCTTCGAAAGGCTGAATGGAAGGCCTTGCATTTCGTTTCAATTAATTCTTGATCGTAGATGTATAGGGGAGTGCCGTATTGTTTTTTCAGTTCGACCGTATCGCACTGCCCAATTTCTAAATGATTGCTGCTGTTAATTTTACTCGTTCCATGTAAGTACATAATCCGTATCCCTCCATTTAAATCATTCAACTATAACTTTGAACTTTGATGGTCAGTAGAAAAACACAAAAAAGACCCGTGAAGTGATGTTCACGCGTCTTGGTTTCATAATAATAAAGTATTATTACATTCTAGGCATCAACATCTCTTCAATAGCTCTCCACAAACCAAATGGTTTGTGACAGCTCAGCATTTATTCAATACTGAACCAGTATATGAACACAATGGATGTTTATATACTTCGGCACGAAATCCCTTTTACTTATCTTCACAGACTCCATTAGTCTCCAATAAGTGACTCTTGATTTCATGCACCTCTATTCTCAGAGAGGAAAATTATATTTAAATGTAATTCCTATTATATTTCCTTTTCCTCCGTCTAGTCAATGAAAAGTTAAGGCATAGGAATATCAAAAAAAATAAATAAGAAAGCTATGAAGCTTCCAGATAGAATCCAAGCGACCAGTGCTGTCTTCTGATGAATGACTAAAAGTGAGAACGTGGCAATGTTGAAGAGAAAAGAACACAGCAGCGACCATCCATAATGATGAGTGATACTGTGATTAACATAAGCAATGAACTCAATCACAGTAAATAAAAGCGCCCACAAAAGAATCCACCACAGCCTGCCGCTTACATGCAACGGCAGCCTTCCTAAAAAAACCGGTATAACAAACGGATAAATAATTAAAGTTATTCCAAGGGAAACCATTAGGTGATCGGGTAGAAAAAGGTGATCAATACCTACAGGGTGAAATACCCATACGCGGTGATGAAACAGCAGCACTTCATAAAGCAAATTCCCTGTGACCCAAAACAGCAAAGTAGGATAGTATTCTTGATACCTTCGCCACTTGCCAAATAGTAAACCAAGAATGATGAAAAATAATACAAATGAAGATTGCATACGCTCTCCTTAAAATAATGGTTATTTCTTTTTATTTACATATTATAGTGGTTTTATTCTTTCCTTTTTTTATTCAGAAACTATAATAAAAAAGCGGTAAGCGCAGTGTTAAATATGGGTGATCACTATTTGTGGTTTGCTTCATCTCACCATAATTCCCGTAAAAGAACTTATTGCGCTTTTGTTTACAATGAAAGGAGCTATATGTCAAAGTCAGCAAGACTCAAAAATAAGCTCAAGATAGCTTCGCCTAGTATGTGACTTCTTTTTTTGCTATGCTAAAGTTGCGTACATATAGCATGAGAATATTAGAAGAAAGAAAAGGGTGTTTTGGTATGAAAACATACATCGTAGTTGGAGCTGGGGTACTTGGAGCTTCTACAGCATATCATTTAGCAAAAGCAGGAGCAGATGTGACATTGATAGATCGCAAGGATGCAGGTCAAGCTACTGATGCAGCAGCAGGAATTGTTTGTCCATGGCTTTCGCAGCGTCGAAATAAAGCATGGTACCGCTTAGCAAAAGGCGGCGCTAAGTACTATCAAACATTAATTCAGCAATTAGAAGAAGATGGAGAAACGGATACGGGATATAAGCGAGTAGGAGCAATTAGCTTACATACTGATGAGCAAAAGCTTAAAAAAATGGAAGAAAGAGCATATAAGCGTCGGGAAGAAGCTCCTGAAATAGGCGAGATTACACGTTTATCCGCTAAAGAAACACAGGCTTTGTTTCCGGTTCTTTCGGAAGAATACAGTTCAGTTCATATTAGTGGAGCCGCTCGCGTTAACGGAAGAGCTCTTCGAAACGCACTTGTGAATGCAGCCAAGAAAAACGGTGCAAAAATAATAGAAGGAAACGCAGAACTACTTTATGAAAATAATCAAGTAACGGGCGTTTCCGTAAATGGACAAACCCTTCTAGCAAGTACAACAATCGTAACGGCAGGAGCGTGGGCAAATCAATTACTAGAGCCTCTTGGAGTGAAATTTTTAGCAAGCTTTCAAAAAGCGCAAATTGTCCACTTGCATCTCCCTGATGTAGATACAAAAGACTGGCCCGTTGTGATGCCTCCAAGCGACCAATATATTCTTTCATTTGAACAAGGTCAAATTGTCATTGGAGCAACACATGAAAACGACAAGGGCTATGATTTGAGAGTAACTGCTGGGGGGATGCATGAGATTTTTTCAAAGGCCTTATCAATTGCTCCCGGCTTAACAGAAAGCACAGTCTTAGAAACAAGGGTAGGGTTTCGACCATTTACTCCAGGATTCTTGCCAGTCATTGGAGCTCTTCCGGCTTACGAAGGAATACTAGTAGCGAATGGTCTCGGAGCTTCAGGCTTAACGTCGGGTCCTTATCTTGGTTCAGAGCTTGCTAAATTAGCACTTGAAATGGAAATGGAAATTGATCTTAGCGACTATGATGTAGGAGGAGCTATCGAGTCTTAAGCAAACAGAATGAATGAAAACAAATAGAAGTTCGCAAACTATAACTACTATATGATGAAAGGAAGTAGATTGTTTGCGAAAGATTATGATAAGTGCAGCAGCAGCTTTTTTATTTATGAGCGCGACGCCTGTATTAGCGGAAAACAATCCTCAGCCAGAAACAAAAGACGTGCAGTTGACGTCTGAGCAAAAGCAGGAACTGTCCGTGCTGTACAAAGAAATGCTAGCAAAAAAGAAAGAAATACTTTCAAAATATGTGGAGTACGGCGTGCTAAGCAAAACGGAGAGTCAAAACATTTCTTCACATATGGAAAATCGCTATCAGCATATGGAGCAAAATGGTTTTGTGCCAAAGCGACACTGTCATAAAATGCATCATTCAAAGTAATTCCTATTCACATAAAAAAGCGCCTTTACAGGCGTTTTTTTTATGTGAATGAATGGAAAATATCCGCTTCTTTATCTAGTAAATTCTAAAATCCTCATGTAAAATTAAGAGAATGAGAACGAGTAGGAAAGATGTTAGTGAGGGGTAGGTAAATATGAACGATGAACAAAAATAAAAAAATAGTCCGATTACATGCAGAAAATCATTCAGCTGAGGCGCTAGGAATCATATTTGCTTACAAACAAAAAGATGACCATCTTGTTTACAGTATGTATCAAGGTGAAAGCGTTCATGACCAAAAAATACCTCTAGAAGAATGGGTCTCGTATGAGCATTTTTTCGAAGCATTAAACAAAAAGAAAAAGCTTATGTACGAGCTTCAAATAAATGATAAACGCTATGTAGTAAACTTAACCCCTTTATCTTACACAGAAAAGCCTGAAATTATGGGACATTGCGTGAATATAACTAGTTATCAGGAGAAAAAAGAACAGGTTCAGCCTTTTATTTATCATAACGCAGATGCTGTTGCTGTCGTTGACTTAGAAGGGAAAACGCTTCAAGTGAACCCTGCGTTTGAGAATACATTTGGCTGGACGTTTGAAGAAATTCATCAAAAGCCTCTTCCGATTATACCTTCGTTTTTAAAGGAGCCAGTGTGCGAACTTCATAAGACCATTCAATCAGGTGAATCGAAAACGGAATTTGAGACGGTCAGACAGCATAAAGACGGTCATTTAATTAATGTAAGCGTCACACTCTTCCGCGTTGAAAATATGAATGATTGGCCGCTATGCATTGCTTTTGTCTATCGAGATATAACATCACGCAAGCAGGCTGAAACGGCTTTAAAAGAAAGCGAAGAACGTTACCGAAGCTTGATTGAGTTATCGCCGGAAGCGATTATCGTTCATAGTGAAGGGAAAATTGATTACATCAACCCTTCAGGAGCCAAAGCGCTAGGATACAAAAGTCCTCAAGACGTATTAGGAGCTTGTGTTTATCAGTTTGTTCACCCTGATTACTATGATGTGGTAAAACAGCGAATTTATCGAATGAAAACAGAAAATAAATCTGTAGACCTACAGGAAGAAAAGTTTATTCATAAAGACGGTCATACGATTGATGCCGAAACCATTGCCTTTCCTATTCCCTATATGGGAAAGCAGGCCATTCAAGTTTTGTTTCGTGATATTACAGAACGTAAAAAAACTGAAAAATTGCTGGGTGAATCCGCTCAGCTTTCCTTAGTCGGACAGTTAGCGGCTGGTATAGCTCACGAAATTCGAAACCCTCTGACGGCGGTAAAAGGATTTATGCAGTTATTAAGAGAAACGAGCGGTCAGCCTTACTATGTAGAAATGATAAATCATGAGTTAGATAGAATTGAATTGATTACCGATGAGTTCTTGAGTCTTGCAAAGCCTCAGGCGAAAACCTACAAAGACAAACATGTCCAAGATATTTTAGAGAATACTTTAAAGCTAGCTGAGGTGCAGGGGATTACAGAGAAAATTCACGTAAAAAAAGAAATTGATCTTCATCTTCCTCTCGTATTATGCGAAGAAAATCAGTTGAAACAGGTGTTTAGCAATATATTTAAAAATGCAGTCGAATCTATGCCAAGTGGAGGAACCGTAACGATTCAACTAAAAAGATTTAATCAGGAGAACCTTGTTATCCGGTTTAGCGACGAGGGGCCAGGCATCACGCAGGAAAGAATGCAGCATTTAGGAAAACCTTTTTATAGTACCAAAGAGAAAGGAACGGGGCTTGGACTGATGGTGTGCTATAAGATCATTCGAGAACATAGAGGAGAAATTAACTTTGTAAGTGAACTTGGAAAAGGAACTACCGTAGACATTCTTTTGCCTTTTAAAAAATAGATTCTACTTTTATAAGCATGAAACCTTTTCTAAAGGGGAATACATGTTAGTGAACGAATAATGAGGTTAAAATAGGAGGGAATAAGATGGAACGCATTGAAACGGGAGAGATTTTTACAATTTTAGACGAAAATGATCAAGAGCAAGATATTGAAGTGCTTGGAAAAATGACGATTGAAGGGCACGATTATATTGCTGTTGCGTTTGTTGAAGAAGTTTTAATTGAAACAGAAGAAGAAATTGATGTTTTCTTTTTGAAAATTGAAGATGATGGTGAATGGTCTTCAATTGAAGATGACGATGAATTTGAAAAGGTATCAGCCGTATTTGAGGAAATGACATCCGCGTAAAAAGAGAGGTTAAAACCTCTCTTTTTTTATTTTTAAATAATATAATATTTAGAATTTTTCTAAAAATACCTTGCTGAATTATTCCCCTTCATTTATGATGAATATGTAACATACCAACCGGTTAGTAAGTAAATGAAAGCGAGGGACTACCGTGTATTTTTCTTACTCTGACAAAGTAGTGAAGCTGCAAGAAGAATTGAGCTCTTTTATGGAAGAGCATGTTTACCCAAATGAACGGCTATACGAACAACAGCTGAATGAACAGCCATCTAGATGGTCAGCTGTTCCTCCGATCATGGAAGAGTTAAAAGAAAAAGCAAAGCAAGCTGGATTATGGAACTTATTTTTGCCAGAAAGCGAATACGGAGCGGGTCTAACAAATGTCGAATATGCCCCTCTTTGCGAAATTATGGGCCGTTCTATTATTGGACCAGAAGCTTTTAACTGCGGAGCTCCTGACACCGGCAATATGGAAGTGCTGGTTCGATACGGAACGTCCGAACAAAAAGAAAAATGGCTAAAGCCGCTGTTAAATGGAGACATTCGCTCCTGCTTTTCTATGACAGAACCGGATGTAGGTTCTTCTGATGCCACAAACATTCAGTGCAGTATTGTAAGAGAAGGCGATGAATATGTGATCAACGGAAGAAAATGGTGGTCTTCAGGTGCGGGAGATCCTCGCTGCAAAATTGCTATTGTCATGGGAAAAAGCGATTTTAACGCATCTAAATATGAACAGCAGTCTATGATTCTAGTTCCTTTAAATACGCCAGGAGTTAAAATTGAACGAATGCTGCCAGTCTTTGGATACGATCACGCTCCTCATGGACATGCTGAAATTCATTATGACAATGTGCGTGTGCCAGCGTCTAATATGCTTTTAGGCGAAGGAAAAGGGTTTGCTATTGCTCAAGGCAGATTGGGGCCTGGACGTATTCATCACTGCATGCGTTTAATAGGAGCAGCGGAAAGAGCGCTTGAAGAGTTATGTAAGCGTATTCAAAACCGTTCTACGTTTAATAAGTTGCTTTCTCAGCAAGGGGTTATTCAAGAATGGGTGGCAGAATCGCGTATTGAAATTGAGCAAGCTCGCTTATTAACATTAAAAGCTGCTTATATGATGGACACAGTTGGAAATAAAAAAGCGCGGAAAGAAATTGCTATGATTAAAGTAATGGCTCCTGCTATGGCTTTAAAAGTCATTGATCGCGCTATTCAAGCATTGGGAGCAGCAGGTGTTTCAGAAGACACGCCGCTTGCGGCACTTTGGGCAAATGCTCGCACTCTTCGCCTCGCTGATGGTCCAGACGAAGTGCACAAAGCACAGCTTGCAAGACTTGAGCTAAAATCCTATCAAGAACAGGAGGCAACGTATGCACATAAAGGATTTGTTTGATTTAACTGGAAAAACAGCTATTGTTACCGGAGGAGGCAGAGGATTAGGAGAACAAATGGCAGAAGGGCTTGCAGAGGCAGGGGCAAATATTGTTCTATGTTCAAGAAAAAAAGAAGCATGTCAGCAAGTGGCTGATCGATTGGCCACCATGGGCGTAAAAACTCTCGCTTTAGCATGCGACATCAGTCAGCCTGAAGATATTAAAAATGTCGTGCATCAAACGATTGAAACATTTGGACGCATTGATATTTTAATTAACAACAGCGGAGCTACGTGGGGAGCTTCGGTTGAAGAAATGCCTCTTGAAGCATGGCAAAAAGTGATGAATATTAATGTGACAGGAACGTTTTTAATGTCCCAAGAAGCTGGAAAAGAAATGATTAAACAAAAAGCTGGTAAGATTATTAACATTGCTTCAATTGCGGGTCTTGGAGGAACGGACCCTCAGTATATGGATACAATCGGGTACAACACGAGTAAAGGAGCGGTCATTACGTTCACGAAAGATTTAGCTGTCAAATGGGGACAGCATAATATTCAAGTTAATGCGATTGCGCCGGGATTTTTTCCTACTAAAATGTCAGGTGCGATTATGGAACAAGGAAAAGATTATTTTCTAAGTCAAACCCCTTTAAAACGCTTTGGCTCCGAAGCTGATTTAAAAGGAGCGGCTGTTTTTCTTGCTTCTGCAGCGTCTAATTATATTACGGGCGATATTCTGACAGTAGACGGTGGAGTTCATGCTATGTGAATAAGAAAGGAGTAACTTGATGGAAGACGTTAAAAAATGGTTTACACCTTATCCAGAAGCCTACACTCATGACATTCACATCGAAGATATTTCACTATTTGATATGCTGAAAGAAACAGCCGAACGTTATCCTGCTCACACAGCCACGCGCATGTATCAGCATACGTTAACGTACCAGGAGCTGTATCACTCAGTTCGGGTATTTGCAGGAGCACTGCAGAAAAAAGGGATTAAAAAAGGAGATCGTGTAGCGATTATGCTGCCAAACTGTCCGCAATATATAATAAGCTATTTTGGCATTGTAGCAGCGGGCGGCATTGTTACTCAGGTCAATCCTATGCTTGTCGAACAAGAGCTAGAGCATATTTTAAACGATTCCGGGGCAAAAAAAATCATTCTACTCGATGATTTTTATACGAGACTTCAAGAAATAAGAAACCGCGTTGATATAGAAGAAGCGATAACCGTCAGCTTGCAAAAACCTTTTGTTCCTGCATCACCAGACCTTTCCTTCCTGGATTTTTTAACCATAAAATATGAATTTGACCAGCCGGTTATCCATCCATCACACGATATTGCTGTTCTTCAGTATACGGGAGGAACGACCGGACCATCTAAAGGTGCGATGCTTACACATACAAATATTTACACAAACGCAGTTCAATCATACGAAATATTTAAACATGATATTGAATTAGGAAAAGAAAAATGCTTAACCGTTATTCCATTGTTTCACGTATTTGGCATGACTTCCTGTATGCATTTATCGATTCTTTGCGGAAATGAAATATTGCTATTGCCGCGGTTTGATTTGGAAGAAGTACTAAATACAATAAAAAAAGAGCAGCCTAGTATTTTCCCCGGTGTGCCAACTATGTATGTTGCTATTACCAATCATCCTCAGGCAGAAGAATA
Source organism: Priestia sp. 10L35 (assembly GCF_056395685.1). Taxonomy (NCBI): domain Bacteria; kingdom Bacillati; phylum Bacillota; class Bacilli; order Caryophanales; family Bacillaceae; genus Priestia; species Priestia sp. 10L35. The sequence goes on along the minus strand of NZ_JBFTKA010000002.1, from coordinate 424,297 downwards.
CAACATCGAAAGTATTCGCATCTGCAACAGTGGCAGTGCGCCGATGCCTGTTGAGCTGATGAAAGAGTTCGAACGAAAAACGGGCGCTAAAGTGTTAGAAGGGTACGGGTTATCAGAAGCATCCCCCGTGACGCATTGCAACCTGCCGTTTTGTGAACGAAAGCCAGGTACAGTCGGACTTGGCGTTCCGCAAACTGCTTATAAAATTTTAGACGTGGCTACCGGAACAAAAGAACTGCCAAGAGGAGAGCTTGGAGAAATAGTAATTAAAGGCCCTCAAGTTATGAAGGGCTATTGGAATCAACCTGAAGAGACGGCTCACGCGCTTAGAAACGGCTGGCTGTACACAGGAGATATTGGACAGATAGATGAAGACGGGTATTTATCCATTGTTGATCGCAAAAAAGATATGATTATTGCGAGTGGTTTTAATGTGTACCCTCGAGATATTGAAGAAGTTTTATACGAACACAGCCACATTAAAGAAGCCGTTGTAATTGGTGTGCCGCATCCTTACAGAGGAGAAACCATTAAAGCGATTTTGGTAGTGAAAGAAGGGAAATCTCTTTCCGAAGAAGAGCTCACTTCTTATTGTCGACAGCACCTTGCAGCTTACAAAATCCCGCGAATCTTTGAGTTTCGCGCTGAGCTTCCTAAGACCAATGTAGGAAAAATTTTGCGACGGGCACTACGAGAAGAAGTGGTGAAAGAAACGACGTAAATAAGCTGAACATAAACAAACTTTTTCAAAAGCTCCCTCTAAGCCATGGTATAATTTGTGAAAATGAGAAAAGACAGAGAGGGTTTGACGATGAAAGATTTGATGATGGAACGAAGCATTCAGCTTTTTGCTCAAAAAGGTTTCAAAGAAACGTCGATTCAAGATATTGTAAATGAATTAAACGTCACAAAAGGAACGTTTTATTATTATTTTAAAAGCAAACAAGAGCTTTTAATGGATATTCACCTTCAATATATTGAAAGATTAATAGAAAACCAAGAGACGATTCTTGCAGATAAGACAACATCTTATCCGGAAAAGCTTCACAGCATTATTTTTAAACTTGTTCATGATATTGAGAAAGAAGGTCTTCGAGCTAAAGTGTTTTTTCGAGAGATGCGTCATTTGAGTGAAGAACACTTAGAACAAATCATTCCAAAGCGCGATCGTTTTAAAGAAAACGTACAGGAAATTATTGAAAAAGGCATGGAAGCAGGGCAGTTCCGTTCAGATTTGCCTTCAGATATCGTGACGCTAGGCATATTAGGAATGACAAATTGGAGCTATTTTTGGTTTCAGCCAGATGGTGAAAAGACAGATCGAGAAGTTGCGGCTATTTTTTATAAGATGCTGATGAAAGGTATTGAGTCATAGTAGCTGCTGGGCTAGACAGTGCTCGTAAAAGGCGGGAAAGTACAAGCTCTTTCTCTCCTTTTATATTAAAAGGAGGCTATAACATGAATAGTAAAGATATACAGCGTATTGCTGTTATTGGAGCAGGACAAATGGGACATCAAATCGGTATGCTTTGTGCACTCGGAGGATATGAAACAATTATTCAAGATATGAATGAACAATCACTCATTGATGCAAAAGACAAGCTGGAAGCAATTATAGGCAAGTGGGTTCATAAAGGAAAAATCTCTTCTGAGGCTAAGGAAGCCGCATTCCGAAGATTGTCTTTTACAAACACATTAAAGGAAGCGGTTTCAAATGCTGATTTTGTAATTGAAGCTGTGGTAGAAAAGTTAGATGTAAAACAAAGTGTCTTTAAAGAAATAGATGAGTACGCACCAAGTCACGCCATTTTAGCATCGAATAGTTCAACAATTGTTAACTCGCTTATTGCAAGTGCAACAAACCGTCCAGAGCAAATCGTTAACATGCATTTCTTTTTCCCTCCCCTTGTAATGGACTGCGTAGAAGTTGTGATGAGTGAAAAGACAAGTGAAAAAACAGCTCAAACGACAATGGACGTTTGCAAGCAAATTAACCGCACAGCAGTCCTTCTGAAAAAAGAAATCTCAGGTTTTATTGCTAATCGAATTTTAGGAGCGTTGCAAAAAGAAGCCGTTTTCCTTTATGAAAATGGATACGCAGATTTTGAAGACATTGATACGATTTGCAAAAAAGCGCTCAATCACCCGATCGGTCCTTTTGAATTGATGGATCTCTCGGGAATTGACGTCGGATATTTCGTGATGCAGCAGCGCTATAGCGAAACGGGGGATCCAGAGGACAAGCCAGCTGCGTGTATTGAAGAAAAAGTTCAAAAAGGCGAGCTTGGACGTAAAACAGGAAAAGGTTTTTACACATACCACACACAAGGAGTGAAGTAATGATGAAAAAATTTGTACGTGTTGAAAAAGAGGAGAAAACGGCAATTGTAACCATTGATAACCCGCCTTTAAATGTAATGAGCCAGACTGTTGTGCAGCAGCTTGAAGAAACGTATGAAGAGCTTAGTAAAGATCCTGATGTCATTACAATCATTTTAACAGGAGCGGGCGACCGGGCGTTTATGGCTGGAGCTGATATTAAAGAGTTTCCTCAGTTAATGGGGCAAAGCGGCATTAAAGAAGAGTTTATGAAAACCCATCGTGTTTTGCAAAAACTTGAAAACATTGAAAAACCAACAATTGTCGTGTTAAATGGTTTAACGTTTGGAGGAGGATGCGAACTTTCACTAACCGCTGATATACGCATTGCCGAAGAACATGCTCAAATAGGTCTTCCGGAAGTGAAGCTCGGATTGTTTCCTGGAGGCGGCGGAACTCAGCGTCTTCCACGCGTAATCGGCGTTTCTAAAGCTAAAGAGTGGATGTTTGCCGGCAGTCCTGTTTCTGCAGAAGAAGCGCTTCATGCAGGCTTTGCCAATCATATAACGCCTAAAGGAAAAGGGCTCGAAAAAGCAAAAGAGCTGGCTAAGAAATTTAACCGTCACTCTCTTCCGTCACTTTCTCGAATTAAGACAGCGGTAAACGAAGGAATGAATCGTACATTATCTGAAGGTCTTGAACTTGAGGCAGAGCTGTTTGAAGAAGTCTTTCAAACAGAAGATATTAAAGAAGGAGTATCAGCATTTATTGAAAAGCGTCCCGCTGTTTTTTCACATAAGTAAAGGAGGAGAAGATCATGTATGAAACACAGGTCAAAGTGCGCTTTTGCGAAACAGACGCACTCGGTCACATTAACAATACGAGCTATTTCATTTATTTAGAAGAGGCCCGTATTGCTTTTTTTGAAGAAATGGGAGCATCCATGCATACAAAAAAGTGGGAGTATATTTTAGCGTCTACTAAATGTGATTTTGTTGCGCAAGGTTATTTTAATCAAGTGCTAATGATTAAAACCTTTGTATCTAATGTCGGCAATAAAAGCTTTACAATTGGTCATGAAATTACCGACAGCAAGACGGGATCGCTGATTGCTAAAGGAGAAGCTGTCATCGTGTACTTTGATTTTGATGCACAAAAAAGCGTGTCTATTCCAGCGGACATTAAGCAGTTTTTGATGAATTATAAAGTAGCTGTTTAACTATAAAAAAGCAGGTGGTAAAAGAATGTCACAAATCATTCCTGTACGAAAAGGAGAGGAATTAAACACGGAAAAACTGCATCAGTTTCTCCGTGTTTCGATTCCTGATTTACCTAAAGAGCCTCTTTTAATCAAGCAATTTGGATCAGGTGCGTCCAATTTAACCTACGCTCTTTCAGTCGGAGAGTGGGAGGCGGTGTTGAGACGCCCTCCCTTTGGGCCAGTTGCGCCAAAAGCGCATGACATGAAAAGAGAATACAAGATTTTATCTGTTCTATCGAAGTCTTTTCCTCTCGCTCCTAGACCGTATGTGTTTTGTGAAGATGAGACGGTGGTTGGGAAATCCTTTTTTTTAATGGAGAGAAAGCACGGTGTTCTCATCGACACAGCGTTTCCAGAAGACATGAAAGGAACTGACGAACTTTGCCGTTGTATTTCAGAACAAATGGTGGATGTCCTTGTTAAACTTCATGATATTCCTTATAAAGGCACGCTTCTTGAAAAAATCAGCAAGCCCGAAGGATTTTTAGAACGTCAGGTACACGGCTGGATTCATCGTTATGAAAAATCAAAAACAAGTGACATACCGGAAGTAGAAGCCCTAAAAAAATGGTTGACCACACACATCCCGACTACACAGCATTCGACCATTATTCACTATGATTACAAGCTTAACAATACGTTATTTTCACCGGATGGAAATAAAATTGTAGGATTATTTGACTGGGAAATGACAACCGTTGGAGACCCGCTTGCTGATTTGGGAGTGGCGCTGAGCTACTGGATGGAAGACAGCGATCCTGAACTTTTGAAAAGAGGACTCGGAAATCCACCTGTTACTGTGCAAAAAAGCTTTTATTCCCGTCGAGATTTTGTAGAAGCATACGCTAAAAAAAGCGGACGGGATGTTTCACACATTGACTTTTACCTAAAATTTGCGTACTTCAAGCTTGCTGTCATTTGTCAGCAAATTTATTACCGTTATAAAAAAGGCCAAACAAATGATAAACGGTTTTCACAATTTGGAGATTATGTAAAAACACTAATTATTCATGCTCTGCACACAGAACGAGGACATATATGAAAGGAAAAATTCACGTAATACTCAAAAAAGAAGAGCTTCTTGCCAAAAAGCTAGAAGGAAAAACGGTTGTTATATTTGACGTCTTATTGGCTACGTCAACAATTGCGGCTGCTTTACAGCAAGGAGCAATAGAAGTTATTCCAGTAAAAAACGAAGAAGAAGCGCGTGAAAAAGCAAAAATGTACAAGCCTGATGATATTGCGCTTGTAGGCGAATATAGAGGGAAAACGATTGAAGGCTTTTTTGATCCGAATCCCAGCACGTTAAAGGAGCATGTTCAAAATAAAACGGTTATTTTGTCCACGACTAACGGAACCGTAGCCATTCATAACGCTGAAAAAGCAAACCATGTATATACAGCTTCGCTTTTAAACGGAGAAGCGGTTGCCAGTGCTGTTTGTCAGCAAGGTCAAGATGAAACTGTTTTATTGGTTTGTTCAGGTTCATCCGATCGCTTCTGTCTAGAAGATTTGTATGGAGCGGGGTATTTTGTAAGCTGTCTGCTGCAACTAAAAACATTTCATTTGACGGATGCTGCAAAAGCCGCACTGCTTTTGTATGAGGCTTATGAGCATTCACCTGTTGAAATATTGAAGTGCTCAGCCATAGGAGAAATGCTCACTCAGTATGGATTTCTAGACGAAATTGGCTTTGTAAGCCGGAAAAACGTCTATCCCATAGTTCCTAAGGTAGTGAAAAAAAAGCTAGTAAACGGGGAGGAAACGATATGTCTGAAATGAAAACAGAAGCAAAAGGCGGATCATTTTTACTGAAAAAAACATCTACGCATCACGTTTATACACCCGAAGACTTAACGGATGAGCACCGTATGATTGCTCAGACAGCAAAGCAGTTTATTGAAAAAGAAGTAGACCCTTACCATAATGACATTGAGCAGCAGGATTTTAATAAAGTAGTAGAATTGATGCATAAAGCAGGCGAGCTTGGACTTCTTGCTCACAGTATTCCAGAAGCATATGGAGGACTAGGTCTTGATAAAGTAAGCAAAGGACTTGTAGGTGAAATCATTGGCCGGACAAGCGGATATGGAGTCGCTCATTCTAATCATACATGCATTGCGACACTTCCTATTACGTATTTTGGCACCAAGAAGCAAAAAGAAAAATACTTGCCTAAATTGGCAAGCGGCGAATATATTGGGGCCTACTGTTTGACAGAGCCAGAAGCAGGTTCTGATGCTCTTGCAGCCCAAACAAAAGCCGTATTAAATCCTGAAAAAACGCATTATGTATTAAATGGAACGAAGCAGTACATTACCAATGCAGCCTTTTCAGATACGTTCATCACGTATGCAAAAGTAGAAGGTGAACATTTTACCGCTTTTATTGTAGAAAAAGGTTTTAAAGGACTGTCTCTCGGGCCAGAAGAAAAGAAAATGGGAATTAAAGGATCGTCTACTCGTCCAGTTATTTATGAAGATTGTTTAGTACCCGTAGAAAACGTACTTGGACAAGTAGGAAAAGGTCACTTGATTGCGTTGAACGTCTTAAACCTCGGACGTTTTAACTTAGGTTCTGCATGTATGGGCGCAGCGAAATATGCGTTTGAGCTTGCTTTAGCTTATACAAAAGAACGCAAGCAGTTTAAAACAGCTATTGCGGAATTTAATGCTTCAAAAGAAAAAATAGCAAAAATGGCGGCTCGTATTTTTGCATCTGAATCTATTCAGTACCGTACAGCCGGTTTACTAGAAGAGGCGCTTGGTGGCTTATATGAAAGTGAAAATCATAAGTTAGTAGCTAAACAGCTGGCTGAATTTGCAATGGAATGTTCAGTTTGTAAAGTGTACGGGTCGGAAACTCTTTCTTTAATTGCCGATGAATCGCTGCAGCTTCATGGCGGCGCGGGGTTTATTCAAGAATATAAAATAGAACAAGTATATCGTGACTCACGCATCAATCGTATTTTTGAAGGTACAAATGAAATCAATCGCCTTTTGCTTCCAACTCAGCTTCTAAAAAAAGCAGACAAAGGAGAAATAGAGCTGAGCAAACAAGTAGAAGATGCTGTTAGTGAATTGATGAGCGGTCAGTGGGAAATATCTTCAAATGAACTTCTAGCAAGAGAAAAGCAGGCGGTTATTACCACAAGACATTTATTTCTTGCTTTGTTAGGAACAGCATTCCAAACGTTTAAAGCCAATCTAGCACAAGAACAAGAAACGCTGATGAAGCTCGCAGAAATTGCTATTGGACTATTCGCTATGGAGTCATCTGTGCTGCGCGCGGAAAAAGCCGTGAACAAAAATGGAGAAGAAAAAGAAAAGTTAAAAAGCAAGCTGTCAGCAACGGTTGTTAGTGAAACGCTCTTTGAAATTGAAAAGCAGGCTCGACAATTAATAAACGGGATGTTAACGGGTGAAAAACACCGACAGTACCGCACAATTCTTGGAAAATGGATGAATGATTTGCAAAGTGAAGGAGAGTTCACGCGCAATCGAGACATCGCCCGTGAATTTATCGACAGCGGGCGATATGTTGTATAAGGAGGAATATTATGCGTTTTGAAGGGCAAATAGCTGTTATTACAGGAGCTGGAAGCGGCATTGGAGAAGCGACCGCTCAGAGAATGGCAAAAGAAGGAGCCCGCGTCATTCTTGTCGGGCGAACGCAAGAAAAGCTAGTACAGGCTGCATCGTCTATTGAGAGACTCTGTGAACGAAAATGCACGGATATTTTCTCAGCTGATGTAACAAAAGAAGAAGATGTCAAAGAGCTCGCTAAGTTCATAAAAGAAAAGTACGGACAAATCCATTTATTAATTAATAACGCAGGCGGATCTGTTAATTCCACGATTAAAGAAACAACTCTTGAACAGTGGAAACACGTACAGGACGTCAATTTAACAAGCGTATTTCTTGTGACAAAACAATTGATTCCTTTGTTAACGGAAGAAATAGGAGAAAATCGATCGATTGTCAACGTCGCTTCTCTTTCAGGACATAAAGCAGGTGCGCAAATTCCCCACTACAGCGCTGCTAAAGCTGCTTTAATCAACTTTACAAAAGCAATGGCATTTGAGTTAGCACCCCACGGAGTCAGAGTAAACTCTGTGTCTCCTGGATTCGTAGAAACACCTTTAACGCAGCCTGGACTTGAAAATGAGCGCTTCACTAAGGCAATCGAAAAAAATACGGCTTTAAAACGTGTAGGTAAACCAGATGAAATTGCAAATGTTATTGCTTTTGCAGCGTCTGAAGAGGCATCTTATATGACGGGAAGTGATTTATTAGTAGATGGCGGGTGGCTTATCGTTTGATGCAAAGTAAAGAGGAGGGAATTGAAATTATGAGTGATTTAGTAGTAGAAAAGCAGGGGACTATTTTATCTTTAACGTTAAATCGGCCGGAGCGTTTAAATGCATTCAGTGAAGAAATGATTGAAAAGTTAACAACTGAAATAAAACAGGCACAAAGCGATGAGTCTATTAAAGTAGTTATATTAAATGGAGCAGGGCGCTCGTTTTCTGCCGGAGGCGATGTAAAAACGATGGGTCAAGCATCCGGAGCGGATGTGTATGAACATATCGGCCGTTTAAATGAATGTATTTTAGCGATGCAAAATTTAGAGAAGCCAATTATTGCAGCAGTTCATGGGTTTGCAGCCGGAGCGGCTTTTAATTTAGCTCTCGCTTCTGACTTTATCATTGCGTCAGAAGAAAGCCGATTTGTATTAAGCTTTTCTCAAGTTGGATTGATTTCAGACGGAGGAGGCCTTTACTTTCTTACAAAGGTCGTCGGTCCCCACAGAGCTAAGGAACTGTTATTTTTAGGAGAGCCTATGGATGCCGACACGGCTTACAAAGCTGGTTTTTTAAACCGTGTAGTACCGTTAAATCAGCTGAAAGATGAGGTCACATCCTTTGCAAGTCGCTTATCACAAGGACCAACCAAAGCGTATGGGAAAATGAAAAAAATTGTCAACGACTCCTTTCATTTAACATTAGAACAAGTCCTTGAACAAGAAAGGCTAACGCAAGTGCTTATGGTAGAAACAAGAGATCATCAAGAAGGAATATCTGCGTTTAAAGAAAAAAGAAAGCCACTATTTCATGGGAAATAAGAGGGGGATATAAGATGAAAGCCATTCAATTTACGCAGTACGGAGGACCTGATGTTCTTCAAGTTATCGATATTGCACGCCCTGTACCAAAAAAGAAAGATGTGCTCATTAAAGTTGCGGCAATCGGCGTTAATTACGCCGACGCTGCACGGCGTGAAGGAGCATACGTAGTCGAAACACCGCTGCCTTTTATCCCTGGCTCTGAAGTTGCGGGAGAAGTGGTTGAAGTAGGCGAGGATGTAAAAGGGATAAAAGTAGGTACAAAAGTCGTGACGCTGCTGGGATCTAACCGAGCAACAGGATACGCTGAGTACACGCTGGCAGATTCAAGAGGCCTTATTCCGTTGCCGGAGAATGTGGATTTAACACAAGCGGTTGCTTTGCCTCTTCAAGGACTCACAGCTTATCATATTTTAAAAACAATGGGTCGCCTTGAAAAAGGAGAAACCGTCATCGTTCATGCGGCAGCAGGCGGTGTTGGAACCTTAGCTGTTCAGCTTGCCAAAATTTTTGGAGCTGGAAAAGTTATTGCTACAGCGAGCTCCAAAGAAAAGCTTGAGCTTGCAAAAAATCTCGGAGCTGACGAAGCGATTAACTATACAGAAACAGGCTGGGAAAAACAAATTTTAGAAGTGACGGAAGGAAAAGGAGCCGATATTATTTTAGAAATGGTAGGAGGGCATATCTTCTATGAATCTCTTCAATGTCTTGCACCATTTGGACGCCTCGTTTTTTACGGAATGGCTAGCGGAAAACCTGTAAAATTTAACCCCGCCCGCCTGATGGAAAAAAATCAATCGGTTCTAGGCTTTTTCTTACCTCAAATGATGGCAAAACCAACGCTTTATCAGCAAAGCCTGCATGAGCTATTAAACTACGTAAATTCCGGTCAGTTAAAATTAATGCTGGGCGGCACATTTTCACTTGATGAAGCCGCAGATGTACATCGTCTGCTTCAAGGAAGAAAAACGACCGGAAAATTAGTGTTAGTTCCTTAACAAAACAGCTTCCATCTCTAATAGAGATGGGAGCTGTTTTGGTTTAAAAAATTGGCTTTCACCTGCCAATTTTTTAAAAACCGCTTAATAATTTGGCATAAAAATCAATGTTTTTTACTAATTTCTTCTATATTTTAACACTGGCATGGAAGTTGCATAATAAGTGTTTGAACATATAAAGGAGGAAATGAATATGGTGAGAAATGGAACGGACCGCGTGAAGCGGGGAATGGCAGAAATGCAAAAAGGCGGCGTTATCATGGACGTGATCAATGCAGAACAGGCAAAAATTGCAGAGGCAGCAGGCGCTGTTGCCGTTATGGCGTTAGAGCGTGTTCCAGCTGATATTCGTGCAGCAGGCGGCGTGTCTCGTATGGCAGACCCAACAATTGTTGAAGAAGTGATGAACGCTGTATCCATTCCAGTTATGGCGAAAGCTCGTATTGGTCATATTGTTGAAGCACGCGTGCTAGAAGCAATGGGTGTAGACTACATTGACGAAAGTGAAGTACTCACTCCAGCTGATGAGGAATATCACCTTAACAAAAGTACATTTACGGTTCCATTTGTATGCGGATGCCGTGATTTAGGAGAAGCAGCAAGACGAATTGGTGAAGGTGCTTCGATGCTTCGTACAAAAGGCGAACCAGGAACAGGAAACATCGTCGAAGCAGTGCGTCATATGCGCCAAGTAAACGCTCAAGTACGTAAAGTTGTGGGCATGGATGAAGATGAGTTAATGACAGAAGCAAAACTATTAGGTGCGCCTTATGAGCTATTACTGCAAATTAAACGTGAAGGCCGCTTACCGGTTGTAAACTTTGCAGCAGGCGGCGTAGCAACACCCGCGGATGCAGCGTTAATGATGCAGCTTGGAGCAGACGGTGTGTTCGTTGGATCAGGAATCTTCAAATCAGACAATCCTGAAAAATTTGCGCGAGCAATCGTGGAAGCAACAACGCATTATCAAGACTATGAACTGATTGCAAGCTTATCAAAAGGATTAGGAAGTGCAATGAAAGGAATTGAAATTTCATCATTATTACCAGAAAATCGTATGCAAGAACGCGGCTGGTAATGAGTAATAACTTTTAAACTTAGTTAGGAGAATGATCATGGGGAAATATACGATAGTCGATAAAGAAACGTGTATTGCGTGTGGTGCATGTGGAGCTGCGGCACCTGATATTTATGATTATGATGATGAAGGAATTGCGTTCGTTATACTTGATGATAATCAAGGCACGGCTGAAGTGCCCCAAGAGCTGGAAGACGATTTAATAGATGCGTTTGAAGGCTGTCCAACAGAGTCCATCCGTATAGCAGATGAAAAGTTTGATGGAGACTCGAATAAATTTCAATAAAGCCGAATAAATAAAAAAATAGAAAGTTTTTTTAAAAGAAAAGAAGGATTTTGTCTAGAAAAGGCGAAATATTAGTTGTATAAGAACATATCTTTTTAAAAATGAAAGCACTTACATAACTAAAAGCATATGAGTTAATCTCATTTGACCTTTCAGAATTATTAGTGTAAAAGTGCGGAGTAATTAAATAGTTTTTAAAAGGAGATTAAGGGGCATGCAAATACTGAATACAGTCATTGTGACAGGATATGCAAAAGCTCCACAGGGAACTTCCATGTATGAAATGTATAAGCATGCGGGAATTGTACTAGAAGTGGATCTGACAGAGCATAAAATTGTAAATGCTGAGTTTACGTTTATTACGGAGCTGACGCAAAATTTTTTCCGGAAGCTGCTTATTGGTTACTGCCTTGCAGATGGAATTGAACCTCTTATTGAACGTATTCAAAATTATTATTTTGCTCCATCTCAACAGGCGATCATCGTAGCGCTTCAGGCTGCAATCCAACGTTACTGGGATAATGTGAATCAAAAAATTACATAGCGTTTGGTTAGAATAAAGTGAGAAGACAACCTCTTTTCATGGTCTTATTAAAACCAAGCAGACACACACACTTTACAAAGAGTGGGGACCTCCCTGTTTCTTTGGGGAGTCATTGTGTCCTGCTTGGTTTTTTTCGCGTAAAGCGCTGTGAAATATAAAAAGAAAAGGAGGAAACAAAATGAACAAAATCATCACGCGCGAAGAAGCAATAGAAAAAATAACAGATGGCGCACGCATTATGGTAGGTGGATTTGGTCTTGTTGGAAGCCCGCTTAGTCTGATTGAAGCGATTGCCAAATCAAACCTTAAAGATTTAGAGATTATTAGTAATAACCTCGGTGAACCTGGAAAAGGATTAGGTGTATTGGTTCAAAAAAAACAAGTAAAAAAAGCCATAGGTTCTTATTTTACTTCCAACCCTGAAGTTGTACATGCTTATCAACAACAAGAACTCCAAGTGGAGCTCATCCCGCAAGGAACAATGTCCGAGGCTATTAGGGCAGGAGGAGCAGGCATCGGAGGATTTTATACGCCTGTGAGCGTAGGGACTCAGCTTGCGGAAGGAAAAGAAGAACGAGTATTAAAAGGAAAGAAATATGTTTTGCAAGAATCGCTGCACGCAGATGTAGCTCTAATAAAAGCTAAAAAAGCAGATCGACTCGGAAATCTTATTTACAGCAAATCAGCAAGAAACTTTAATCCAATGATGGCAACGGCTGCTGATATCGTGATTGCAGAAGTAGAAGAAGTTGTTGAAGTTGGGCAGATTTCTCCTGAAGAAATTGTAACTCCTCATTTATACGTTACTTATATCGTAGTGAAAGGAGAAAATTAAGATGAACGTCAAACAATATATTGCCGCGCGTGCTGCAAAAGAGCTTTGTCACGGAGATGTAGTGAACCTAGGAATAGGCATTCCTACTTTAGTTGCTAATTATATCTCACCCGATGTTCATGTGTTTTTACATTCAGAAAACGGGATTCTCGGCGTTGGCCCTACTCCTGAAGAAGATTATATAGATCCAGAACTTGTGAATGCTGGAAAGCTGCCCGTCACGGTTTTGGAAGGTGCCTCATTTTTTAACAGCGCTGATTCCTTTGCCATGATACGGGGAGGCCATGTGAATGTATCGATTCTTGGAGTGCTTCAAGTAGATGAAGCAGGCCGAATTGCGAACTGGGCTGTTCCTGGGAAAAGTGTTCTTGGCGTAGGAGGAGCAATGGATTTATTAGAAGGCTCAAAAAAAGTTATTGTTACGACTCTTCATACGAACAGCCAAGGAGAGTCAAAGCTAGTTGAGGAGTTAACTTATCCTCTTACTTCAGAGCGACGAGTCGATATGATTATTACAGAATTAGCTGTCTTTTCGGTAACGAACCATGGTCTTGAACTTCTTGAAACAGCTCCCGGTGTTTCTTTAGAGACAGTACAACAAAAAACGCAGGCTTCTTTTCGCGTTTCTAAATTATTTAATAAAAACAATGAGGTGACAGCATAATGGCAGTGATTGTAAATGCATTTCGAACCCCTATTGGAAAGTTTGGCGGTTCGCTTGCAGATACGCTTCCAGAAGAACTAGTCTCTCTTGTGATGAAAAACAATTTGTCTTCAGCGGGATATACTTCAGAGATTGTTGATGAAATCATTGTCGGACAGACGAAACAAAGCGCTCATGCTCCTAATATAGCGAGAGTAGCCGGGCTGAAAGCTCAATTCTCTGAACGTATTCCAGCTTATACCGTGCACCGCCAGTGCGGTTCAGGCATGCAGGCTGTAATGAATGGAGCTATGTCCATTTTATCAGGTCAAGCCGAAGTGGTATTAGCCGGAGGAGTTGAAAGCATGTCTCAAGCACCGCACTATACGGTAGGCACTCGTTTTGGTTTTCACGTTGGTGATTTAACACTCTATGACTCTAATACAGAAAGTCAGCCAAAATCACAGCCTGAAACGTTATACGGAACGTTTACGATGGGACAGACGGCCGAGTGGCTCGCTGAAAAATATAGTATTAGCCGCACGGAACAAGATGAGTTTGCTTTTTATAGTCAGGAAAAAGCTAGGCGGGCTATAGAACTGGATTTGTTTGAAGAAGAAATTATCCCGGTACCTGTAAAAGAAGGAAAAAAAGGTATGAGGCATTTTGCAACAGATGAATTTCCTCGTCTTACTAGCAAAGAAAAGCTTGGTGCGCTTAAGCCTGTTTTTCAAAAGAATGGAACGGTGACAGCCGGCAATTCATCCGGCAGAAACGATGGCGCTTCAATGATGCTGTTGATGTCGGAAGAAAAAGCTGAGCAGCTTGGATTAACGCCTATGGCAAAGATTGTGTCGTTTGCCGCAGCGGGCGTCTCTCCAAAGGAAATGGGAATTGGCCCCGTTTCTGCTTCGCAAATTGCTTTAAATAAAGTCGGTTTAAGCTTAGCTGATATGGACTTGATTGAATTAAACGAAGCATTTGCCGCTCAAAGTATTGCTTGCTTAAGAGAATGGGACATCACATCAGAAAAAGTGAATGTAAACGGAGGAGCGATTGCGCTTGGACACCCTTTAGGCTGCTCCGGGGCAAGAATTATAACAACTCTGTGTCATGAACTCCACAAGCAAAAAAGACGATACGGCCTGGCTACTATTTGCGTTGCAGGAGGATTAGGAATGGCGATGGTGGTGGAAAGATGGACGAAATAAAAAGAGATTATGTTTTTCATAGAGATTTAACAAAAAAGTATCCAATGATTACGCATGGTGAAGGAAGCTACTTAATAGATGAACAAGGAAAAAAGTATGTAGACGGCTGCTCCGGCGCCGTGGCGGCAAACTTAGGGCACGGCATTGCGCAAATAGCCGAGGCGATGGCGGAGCAGGCAAAAAAAGCGGCGTTTGTTCATACATTACGTTTTGAAACGAATGTTTTGCATAAACTTGCAGAAAAAATTGGTAAAATGGCGCCGCTTCATTTAAACAAAGTCTATTTTACATCAGGAGGATCAGAAGCAAATGAAAGTGCATTAAAATTAGCAAGGCAATATCACAGAGATGCCGGAAAGATGCAAAAACACATCGTAATCGGAAGGTGGCAGTCTTACCACGGAAACACGATAGGGGCACTATCAGCTGGAGGAGATGTAAAAAGACGATATCCTTATACACCCAACCTTTTACATTTTGCGCACGTCTATTCGCCGTACTGTCATCGCTGTCCGTATAATCGCAATCAAGAAGACTGCATGGCAAATCAAAACTGGAGCTGTATCACCGATATTGAACGCACCATTTTAGAGCTTGGTCCAGAAAATATTTCAGCTTTTATCGCAGAGCCCATCGTAGGAAGTCAGCAAGGAGCTGTTGTACCTCCGCTTGACTATTTCAAAAAAGTACGTGAGCTTTGCAGCCGCTATGACATTCTTTTGATTGTTGATGAAGTGATGACAGGCTTCGGGAGAACGGGAACTGATTTTGCAGTGGAACAATTCGGAATCGAACCGGATATCCTAACGTTTGGTAAAGGAGTTTCAGCTGGGTACGCTCCTTTAGGAGGAATGATTGTCCATGACCGTCTGATTCAAGGTCTGTTAGAAAATAGCAGCGGGAAATTTCTTCATGGCTATACGTACAGTGGACATCCTGTTTCAATAGCGGCAGGCCTTGCTGCTTTGGATATGTATGAAGAAATGAATATCCTTCAAAACGTTGAAACTCAAGGCGCGTATTTAATGGAATGTTTAGTAGCGCTGCAGCGCAAGCATCCTTATATTTCAGATATTCGCGGCCGCGGACTTTTAATTGGATTAGAACTAATGAAAGACGCCAATCAACAGATATTTTTCGAGCCACGTGAAGCAGCCAGCGAAAAGCTCAATGAAATTTGTATGGAGCTTGGAGGCGTCTTTTATCCAGGATCCGGATCTATAGACGGACATAAAGGAGAACATATCATTATCAGTCCTCCTTTAAATATAACGAAATCAGAAGTTGATGAAATAGTGAGATTGCTAGATCATGCGTTTTCTATTTTTTATCAGCACATAAGAAAGGATGAGTCATATGAAAGTGCAAAATAAAACAGAAGAGCTTCAAATCAAAGGAAAAAAACATTTATCACCGGTGATGACAAGAGTAACAGAGCTTGTTATTGAAAAAGCGCACGGTGCGAAATTTTGGACAGCCGATGGCAATGAATATATTGATTTTGTATCAGGAGTAGCTGTCAATGCAGTGGGTCATACGCATGAAAAGATGGTAGAAGCGATAAAAAAACAAGCAGATCAGCTGCTTCACCTAGGCTTAAACTACGGCTATTACGAAACAGCAGTGAATTTGGCAGAAAAACTTGCGCACATTACGCCTGGAAACTTAGACACCGTGTTTTTTTCAAATTCAGGCGCAGAAGCCATTGATGGTGCGCTCAAATTAGCAAAAGCGGCCACTGGCAGACCAGCGATCATTGCTTTTGAAGGTTCTTTTCACGGCCGTACACTAGGAGCTACAGCTATTACGGCTTCAAGCTCAAAATATCGCAGCTACTACGAGCCGATTTTAGGAGAAGTGTATCACGTTCCTTATCCGTATCCAAGTCAGCTTCCTAATGTTGACGAGGAAGATGCAGAAGCATATTGCTTAAATCAACTGCAAAAGCTGTTTGAACTGCGAGTGGATCCTTCACGCGTAGCAGCGATTGTAATTGAGCCAGTCATGGGCGAAGGAGGCTATTACCCTGCTCCTTCTAGCTTTTTACGCGCACTAAGAGACATAGCGAATGATTATGGCATTCTGCTTGTTTTTGATGAAGTGCAAACGGGATTTGGGCGCACTGGAAAAATGTTTGCCGCAGAACATGCTGGAGTCACACCAGATATTTTAGTTTTAGCAAAAGCTCTTTCCGGCGGTATGCCTTTAGGAGCCATTGTAGCAAGCCGAGAACTGCATGAGAAATGGCCAACAGCTGGACATGGTTCTACTTTTGGCGGAAATCCAGTATCGTGCGCAGCGGCTTTAGCTAATATTTCAATAATTGAAGAAGAAAAGCTTGTAGAGCGCAGTGAAAAAGTAGGCGCTGATATTGTTAAACGCCTTCAGCATTCTATCGGACATTTACCAGCTATTAAAGAGGTTAGAGGAATTGGTATGATGATTGGTATTGAATTTTATGTTGAAACAGCAGCTGCTTATGTCCCTGTTATTAAATCAAAAGCGCTGGAAAAAAGACTGCTAATTATGAACTGTGGAGTCAAAGGGCAAACCATTCGTTTAATGCTGCCGCTAAATATTGATAAAGACGTGCTGGATCAAGGGCTGTCTTTACTAGAAGAAGCCATCACAGAAGCAGTTTCAATTAACTAGCTTTTTAAATGAAAAGGAGGGTAACAATATGAGTCAGACTAAAACCGAACTGTTACAAGGAAATTTATATATTAACGGCGAGTGGGTAAGTGAAGAGGAGCAAACCTATTTTGAAAGTATAAACCCTGCAACACAAGAGCTCGTTGGAACGTGCGCAGCCGCTACGGCTAGTCAAGTTGATGATGCAGTAAAAGCGGCTAGTACAGCCTACAGCCACTGGAAAAATACATCTATTCCTGAACGTGCAGCATTTTTAACAAAAGCAGCTGAGCTTTTTGAAGACAGAAAAGAAGAGCTCGCTCAAGTGATGACAAAAGAGATGGGAAAACCGCTGACAGAATCTATAGGGGAAGTTGGTGTCGTCATTGCAACAGCTCAGTATATGGCAGGAGAAGGAAGACGTTTGTTTG
The DNA here is from genome assembly GCF_056395685.1 of Priestia sp. 10L35. Taxonomy (NCBI): domain Bacteria; kingdom Bacillati; phylum Bacillota; class Bacilli; order Caryophanales; family Bacillaceae; genus Priestia; species Priestia sp. 10L35. The sequence continues at coordinate 406,936 of NZ_JBFTKA010000002.1, read as the reverse complement.
GCGAAATAGTGCCCGCTGGCTTTCCTGACCGAGATATAAAAATGGTTCGCGAACCGCTTGGAGTTGTGGCATGTATTACACCTTGGAACTTTCCTGTTTCTCTCGCTTCTTATAAAATGTTTGCCGCTTTAATCGCTGGCAATACCGTTGTCTGGAAGCCGGCTTCAGAAGTGGCGCTTTCAGCGAAGATTTTTATGGAAGTATTGCACGCTGCGGGGCTTCCAAAAGGAACAATTAACTTGCTTACAGGATCGGGTAGAATCGTTGGACAAAAGCTTGCTACGCACTCTGAAGTGAAAATCATCTCATTTACAGGTTCTACGGAAGTTGGTCAGCAGTTAGCAGAAATGAGCAGCAAAACCTTAAAACGAATTTCTTTAGAGCTAGGAGGAAAAAACGCTGTTATTGTGTTAAAGGATGCCGATTTGGATAAAGCAGCAGAAGGAATTGTTAAATCAGCATTTACGACCACGGGGCAGCGCTGTACCGCAGCTAGCAGAGTGATTGTGGAGCGTTCAGTAAAAGAAGAGCTTTTGAAAAAAGTAATAGCTCTTACAAAAGAAATGAAAATTGGAAATGGTCTTGATGAAGGGGTTGTAATAGGTCCGCTTGTAAATGAACAGCAGTGCCGTTTAGTAGAAAATTACGTGCAAAAAGCGGTGGAAGAAGGCGGAAATATTGCGCTTGGAGGTCGTGTTTTATCAGAAGAGTTAGGGACTTGTTATTACATGCCTACAATTATTGATAACGTCAGTTCGAACCACACAATTGCTCAAGAGGAGATTTTTGGCCCCGTGCTTGCTTTTATTGAAGTAGATGGCTATGAAGAAGCAATGAGCGTCAACAATGGAACGATGTATGGACTTTCCACTTCCATTTATACAAGCAGCTTGCACTATGCAAGCCGAGCGGCAAAAGACGCTGTTAGCGGATTAGTCTATATCAATAACGGAACATCTAATGCTGAAATGGGGGTAGCGTTCGGAGGAATGAAAATGTCTGGAAATGGTCACAGGGAAGTTTCTCATCATGCATTTGATGTGATGACAGAATGGAAGTCTGTCTACACCAACTATTAATCTCGCACCTTAGCGAAAAGGAGGAGCACATGTCTTCATATCGCATTGGCATTGCCTTTTTTTATCATGAATCTCACAGCTTTAGTCCATTAAAAACAGAAATAGAACACTTTGTACAAGAAGGCTATTTTGTTGGAACGGAAATATATAAAGCATACTCAGGAACCAAAACAGAAGTAGGGGGATTTTTAGATGTATTAAAGCAAGAGAAGCAGGTAGAAATCGTTCCCCTTGTTTGTGCAGCTGCGGTTCCATCTGGGATTGTATCTTCTGAAGCTTATCACATAATTGAAAAGCAAATGTTGCACTCACTTACTCATGCGGGGCCGCTAGATGGTTTGTTAATCGCTTTGCACGGCGCAATGGTAGTAGAGCATCTTTTCGATCCTGAAGCTCATTTGTTAAGTCAGATAAGAAGCTGCATAGGAAGCAACGTTCCCATTGCTACTACGCTCGATATGCACGCAAATATCAGTGAAGATATGCTTACGTACACGCCGCTTCATTTTGGTTTTAAAACATATCCTCATGTTGATATGTACGAACAAGGAGTGAACGCTGCGCGAGCGCTTTTAACACAAGTAAAAGAAAGCGCTATCTATTATGCATCTTTAAAAAAATTGCCTATGCTTTTGCCGTCGATTAATATGCGAACCGCAGAAGGGCCGATGAAAAAAATGATTGATCTTGCTAAGCAAGCCGAGCAAGAAGCAGACGTATACAATGTTTCCATTTTTGGGGGCTTTCCGTATTCTGATATTCCAATTGCCGGAGCAAGCGTGCTCGTAACAGCTTTGAATCCTGAAACGGCAGAAAAAACAGCAAAGAGACTAGCTTCTCAGTTTTGGAGTATAAAAGAAGATTTTATCATGGATTTGCCTACCGTTGAAGAAGGTCTGCAAACAGCGTTAAAACGATCAAACGAACAGCCAATTGTGCTCGCTGATATAGCGGACAATCCTTTAAGCTGCGGAAGCGGCGATACAACAGAGCTTTTGGAATACATGCTGAAGCTAGATATGCCGGGGACACTATTTGGAGGTCTTTATGACCCTGAATCTATTAAACAATGCGTGCAAGCAGGAGTTGGGAATTACGTCTCTCTTTCCTTAGGAGGAAAAGTTTCTCCTGAGTTCGGAAAGCCCGTTGAAGTTGAAGCAAAGGTCATTGGCTTATCAGAAGGTGAATTTTACAATTCGGGACCGTTTAATCAGCATTTGAAAGTAAATGTAAAAGGTGCAGTTCATATTCGAGTAGGAGAATTGGATATTTTGTTGATTGGAAGGCCGGTATCAGCAAACGATCCTGAACTTTTTCGCCATATCGGTATCGAGCCAGCGACGAAAAAAATCATTGGTTTAAAAGCTAAAAATCATTTCAGAGCCGCTTTTGAACCGCTTGTAGGATCTATCATCTATGTGGATGCTCCGGGCGTAGCATCAAATCGCTTAACGACCTTTAATTATCAGCACATTTCAAAACCAATTTGGCCGCTGCAAGATGTCAAATATGAAAGTGAAAAAAGGAGGAAAGAAAAATGGATGCATTAAAAGAGCAGTACTATATCGAAGTGCCAGAATCGTTAAATCCTGAACAGCAAAAGATGATGATTGAACTGGAAAAAGATGCGTTTCCGGGCATGGGAGCCGTTGATGAACAGACGCTTGTACCTTTAGCCCGCTACGGCAAGCTTATTCAATATTTCCAGGAAAATGACGCAAGGCCAATTGCCATTTGCGAGCTGCTTCGAGATTACAAAGATATCACAAAAGCTTATATCTTTGGTTTCTACGTCCGCTCTGATAAACAAGGAAGCGGAATTGGACAGCTGTTTTTAGAAGAAATATTTTCGGTTCTACAAAAAGATAATTTCGAAAGCGTTTGTTTGACTGTAAATGTAAAAAATGAAGGGGCTGTGAAGCTGTATAAAAAAATGGGCTTTACCATTAAAGAAACGCGAGCAGGAGAGTTTGGCGAAGGAGAAGATCGCTATTATATGGTGCGGTCAATTTCTTAGTAGAACATCTATTCAAAAAATGAACTTTGGAGGGAATATAAAATGAAAAATACATTATATAAAGCAAGCAGACACTGGAAAGAAATCGAGCTTTGGAAAGATGTAACGGACGAGCAGTGGAACGACTGGGTATGGCAGCTGACAAACACGATTAAAACATTGGAAGATTTAAAGAAAGTGATCAATTTAACACCTCAAGAAGAAGAAGGCGTTAAAATTGCAACCAAAACGATTCCGTTAAATATCACTCCTTATTACGCATGGTTAATGGATGAGAACGATCCGAAATGTCCAATCAGAATGCAGTCCGTTCCTATTTCAGAAGAACTGCATAAAACAAGGTATGATTTAGAAGATCCGCTTCACGAAGATGAAGATTCACCGGTTCCTGGTTTAACGCACCGTTATCCCGACCGCGTACTGTTTTTAGTTACAAATCAATGCTCTATGTACTGCCGCTACTGTACAAGAAGACGTTTTTCAGGACAAATTGGCATGGGCGTTCCAAAAAAACAGCTGGATACAGCTATTAATTACATTGCAGCCAACCCTCAAATCCGTGATGTATTAATTTCCGGAGGAGACGGCCTATTAATCAATGACAATATTTTAGAATATATTTTGAAAAATTTGCGCGATATTCCGCACGTAGAAATTATTCGTATCGGTACAAGAGCACCGGTGGTGTTCCCGCAGCGCATTACAGAAAACCTGTGCAATATCTTAAAGAAATATCATCCGGTTTGGCTAAATACGCATTTTAACACATCAATTGAAATTACAGAAGAATCAAAGCGTGCTTGTGAAATGCTTTCGAACGCAGGAGTTCCAGTTGGAAACCAAGCGGTTATTTTAGCCGGAATTAACGACAGCGTGCCAATCATGAAGCAGCTTATGCATGATTTAGTAAAAATTCGCGTGCGTCCTTATTACATTTATCAATGTGATTTATCAGAAGGAATCGGCCATTTCCGTGCGCCGATCAGTAAAGGGCTAGAAATTATGGAAGGACTTCGCGGCCATACGTCCGGCTATGCAGTTCCTACGTTTATCGTGGATGCTCCTGGAGGAGGCGGTAAAATTCCGCTGCAGCCAAACTATATTATTTCTCAAAGCTCCAATAAAGTGGTGCTTCGAAACTTTGAAGGTGTTATTACATCGTATCCGGAGCCGCAAAATTACCAAAGTGGAAGCGCAGAAGAATTTTATAAAAAAGTATATCCTGAAGTATTTGAAAAATTTGAAAGCAACGGTGTTCTTTCGATTATTGATGATACAAAGTTCAACTTAACACCGGAAGGTCTAAACCGTCTTGACCGCCGGAAAACGTATGACCAAAATCCAGAGCATAGCTCTTTAAAAGACAAGCGTGAAAAGCGCGATCAATTAAAAGAGAAAAAATTTGAAACGCAAATGAAAAAATACGAAACGGCGGGAGCGAAGGAGGAATAATATTGAAATGTCAATGGTGCGAATCCTATGAAGCGAAAGAGACGGATGCAACGGTTTATTGGGAGCTTCCTGACGGCACAAAAGCTATAGAAATTAAAGAGACGCCTTCCATTACATGTTCAGAATGCGGCATTACGTATCAAACAGATGCAACGGTTGGACACATTGAAGATCAACTGTTTTTAATCAACACCTCTGCCTTAGAAAAAAGTGTAACGTACGAACAGCTTATGAGCCTGCCTCGTCTATTAAAACGAAACTACTTTGATTTTTCAAAGTAAGCAATGAAGGGTCCATCTCCTGCTTTTTGTGGGAGATGGATATTCTTATACGCTTTACGTTAAACATGTGCGCATAGTTCATTTATAAAGGTGGGATAAGTATGGAAGCGGTCGATATAAATCGTAATGAAGAAGAAAAAAAGCAGGACGATAAGCATATAAAACGCCATTTAAAAGCACGCCATATGACCATGATTGCCATTGGAGGGTCAATCGGAACAGGCTTATTTCTAGCTACCGGATCATCCATCCAAACTGCTGGACCTGGAGGAGCGCTGATTGCTTACGGGGCCATTGGAATTATGGTTTACTTTCTCATGACTAGTCTTGGAGAAATGGCCACGTTTATGCCGGTATCAGGTTCTTTTTCAACGTACGCCAGTCATTATGTAGACCCAGCTCTTGGCTTTGCGCTCGGCTGGAACTATTGGTTTAACTGGGCTGTTACGCTCGCTGTAGAAATAGCTGCTTCTGCTATTATTATGAAGTTTTGGTTCCCTGATGTGCCAAGTATTATCTGGAGCGCTTTGTTTTTAGGCTTAATTTTTTTACTTAATTTCCTATCTGTAAAAAGCTATGGAGAATCTGAATATTGGTTTGCTCTCGTAAAAGTAGTAACCATCATTGTGTTTATCGGAGTGGGCCTTCTGACCATATTTGGCATTTTCGGCGGTGAATATATCGGTTTTAAAAACTTTACATTAGAAGAAGCGCCGGTCAACGGCGGATTTCTGTCCGTACTAAGCATTTTCTTTATCGCGGGATTTTCTTTTCAAGGTACAGAGCTAGTCGGCATTGCGGCGGGGGAAAGTGAAAACCCTCAAAAAAATATACCAAAAGCCATTCGCCAAGTCTTTTGGCGCATTCTTCTATTTTATATTGCAGCCATTGCTGTAATTGGACTCATCATTCCTTACACAAGTCCATCTCTTCTAGGAGGAGATGTGGATAACATTGCTGTTAGTCCATTTACGCTTGTTTTTGAAAAAGCAGGAATTGCTGCAGCTGCTTCAGTGATGAATGCTGTTATTCTTACCTCGGTTTTATCAGCCGGAACTTCTGGCTTATATGCTTCTACGCGAATGTTGTGGTCCATGGCAAATGAAGGGCAAGCGCCTAAAGCGCTTCGAAAAATTAATCGTCGAGGAATTCCAGTAAACGCGCTTGTTTTAACCACTATCATTGGCGGTCTTGCCTTTTTAACATCAATTTTTGGCGATCAAATGTATATGTGGCTTTTAAACGCTTCAGGCATGAGCGGATTTATTGCGTGGATTGGTATTGCCATCAGCCACTATCGTTTCCGAAAAGCATATGTTGCTTCAGGACGGGATATAAATGAACTGGCGTATAAAGCAAAATGGTTTCCTCTAGGTCCTGTTCTTGCATTTGGAATGTGCCTCATTGTTATTCTAGGACAGAATTATCAAGCGGTACTTTCCGACAAAATTGATTGGTACGGCTTGACGGTCTCATACATCGGTCTGCCTCTCTTTTTAGCGACGTGGTGGGGATATAAAATAGCAAAGAAAACCAAGGTTGTACCTTTGCATGAATGTATCCAAAGAGACGATAAGAAATAAAAAAGCTATACGGCTAACGATAAGTAAAAAAGGTGAACCTTGGACAACAAGGTTCACCTTTTTATTTATAAAAATCTATCATAATAAGCTTTATTTTATAGATATCATAGCATAAAAAGTGATTTTTTTCCAGTCTGGTTTTTATTTTGTTTATTGATAAAATTCAAGAATACCACTGCATGCTAAGCGATTATGGAGGTTGAAAATCTTTGTACTTTAATAAGAAAAGGGGTTTGTAATGAGAATTTCTGCAGGTGTTGAAATGCTACAGTTGACTGCCAGAGCTTTTGACCAAAATATAATATTGAATCCTACGTTAGTTTGGAATAACGATGAAGCTATTCTAATTGATACAGGAATGCCTGGGCAAACCGATCAACTGAAAGAGGCCTTGAGTGAATTGAATATATCTATTGAACAGCTAAAAGTAATTCTTCTAACGCATCAAGATCTAGATCACATAGGATGTGCGACTGATATACGAAAAAAATCAAATAAAAATATCATCGTATATGCTCATGAATTTGATAAGCCGTATATTGAAGGGAAACTTCCGCTTATTAAAACGAATGCGAGTCGAATGAGTAACGAAGAACTAGCAGCTATACCTGATGAAATAAAATCTTTTTATAAAAACCCTCCAAAAGTTGACGTAGATATAGTATTAAAAGGGAGTCAAATGCTCCCATACTGTGAAGGCATTGAACCGATTTTTACCCCTGGACATACGCCTGGGCATGTAAGTTTTTATTTAAGAAAATCAAAAACACTGGTTGCTGGAGATGCTTTAGTGTTGGCAAATGGACGATTAATGGGACCTGTTAAACAAACGACCTTAAATATGGACCAAGCAGTTCAATCACTCGAAAAATTCTTACACTACGACATTGAGCATGTTATTTGTTACCATGGAGGTTATTTTCAAGGCTGTCCGAAAGAAGCAATTTTAAGGATAAAAGAACACATTGTACAGGGAGAAAGTTAAGGGGAAATGAACTTGTTTTTTGCTAGAAGAAGGAAGGGAAAATAGAAACCAAAGGGGATGTATAAAATGTTTACACCAACTATCAGTGTCCGAAAAATAAATGATAATCTCATTATAAAATGGCAGCTTTCACACTTTACGATTCCGTTAGAAGACATTCTTGAAGTAACGGAAGATGACAGGTACGGAGGCAAAGAAGTAAACGCCATTCGAATTGGCCCTCCGTACGGAACGACTGACCGCATCTTTATAAAAACGACCAATAAAAACTATCTGTTATTTACCTCAAACGCACCGGCTATATTAAACGAAATAAATTCATAACGAGCATTACTAAATACGAGATATATAGGAGAGAAAAAATTGAAGATTAGCCGTACTTTCGATACTGGTAAAATTGCCAAGCTTAATCAGTCTGTTCATCAACTGCATGTAGAATTATACCCCGAGCGCTTTCAAACATATGATTTTCAGAAGATACATGAATTTTTTAAGAAAGTGATGAAAGACGATAGATCTATCTTTCTTTTAGGAGAAGACGAAGGTCAGCATGTGGGATTCGCTTGGCTGGAAATAAAGCAGTATTCAGAGACAGTGTTTAAAAAGACTTACAAGTCAATTTATGTTCATCAAATAAACATCCCAGAACCCTACAAAAACAAAGGGTTTGGTTCAAGTTTAATGAAAGAAATTTATAGCATTGCTCGTACAAACGACATCAATACAATTGAGTTAGATTATTGGAATGATAATACGATTGCCGAAAGCTTTTACGAAAAAGAAGGATTTGTTACGTATAGAAAAATGGCTTATAAAGAACTTTAAAGAGAGCATTTACTTGCTCTCTTTTTTATATCTAAGAAGCCATTTTCTTCATTTTAATTACTCAATAAAATAAAGTACGCGATATGAGAACTTAACTCTTGAAAAATTTTTGTTTTACATTTATACTTACATTCTTGTTCGCGTAATGCGACAACTCACTTTATATTCAACTAGGAGGTATACAGATAGTATGGAAAATTTCATTTATCATAATCCCACAAAATTAATCTTCGGAAAAGATCAGCTTCAAGCATTATCAGAAGAGCTCCCGAAATACGGAAAAAATATTTTGCTTGTTTACGGCGGAGGAAGCATTAAGAAAAACGGTTTATACGATCAAGTTCTTACGCTGTTAAAAGAGTTAAACGTAAATATACATGAGTTAGCGGGCGTAGAGCCAAATCCTCGACTATCTACGGTACGAAAAGGAATTGAAATTTGCCGAAATGAAAACATTGACTTCATGTTAGCAGTCGGCGGAGGAAGCGTTATTGACTGCACAAAAGCAATCGCTGCCGGAGCTGAGTATGAAGGAGACGTCTGGGATATTATTAACAAAAAAGTAACGGCTACAAAAGCACTGCCGTTCGGAACGGTATTAACATTGGCAGCAACAGGTTCTGAAATGAATCCTGATTCTGTTATTACGAATTGGGAAACAAATGAAAAATACGTTTGGGGAAGCGCCGTTACGCATCCTGTATTTTCTATATTAGATCCTGTGAACACGATGTCTGTTCCTAGAGATCAAACTATCTACGGCATGGTAGACATGATGAGTCATGTGTTTGAACAATATTTCCATAACGTGAAAAACACGCCTTTACAAGATCGTATGTGCTATTCTGTATTACAAACAGTAATTGAAACAGCACCAAAATTACTAGAAGATCTGCAAAGCTACGAGCACCGCGAAACGATTTTATATTCCGGAACAATCGCGCTAAACGGAACACTTCAAATGGGCTACTTTGGCGATTGGGCTTCACATACAATTGAACACGCGGTATCAGCGGTATATGACATTCCTCATGCAGGCGGTTTAGCAATCCTATTCCCAAATTGGATGCGACACGTTGTAGATCAAGATGTAACTCGTATGAAGCGTGTAATGACAAGCATGTTCGATATTGAAACTGCAGGTAAAAGCGACAAAGAAATTGCATTAGAAGGAATCGATAAGTTAAGCGCTTTTTGGTCAAGCCTTGGTGCACCTTCTCGCTTAGCAGATTACGATATCGGAGAAGAGAGACTAGACGAAATTGCTGGAATTGCTGCTCGTGAAATGGCGTACGGAGGTTTCGGTAACTTTAAAAAACTAAATAAAGATGATATTTTAGCTATTTTAAAAGCGTCACTGTAAAGTGAAAAACAAAAAAGAAGGAGACATCTGTCTTCTTCTTTTTGTTTTATCTTATAAATGACTGGAAATTAAGTAGAATAGGAAGAATGGTTTTTTTCTCAAATTTCAGTTAACAACTAAAGGAAAAGCTTTATAATTAAGTACAGAAAGAAAGTTTTAGAGCATTTAAGGGAGTGGGAAGATGAAAAAGTTTGCGCTAGCTTCATATGCGCTTTATTTGCTGGGCGGATTAGTCATTACAGCTGTAGGGTCCGTCTTACCGCAATTGTTAACACATTATCATGTGTCCTATACAGTTGGCGGACAGCTTGTATTATTAGGTTCTTTAGGATTTTTGATAGGAGTTCCGCTATCTTCTTTTCTATTAGGACGCTTTAGAGAAATGAATTTACTTACAGTTTCCGCACTAATGATAGCGCTATCACAAATAGGTATGCTTTTATTGCCTCCATTTGAGTGGATTATTGCATTCAATTTTTTAAACGGTATTGGTGTAGCCGCATTGGAAGTAGTTGTAGCTACTTTAATGATGGAAGTATTTATCGGTAGAAGAGCTATTGTTATGAGCTATTTAGAAGTATCATTTGGTCTAGGTGCGCTGTTGATGCCGTTAGTAGCTAGCTTATTGATTTCACAGAACAGCTGGAGGTTTTCATTTTTTATAACGAGTGTACTAGCTTTACTAATGGTTGTGGTCTGTAAAATGATTTCTTTTAAAAAAGAGACTGTTTTAACTTCAGAAAGTGATGCTTCAGACGCCAACTCAGAACCTGCGCCTGTGCTTGCTAAAAAACACAGATGGAAAATACTTGCTCTTTTTAGTGTGATGATTTTTATGTACGCCGGAGTAGAAAGCAGTATGAATAATTTTCTTTCGTCTATTTTTATCGCGTATCTAGATGTAATCCCGTCACAGGCTACTTTGAGCATAAGCGTTTTTTGGGTGGCTATGCTAATAGGACGAGTGGCTACTGGATGGATTATTCGAATCGTTACATATGAACGTTATCTTTTTGGCAGCATTGGAGGAACAATTGTGAGTTTAGTGCTGTTTATTGTGTTAAAAGAAGCAGTAGCAGGCTATATTTTATTAGGATTTTTAGGGCTTGCCATGTCAGGTATCTATTCGATAACGATGGTATATGCTAATCATACGTTTACTGGATCTGCTCGTATTGTAACAAGTTTAATTACTGGTTTTTCAGGGCTTGGAGGAGCTATTTTTCCTGCACTTATTGGCTTTACTATGGACGTAAGCGGAATTACCTCAGCACTTTGGTACATAACAGCTTTTGCATGTTTATATCTTTTGGCGCTTTGCATTATTTTTTTCGTTCAGCGTGATGCAAAACAAAAAACTAATAATCATTTGCAGACTATGAAATAAATGCTACGTCAAAAAAAGAAGTGAATTATAAGTTCACTTCTTTTTCTTTTTATTTTCTCTTTCGTTATAGTAAACAAAAAGGGTTCACATAAATTCAAACAAGAAAGTGAAAAATGGATATATCTATGAAAAAGGAGCGCAATATGAAAGAAGTGAAGTTTAACTCAAAGGACATCTTGAGTCAAAAACAAGAAAATGTTCAAATTATAAAAGCAGAAAACGTGCAGCCTCAACAAGCACGTGAAACGTTGGATAAACATTTGCTCCTTCTTCACCGTACCGCTAAGCCTGTTGTGATTCAAGAAACAGTAGCAGACAGCTTTCATGGAGGAGTAGCTTTTAAAAATGATATTAACTTTATTCCTGCTGGAGCTGAAAGCACTTGCGAATGGAAAGAACCGCTATCTTTTTTGCGTGTTGAGTTAGATCCTCAAACCGTTAAAGAAATAGCTGATAAAGAAAACTTATTTTGTAAATGATAAGTATCTATTTTAATAAAAAATATAAAAAAGAAAGGTTGAATCTATGTCGACCTTTCTTTTTTATAGAAAAATTCTCATTAAATTTTTTTAACAATATCTTTATAATCAAATAGCAAAATTTCTGCTTTTAGTTTCGCTTTAGTATTAACCCTATAAACCATTCTTTTCTTTACTTTTTACTAATATATTAAATATTCTATATATTCCTAATGTTATATAAAATTAAATTGACAAATATATGAAGCGGTCATTAGAATTTAGTCATCGAACAGTGAAGAGCTGTTTAAAAGTAGGGGGGAAGTAAATGCCGTTACAAAATAAGCATCTAGCAGTTGTGTTACAAAATACATATTTACCGTTTATTTTTGAAGAAGCAGAAGCTCTCGGAATTAAATTGACGTTTTTTTATAACCAAGAAGAAGTAGAACCTAAGCATATTAAAAACGTACAAAATTTCATACCCATTGATTTATTTCACACCCCAGACAAAGCTCTTGAGATTATTAAAGCAGAGCATCACAAAAATCCTTTTGACGGCATTATGACATTATATGAGCCTGCATTAGAGTTTGTATCTCAGCTGACAGAAGAGTTAAACTTACCGGGCTTATCACCGTTTGTGATTAGTAACTGTCGAAACAAACAGAAGATGAGAGAGGTTTTAAAAGATAATGATCTTAACACTCCGTATTTTAAAGAGGTTGAAAATACGGAGGAATTAAAGAATCTTTCACTGCCTTATCCTGTCGTAGTAAAACCTTCTAACGGATTTTCCAGTCAAGGTGTATCACGAGCGAATAATAAAAAGGAACTGATTGACAGCATAGAAAAAGTGAGACGCGTAAATGAAGAAGACCTAAGCAAATTCACAAAAAATAAAACGGGCATGGTAATTGAACAATTTATAGACGGACCAGAGTTTGCTATTGAAACGTTTTCTGTAGAAGGAGAAGTTTATGTACTTTCTATAGGTTATAAAGGAAATTCCAAAGGACCTTTCTTTGAAGAAGGTGTTTATATAGCGCCAGCTCAGCTAGAAGAAAACGTTTGGCAATCTATTGCACAAGAAGCAGCTAGAGCAACAAATGCTTTAGGAATTGAGAATGGCCCGGCTCATATTGAATTACGCCTGGACCCAGCAGGAAAACCTTATGTAATTGAAATAGGAGCGCGCATTGGAGGATCTGGGATTTCTCATTATATCGTAAAGGAAAGTACAGGTATTAACTATATGGAGCTAGTTTTTTACTATGTATTAGGGTTAAAACCTCCTGTATTAAAAAATGAAAGAAAACGAAAGAAAGTGGTGGGCAACTACATTATCCCTGTGCAAGGCCATGGGATTTTTAAAGAAATTCGAGGCTTAGAAGACGTGCGCAGAGATACTGAAGTAAAAAGAGTTATTCAATTTATAACTAAAGGGACAGACATTTTACCATATCCGCACTTTTCAGGGTACCCTGGATTTATTTTAACCACTCATGACTCTTATTCCGACTGTGAGCAGTATTACAGCTATTTAGATAACAAAGTAAAAATCGTTTATAAAAATAAAGTAAACGCATAGGGGGTATCAAAGGCTATGATAGTTGCAGAGTCGTCTAGTAAGAAAAATAAGCAGCTTCAAAAAATTAGCATTATCCATACCTTAGGGCCTGAAGGAACAAATTGTGAAAAAGCAGGCTATCTGTGGTTCGAACGCCAAAGCATACAAGGTCAGGTCTTTTTGCATCAAACGTTGGAAGAAGCTTTAGTTCATGTGAAAAAAACAGAGAGTTCTGCTCTTCTAGGCTGCGCAGTATATCCTTACTTACATGATATTGTGTTCAAAAATTTAACTAGTTTAGAGCTAGTAGATAGCTTTATTATGCCAACGTATAACATGGTGCTTGCCTCAAAAGAAGAGGTGATAACAACCAATAACCTGTTAATTGCTTCACATCCTGCCCCTGTTGATTTAGCTCATTCCATCAGTCCCAATGTTCAGTTAGTAAATAGTAATGCTCAAGCGGCGATTGATTGCTTAGAAGGAAAGGTAGACGCATGTATTACAACGAGTAAAGCCGCTAACGAGCAGGGGTTAACAGTTTTAAAAGATTTTGGAGAAGTGCCGATGTGTTTTACGCTCCACGGAAGAAAATAGGCTTAACTTTAAAAAAGAAATAAGGTGAAACAGTGATTTCTAAATTAACCCGTATTCATGTACATCTTTTGTTCTGTCTATTAGCCGTCATCGGGGGAACGACATGGGCTTTTCAAAAGACTGGATTAAAGGATAGCTTGCCTCTATGGTCAGCAGGTATGAGGTTTTTAATTGCTAGTTTAATAATTGCCCTCTACCTCTTACTCACAAAAAAAATGGCCGTTTCAAAAGAAGTAGTAATCATTTCAGCATTAAACGGAATTTTGTACTTTGCTCTACCGTTTGGTTCTGTTTATTGGGCATCCGTCTATTTGCCAAGCGGGCTTGTTTCCGTTTTAGCTGCCAGCATTTCAGTGTTTGCTCTTTTATTTAATCGCTTATTTAAAGGAACACCAGCTACAAAAGGACAAAAGCTAGGTGTAGTCATGTGCTTAATTGGTATGAGCGTTGTATTTGGAAATCAGCTGTTTATACAGGGAAATGTGATTCAAATAGTAGCCATGATCGTCATTTTAATGGCTATGCTAGGTTCTGCTTTTATAACTGTTCAAGTTCAATCTCGCATAAAATCCTTGCCTATTATGACCTTTAATTCTTTTTCGATGCTAAGTGGAGGCGCTTGTTTACTGATTGTTAGTCTATTTGTAGAAAATGGAAACCGCACTTTCTCCGGGATTAGTCTTATCTCATTATTATACTTGGCCATTATAGGGTCGGTCGTGGGGTTTTCTATTAATATTTATTTATTAAAAAAATGGCATATATCAAAAGCAACGGCGCATTTATTTATTTCACCGGTTATCGCCTTATATGTAGGATTTGTCTTTTTAGGTGAAACATTAAACAAACAGGTCTATATAGGTACAGCGTTTGTAATAGCAGGGGTTATATTTATTAACTTGAAAAAGCAAATAGAGAAAAACACAAATAATTCTACTCTTAAATCATCTAAAAATATTTCTGCTAAGTAGCTGTTCTAAAAAAGGAGGGTTTTAATCATGTTAACAAAAAATCATACTCAAAGTTTAGTGGAGTTATTAAACGATAAAATAGTACCTTCTCTATATGAGATAAGAAAATATCAGGGCCCAAATGGAGAGGTCAAAAGAAATTACGAAAAAGCTAGAGAGCTCTTATTAAAAGTAGTTGCTGAAACTAAAACAATATATAACTCTTTAAATTTAACTGAAGTGTGGAATGCATTAAAAAATGACGTATGTGATTGGATTGAAAGAGGACTCGATCAAGCTCCTTATTTTGATCAAACGTTAATTGCTTATAGCTCGCCTGCAAACGGGGAGGCGACGTTCTTTTTAGGACCGATTGTAACGCCTAATGGCCCTACAAAAAGAGGATTTTATTTAGAAGCCTTTATCGCTGTGCGCGATGAACCTGAAATCATGAAATCCATCGAAGCAGACCTTCCTCATCCTAAAAATGGGTGTGAATCTTTAAAACTGTTGGCTGGTACTCAAGGATTTATGGAAGGGAAGTGTATTGTATTTTTCCCTGAGAATGTAAAAACAAAAGAAAAGGTAACAAGTCAAAACTTCGCGATATTTTTCTTTAATAAATTTCACAGCATATACAATGAGGATACATTAAAAAGAGCGTCTTCTATCTTTCTTGATTTCAACTTTAAATCTCATACTATGAATAGAGAAGACACTTATCAGGCAAGGGTAATCTGGGGATATCTGCATGATTATTACCATCACTGCGGAAATAAACCTTTTGACCAACATATACAGGCGAAAATGAATTTTTTTGCAGGCATACTAGAAGAAGTTAAAGTAGATTGCCAGACGGTGCTGACTCTTCATAAAAGAAAATATCCTTTTTGGGAAGAGATAACGGAATTTGTTCTCTTTGAACGACTTTTAAGATACCCTAGTCAGCATAATGCACCTCGAAACTTTGATTCTGGAACAGGTTTTTTTCTTTTTAGCTGGCTAGTTGCAAATGGGCGTTCAATATCCCGAAAAGGAGACCATGCTTATTTAGATTTAGACATATGCTTAAAAGAACTGGATCTTTTAGTAAAAGAAATTGAAGAACTTGAAACGATTCAAAGTGACTCTGACTATAAAGAAGAAGCTGAACATTATGTTCGAAAATACTTATTACCTAGTGAGAACGATGATAAATTTACTATTCCGGACAATTACTTTATTAATCAGCAAAATAAAAAGATTGAAGTTCCATACTTACTATTCGATGACCATAATCTTTAAGGAGAAGGTGCACTAGTGACTGCTTTGCATTTAAGTAAAATAGGAAGCAAAATGACTAATAAAGTAGGCGTTCGCGCTATCATGCATGACATCCAAGAGGTGCTGAATTCCAATCTCAATCAATATGTGAATTTAAGTGCTGGCAACCCCGCTATCCTCCCTCAAGTTTATGAAATGTGGCAAGAAGCTTTAAGAAATATTGTGAACGACAAACAATTAAAAAATTTGATTAGCCAATATGGTTCTAGTTACGGTACGCATGAATTAATTGATTGCATAAGAGAATACTTCTTTACGAATTATCGTATTAAACTGGAAAGAGAACAAGTCTTGATCACGTCGGGAAGTCAAAATCTCTTTTTTTTAGCTTTAAATTCGTTTTGCGGTACAAGTAAAGAAGGAAGAGTAAAAAAAGCATTAATACCTATGCTGCCAGATTACGCTGGGTATAGTGGAGTCGCGCTTGAGGAAGGTGTAATAGAAGGAATTCCTCCTATCCTCTCAAAGCTTGATCGTCATACGTTTCGCTATGAATTTAACAAACAGGCATTTAAAGATAAAATAGCTCAGGACCCAGATATCGGAGCTATTGTATTATCAAGACCTAATAACCCAAGCGGCAACATCCTTTCCGAAGAAGCCGTACAGCTTATATCCCAAGTGTGCAAGGACTATCACATTCCATTGCTAATTGATTCAGCTTACGCACCGCCTTTTCCTGCTATTAATTTTATTGAAATGAATCCGATCATACATGATAATATCATTCACTGCATGAGTCTTTCTAAAGCCGGATTGCCTGGTGAGAGAATAGGAATTGCTATAGGAAAAAGTGACTTCATAAAAGTAATGGAAGCATTTCAATCAAATATTTTGATTCATTCTTCTAGGCTAGGTCAGAGGATGGTGGTTAACACCTTAAAGAGCGGGCAGTTAGCCGGAATTTCAGCTAACTATATAAGAACTCATTATAAATACAAACATGACTATTTAAAAAAACTTTTAACTACACGTATGCCGGATGATATTCCTTGGTATTTGCACAAAGCGGAAGGTTCGTTATTTGGCTGGCTTTGGTTAGAAGGTTTGCCTTTCAGTGATAGCGATCTATACAATAAATTAAAAGCAGAAAACTTGATTGTAGTGCCAGGCGGCTCATTCTTTCACGGCAGCCAATCTTCTTCTCACAACCGGGAGTGCATTCGCATAAGTCTTACTGCTGCAGATGAGGAGTTAAAGAAAGGAATTGATATTCTTTCTTCAGTAGTTAAGGAAATATACAGTTCAAACTTTATATTTCAAACAGAAAAATTATAATTTCTTTAAGGTTTAGAAGTGCAACTCATACGTAATCATAAAGGGTTCTTTATAAGCTAAAGATTGTTTAAAGAAGACAATAACATCCAATTTCTTTTGGAACTGGATAATTTTTTGCAATGAAAGACTCCTATATTTCTGCTAGCATATGAACCACGTCAAGAAATAGCAAGGAGGCTTTTTATTTTTATGATAAAGAAACTAGTGATTGCTATAGCAATGCTTATCCCAAGTTTTGGTGCAGGTTACTCAGCATTTGCAGCAGCGCCCGCTCATGAACAGCACGTTCAAGTAAATAAAAATGATAAAGAATTATTAGCTCGTCTTGTATCAGCTGAAGCCAAAGGAGAGCCTTATGCAGGCAAAGTAGCCGTGGCGACAGTTGTATTAAATAGAGTCGACAGCAGCAAATTCCCAGACACTGTAAAAGGCGTTATTTATCAAAAAGGTCAGTATAGTCCGGTCAGCAACGGTCAAATTAATAAACCTGCAGACAAAGATTCAAAAAAAGCTGTAGAAGAAGCAATTAACTTCCAAGGTCAAGGAAAAGGTTCATTATTCTTCTTTAATCCTGATAAAACGGGAGATCAATGGCTGCGCCAAAAACAAGAAACAATTAAAATAGGAAATCATGTATTTGCAAAATAATAAAAAAGCTAATGGCTAGCTACGCGCTGCTATTAGCTTTTTTAGTTATGTACATAAAATAAACAGTAGAATAATCTTTAAAATTAGAATTTCATGGTAAAATATAAAAAGTCATTCATAATTAAAAATATGAGGTGATAACGTGAAAGAGAATATGATGTTTGCTTGGATAGCTTCATGGTTAGCTCTTGCTGGTCAGCTCGTTTTTTTACGGGAGTAGCGCTTTTTACAGGTGATTGGCGCTACATGATGTGGAGTTTTATGATAAGTATAATTGTAGGTATACCTAGTATCATTAGCACCTATAAACGAAATCAGCCGCTAAAAGCTTACAAAAAATAAGGGATATCGTATTGAAACGAGTTATGAAAGACTTAGAGAAATCCTCCAAGTCTTTTTTTGTGTGGGTATAAAAAGACATGAACCGTACTCCGTTCTTCTAAAAAAAGTGCTTTTTACATAGTTTATCAATACAGAAAATTTGATAAACATGCGGAGGAATAACCATGCAGAAACAGCCTAATTTTTTGTTGATTATCGTGGACGAGGAGCGATTTCCACCCTTATATGAAAGTAAAGAACTAAAAAAGTGGAGAAAAAAACATTTAAAAGCACATGAATTTTTAAAACAGCATGGAACGGAGTTTACTCGTCACTACGTCGGTTCTACAGCTTGTTCACCAAGTCGAGCTACATTGTTTACAGGGCAGTATCCTTCCTTGCACGGAGTTACGCAAACGCAAGGTATCGCAAAGAAATCACAAGATCCTGATATGTTTTGGCTGCAGCCTAATACCGTCCCGACGATGGGAGAGTATTTTAAGAAGGCTGGATATCAAACCTTTTATAAAGGAAAATGGCATATTTCTGATGAGAACATCTTAATTCCAGGAACACATGACGTTTTTTCTAGCTATCAGATGCAAACAGGAATACCGGATCCAGAGAAAGAAGGCCTTTATCAACGGGCTAATAAGCTTGAAAAGTTTGGTTTTTCAGGGTGGATTGGTCCGGAACCGGAAGGGAGAAATCCGCACAATTCCGGTTCATCTGCGGCCGTTGGAGTGAGCGGACGAGACGAAATATATGCAGAGGAAATCATAGAGCTTATTCAACGATTAGAACATCAAGCGCCTGCGCAGCCTTGGCTCATGGTAGCTTCATTTGTGAACCCGCATGACATTGCGCTGTTCGGAGCGATTACCAAACACCTTCCTATGTTTCAGTTTTCTATTGATGAGACGATTCCAAACATCGATCCGCCACCTACCATTAGAGAACCTTTACAAACAAAGCCTAGCGCTCAAAGCAGCTATAAATACATCTATCCAAAAGCGCTGCAGCCAACCCCAAATTCTAGCTTCTACCGGCGCTTGTATTATCAGCTGCAAAAAAATGTTGATAAACAAATTTTAAAAGTTCTTCGGACCATGGAACAATCTTCGTTCTATGAAAATACAATTATTATTTTTACGTCTGATCACGGTGATTTGCTTGGAGCTCACGGGGGACTACATCAAAAATGGTACAACATGTATGAAGAATCTATTCACGTTCCGCTTCTCATTCATAACAAGCGTTTGTTTCCTAGTTATCAACGTACAGACACACTGACTAGTCACCTTGACTTGATCCCGACAATGCTTAGTTTAGCTAATATAGATGCTTCCGCTATTCAAAAGCAATTACAAAAAAGTCATACGGAAGTACATCCATTTGTTGGGCGAGACCTGTCAGGTATACTTCGAGGAGAAACGTGTGCTGAGCAAGAGGAAACAGCGATTTTCTTCATGACGGATGATGACCCGACAAAAGGACTTCACCAAACAAATTTTTTAGGAGAAAGCTACCCGTCAGTTGTTCAGCCTAATCACATTCAAGCGGTCATTGTCGAGTTTTCGTCAGCGGCAGGAAAGGAAATTTGGAAATACGCTCGCTATCATGATAATCTGCAATTTTGGTCAGCAGATGACGAAAAAGATGAATTCATTCACGGAGAGCAATATGAAGGTTACCCTGTGAGTTTTACTACCCTTAAAACAACCCGTGTTCCTGATCAAATTGAAATGTACAATTTGACCAAGGATCCGTTAGAAACAGTAAATCTGGCTCACCCGTATTTTTCGACAAATGAAACAAGGAAAATTCAGCGGCAGCTTGACGTTATTCTTAAAGAACAAGTCAGGAAAAAACGGATTTTTCCGCAAAGTGGAAGCATGCATGATGAGCTTTTGTCTAAAGATAGATAAAAAATAGTTTCTATGGATTCAAGTCAGATATTTGCGTGAGCAGAAAAAGGTGTATTTAATATTTTAGTATATAAATTGAAAACCTGATGATGCTTGTGTTAGGTTACTTGTTCTGATTTGGAATAGTATTGGGTTTAACTTCGTTAATACCGCTTAGATAAAACAAATAAGGACTTATGGTATCTTATTTTTGCTCTTTATTGCTGTGAAAATAAAGAGCAAAAATAAGAATGGAATGTATTCGTTAATAATATAATAAAAAACTTTTTAAGTCCGTATATTCTTAAGTAACTTTTCAAAAATTCAAGCATAAAGTAATTCTATACCATAAAAAAATAAAAAATTACTTCTTGACTTTTGTTAAATTTATACACTATAATCGCTTTTAACAACTAATAAACAGTATTTGGCAATGAAAAGGACATGAATTAGATGCTGTTTTCTTCGCAGAGAATAGGGTCACTGGCTGAGAGCCCTTAAGAAATCATCTGATTTACCACCTTAGAGCTATTGCAGGGAACGTGCATAACTGAAACTGCAATCGGTAAAACCGTTATCTTTTTTGAGCGTAAAATACGTATAGGTATTTTACGGAATTAGGGTGGTACCACGGCCGCATTCGTCCCTTCACTAGGGATGAGTGCGGCTTTTTATGTAGAAAAAATGAATATACAAGCAATGAAAAGGACATGAATCATTTTTGGATTTTCTTTACAGAGAATAGGGTCACTGGCTGAGAACCCTTAGAAAACAAAATGAATTTACCACCTTGGAGCTGCGGCGGGGAATGTGTATACACTGAAACCGCAACCGGTAAAACCGTTATCTTTTTAAGCGTAAAATACGTATGAGTATTTTACGGAATTAGGGTGGTACCACGGCCGCATTCGTCCCTTTACTAGGGATGAGTGCGGTTTTTTTGTTGAATAAAAACATATTGGAGGAATGAACATGTCAAAACAAGTGGAAGCAGAAAAGCGAAATCATCAAAAGTTAGGTCAAGAACTGGAGCTGTTTATGTCGATGGAAGAAGCTCCTGGTATGCCATTTTTCTTACCTAACGGAATGATTATTCGAAATGAGTTAGAAAATTACTGGAAACAAAAGCATTATAAAGCAGGCTATCAAGAAATAAAAACACCCATCATGATGAAACAGGAGCTCTGGGAACAATCAGGGCACTGGGAGCACTATCATGAGAATATGTATTTTTCAAATGTTGACAAACAAAACTATGCGATTAAACCGATGAATTGTCCGGGAGCCATTTTATTGTTTAACAGCAAACGAAGAAGCTACCGAGAACTTCCGATTCGATACGCAGAGCTTGGATTAGTTCATCGTCACGAGCTTTCTGGGTCTTTAAACGGATTGCTAAGAGTCCGTTCATTTACACAGGACGACGCTCATTTATTCGTAGAACTCAGTCAGATTGAAGCTGAGATTAGCCGCATTCTAGCGTTTATCCATGACTTTTACTCACATTTTGGCTTCGATTACAAAGTGGAGCTATCCACACGACCTGAAAAATTCATGGGAGATATTGAAACATGGAACCAAGCAGAAAAGTCGCTTCAATCTGTGTTAAGTGAAAAAGGCTTAGACTATCAGGTGAATGAAGGAGACGGAGCTTTTTATGGGCCGAAAATCGATTTTCATATTTTAGATTCCTTAGGTCGAAGCTGGCAGTGTGGAACAGTTCAGCTTGATTTCTTAATGCCGGAGAAGTTTGACTGTATGTATATTGGAGAAGACAATAAACCTCATCGTCCCGTAATGATTCACCGCGCTATATACGGTTCCGTTGAGCGATTTATGGCCATCTTGATTGAACATTACGAAGGCCAATTTCCTCTTTGGTTAGCTCCTGTTCAACTCAAACTATTGCCTATTGCACCGCCGCACGTGGAATATGCATATAAAGTGAAACACGAGCTTGAGTTAAAAGGGTATCGTGTTGAAGTAGACGATCGCATTGAAAAAATAGGGCTGAAAATTCGAGAAGCAGAAATGCTGAAAGTTCCTTATAGGGCTGTGATAGGAGATAAAGAAGTGGAAAATGAATCGCTTGCTATGCGAAAGCACGGGAAGAAAAATATAGGAACAGTAAGTGTGGAAGAGGCAGCTGTACACTTGAATAAAGAAAAGAATTCAAACAGAGTTTGTTGAAGCTATTTACCTTACTAAATAGAAAAATCTGATTTTTTAAGTCGGGTATTGATTCCCTTCATTTTGTCTCACACCAAAATGAAGGGAATATTGAACTAGAAGGGTATAAGATAATATATATCAGCAGTATAACTTTTGCCTTAGACAAACGCCGGTATTTTATAAAAAAATTTATCTTATTCCATTCGAATCGTTTGTACGGGATGAAGCTGAAGCCTCACCTGATGGTTTGTTCATGTTTTGCTGATCTCGCTTCTTTTTAGAAGGAGAGTAAAAAAGAAATTTAAACATAAAGTATACTCCTAATGCTAGTAAAATACAGCCAATAAGTAAGTTAATCATCTTTCTCCGCCCTTCATACACTTCAGTTTTCATCATTATAACACCCGGTAAGATAAAACATTCATCGTTCTGTAAATAATCTCTATGTCAGGAATTTATATCTGAAGATAGTTAGTAAAAAAGTTATCTAAAAACATATAAAGTAATTTTTTAGAATATTATTTTTATTCAAATTTATTATACATAAGCACAATGATAACCTCTTTATTTAGTTTATAAATCCAAAATAGAGCAACGATAAGAAATCGCTTACAAAAACTCTTGAAATATATATAATGATATTAGTATACTAATAGACAAGTTAGTAATTATTTCTATATAATTACTTCTGTATCTGAAGTGAAAACGCGCAGCCAAATGGGGAAAAACGTTATTTTCAAGTTTTTAATGGATGAGTGGCAACAGAGAGGAGAGAGTGCAATGGGAAAACTATTTAAAAAGAAGTCAATCGAGCAATTATTAGAACAAAGTCAAAACAAATCTCTAGTCAAAACATTAGGAGCATTCGATTTGACTCTTCTTGGTATTGGAGCCGTAATCGGAACGGGGGTTTTAGTATTAACAGGCTTAGTAGCTGCTAACGATGCTGGACCAGCCGTTATTTTTTCTTTTATATTGGCGTCTATTGTATGCGGTTTTGCAGCGCTGTGCTATGCGGAATTTGCTTCAACTATACCTGTATCTGGGAGCGTTTACACCTATACATATGCAACCATCGGCGAAGTGGTAGCGCACTTAATGGGATGGACGTTGCTTTCTGTCTATTTGTTAACAATGTCAGCAGTAGCAAACGGATGGTCTTCTTATTTTAACAACTTTTTAGAAGGCTTTGGTTTTTCGCTGCCAAAAGAATTGATTACGATCCCTGCAAATGGAGGTCTAGTGAACCTTCCTGCTATTTGTATTACGCTTCTTATTACATGGCTGCTTTCAAGAGGAACAAAAGAAAGTAAAAAAGTGAATAACTTTATGGTGCTTGTTAAATTGTTTATTATCCTTCTTTTTATTATTGTAGGAGCTTTTTATGTAAAACCGTCTAATTGGACACCTTTTATGCCTTATGGAATTGAAGGTGTTGTGACAGGGGGCGCGGCCGTATTTTTTGCTTTCTTAGGTTTTGATGCCTTATCTACATCAGCAGAAGAAGTAAAGAATCCACAGCGCAATTTGCCAATTGGAATTATTAGTTCACTTGTGATCTGCACGATTATTTATGTAGCAGTATGCCTTGTTATGACAGGAGTTGTTTCTTACAAGGAACTGAATGTTCCAGAAGCAATGGCCTATGTTCTTCATTCAGTAGGACAAAATGCAGTGGCAGGAGTTATTGCTGCAGGAGCTGTCATTGGAATTATGGCTGTTATCTTTGCCTACATTTATGCAGCAACACGCATTTTATTCTCAATGAGCCGCGACGGCTTGCTACCAAAAGCATTTGCTAAAACAAATGAGAAAACGGGAGTTCCGACTCTTTCCACTTGGCTAGTAGGGATTATCGGAGCGTTAATTTCAGGGTTTATTGATCTAAAAGAACTTGCGAATTTAGCAAATATCGGAGCTCTTTTAACTTTCGGCATGGTGGGCGTCAGCATTATCATCTTACGTAAAACGCACCCAACTTTAAAACGTGGATTTACAATGCCGTTTGTCCCGGTTTTACCAATTTTATCCGTATTATCTTGTTTATTTTTAATGATTAATCTTCCTAAAACAACATGGCTGTATTTTAGCATATGGATTGTGCTTGGTATATTTGTATATATAGGTTACTCTCGTAAACACAGTCGATTAACAAGTAAAGAAATGAAAAAAGCAAGTTAAAAGCAAAAAAGGGCCTTTCATCTAAGAAAGGCTCTTTTTTGCTTGTTGTTCAGTTGTTAGACAGTTAGGACGATTGTTCACTATGTTTTTTGCGTGTTTCCACAATAAACAGACAAGTGCTAATAACAAAAGCCGTTCCTACAAAAATGGCGCCAACCCAAGGAAGTGAAGTAAGTCCCATATGGTTAATAATCACGCCTCCGAAAAAGGCGCCAAAAGCATTTCCTAAGTTAGCAAATGAGTGATTCGAAGTAGAAGCTAAAGCAGGTGCTTCCTGTGCTAAGTTCATAATCTTCACTTGAATACCAGGCATTACAGCAAAAGCTGCTGCTCCCCAGAAAAACAGCGTGATAATAGCTGCTGCTGGGCTTTTAACAGTAAACGTAAAAATAGTCAGCACAATACAAAGAAAAGCAAATATACCTACAACCGAAGGCATTAGCTTCCAGTCTGCAAGCTTGCCTCCAACAACGTTTCCAAGCGTAACGCCACATCCGTATAATACAAGTATCCACGTAACGCTGTGTTCACTTACTCCTGTAACGTCTTCAAGAAGCGGTGTAATGTACGTAAACACAGTAAATAAACTACCGCATCCTATTGCGCTTAAAAGAAGCATTACAAGAAGTTTTGGTTGGGTAAAAGTAGCAAACTGCTGTTTTAGACCTGTTAATTTGTCTTGACCAAGCTTTGGGATAAACAGAATAATACCGATAAATGCAATAATCCCCATGATCGTAATAGCTCCAAACGAAGCTCTCCAACCTAAGTGTTGACCAATAAATGTTCCTACAGGAACACCGATGATATTTGCAATAGTTAAACCTGCCATCATCGTTGCGACAGCACTTGCTCGCTTATGCGGCTGCACGAGCCGTGAAGCAATAACAGCGCCTACTCCAAAGAACGTACCGTGACATAATGCCGTAACTAAACGAGCTCCCATCAAAATTCCATAGTTGGGTGCAATGATAGCAATTGCATTTCCGAGAATAAATAAAAGCATGAGTAAACAAAGCAGAAGCTTTTGAGGAAGTCGATGAGTAAAAATAGTTAAAATTGGCGCGCCGATTGCTACTCCTAAAGCATAGCTTGTAATGAGCTGGCCAGCAGTCGAAATGCTAACATGAAGATCTTCCGCAACGTTAGGCAGTATCCCCATAATAACAAATTCCGTCATTCCAATAGCAAAAGCTCCAAGAGTTAACGAGATGAGAGCAATTGGAAAGGAATCTTTCTTACTGACCTGCTCATTAGCATGCATTGTGTTCATGTGTGATCACCCTTTCTGTGTATAAAATTTATATCTCCTTGAAAAGAAGTCAATTACTAATAATACTTAAGTGATTGAGCTTTGACAACCAAAAAAGCTGATGTAAGCGGTATCTTTTCGAATTCCATTTATCTTTATCATATATGAAGACAGTCAGACATAAATTTATTGACAGAATAAAGTTTAGTCCTATAAACTAATTTTTAAAGTTGAATAGTTTATACCTATAAACTAAATGTGCAAAGGAGGAAAAGAAGTGACGAAAAGCAAGTTATATCAAGCTGTAGAACTTTTTGAAGAAGTGCTGTTTGTAGGAACAGAAGTAATTCACAGAGAGATAAGCCATAACCTCTTCGAACATGTCTCAAGGCAGCAGTTTGATTTGTTAAATAGTTTAATGATTAAAGGTCCATCTTCACCAGGCAGTCTTGCTGTCTTGCAAGGTGTCCATAAAAGTGCCATTTCGAATCGAATTAAAAAACTGCTCGAAAAAGGGCTTGTGGAGTGGGACACTAATGAACTAGAGAGCGATAAACGTTCTAAGCTTATTAAGATTACGGCTGAAGGAGAAAAGGTAATAAATGACGGAAATGCCGCGTGTTTTAGTATCATTGAGAATTTGTTTGATGATGTAGAAGAAGAAAAAATAGATACATTTATTGAAATTCTTACAATGGCAAAAGAAAAGTTAACTACAAAAGGGGAAAGCAAAGAATGAAATTTATTGTGAAATTTAAATGGGTGATTGCGGCCTTTATTTTAGCTTTAACGGTTATATTGATGCTAACGTCACCAAATTTAACAAAGCTCGCAAGTGAAAAAGGACAGTCTCAGCTTCCTGACGATGCCGTTTCATCTAGAGCCAGCCAAATTCTAAAAAATGCTGGAGAAGATAGTAATACCATCAGCATGGTTATCAAGTTAGATAACGCATTAGATAAAGATAGTGAGAAACAAATACAGAAAATCATTGATAAGACAGAGAAAATCAAAGGTGTAAAAGATGTCACAACGCCTTTAACAGATGATCAAGATGTTCGTAATCAATTAATGTCTAAAGACAAAAAAACTGTTTTAGTTCCGGTTACTGTCAGTGGATCGGATGAAAAAGTTGAAAAAATAGCGAATCAGATTTATGATAGCGTGCCAAAAGACACTACGGCATATGTAACAGGTGCATCTCTTATTAATCAGGATTTTGCACACAGTTCAGAAGAAGGGTTAAAGAAAACCGAGTTTATTACTATCTTTTTGATTTTAGGTTTGCTTTTACTCGTTTTCCGTTCAGTCGTGACGCCGTTTATTCCTATTTTAATTGTGGGAATCACATACTTAATCAGTCAATCGTTACTAGGGATTTTAGTTAAAAATGTCGATTTTCCAATCTCAACGTTCACGCAAACGTTCTTAGTAGCTATTTTATTTGGAATTGGTACGGATTACTGCATTCTTTTACTTAATCGTTTCCGTGAAGAATTGGCAAACGGACATGATAAAGTAGAGGCCACGATCACGGCTTATCGTACAGCAGGAAGAACGCTATTTATCAGCGGAATTGCCGTATTTATTGGATTTGCAGCCATTGGATTTGCCAAGTTTGCCATTTTCCAGTCGGCTGTCGGGGTAGCAGTGGGCGTAGGTGTACTGCTAGTCATTTTATTTACTCTGCTTCCACTTTTTATGGTTACGCTTGGAGAAAAATTATTTTGGCCGTCTAAAAAAGTGGCTTCTCATAGCGATAATAAGCTGTGGGGCTTTTTAGGAAAAAAGGCAGTGGCGCGACCGTTCGTGTTTTTAGTCATTACAGCGATTATTACCGTGCCTTTTATTGTAACGTACGACTCAAAAGTATCGTTTGATTCTACTGCTGAAATAAGCAGTGATTATAAATCTATAAAAGGACTAAATGCTATCAGTGATGCACTGGGAGAAGGAAAAGCGTTTCCTGTCAATGTTATTATTAAAGGAGATAAAGAGTTAACAAAGGCGGATGTTATTCCTTATTTAGGAAATATAAGCAAAGCAATTGAAAAAGTGGATCACGTGGATTCTGTTATGACTATCACACAGCCTACCGGAGAAAAGATTGATGATTTATATGTTAATTCACAGTTAGGCTCTGTATCAAACGGAATCAAAGATGCTGTTAAAGGAATCGGAGATGTGCAAAAAGGATTAAGTGATGTTAAAAAAGGGCTAAATCAAATAGCTGACCAAACGGGTTCTGCTTCTAAAGAGAAATCTGGCGGGTCGCTTGCACCTGCTGCAGATGGATTAGCTCAAATTAATCAACAGCTGCAGCTTGTCAGCACTCAGCTCTCTACAACAGGAAATGTGCAGCAAGCGGTTCCGCAGCTTGTTGCAATCAGTAAACAGCTTACTACCATTCAAACCGGTCTCCAACAAGCAAATGAGAAGCTTTCAGCTCAGCAAGGTCAAGTTGGAACGTTATCAGACAGTATCAATCAGTTAGCAAAAGGCGTTAACAGTGCGAATGACGGACTGACTAAGATCTCAGATGGCTTAACAAAAGCAACAGATATGCTTGATAACATGAGTGACAGCTCAACAGTTAGAGATACGGGTATTTACCTTCCAGCAGAAGTGATGAAAGATAAAGGGTTTAAACAATCCATCGATAACTATTCTTTTGCAGATGGAAAAGGAGTTAAGCTCAGTGTAGTGCTCGATCAAAATCCATATTCTGAAGAAGCCATTTCAACCGTAAAAAATATTGAAAAAGCGGTGGCAAGCGAAGTCGTTGATACGCCGTTTGAGCATACAGAAATTGTGTACGGAGGGGTATCGAGCTCAAATGCGGATTTAAAAGATTTATCTACAACGGATCTTTCACGCACAATGGTTATTATGATGATTGGATTGTTTATTGTGCTGACCATTTTATTCCGGTCAATGATCATGCCTGTATACATGATTGCTTCACTGCTGCTTACGTATTATACAGCAATGGGAATCTCAGAGCTTCTATTCGTGGATATAATGGGGAATGACGGAATCAGCTGGGCCGTGCCATTCTTTAGTTTTGTTATTTTAGTTGCCCTTGGAATTGACTATTCTATTTTCTTGTTAGACCGTTTTAACGAAGAAGTAAAAAGCGGCGTAGCAGAAGGGATGGTTACGTCTATGAGTAAGATGGGATCGGTTATTATTACTGCTGCTATTATCTTAGCCGGAACGTTTGGGGCTATGATGCCATCAGGTGTATTAACACTTGTTCATGTAGCAACGGTTGTTATTATTGGTCTTTTACTTTATGGCCTTGTCATTCTTCCGCTTCTTATGCCAGCGATTGTCGTAACGCTTGGAGAAGGAAACTGGTGGCCGTTTCTTCGAAAAAAAGAAAAATACAAAATAGAAGAATAATTTGTATATGATAGCTATATCAAAAATTAGATATCTGTTAGGAAATAGTGATACGCCTGTATAGCATTAAACATTATATAGGGTAAAAATGAAGGATAGATGAGCGTTATAAGACTGCTCTATCTATCCTTTTTGTATTATTGGAAAACGTGAGTATAGTTTAAAAGCACAATCAAGCAGGTGCTGTTATAAATACACTTAGTCGAATAAAAGACCTCTCATCAGGAAAACCTATAGTCAAAAACATGAGGGAGGTTTTTTTATGAAATTTGTAAATTTCTTAGCTAATCAGCGAGACAAACGACGGGAACAAATGCGCGAAGCAGGAACATGTCCAGATTGCTTAGGGAAACGATTCCACCATATTGGACTTTATTTTGTGCATGTTTATGAGTGTCCAAGCTGTCAAGGCAAAGAAGATATGTAATAAAATCTTCAGAAATAAGGCAAAGGCAGTCTCTATGCAGATTATGATGTGAAACCTTCTTATTTTAGAGAAGGTTTTTATTTTTTTGAAGGTGAACGGTTGCTTGTATGTTTTGTGTTAGCAACCTTTACATATTTATTTTCTGTCTAACTAGATTCGATTAGTATAGTTATTAAGTTACTTTAATGTCTCAAGTTAACAATTTAAATAAAAAGGAGGAAAGAATTAAGGATTAAGGAAAAAGAGACGCGTAACTTGCAATCATGTATCTCAAACTTTAAATATAAGGAGCTGAGGTGATATGACAATGTTACATTTAGATAAAGTATATAAAATATATGATAAAAAAAATATCGCCGTAAATGATTTTAACCTTCAGATTGGAGAGAAAGAGTTTGTTATATTTGTTGGACCTTCAGGCTGTGGTAAATCTACTACGCTGCGAATGATTGCAGGTCTAGAAACGATTTCAAAAGGTGATTTTTACATTGATGGAGATCATATGAACGAAGTAGCTCCAAAAGATCGTGACATTGCTATGGTCTTTCAAAATTATGCTCTTTACCCTCATATGACTGTTCGAGAAAATATGGCATTTGGCTTGAAGTTAAAAAAAATAAAGAAAGACGAAATTGATAGACGGGTAAATGAAGCAGCTAAAACATTAGGTCTAGAAACATATTTAGATAGAAAGCCAAAAGCTTTATCCGGAGGGCAGCGTCAGCGAGTTGCTTTAGGTCGTGCTATTGTTCGGGAAGCAAAAGTTTTCTTAATGGATGAACCATTATCTAATTTGGATGCGAAGCTACGAGTACAGATGCGTGCTGAGATTATTAAACTGCATCAAAGGCTGCAAACAACAACAATCTATGTGACGCATGATCAAGTGGAAGCTATGACAATGGCTACTCGCCTAGTTGTTATGAAAGACGGGATTATTCAACAGATCGGAACTCCTCAAGATATTTATAGACATCCTAGGAATGTATTTGTAGGCAGTTTTATTGGATCACCCGCAATGAATTTTTTTCGGGGGTATCTCCAAGGCACTTATTTTATAATGGGAGAAACTAAAATA
Organism: Priestia sp. 10L35; assembly: GCF_056395685.1. Classification (NCBI taxonomy): domain Bacteria; kingdom Bacillati; phylum Bacillota; class Bacilli; order Caryophanales; family Bacillaceae; genus Priestia; species Priestia sp. 10L35. The sequence goes on along the minus strand of NZ_JBFTKA010000002.1, from coordinate 376,397 downwards.
CAGCTTCCTGATTTTCTAATACACGCTTTACATTCTCAAGGTCATAATGAGAAAGAGGTCATAATGGGTGCGCGTCCTGAACACATTGTATATCATAAAGAGGATAGTAAGAGAGAGTTGAACAATGAGTTTTGCTTCACTACGACACTAGATATGATAGAGGTACTAGGTGCTGAAACAATTTTATATGCTAGTTTAGAAAAGCAAACGTTTGTGGCTCGAGTGCCTTTTTTATGTGAGTTTGAAGCAGGGGACAAAAACGCTTTTTCGTTGAATTTAACCTACGTGCATTTCTTTGATGGAGAAACAGAAGAGCGCATTTCTACAAATATAGATAAAAAAGTTAAATATTCTGATAAATGTATTGACTAGTTAACGTTTTCGGTTTAATATAACAATATATAACATTACATAATGTTGTATATCATATCTTATTTGAGGAGTGGGGAAAATGAGCAAAACAGCAGTGAATGTAAAAAGTGATGTGCAAGCCGTATTAAACGAATTAAAAAGCAAGCAAATTCGTAATGTGTTTTTCGTCGCATGTGGAGGATCTTCTGCGATCATGTATCCAGCTAAGTATGTACTAGATCGAGAAGCTCAACATATTACATCCGATTTGTATAGCTCGAACGAATTTATCCACCGCAATCCGCAGCAGCTGGGAAAAGACTCCTTAGTTATTTTATGTTCCATGTCAGGAACAACTCCTGAGACTACAGAAGCAGCTAAGTTTGCTAAAAGCAAAGGCGCTTATGCTGTAGCCTTAACAAATGAACCTACTTCACCTTTAGCACACAGTGCAGATATTTTTATTAAGTATGAGTGGGGCAATGATATCGATGCTTTTGAAACAAATTTAGGCGTTTTATATCAGCTTGTATTTGGTCTCTTATACGTAGCAGAAGAAAATGATAAATTTGCAAAGTTAGTTACTAGCTTAGAAAATCTACAGTCTGTTTATGAAAAAGCTCTAGAATACGAAGCGAGCAACGCAAGGAAATTTGCTGAATCACATAAGTCCGAACCGGTTATTTATACAATGGCCAGCGGCTCGAACTATGGAGCAGCCTATTCATTCAGCATATGTATCTTAATGGAAATGCAGTGGATTCATTCTCACGCTATTCACGCTGGAGAGTATTTCCACGGTCCATTCGAAATTATTGATGAAAACGTACCGTTTATTATCCTAGCTGGACTAGATGAAACGAGACCTTTAGAAGAACGCGCCTTATCATTCTCTAAACGATATGGAAAGAAATTAACTGTTCTAGATGCAAAAGCATATGACTCCGAAGGAATTGATAAAGATGTGCAAGGGTATATTGCTCCTCTTGTATTAAACCGTGTACTGCGTCAGTATGCCGAAGAATTAGCTGAAGCACGCAATCATCCTTTAAGTAAAAGACGCTACATGTGGAAAGTAGAATATTAATAATCTCCTAATAAAGATAGAAATCTGTATATTTTCCTTACGAGTTATACTATAATGTTATAAAACATTATAGTATAACTTATATATGAAAGCACTTACAATAAGGGGGTTTCTATATGAAAAAGACAAATTTAATCTTAGCCTCACTTTTAAGTTGTTCTTTAATGCTCGGGGGGTGTGCGGGAAAACAAACGTCTTCAGACTCAGACACAGGAAAGACAACATTAACATTCTTTCACAGATGGCCAAAAGAACCTGAAAAAAGCTACTTTGAAGAAGTTGTAAAAGAATTTGAAAAACAGCACCCTGATATTGATATTAAAACAGAAGCGGTGTTAAACGATTCGTATAAAGATAAAATTAAAGTTATGACAGGCACTAATACCCCTCCTGATGTGTACTTTTCTTGGAGCGATGAGTTTGCTAGACAATTTGTCAGAGGAAACAAAGCCTTAGATTTAACCTCTTATTATAAGAAGGATTCAGCGTGGTCTTCCAAGCTTGTTCAGTCTCAAATTAAACCATATACCGTTAATAAGAAAATTTACGGTGTTCCTGTCACAATGGACGGGAAAATGTTTTTTTACAACAAAGATATCTTCGATAAATTAGGATTAAAAGCGCCTACAAACTGGAACGAGCTATTAAATGTTTTAAGCGTGTTAAAAAAGAAGCATTATACAGCTTTAGAATTTGGAAGCCAGGATACGTGGACCATTTCTCACTACGTAGGAACCTTGAATCAGCGCATGGTAAAGCCTGACGTTCTTTCAAAAGACTATAATTCAAAAACTGGGACATTCACGGATAAAGGCTATGTAAAAGCTCTAGAAAAATTAGAAGAATTAGTTCCTTACTTTAATAAAAATACAAATTCGATTGATCATGAATATGCAAGACAACAATTTTCAAATGGAAAAGCAGCTATGTTTTATGCTGAAACCGCTGAAATTAAGCTTTTCGGTCCAACGAAATTTAAGATTGGCATGTTTAATTTTCCTAAATTAGAGGATGGAAAAGGAAATGCTACTAATTTAACTGGATCACCTGAAGGGTTTATGATTTCTTCTAAAACAAAGCATCCAAAAGAAGCGATGGAATTTCTTGAATTTTTAACATCAAAACAAATGGGTGAAAAGCTAGTAAAAGAAGTAGGGAAATACAGTGCAGTAAATGATACAGCTAACAGCAGTAATTCAACACCGGAGCAATTAGAAGCAGTAGATAATATTTTACAAGCCAAAGAGATGGCTCCATGGTTTGATATGGCAATCGATGCTCGAATTGCAGATGCTTATTTAACAGGGGCTCAGCTTATGCTAAATGGTGATAAAACACCTAAAGAAGTAATGAAAGATGTGCAAAAAGCTGCAGCCAGTGTTCGTGCTGAATCTAAAAAGTAAGGAAGTGAAAAAGCGATGTTAAAACGCAATAAGCTAACCCCTTATTTATATCTTCTTCCTGCTTTTGCTTTTTTACTACTTGTGTATATCCCTATTTTTCAGAATATTTGGGATAGTCTTTATGAGTGGAGCACATTTTCACCAGACAAAGTTTTTGTAGGAATAGATAATTATGTGCACTTATTTAAAGACCCTGTCTTTTATCAGGCACTCAAAAATAATATTCTTTATGCGGTCATTTCAATTATTTTTCAAGTGGGTGGAGGTCTAATTGTGGCTGCCGTTTTAGAAGATAAACTTATTCGAAGGTTTTCTCCTTTTTTTCGAACGGTTTATTTTTTACCAGTAGTCGTTTCGATGACCGTTATTGCCTTGCTGTTTACTTTTTTTTACAATCCTGAAGTAGGGCTTTTAAATCAAATGCTCAAAATGATCGGATTAGACTCATTGGCAAAACCTTGGCTAGGAGACAGTAATACGGCTATTTATGCAGTTATTGCTATATCTCAGTGGCAGTCTATCGGCTATATTGCCATGCTGTATATTGTAGCGATACAAAAAATCTCACCTGAATTGTATGAAGCAGCTGAAATAGACGGCGCTAATAAATTTAAAATGTTCTTTCATATTACTGTACCGCAAACAAAAGAAATGACATTTGTGGCTGTTATTTTAACGCTCACTGGTGCTTTTACAGTATTTAATGAACCTTATATTTTAACTGGAGGCGGACCGGGTACATCATCTGAAGTCCTAAGTACGTATTTATACAAAACAGCCTTTTCGAAAGATATGATGGGCTATGCTTCCTCAATTGCTACTGTCATTTTAATTATTACGCTGTTGATTTCTCTTGTTCAAATGAAAGCATTTAAAACAGGAAAGGAAGACGCTTGATGCAGATGCCTAAAACAAATGTCACCTTACCTAATGTTGTCAATACAGCCACTAAAGAAAGAAAAAAGAAGAGCTACACAGGTGTAACGATAGTATATGTCGGATTGATTGTCTATTTTATCGTCATTGCGTATCCTTTGCTTTGGATGATTATAAGTTCTTTTAAAAGCACGGATGAAATCTTTACGCACAGCTGGTCTATGCCGCATACTTGGCTAATTGAAAATTATGTGACAGCGTGGAAAAGTGGAATATCTTCTTACTTTTTAAACAGTGTAATCGTCACGGGCGCGTCTTGTTTTTTGACGGTGCTGGTCAGTGCGTTAGGAGCTTATGGACTATCACGCTTTGAGTTTCAAGGAAAAGCTTTTGTCCTCATTATATGTCTCGGAGGGCTTATGCTTTCTCCTCAGGTAAGTTTAATTCCTTTGTATAGCATTATTCAAAAACTTGGAATCTATAATACACACTTGGCACTGATTCTGCCTTATGTTGCTTATCGAATTCCTTTAACCATCTTGTTAATTCGAGCTTATTTTCTTTCGATTCCAAAAGAACTAGAGGAAGCAGCTCGGTTAGATGGATGTACAAGCTTGGGGATTTTATTTCGAATTTTTATCCCAATGAGCACGCCCATTCTATTAACAACGACAATTTTGACAGCTTACTACACATGGAATGAATTTATGTTTGCCATTATCTTTATCGACGACGACAGTTTGCGTACAATCCCAGCAGGATTAATGCAATTTAGAGACGCTTTGCAAACAGATTGGGGGGTATTACTAGCTGGACTCACCATTTCAGCAGCACCGATTGTTATGTTGTTTTTATTTATGCAAAAATATTTTATCCGTGGCATTGCTAACGGAAGTGTTAAATAATAGGAGGACAAGCAGATGAAACTAATTGGAGTAGGGGATAATGTAGTAGATTACTATAAAGATCAAGGAAAGATCTATCCAGGCGGCAACGCGCTAAATGTGGCCGTATTTTATAATAGATTGAGCAATCATCAGTCTTCCTATATGGGAATCGTGGGGAATGACGAATCGGCAGAGCATGTAGTAAATACTTTGCAGCAAGAAAAGATGGATATTAGCAGAGTAAGAAGAGCTGTAGGAGAAAATGGAATGGCGGTTGTAACACTTGATGAACAAGGTGACCGAGTTTTTGTAGGATCAAATAAAGGGGGCGTTCAATCTAGATTAAAACTAATGCTGAATGAATCGGATTTAACCTATATTCGCCAGCACGATCTTCTTCATACGAGCGTTTTTAGTCATTTAGAATCTGACCTTCCGTTGCTACATAAAATCATTGATATTTCCTTTGATTTTTCTACGAGATACGATGAGAAATATTTACAGCAAGTATGTCCATATATCAGCTATGCATTTTTCTCAGGAAGCAGCCTGCCAGAAGAAGAGTGTATGAATTTAATAAAGCGAGTACACCTGTTAGGAACCAGTGTCGTATGCGTGACAAGAGGAGAAGAGGGAGCTTTATTATCAGTCGAAAATCAGTTATTTAAACAGCCTATAATTCCTACAAATGTAGTGGATACGCTTGGGGCTGGAGATTCTTTTATAGCTGGCTTTCTTTCTTCTTATCTACCAGAAAAAAACATAGCCAAAGCGCTCCATAATGGATCATTGGTGGCATCACAAACTTGTCAAAATTACGGAGCATTTGGATATGGAAAAGAATATCATACAGACTGTGAAATGGTTCTAAAATGAATAAAATAGCGCCTTTGCTTTTGAAGCAAGGCGCTATTTTATTAAGAATTAGAACTGTCTATAGTGAACGTAACGCGATTCGCAGGGTAGTGTAGAAAAGATGAATGAATCGGTCTTTTTTGTGCATCATACGCCACTTTTTCCACTTTAAACAGCGGCTCTCCGACTTCACATTCTAAATGTTTTGCTTCATCCACATTTGCAAATACCATGTTCAATAATTTTTTATTATGAACCGGAGCAATATTGTACTTGTTTTTTATAGTATCGTACATTGAAACTGAATTATGGACGTGCTGATCTAAGTGTGGTAACAATTCTAAGGAGTAGTGAGAAATTTCTAAGGTAAGAGGCTGGTCGTCATAATACAGGATGCGCTGCAGTTCAAGGACTTCACTTTCTGGAGGGATTGATAACATCTTTGCCACATGAGCTTTTACAGGTTTTATACCAAAAGACAAAATTTTAGTCTGCGGTACTTTCCCTAATTCCGACATATACTCTGTATGCCCATTAACGGCAAACAGCTCTCTCTTAGCTTTTGGATATTGAACAAAGGTTCCTTTTCCTTGCTGACGTATCAGAAGGCCTTCTTCTACTAAATCTAATACGGCTTTTCTTACCGTAATCCGACTTACTCCGTATATATCGCACAAATCCGTTTCAATTGGAAGTTTTTCACCTGGAGTATAAACTCCTTTATTAATATCTTCTGTAATAGCCTGTTTTAACTGCATATATAAAGGCGTAGAGCTATGAGTATTTAGCTTCATCTTTTTCCTCCTCTTTCCTAAATACTTTCTTTTTGAATATAATTATATTATAACGTAATGTGATGTTATATTACAATTTGCTTTTCTTCCTTTTTATCATGTATGTTTGATACAAAAGAAAGAAAAGTTGGCGAATTCAAAGTTCTATAGCATTCACCTTTCTTTTCTATTAATTGAAAACATGGGTAATGGTTAGACAAGCAATAGAAAATATGCAACAATTTTTATTACTAGCTTCTTCAACATAAGATAAAATAGAAGGTAAGAACTTTATAAAAAGGAGATTCCGCCATGGGTGAAAAAAAGAATATTGATATAGGTGGTCTTAATTTTGCTTGGGATTTAGAAAAAGGACAATTTAGCTTTGAAGGAGAAGATGCGATCCTTTTTTGGATTTCTTCTGCGATGAAAACATTGTTTGACACAATCGAAGAAATATCTGGAGAAGAGGCAGCTTCTGTAGTACTGGAAACCACTGGTTTCCGACAGGGATTAGTAGTAGGAGAGTACTTTCAAAATATGAAAGGCGTAACGGTTTTTGAAGCGGCTGAGTTAATTACCAATACATACGCTTCGGCTGGATGGGGAAAAACTACTATCAAATATTTAAATCCTGAAAGTAAAACTCTATCTGCTGAATTAAAAGACAGTTGGGAACATAAAATTAACGTTGCGCAAAAGAAAACAAAGGGAGGAAATTTTCTTCCGGCCCATTATGCAGGGATTTTCACAGGACTATTCGGAACAAATATTTGGTACAAGGTGATTCAACATCAAATAGAAGGGCATGAATGCACCACAGTAGAATACTTCCCTTCTAACATTGATATCACTCAAAATATTCATCAATTAGCGAGAAGAAAAGAAGCGCAGAAAATAGAACATTTGCAAAACATTGTAGCAGAAAAAACAGCAGAGTTAAAAGATCTTATTAAAAAGCTTTCTTCTCCTATTATTCCGGTTTTGGAAGGCATAGTCGTCGTTCCTTTGATTGGCAAATACGACGAGGATCGAACGGAAGATTTGATTGTCAATACATTAAATAACCTCCCAAAACACCAGGCTAATTATCTTGTGCTGGATTTAACCGGATTGGATAAAGAACTTACTGAATATACGGCAAGTCTTATTGAAAAATTAGGTGCAGCAGCGTCCCTGATTGGTACGAAAACAATTTTAGTAGGGATTTCTGCCAACTTAGGCTTAGTTATATCAGAGACCCATATTGATTTATCAAAATATGATTGTTTTCAAACATTGCAGCACGGCATTCATTATGCATTGGCACAAAGCGGACGAAGCATCGTTTAAAAGATATATTTGAAATATAACAAAATGCACTCATTCAGCATCATAACAAATTTCTTTATCAAAGAACGGAAATGAATTGAAGGATTTCATTTTTCAAAAGAGGAATTGACATGAAACCAAAAGGTGTTATATTATTTTTATATAAAACCTTTTGGTGTTATTTTTAAAAAAGGAGAATGAAGATAACGATGAATGATAAAAGTGTAGTAGAAGATGTAAAACAGACGATAATATTTAACGCGCCGATTCAAAAAGTTTGGGATAAAGTAGCAACCGCAGAAGGGCTCCAACAATGGTTCATGCCTAATGATTTTCAGCCTCAGGTAGGATATGAATTTCATTTGCAATCGCCTTTTGGCCCATCTCCGTGTAAAGTATTAGAAATAGATGCACCAAACTATCTTTCTTTCTCTTGGGATACGGATGGATGGGTCGTTTCGTTTACCTTAAAAGAAATGGGTAATCAAACTGAATTTACGCTTATTCATAGCGGGTGGAAAGAAGCTGAAACACTTCTTGAAAAAGCAAACGAAAAGAGTTCAGTGGTACGAGATAGAATGAGCTACGGGTGGATTAGTCTCGTAAATGAAAAACTTCGAAAGGTTGTTGAAAACTAAATGACTTTATCAGCTGCCAAGCATGATATCTTTCAAGCCATTGCTGATCCTACTCGAAGAAAAGTACTTGAGCTGCTTTCTGAAAAAGAATTGCCTATATCAGAAATAACGTCTCATTTTTCAATAAGCCGTACCGCTATTGTCAAGCATCTTCATATACTTTCAGAAGCAGACTTAGTCCATGGACAGAAAAAAGGCAGAGAAAAAGTGTATTGTCTTCAGCCAGAGCCTTTAAAAGAGATACAAGATTGGCTTTCTTACTACGAGCAATTTTGGACGAACAAATTATCTATTCTTCAGCATATTGTTGAAAGAGATGAAGAAAGAAATCAATAGAAAAAGCATAAAAACGCTTTTTATAAGGAATATAGCAAAGCCAGTCGTTAAAAAGACTGGCTGTTTTACATAAAAGCTGGTTTTATTCTAGAAGGACAAATAAAAGAACGATGCAGAACAACATAGGACATTTCTTGAAATAAAAAGATAGACCTTTAGAAGAAAAAAAGGGGGAAACAGAGCAATGAATAAGCTTTTATTTTATGGGACGAGCGATGCTCAAGGAGTGCCTCGATTATTATGTGACTGTAAAGTATGTACACAAAAAGATCAATTAAATCAGCGCACAAGGCCTAGTGCACAGTTTACAATAGACGGTAACGTGTTTTTGATTGACGTATCACCTGATTTTAAGCATCAATTTCATTTATACAATAACAAAAAAATCCCTTCTACCGTTTTTATTACTCATCCTCACAATGACCATGTGGCTGGTTTAGGAGATTTAGCCGACTTATGCTATTGGAATAATGTAAATACAGAAGTCGTAGGAGCGCCTAAAGTCATCAGCGAGTTAATCGAAAGATTTCCTTATCTCGCAAAAAGAAAAGGGCTTACCTTTAAAGGAACGTTAAAATGGGATAGTGGAGAAACAACCATTACGTTTCATAAAGTAAATCACGGATTTAACGGTCATTCCTACGGCATTGTGGTTCATCAAAAACAAGGCGAACGCTGGGCGTATGTATCCGATTCTTTTAATGTGACAAAAGAACAGTGGCAGCCCTTTTACCACTTAGATTTACTGATATTTGGTACATCTTTCTGGAAAGAATATCTTCAAAAAGAAAAAAGATCCGTATATGACGTGACAGAGGCAATGGAGATCAAAGCGAAGCTACAGGCCAAAAACATGGTGTTTACTCATTTATCACATGATATTGATATCCAAAAGCACGCCGAGATGCTTTCAGATGAAAACGTAAGCTTTGCCTATGACGGACGCGAGATTTTATTACCCTAAAGCAATACATAAAGGCATAAAAGGTTTCATTTAACTTAAAGAAGCAGCGTAGCTAAAGCGCTGCTTCTTTAAGTTTGTAAATTAGATATGTTCGATAAAGTTGCTCACAACTTTGTTAAACCGATCGCTTTCTTCAAGAAAAGGGCAGTGGCAGCTGTTCTCAAAAACTTCAAGTACAGAACCTGAAACCAGCTTTTGAATATGTCTTCCAGCTGCTACCGGAATGAGCTTTTCTTCTTTTCCAAAGCACAGTAAGGTAGGGATTGCAATAAACGGGAGAAAATCTCGATAGTCCACAATGGATTGATCAAACAAAATAGCACTGGCTATCGACTCAGGCATTTTCGTTACTTCTTTCATAATCCAATGTCTATCTTCTTCAGTTAATTCATCCTTAAACATAAGCGGAATAAAATTTTCTAATGTACTTGTTCGATCAAGCTGAATACCCTGCATGAGCGAAATAAGCGCAGGTAAATCAAATGCACCGATCGGAAAGTCGGGCCATTTAAAATCTGAAGCCATTTCATCTACAATAATATTTCCTTTTACATTTTCTTGACCAAATTGTTTCAAATATTCCCACACAACAAAAGCACCCATCGACCAGCCTACTAATATGACGTCTTTTAATTGATGAGTGGTTATAAACTCATGCACATCATGAGCATAAGTGGAAATTGTATGGCCGTATGGAGTATGACTTGAATTTCCATGTCCTCTTAAATCCAAAAGAATAGTTTGATACTGTTTTGAAAAAAAAGAAAGCTGGTTATGAAAAAAACGACTGCTCATCCAAACTCCGTGAATGAAAATAATAGGTGTTCCTTCCCCTTGTTGTTCATAGTACAAAGTTGCACTGTCTTTTAATGTATAAAAAGGCATTATTTTCGCCCCCAATCTCAAAGATTTATATCTCATCATGTATGCGCGGGAAAATTCAGGTAGAACGTATCGCATCAATAAAATTTTTATTGAAGAACAAATCCTAGAAGTGGACGCTTTGATATGTTATACTATTACAGGCTTAAATACTGTATGTTTTTGAAACAATCATTCACTGTAATACTTTTTAGATAGAAGCATCCTCATAAAAAGGATGTTGTTTTTGTCGTAATGTACCTTTAAGTAATGAATTGTTAACATCAATTCGGTTCACAATAACCGACCTACATGCATTATATCTTGCAAATATAAACAGATAGGTGGAAGAAGCAACATGACTGAAAGAAAACCATATCAAGTACTACTATATTATTTGTACACTCCAATTGAAAATCCTGAAGAGTTTACAGCTCAGCACTTAGCATTTTGTAAAGAGCTTGAATTAAAAGGACGCATTTTAATTGCGGCTGAAGGGATCAATGGAACGGTATCAGGAACAGTTGAACAAACAGATAAATACATGGAAACGATGAAAAATGATCCTCGTTTTGAAGGTATTGGATTTAAAATAGACGAAGCAGATGAACATGCGTTCAAAAAAATGCACGTGCGTCACCGTAAAGAATTAGTAACTCTTCGATTAGAAGAAGATGTGAATCCTCTTCGCGTAACGGGTAATTACTTAAGCCCGAAAGAATTTTATCAAGCGATGCAAGATGAGAATACGGTCGTAATTGATGCACGAAATGACTATGAATACGATTTAGGTCATTTCCGAGGAGCTGTTCGTCCGGATATTCGAAACTTCCGTGAGCTTCCTGAATGGATTCGCGACAACAAAGATCAGTTTGAAGATAAAAAAATCTTAACTTACTGCACAGGCGGTATTCGCTGTGAAAAATTCTCTGGGTGGCTTCTTGAAGAAGGTTTTGAAGACGTAAGCCAGCTTCATGGAGGTATTGTAACATACGGAAAAGACCCTGAAGTACAAGGTGAACTATGGGACGGTCAGTGCTATGTATTTGATGAACGCATTAGCGTACCAGTTAACCAAAAAGAGCATGTGATTGTCGGAAAAGACCACTTTACCGGCGAGCCTTGTGAACGTTATGTTAACTGCGCAAACCCAGAATGCAATAAGAAAATCTTAGCTTCTGAAGAAAATGAACACAAATATTTACGCGCTTGTTCACATGAATGCCGAGTGAGCCCTCGCAACCGCTATGTAAAAGAACACGGTTTAACAGAAGAAGAGTTTGCAGCACGTGTTAAAGAGCTTGAAAAAGAACACGTAACTTTATAATAAAAAAAAGCAGCACGCTATACAAAGCGCGCTGCTTTTTTTATGAAAAAATTCTCTTAGAACCTGGTGTTTAAAGAATGTCATACAACGGGTATTTATGAAAAAGGAAAGATATTCCTAGCTTTTTTTATTTGTTTAAAAGAATATTTTTTTGAGAAAGCGATTATAAAAAAATGATTGTACATAAAAATGAAAAAGGAGCTTGAAAATGGAAGCAAAAATTGAAAAAAAGTACGATGGCCGTTTGCTTGAAGGACCCCTATGGGATGAAGAAAATCAAAAATTAGTGCTAGTAGACATCTTAGATAAAAAGCTTCTTACGTACGATCCAAAAACGACAACCTTAGAAGATATTGCTCTTCCTTCAGTCGTTACAAGTGTTTCTAAAACCAATCATTCAAAATTGATTGTCTCCACCCGTAATCAGCTGCTTTTAGTTGATAAAAACAAAAAGAATCATGAAGAGTATATCCGTTTAGATACTCTTGAAAAAACCATGCGTTTTAATGACGGGAAATGTGATCCATATAATCGCTTTTGGATTGGAACGATGAGTGAAGAAAATGAAGAAGGAAAAGCCCAGCTGTACGTAGTAGATGAAAAAGGTGTCATTAAGAGCGCTAAAGAAGGATTAAGCGTGTCAAACGGGCTAGCTTGGAATCGAACAGGAGACAAATTCTTTCTGGTTGATTCACCGAAAAATAAAATTATGTCTTATTCATTTTCGAAAGAAACAACAAGGCTCGAAGATGAAAAAGTGGTGATTGACCTTTCAGATATGGACGGGTTTCCTGATGGAATGACAATTGATGAACACGACCGATTATGGGTAGCGCTTTGGGGAGGTTCGAAAGTCATTTGTGTAGATCCAGATAAAGGAGAAATTATAGAATCTATTCATCTTCCTGTTTCCAATGTAACCTGCTGTACATTTGGAGGAGACGATTTACAAACCTTATTTATCACCACAGCTAAGGAAGAAGAAAAATACGAAGAAGCTGCCGGCTCTCTTTTTTCATGCCGAGTAGGAGTAAAAGGCGTGCCGGCTTATACTTACGTGTACTAGATAAGTGCTTATCAAAATGTAATGATTCCTAAAGCCCAGTAACGAAAGATGTTACATACAGCTTCTACAATTCCTTTACATTGTGTTCACTTCTTTACATTTTATTCTTTATGTGGAAGAGGAATAAAACATGGGGACAACGAATTTTCATAAAGAAGCCTTTTAAAGAATATGAACACTTCTATTGAGTAATAATGGGGAAAGGTACAAAAGGAGGAATTGTTTTGGAACAAACATTGTATGAAAAAGTGGGAGGACAAGAAGCTATTGAAAAAGTAGTTAATTATTTTTATTCTGAGCTCGTGTTAAAAGATGAAACGGTCAGTCACTTTTTCGAGCATACGGATATGGATAAACAGCGTCGACATCAAGCCAAATTTATAAGCTTTGCCTTAGGTGGACCGAATCAATATTCAGGAAAGTCGATGGCCAAAGCACATGCAAATATGAATATTCAACCCGAACATTTTAATGCAATTGCTAAGCACCTTCACGATGCACTTGCTCACTTTAATGTTGAAGAGCCGGATATTGACCAAGCATTAAATAAAGTTGAATCCCTAAGAAATGATATTCAATATAAATAAATTATAAAAAAGAAGGTTACTGTGACCTTCTTTTTTTGTGCTCAAAGCTGTGATGTATGAAGGAAACATGGAAAAGACATCGTAATATGATAAAAATGCAATAGGTAAAAATATTTATCGAAAGTCTGGGAGTGGGAGTATGTCAGCAATTAATGGGAAGCAATACGTAGAGAGAATTAATCAATTAAAAGCAAATGTATGGGTTGATGGCAAGCTCGTAACAGGCAATATATCAGAACATCCGGCTTTTAAAGGAGCCATTAACAGTCAAGCTAAACTTTATGATTTTCAGCATGATAAAAAAATTAAAGATATCATGACATACCAATCTCCGGATTCTGAGGATTTTTTTGGTACATCTTATTTACAGCCTACAACAAAAGAAGAGTTAAAAAAACGACGAGAGATGACTCAGCAATGGGCGCAATTAACCCATGGTATGATGGGAAGAACTCCGGATTATATGAATACCGTATTGATGGCTTTTGCATCCTCTGCAGAACTCCTGAGAGGAACAGAAAACTGCTTTCCTGAAAACATCATTTCTTATTATGAATATGTAAGAGAGCACGATTTATCGCTCACTCATACATTCATCGATCCTCAAGTCAATCGAATCCAATTTTATTACGAGCAAAACGACGAACCGATAGCAGCAAAAATAGTTGATAAAAATAATGAGGGAATCGTTATCCAAGGCGCGAAACTGCTTGCTACACAGGGTGGAATGACGGATGAGCTGCTCGTACTGTCTTCAGCGGGCATTCAAGGAAAAGAAAAAGGATTTGCTTTTTCGATTCCAAGTAATACAAAAGGAATTAAATTTATTTGTAGAGAATCATTTACAGGAAAAGATTCGGCGTTTGATTATCCATTAAGTTCTAGATTTGAAGAAATGGATACAATTGTTGTCTTTGACCATGTATTAGTACCATGGAACCGCGTGTTTTTCTATGAAAATGCAGACGTATCAAATACATTCCTTGCTTCTAGTTCCTTCTCAGCTTTTGCTCTGCATCAGGTAACTTCAAGGAGAATTGTCAAAACAGAGTTTGTATTAGGGATTGTACAATCTCTGATCGAAACCATTAACATTATAGACTATCCGCATGTACGAGAAAAAGCAACGGAGCTTATTATTGCGTTAGAAACGATGAAAGCTCTCGTAATGAAAGCAGAAGAAGAAGCGGAGATTGATCTATGGGGATACATGCGTCCAAATGAAACTACACTTCGTATTGCCGCAAATATATTTTCAAAAACATATCCTACCTTTACAGAGATTATCCAGCTTTTAGGTGCAAGCGGACTAATGGCAATACCAACAGAAAATACGTGCCGCTCATTGGTTAAAGAAGATATTACGCGTTATTTGCAAGCTAAATCGAGAGGGGCAGAAGATCGAATTAAGCTTTTTCGACTAGCGTGGGATTTAACTATGAGTCCGTTTGGCACAAGAGAAACACTGTATGAACGTTTTTTCTTTGGAGAGCCTGTACAGTTAACCAGTTATCTGTACTTATCTTATGATAAAGAGCGCTATGTACAGAGAGTAACCGATTTTTTGAAAAGTTAACGGAGAAAACGATTCTCCGCTGGGTATGATAGTTTCGTTACAAAAACAGCGGAGATGCTTATTGAATAAATTTTAAAAATCTGCAATAATTTTCAAGGAATCATTTCTGTGAAAATACTAAGGAATACTATAAAGATAGGATGTTACAATGAAGCAATTAATCTATTTTGGTTTAGAACAAGCAAAATCTTGTGTTTTTCCTGTTATCATTTTTCTTACGTTGGCTATGACAAAAATAATTGAAGTACCGTTTATTTCTAGATATGACCTTATTTTATTAGTCTGTCTAGGAACTCAAGTTTTAATGGTGATGTTTAAACGAGAAACGCTTGATGAAGTAAAAGTCATCGCAGTATTTCATTTAATTGGACTAGCGTTAGAACTCTACAAAGTTCATATGGGCTCATGGAGCTATCCAGAAAAAGCTTTCACTAAAGTCTGGGGAGTTCCGCTGTACAGCGGATTTATGTATGCTAGTGTAGCCAGCTACATGTGCCAAGTGTGGAGAAGGCTTGAATTAAAGCTTACGAATTGGCCTTCTACGTGGATTGTCAGTATACTAAGTATGGCTATTTACCTTAATTTTTTCACGCATCATTTTATTTATGACTTCCGCTGGTTTTTAAAACTTTTTACTTTACTTATTTTTTATCGAACTTTTGTATATTTTACGGTTAACAAACGTACATATCGCATGCCTTTAGTATTGTCTTTTGTACTGATTGGCTTTTTCATTTGGATCGCTGAAAATATCGCAACATTTTTTGGAGCATGGCAGTATCCAGATCAACAGCAGCAGTGGACAATGGTTCATATAAGTAAAATTAGCTCTTGGCTTCTTCTTGTGATTGTTAGTTTCTTGATTGTTGCTTTACTAAAGCATTTAAAAGAAAATCAAAGCCAATTTAAACAAAGAAAGAAATTAAAAGAAATAAACGAAATATATGAAAGATAGAAACATAACTATGTACACGCTGTTAATATGAAGTGCAGAACCTTTGGAGGCTTATATGCAAGAATATATTTTTTATCTTCCCTATTTTAAATCAGCGGGGAAGACCATAGCAGTTACAAATGAAAATGGAGAAAACGTCGGACAGCTTAAGAGAATGCATAAAAATATGTGGACGAAAAGTATTGATTTTTTAACTCGTGATGGACTTCCTGTTTTAGATTCTATTTCTTGGTTTCCTATCTTCTCCTGCGGCTTAAAGGTACATTTACAAGTTCAATGGGAAGAAAGAACGGTGCTTATTGATCACGTGGAAAAACATCGGTGGGTGATAAAAGAAAATGGAAAAACAGTGGGGTATTTATTAGGTAAAGGAATAATTAAAAACGAAGGCAAACAAGAAATTAGATGGGGAAATAACGTCTACATGTTAAGCAGTCATGAAGCTGTAGAGGAAGCGTGTATTTTTAATCAAAAAAGAGAAAAAGTCGCAGAGTTTAAATCAGACCTTTTTCATTTTAAAGAAGGCAAACACTCAATAAGAGTAACAGAAGAACTGCCCGTACCCATTTTATCGCTTCTTACTATATAACTACTTTTATTATGCCATACATATAATCAGGCGCAGAATCATTCTGCGCCTGATTTTTATATCATGATTTTACAAATATCATTTGTGAATTCAACGGGATCACTAATAGATAAGCCTTCAATTAGAAGAGCTTGGTTATATAATAAATTTGTATAAAGGTCTAATTTCCCTTTATCATTTTCAAATGCATCTTTTAAAGAAGCGAATACATCATGATGTACGTTAATTTCTAACACTTTTTCTGCTTTTACATGCTGATTGTCAGGCATAGCACTTAAAATTTTCTCCATTTCAATCGTTACTTCACCATCAGCTGATAAGCACACGGGATGTGTTTTTAAACGTTTAGACGCGCGGACATCTCCTACTTTTCCCGCCAAAGCTTTCTTCATATAGTCAAATAGCTCTTTATTCTCTTTTTCCTCAGACTCATTGAGCTGTTCTTCTTCTGATTCAATCCCTAAGTCACTGCTTGAAACAGATTTAAATTCTTTTTCTTCATACGTCATTAACATTTTAATCGCAAATTCATCGATATCTTCTGTGAAATACAGAATTTCGTACCCTTTATCTGCAACCAATTCTGCTTGAGGAAGCTTTTCAATTCGGTCGTACGATTCGCCTGATGCATAATAGATATACTTTTGATCCTCAGGCATGCGCGATACATATTCGTCTAGTGTTACGAGCTTTTTCTCTGTAGAAGAATAGAATAAAAGCAGGTCTTTTAATACGTCTTTGTTGCTGCCAAAGTCACTGTAAACACCGTACTTCAGCTGGCGGCCAAATGATTCATAAAACTTCTCGTACTTTTCACGTTCGTTTTTAAGTAAGCTTTTTAATTCATTTTTGATTTTCTTGCCGATGTTTTTGGCAATCAGCTGAAGCTGTCGGTCTTGCTGCAAAATTTCACGTGAAATATTAAGAGATAAATCTTCAGAATCTACCATACCTTTTACAAAGCTAAAGTAATCCGGAAGAAGATCTGCACATTTATTCATAATTAAGACGCCGTTTGAGTAGAGTTCAAGTCCTTTTTCAAATTCTTTTGAGTAGTAATCAAACGGACTATTTTCTGGAATAAATAAAATAGCATTGTAGCGAATCGTTCCATCCACATTAATATGAAGGTGAGTGAGCGGTTTATCAAATCCGTAGCGCTTTTCTGAATAAAACTGCTCATAGTCTTCTGAAGTCAATTCGTTTTTATTTTTCTTCCAGATCGGTACCATACTGTTGATAACTTGCTCTTCTGTATAATCTTCTAGCTCGTTATCAGAACCTTCTTTAGGACGTTTTTCCGTTATGTCCATTTTAATTGGGTAGCGGATAAAGTCTGAATACTTTTTAATAATCTCTTTTAAACGATAATCTTCTAGATACTCATCATATGTTTCATCTTCTGTATTTTCTTTAATTTTTAAAATAATTTGAGTCCCAACCGTTTCTTTTTCGCACCGCTCGATTGTATAACCATCAGCACCAGTAGATTCCCATTTATAGGCTTCATCGTTGCCTAACGCTTTACTAATCACGGTCACGACATCTGCCACCATGAACGCTGCGTAAAACCCAACGCCGAATTGGCCGATAATTGTGTGCCCGTCCTTTGTTTCATTTTCGTTTTTAAACGCAAGGGAACCGCTTCGCGCAATTGTGCCCAAGCTGCTTTCAAGCTCTTCTTGCGTCATGCCAATTCCAGTATCCGTAATGGTTAAGGTACGGTTAGTTTTATCTGGTGTTACTTTTATGTAATAGCTTTCTTTGTTAAAACGCAAGGAGTCGTCTGTTAAGGCTTTGTAATAAATTTTATCGATTGCATCACTTGAATTTGATAGAAGTTCTCTCAAAAATACTTCTTTTTGAGAATAGATGGAATTAATCATCATCTCTAATAATCGCTTTGATTCGGCTTTGAATTCTTTTTTTGACATAAGAAATTCTCCTTTCCAAATAGGGCTTATAAAACAATTAGCACTTGAGTTGATAGAGTGCTAATCACTCTTCTTATTTAACATGTATTAGGGTATTTGTCAATATATTAGGAGATTCGCTAAAGAGATTAAAAATTAGACTGAAAAAAGCAAACTTTTAAAAAAAGGTTGAACGTTCTGAAAGAGTTTGCTAGAATATACTTAATTTCAAAGACTATATGTGACTGGCGAAACGCGGATAACCGTGAGGAAGCATATAGTGACGTAGCCGTTCGCCTGGGCAGAGGTAAGGGATTAATACATATCTCTTACCTCTTTCTGTTTAGGGGGAGAGGATATAGAAGTTATCACATATGTAGGCTAAAAAACCAGACTTTTTAAAAAATTAAAAATGAAGTTCCTTTATCCAAAGGTAAAAACATGTAAAACTACGATGATAATCAGAGGAGAGTACAAAATGAGCACATTAACATTAAAAAAAGTACAAACAATCAAAACATTAAACAACATTGCACAAAAAGGTCTAAATGTTTTTAATCAAGAAGGTTATCAAATTGACAACGACAGCGAAAATCCAGATGCGATTGTCGTGCGTAGCTTTAACATGCACAGCATGGCATTTGACCAAAATTTAAAAGCTATTGCACGAGCTGGAGCAGGGGTTAATAATATACCGGTGGACGCTTGCACGGAGCAAGGTATCGTTGTATTTAATACGCCAGGAGCTAATGCAAACGCAGTAAAAGAAATGGTTTTAACTACAATTATGGCTTCTTCTCGTAACTTATTTGCTGGAGTTGAATGGACAAAAGGATTGGATGGCCAAGGTGATCAAATTCCTAAGTTAGTTGAAGCAGGTAAAAAACAGTTTGTTGGAAAAGAAATCAAAGGTAAAACGTTAGGCGTTATTGGTTTAGGTGCAATTGGTGCTCTTGTAGCAAACGATGCGCTTGATTTAGATATGGACGTAATTGGTTTTGATCCATTCATTTCTGTTAATACAGCTTGGAATTTGTCTCGCAACGTACAGCGTGCAATGTCTCTAGAAGAACTATTTGCAGCATCTGACTATATTACGGTTCACGTTCCATTAACGGACGATACAAAAGGTGTTTTCAATAAAGAAACGTTTAGCATCATGAAACCGGATGTTCATATTTTGAACTTCTCACGCGGTGAGCTTGTAAACGAAGAAGATATGAAAGCTGCTCTTGAAAGTGGAAAAGTTGGAAGATACATTACAGATTTCCCAAATCAAAATGTCTTGAACATGAAAAATGTTGTGCCAATTCCTCACCTAGGGGCATCAACTCAAGAATCAGAAGAAAACTGTGCGGTAATGGCAGCACGTCAAGTGAAAAATTTCTTAGAAACAGGAAACGTTAAAAACTCAGTGAATTTCCCGAATGCATCTCTTCCTTACACTGGGAAAAAACGCGTAGCTGCTTTCCATCATAATGTGCCGAATATGGTAGGACAACTTACGCAAGTATTCTCAAACTACAATTTAAACATCGCAGATATGGTGAACAGAAGCCGCGGTGAATATGCGTATACAATGATCGATATTGACAATCAAGTAAGTGACGAGATTGTGCCTGAGCTAGAAGAAAAAATCGGTCAAATTGAAGGAATTATTACAAGTCGTATTATCTAATTTGGTTCCCGTCATATTTTAGTGTTACAGCCCTAACTTAGAAAAGTTAGGGCTGTTTTTACATGGTGTTTACCTCATATCAATTCCTTCATTCTCATAGCATATAGAAATACCTTTAAAGAGGTGAACGTTTTGTCCGGAGAACTGATAGGAATTTTGATAGGGTCGCTCATCGCGCTGGCAGGAACATTCATTACGTCTGTCGTAGCTATAGTGATGTCGAAAGAGCAATACAAACAAGAGATTCGCAAAGCATTTATCCAAAAGAAAGTTGATGCCTATACCCATGTGTGTCAAGTTATTCTAGCTATAAAAAACGATTTACTTACAAAAACTGTTTCTTCAGCCAGCTTAAACTGGACGGCTCAATCTATTAACAAACTAGCAGATGTGTGTATTACGGAAGGGCTATGGATCGATGAAGAAGACAGCAAAAAGCTGGAGGTTCTGCAGAAGCAGCTTTCAAAATTTGTATTTGATGAAATAGAACTGTCTAAACATGATATTCTCACAGCCTGTTATGAAATTGTTGAATATTGTGAAAAAAAGGTAAGGATTCTTCATTCTATGACTACAAAAGAATAGGTGATTACTACTTTAAGAAGTGATAGTAGAAGTATTAAAAAAGCATCGGTCTTAACGATTGTATAAGAAGTGTATGAGCTATTTCATATTTCATACAGTTCTTAACAAACAGTAAGTGTTTATGAAAAGAACTTTGCAGCAGCATACAAAGTTCTTTTTTTATAGCTTGCGTTTTTTCGTTTGATTGTGGATATCACCCAAGAAAAACAAAGCAAGCAAAAGGATAATTCTAACTACACAAGCCATTTGAATGGTATTTAAGGATGTTGATAACTAAGGGATTAAAGCGATAATACATAAAACTAAGCTACCTAGTACAATAGCAAAACGAATAACGAATAACAAAGACGACTGTTATAGAACGAATGCCACATACAGCTGATATACTAATCACTTCTTTGTAGAATGAAATAACTTTTTTGTCCAGGGGATAAGCATGCTTAACATCTCACGTTAATGTCTACATTCACATTATCTTAAGTTTCAATTCATACTGGCTTCATATAAATTAATCATACTGAATGTATTAATGAAAGATATGAGGTGGAACAATGTTAAAAAAGCTTGTTAAACTATTTACACAAGAAACCGAGATATCTAAAGATAAAGAAGTAGATCTCCACGAAGAGAACGATTTTAACGAAGTTTGTGATGATCATTTCATTATAGATGAGTATTAGAAACCCTATAAAATGCTGCGAAATTTAAAGAATTGATTGAGTATATCCGTATAACCAGTAATTGCACAAGGGTCGTAAAGGTATACTTTTACGGCCGATTAATATTGATGAATTGCTTTTTATATGAAACAATGTGAAAAAAATGGGCATCCTAGAAGCAAAAGGAGGGGATAGAATGGGCAAAGAACCAAATGATGAAACAAGTGAAGGGCTGAATCAGCTTTTTGAAATCATCAATGCAAAAGGCGACGAGGGTGAACTTAGAGAAATTGTCAGCAGGAGCAGTGAAAAGAATAATCATAAAAATCATGAGGATCAATCGTAAAAAGAAAATAAAAAACCTCTTCATGGAAATCATGAAGAGGTCAGATGAAATAGTATTGCAACCATTCCATCCTGCAGAGTTTTAAAGCGTTTTAAACTCTTGATACGACTGGTTTTATGGAACTGATGGGATTCGAACCCACGACCCCTTGTCTGCCAGACAAGTATTCTCCCACTGAACTACAGTCCCGATTATGTAGAGCCTTTATTGCGTGTTGACTCTACTATATTTTAATACGTATGCAGCGCGTTCGCAATAGTTATTTTCAGTGTTTTCTAATTTCTTCATATGAATATTAACTTCTAAAAAAATCGTTTACTTCTTGTTTATACGTATAAAAAAAACTTGGGATTTGGCTTGGTTCCAATCCTTGTGCAGCGTATTTGCTGATGGATTCGTAGTACCATTTCTGCTTTTCGAATCCTCTTTTAAAGCTATTCCAAATCGTATCTCCTTGCTGATCGTAGCTTTCTTTTAAAGACCGTAAATTGTCTAATTTATCTGCTACAATTAAAGATTTCACTTCAAGAGAACCAGTTTTCACAATTTGAATTGTGTGCTGTTTACGTTCTTCCCAGCTTTTTGATTTGTTTTCTGTATGAGCTTCAACAATCCCCGCTACCTCTAAACCAAATCTTTGTACAATTTCTTCGAGTGTTACACTTGTATCTTCTACAGCATCATGCAGATAAGCTGCTGCAATTACTTCTTCACTAAAACCTGCTTTTTCTAAAATAGTACCTACGTTAATAGGATGAACAATATAAGGTGTATCGGACAGCTTGCGCATTTGGCCGCTATGAGCGTGTTCTGCATATCTACGTGCTTCTTTTATTAAAGACATCATATTCCTCCACTTTTTATTCAGTATATCTTCATATTATTAGTATAAACGAATATAGCTCTCCTCACTTTATAAAATTGCACAAATTCATTTCTTATAATAAGGGAAGGCTACCAAGATCCCTTCTTAGTGTAGTTTTTTTATAAAGCCTAATATCTATTTAATAGGCCTGTATCAGTTGCCATTTCCTTTTTTATTCATAGTTTGTATGAAGGAGTGATAGCAATGCAAAACCGTAATAATCAAAATATTAAGGTCATTGATGTTTCTCATCACAACGGAACAATTGATTGGGCAAAAGTGGCGTCGGATGGTGTAAAAGGCGCGTATATTAAATTAACAGAAGGTACAACCTTCTTAGATAAAAAATCATATGATAATTATATAGGTGCAAAAAATGCAGGTCTACGTGTAGGCTTTTATCACTTTGCTCATGCTGATAATGATCCCATTGCAGAAGTTAATTTCTTTTTAAATAAATTAGGCAGCATGAAGGTTGATTTGCCTCATTGCTTAGATTTGGAAGAGAATAAAGGGAAAACAAAAGCGCAGGTCACAGCCTTTGCAGTCAGATGGATGGAGTATATTGAAAGGAAAACAAGCATTACGCCTATTCTTTACACGGGGTATAGTTTTATTAAATCCAATTTTACAAGCGCCGTGGCAAGATATCCGCTATGGATAGCTCGTTACAGTGGAAGTAACCGTTCTAAGGGATTCGTTAACCCAGGTGATACGGCGATTTGGGATAGATGGTCTATGTTTCAATATACAGATCAAGGAAAAGTAAACGGGATTAAAGGCAATGTTGATATCAATGAAATGGATCTGGATTTCTTTAATAGTATTAATACAGGCGTGACGGTGGTGGAAAATAATAAGCCATCAGCACAATTGCAGCAAGGTGATAGCGGACTAGCTGTAAAAGAACTGCAGCAAAACTTAATTAGATTAGGATTTGAACTTTCCCAGCAAGGAACCGATGGTCAATATGGCAGCGAAACTGTTGCAGCTGTTAAAGCTCTTCAAGAAAAGTATGGATTAACGTCAACTGGAAAAGCTGATGAGACAACATTAGCTAAAATGATGGAATTGCTTAAGGGTGTAAGTAATCCTGTCGAAGAATCATTACCAAAGGTTACTTCACTCGGAGATAAATATTCTTTTCAAGTAAAAGCGAAGAAGGATATTGGAGTCTACAAATATGCGAATGTAACAGAGAATTTTAGAACTATAAAAAAAGGCACAGTATTTAGCGTATATGGGTATACCAATGCAGCATGGGCTATTCCAGGCGGATTTGTGCAAATGAAAGACGTAGAACCTATCCCAATTACAATTAAAACAGGCGGATTAAGTAAAGACATGGAAACAGAGTTTCGTGCTTTCTTAAAAAATGAAGGAATCGACAGTGAATTACACGTACATGCAATAGGTAATCCGTCCGCTGAACTTACCGCAGCTGGGCTGGATTTTGTAAAAGTTAAACAGTTTTTAGATAAAAAAGGCTGGTACTACAAGCAATAAACTCCCGCTCCGAAAAGCGGGGGTTTATTTTGGTATTTTGTAAAAAAAGAATAGCAGAGATGAATTAAGTAATTAAAATATGTTCTAAATAACAAATTAGGTGGTAACAAAAAAGTTTCTATGTATAGTTCACCTCTAACAGTCATATTTTTAGTCAACGGCTCATGGAGGGTGAATGAATATGAAAAATACGCAGATTCGAATTGAAACACTATCCTATCACTATGAAAGTATTATGGTGAATGATGAAGTAGAGCGTGCGATAAAAAGTATCGAAGTGACGTATCGAGCATATAAACATAACCACGTTTTAAACGGACATGTAGTACTTTCAGGAGAAGAGATTTACGATCTTCAGCAGCTGACTCACGCAGTGGCTGGAAAAATAAAAGCAGAATTAGAAACTACATAAAAAAGCGCCTTTCTTTAAATCTTAAACCAAGATTAAAGAAAGGTGCTTTTTTATTAATTATTAATTAAACTGCAAAAAGAAGAAATTAAAGTATGTTCTAAATAAAATATATAGATAAAAAACATAGCCTATAAGAGAATTACTTAAATCGTACACATTATCTTTGTATTGTGAACTTTGTCTCTTTTGCCACTACTTTTCTTTTACTATGTGTAAGCAACACGCCGCATAACGTAATGATGCTTCCAACAATGGAAGCTGCACTCGGGATATCTTTTAAAAGCAGCCACGCTAAGAAAAAGGACAGCGCAGGAGTTAAGTAAAGAGAAATGGCAGCCTCAGCAGAACCTATACGCGATGTCAGATAAGCGAGTACCATATAGGGAATAACGGTTGGAAATAATCCTAAATATGTCACGCTTATTGCTGATCTGACAGAGATATGTGCAAGTTCTGTTTCTAACCCAGGTAAAAAAACAAGCATAGAAATTGTAGCCCCCCAAATACTGTACGTCACAAAAGAAAGGAAACCATACTTTTTTAATAAATTTTTTTGACATACTATATAGATGCTTTCTGCAAGGGCAGCTAGCAGAATCAGTAAGATTCCATTAACTGAGTGTACAAAATTCTCTTTGCTCAAGGTTAAAAGTGCAATACCCGCAAAGCTTACTGCAGATCCAATCCATTTTCTTTTTCCGAACTCCTCCTGAAAAAGAAAAATAGCTAAAAGCGAAGAAAAAATAGGAGTAGTCGAGACCAGTAAACTCGCAATACCCGCACTCACCGTTTTTTCTCCAATGTTTAATGCCGTGTGATATACGGTAAAACCTAAAAAACCGAGTGCTAAAAGAAGTGGAATATCTTTTATATCAGGCAAGCACATGCGTGTGGCTATTGCAATAACTAACAGCACTAAAGAAGCAATACTTAACCGAACAAAAGCAAGGTGCTGAGGAGAAAACGATTCCAGCCCTATTTGAATAACTGGAAATGCTGAAGCCCATAAGCTAATCATCAGTATATGTAAGAACACCAAACTAAACGTTAATTTCATGCTATTCATCTCCATTTTTCATTTTGAATCCAACCAGTATCTATTGTGGTTCCCATGTTAATAAACATTTGATAAAATGTCTTCAACCAGTTTAAAAGCAATTAACCCAACCACTTTAAAAACAGGAGTAAGTGTATGAATCAAGAGAACAGTTCGAGTTATCCAAAATACAAGCAAATCATTGATTTTATGAAAGAGAAAATTGCGCGTGGAGAATGGCCGATTGGAAGTGAAATTCCTAGTCAGCGAAAGCTTGCTGCTATGTTCGATGTTAACCGAAGTACGGTCATCACGGCATTAGAGGAATTAACAGCGGACGGTTTAATTGAAGGTAAGATGGGAAAGGGAACAATCGTTATAAATAATACATGGACACTTTTGGCTACGGCTCCGCCCGATTGGAATGTTCATGTGAAATCAGGTATGCATCGTCCGAGTCAAGCAATGGTACAAGATATTAATGAATCCGAATTTAACTCAAACCTTATTCAATTAAGCAAAGGAGAGCTTTCACCTGACATATTCCCTAAAGATAAAATGAAATACGCTATGGAAAAAGTAGCAAAAAACATGGAAGTTCTGGGATACGAAGAACCAAAGGGGTATTTTCCTTTACGAAAAGAGTTAAGTACGTATATGAAAACAATGGGGGTTGAATCTTCTCCAGATTCTATTTTAATTGTTTCCGGCGCTCTTCAAGCTCTTCAGCTTATTTCAATTGGACTGCTGCAAAAAAACTCTTCGGTTTTGCTAGAAAAACCTTCTTATCTATACTCCTTACATGTATTTCAATCAGCCGGAATGAAACTCAAAGGTCTCTCTATGGATGAGGAAGGAATAAAAGTAACAGCTATAAAACGCGCTGACCCTCAAGAAGGGCAAGCTATTTTATATACAAATCCATGTTTCCATAACCCAACGGGAACATTAATGTCCTCAAAAAGGCGTTACGATTTGCTGAAAGAATGTGAGGAACATCAGCTTCCTATTATTGAAGATGATTTATACCGCGAATTATGGCTAAATAAACAGCCTCCGTTGCCATTAAAAGCTTTAGATAAAAATGGACACGTGTTATATGTTAGCAGTCTTTCTAAAACATTAAGCCCGGGATTACGTATCGGATGGATAGTCGGCCCAGAACCAGTCATTGAGCGTTTGGCGGATATTAAAATGCAAACGGATTATGGATCCAGCTCATTGTCTCAAAGAGTGGCAGCAGAATGGTTTAAAAATGGCTTATATCAACAGCATATGGAAACGGTACGAACCGAATTGCGAACAAGAAGAAAAGTTATGCTGAATGCTTTAGAAACATATGCAGGAGATGTAGCGACATGGACGAATCCTGAAGGAGGCTTTTTTATATGGGTGCATATTCAACCTTCTATTTCAATGAAATCTTTATACTCTCGTGCTTTAAAAAGAGGAATATTGCTTAATTCCGGAAGTATCTATGCACAAGAAACCGGCAGTTATCTTCGGCTTTCTTACGCCTATGCTTCTTTACCAGATATCGATAGAAGCATTAAAATTATTGCTGAACTTATTCGGGAATTGCAAGTATAATAAAAAGGAGTAGTGGATTACCCACTATTCCTTTTTATTTGTATCAAACTCTTCTTCCTATAAAAAACTCCAAGTAACAACTGACTATATATTCCCGTCTATAAATACATGTTATCTTTTATGACAAAAATAAGTTAAGAAGACTTTTAATTTGCTTTCTGTATGTTTTACATATAAATCGTGAATGGTTTTAACTACGTAATCATTATCAAACATTTTCAACACCTCAATTATTGTTAAGTTTCCTGTTTGTTATAGTTTATGAAATAATCAGAAGCATATCATCCGCCATCAGCTGTAACTTTGCGGTTCATCTTTTACAACTAAAGGCTGAAATGTACGCTCATGATTGAACGCACGAATAACAGGATATGCAAAAAAATGAAAAGTGTGCACGTTTTGTTTTAAAAAAGCTATATCTTTAAAAAAAGAAAATTGTCACACACATTTATGAATATGTATCTACTAAGTAAGAAGACTTTTTTAGTTGGTGGGATTGAAGGTGAAAAAGATGGATGAATTATTTAAAGATCTTGATGTGTACAGGACGCAAGAGGAAATGAAGCAGTATTTTGAACATACGCAGAAAATGATTCATCAAAACAGAGAATATATAAAATTAGCTCGACTTAAAAAAGGGCGTTTCAAAAAGTTTTTTGAAGAGTTTTATCCGCTTTATTGCTTCAGCCAATCTTCCTATTGTCCGAGGAATTCAAAATTGAAGCTTATTATTGGAAGTCAAGGATACGACGGATTAATTCTTCAGCCGGATGGTACTGAAAAACGAATTGAAATTACTTCTTACAAAGATGGGAAACTGGAATTTGAAGATGCACAGAGGGTGAATTCAGGAAATTTTGCTCCACCCCGTATCCAGACGGAAGGTTCTGTAGAAGAGTATATAGAAAAAGTGCTAGAAAACATCCAAAAAAAGAGCAAAAAAGATTACAGTGGAGCATCCATTCTATTTGTTGTACACACGTTTCATTATTTTGAAGCCTACGGAAAAAGTTCAGCTGCCTTTATTCGTGCCTTAAAAAAAGAAATGAAGAATACTGATTTTCGAGCGGATAAAATTTATTTATTGGAATTAAATCAGCCAGAAAGTGAAAGTGTTAAGCAAAATATTCATTTCATTAAATAAGAAGACACGCTGCAGATGTTGAGGCGTGCCTTCTTTTCTGATAACAGAACTCTCCTAATACAGGTGGATAATTTTGAAAATTACAACAATTAAGTGCTATAATTCAAGTGTGAATATGCATTCAGAGGAGGAAAACCAATGGATTTAGCTTATAGAGATAAAGCTTACGAATATGCCAAAAGATTCGAATCTAGCTATGACGATTATGATGAACGCTATAAGGTGCACAATAATCCGACGGTGTGGCGATTTATGCCGCTGTCTGATTTTCAAGATTTACTGGAAACCAATGCGCTTTTTTTTGCAAAACCTGATGCATTTTCGGACCCTCTTGAAGGATGCTCTTCAATGTGGAACATAGAAGAGTTAAGAAAAAAAGGCGAACGTCATAACCGTACCTCTAGAACCTATATAAGAAAAATCCATGAATTTTCTGCTGTTTCATCCTGGCATATCAATGATTACGAAGCCGCTGGAATGTGGAATCTATATTTAAAGGGGAATGATGGCGTAGCTATTAAAACCACCTATGAAAATTTATTGTGCAGTATTAAAGATTTACGCTATAAAATCTTCTCTGGCAAAGTGCAGTACATAGACTTCCAAAAAGAAATGGTTAGTCACTCTGTATATGACACGTTATTTTACAAGCGCAAATCCTATCAGCATGAAAATGAATTGAGGCTTGTTATTGTAGCAAGTTGTATACACGCTTGGAAGCTGCAAAAGCTGTTCGAAATTCAAGGTATTTCCGCAAATCAATGGCAACAACGAATGGATATCCTTGAAAAAAGATCGTATGAGTTTTCTCATGAGCATGGTAACCTCCTTACATGTAATTTACATCAGCTTATCAATGAAATTTACGTATCACCAAGAAGCGCTCAAAGCTGTGTAGATGAAGTAAAAGCCCTTGCTAAAAAACACGGACTCGCTTATAAAAAGGTCACTCAGTCCGACTTGTATAAGGACTATATTTATTAAATGTTTATGTTATTTGAAAACAGGTAAATCAGTAGTAAAAGATGTTTTCAAGGAGGAATACTATCATGCCTTACAATTCATTAAAAGAACTGCCGGATGGAGTAAGAGATAATCTTCCTCATCATGCTCAGGAAATTTATAAAGAAGCATTCAATTCAGCAAGTGATGAATACAAAGAAGAAGCTACCGCTCACAAAGTCGCTTGGAACGCGGTGAAAACGAAGTACAAAAAAGATGATAATGACAACTGGGTGAAAAAATAGAGACAAAAGAGCCTAACCATAATGGATTTATTATTTTTTGAAAAAATCTCCCAATCAGGTTTCAATTATTTTTTCGAGGGTATACACTCTATGTAAGGCCAATACAAGAAAGGAGAGACTGTACACATGCATTGTTTTACAGCGACTTCAAGAAACGTATTGAGCACCTTAGAAGGAAGATTTGTTTTGATTACAAAAGGCACATTGGTAAACAATCGTTATACTAAGTGCTAGGCTGTCTAATTCAGACAGAATACTCGACTATTCAAACATGACATTCAGTATAAAAAAGAAGATGCGTGCTAAGCGCATCTTCTTTTTTGTTAACTCTATTTTCCCTCCCTTTTTGTACTTCGTCTCATTTTTACGCATAAAGTAATAAAAAGGAGGGGGTTATGCTGTTTGATTATGAACAGGAGTTAACGATTCACCGAAAAGATGCTACTCAAAAGACTGCAGCGACTAATGCTGATACTTATAAAAACATAGACTGGGAACAAGTGAAATTAGAACAAAATCTTGCTGATTACCAAGCTCTTGTACGCGTACCTTTTCCTCTGATTTTCAAAAAAAATCAGCTGTATCCTGTATGGGATTTAAGAAAGTACGCTTTTTTATTTGAACAATCTACACCTGCTACTGTCCACCCTAAACTGTGGGAACAAGGAAAATTAAATGTACAAGCCGGCTTATATCAAGTAACTGAAAATATCTTTCAAGTAAGAGGCTTTGATATGGCTAATATTACATTTATTAAAGGGAAAACGGGATGGATTGTTATTGATTGCTTGACGTCAAGAGAAACAGCAGAAGAAGCACTTAAACTAGTAAACCAGCACTGGGGGAAGCGTCCTGTTAGAGCCGTTATCTTCTCACATTCACATATAGACCATTACGGTGGAGTTTTAGGAGTATTACCTGACTCAACACAAAATAAAACTAGTAAAGTTTATGCTCCTGCTGGGTTTATGGATGCGGTTATCGATGAAAACGTCACGGCGGCAACAGCAATGACACGAAGAAGTCAATATATGTACGGTATTCAACTGCGACGCGATGAAAAAGGCTTAATTGACAACGGTATCGGAAAAGAAATTTCATTTGGAACAATCACGCTTATTAAAGGCATAGAAGAAATCCGTCCTTCCGAACATCATTCTTATGTAAGTAAGAAAATTGACGGCGTCTCATTTCAGTTTCAGCTTACGCCAGGAACGGAAGCGCCTGCTGAAATGAACATCTATATTCCTAGTGAAAAGTCTCTGTGTATTGCAGAAAACTGTACGGCCACTCAGCACAACATCTATACGCTCAGAGGAGCAAAAGTAAGAGACGCAGCAGCATGGGCAAGATACTTGCAGCAAGCAATCGATTTATTTGGCCAAGAACTAACAACTGTATTTGGGGTACATAATTGGCCAAGGTTCGGAAACGAGTCGTGCATCACATATATCGAAAATCAACGAGATGTTTATCAATATATTAATGATCAAACATTAAGGCTCATGAATCAAGGATATACCATTGATCACGTCGGCCGAATGATGAAGCTCCCAGAAATCCTATCTCACGAGTGGTATACCAACGGTTTTTATGGAACGGTTAACCACAACGCAAAAGCGGTTTATCAGCGCTATATGGGCTGGTATAACAGCAATCCTGTCGATTTAAATAAACTGTTTCCTGAAGAGTCAGCTAAGAAGTATGTAGAGTATATGGGGGGAGCGGACAACATTGTCAAAAAAGCGCAGCGTTGTTTTCAACAAGGCGACTATCAATGGGTAGCTGAAGTGACCAAACAAGTTATTTACGCTGATCCTCACCATGTAAAGGCAAAACTTTTATGTGCAGACGCGCTTGAACAATTAGGGTATATAGCGGAATCCGGCCCTTGGCGAAATGAATATTTAACAGGAGCCAAAGAACTTCGTTTAGGTAATATACCGCTGCCTGCCAACATTATCACAAAAGAAGTATGGGATACACTTCCTTTAAAAAATATTTTAGAACTATTTAGCATTCGCGTAGATGGATTAAAGGCAGGTGCATGTAACTATCGTCTATTGTTTGTCATACCAGATCGTAATGAAGTAGCTCTCACAGAATTTAAGCATGGAATCTTTAGGTATCTCGGAGATACGCGAAAGAAAGCTGAGGTGACGGTAACGATGTGGCAAGATACCTTATATCGACTCACAACTACAAATGATCACTCTTATAGCTCGGTCATATTTGTTCAAGGAGATAAATCAAAATGGGATTTCTTTTTGTCTTGTCAGGATTCTATCGATCCAAACTTTAACATTGTGACACCTGTTTCTAAAAAATAGAGCATCTGATTACAGCTCAGAAAGCACATCGTTGACTTTTTGTTCAAAGCAGCTGTCGCATGTGAATATTTCTTTTTCTTGAAAAGATGTTAGCCTTTCTCCGCAGATGGAACAGCATTCTATACAGTGATTGTTTCGCTCTTGTTCTTTTCTTTCATGTAACATAGCACTTTCCTCCTTTGCGGTATAAATAGTTTGTCTTATTTCTTTAAGTATATACTAATATCAGCCTATGCAGGGAATATAAGGCTTGCTAATAGAGATTATTTATAATATAAAAGCGTTGCAAACTGGCACAGGAATTGCATGTTAAATCGTTGAGAAAATTCAATGATTAATATGGGGTGAACAGAATGTCCATTACAAAAACAGCTAGTGAATTAAAAAGAGAACAGCAGCAAGAACAGGAATCACTTAATTTATTTTTATCTACTCAAACAGTTATTCAAGAAGCGCTTCAAAAGCTAGGCTATGGTGAAGAAGTATACCATTTATTGAAAGAACCGCTGCGCATGATGACGGTTCGCATTCCGGTTAAAATGGATAACGGATCGGTAAAAGTATTCACCGGCTACCGCTCTCAACATAATGATGCTGTCGGGCCTACTAAAGGAGGAGTACGTTTTCATCCTGAAGTAAATGAAGAGGAAGTGAAGGCATTATCCATTTGGATGAGCTTAAAATGCGGCATTGTCGACCTTCCGTACGGCGGCGGTAAAGGCGGAATTGTATGTGACCCAAGAAACATGTCTTTTGGTGAACTAGAACGACTCAGCCGCGGCTATGTAAGAGCCATCAGTCAAATAGTTGGGCCTACTAAAGATATTCCTGCACCGGATGTCTATACAAACTCTCAAATTATGGCATGGATGATGGATGAATATAGCCGACTGCGTGAGTTCGATTCTCCTGGTTTTATTACCGGAAAACCTATCGTACTCGGAGGATCTCAAGGACGCGAAACTGCAACGGCTAAAGGAGTAACCATTTGTATAGAAGAAGCTGTTAAAAAGAAAAACCTTAACTTGCAAGAAGCGCGAATTATTATTCAAGGATTCGGAAATGCCGGCAGTTTTCTCGCTAAGTTCATGCATGATGCAGGAGCAAAAGTAATTGGCATTTCAGACGCATACGGAGCTCTTTATGATCCGCTTGGTCTTGATATTGATTACCTGCTTGATCGACGCGACAGTTTTGGTACCGTAACAAATTTATTTACCAATGTGATGACAAACGAAGAACTATTAGAAAAAGAATGTGATATTTTAGTACCTGCAGCCATTTCGAATCAAATTACGGTTCGCAACGCTCATCGCATTAAAGCTTCTATTGTAGTAGAAGCAGCGAACGGACCGACTACGCTTGAAGCTACGCGCATTTTAGATGAAAAAGGCGTACTTTTAGTGCCAGATATTTTAGCGAGTGCTGGAGGCGTAACGGTTTCATACTTCGAATGGGTGCAAAATAATCAAGGATACTACTGGTCTGAAGAGGAAGTAGCTTACAAATTACGCAAGGTAATGGTAGATTCATTTGAAACGGTCTATCAAATCTCTCAAGAAAATGACGTAGATATGAGGCTTGCTGCTTACATGGCAGGAATCAAAAAATCAGCTGAAGCTTCTCGTTTCCGCGGGTGGGTATAAGATGAAAAAACGATTTGGACTCTATGTTCCAAATCGTTTTTTTATTTGACAAAACTGCCAAATAATTAAAAGAAAACCCGCTAAAAAAACAAACACGCTTAAAAAATTGGCATATTTATTTATCGTTACCTAAGTAATAATCAAAACATTTGACAGTGAGAATGATTTTCAATTATTCTATATTCAAGACAAATACATACTTATAATAAATTGAATGTAGAAAAGGAGATAGAAAGCATGAGCGTATTAGATATTATTAAAGCTAGAAGAACGATTGGGGCCATGCAAGACAAAGACGTATCAGAAGATGCTATTAACCTTATGTTAGAAGCCGGCACTTGGGCTCCTAACCATAAAAAGACAGAGCCTTGGAAGTTCCGCGTGTTTACAGGGGATTCACGCGTTCGTTTAGGAGACGAAATGGAACGTATTATGAAACAAAAAACTGCTCAATTAAGTGAAGAAGAAGCGTTGAAAAAAACAACAAAAGCAAAAAAAGGACCGCTTCGCGCTCCTGTCATTATTGCTGTAGCAGTAAGTCCTTCTGGTAAAGTGCCTGAAATTGAAGAAATCTCTGCCGTAGCGGCAAGCATACAAAATATGCTATTAGTAGCGGAAGAACAAGGTTTGGCTACAATTTGGAGAACCGGTGAAATTGTCTATCAGACAGAACTGAATGACTTTTTATCTCTAGAAGACGGAGATAAGCTCTTAGGCTTAATTTACGTCGGACATCCTAATAAAGAAGCTTCATCAAAACGTATTCCATATCAAGATAAAACGATTTGGTATCGTTAAAAGGTTATTCTCGTGTTTCTATAAATAAAAGGCAGCAGCTCATAAGTTGAGCTGCTGCCTTTTTTATTGTTTTCGAAAAGTGGCATTAAGTTGCGCTTTTATTAGCTTACCTGCAGCAGTTTTTTTAGTATCTTATGGATAACTTCTCTGGTTTCCGTAACTACTAGTAAAAGCAAAATAGGAATTGTCTGTGTTCAGTCTTCTTTCCGAAGACCAAAATAATAGGTACATGCCAAACCGAAGATAATGGGCGGCAAAAGAAAGACAATCATTTAACGGTCACCATTTTTTGTTTTTCTTGTAAATAATTAAAACTTTTTTACCTATTTTCTTCAAAATGTAAAACTATTCCTGTTTTGAAACGTACTAGATATAGTAGAAATTTACAAAAGGAGAGGCGATAAAAGCGTTAACTATCTTTGTCACTACAAAAAAACTTACTTCGAGGTGAAGACGTGAAGAATCAACATATTTTAGAGGTGAAAAATTTAACTAAAGTTTATAAAGGAGAGGGCTATGAAGTTACTGCACTAAATGATATATCCTTTCAGTTAAGGGTAGGTGAAATGGTTGCTGTTATGGGAACAAGTGGTTCAGGAAAAAGCACACTGCTGAACATTTTAGGAGCACTGGATGAACCAACTAGTGGAACGATTAAACTAAAAGGAATGCTTTCAAAAGATATGTTCCAAGAACCTCAAGCTTCAGCGTACAGAAGAGATAATATTGGGTTTATCTTTCAATCATTCCACTTATTAAAGGATTTATCTGTAGAAGAAAACATAGCTCTGCCGCTCATTTTAAAGGGACTTACATCGGATGTAATTGATTTAAAAGTAAATAACGCTGTTGAGCTCTTGGGCTTAACAGCTTGGAAGAAACACCGCCCTGTACAACTGTCAGGTGGACAACAGCAGCGCGTAGCTATAGGAAGAGCAATTATAACTGAACCACCTATTATTCTGGCAGACGAGCCTACAGGTAACCTTGATTTTAATACTTCCGAAGTCATACTACACACACTAGTAACTACAAAAAACGAACTCAGCCAAAGCATACTTCTTGTTACTCACGACCCTAATGTAGCTACTTATGCAGATCGCGTTCTATTCTTTCATGATGGCTCTATTGTCGATACATATATCTGTAGCGGAAATAGTGATTTGGATCATATACTAGAGAAGTTTAAGCTTATTACAAAAGTCGAGAGTCCTAAGATATGAAAACACTACGAGGTTTAGCTTTTCGTTTATTTAAGTCCAATAAATTTATAGTGTTTTCATCTATTGTAAGTATAGCTATTTCTACGATGCTTGTACTTAGTATGGTTTTATTCTCTTTTAATGCGCAGGACACATTAAAAAGTCAATTAAAACAAACTTACGGTGAGATGGATTTATCTGTAGGGTTTGAGATGGATCAAGGCAAAATTTTGACATCAACTTTAGTGGAAGAAATTCACCAGGATAAAATGGTAGATAAGGTATCAAAAGTATCTATTGCTCATTTGAATCTAAATAAACTAAATACCTGTATCTATACAGTAGGTGTTGAAAACGATTATTTAGCTAAAAGTCGGTATCACTTTTCCAAACCGCTGAATAAGAATTCTGTCGCAATGAACAAAGGACTAGCTAAAGATTTACACGCAAAAGTAGGAGATAAAGTTCTTATAGAAAACAAAACATATACATTAGCAGAAACGGTAAAAGATTTATCCGCTACTGGAGTAGCTCCAGATATGCTAATACTTAATCAAAAAAACGTAAAAGACTATATTCAAGCAAAAGAAAAAAGCAGCGCAGAAGCAACTTATTTATTAATAAAGGCACACAAGAATAAGAGCGCCTTAAAGTTGGCCAATCGTATAAAATCTTATAACAAGAACTTACGTATTGATATAGCTGAACAAGATGCAGGCGTGCAAAATAATTTACAATCCTTACATACATTTATTATTGTTTTATCGGCATTGGTGTTAACTATCACGTCTCTTATTCTCATTTCAAACTTTGAGCTTTTGCTCTACAAGATGAGGAATCAGTTCGCCATTATGCGTTCAATAGGAGCCAGTGCTAAACAGATTAGCAAGATTATCATACTTCAAAGCACCGTTATAAACACCGTAGGTACAGGTGTAGGATTTTTGCTAACCTTTTGCAGTCAAAGGTACTTATATAGCTGGTTAGGAAAAGTGTCAGAAATATCTTCCTTTCCATCTGACTTTAACGTAGGTACTGCCATTATCCTTACAGTTGTAATGTTTGTTATTATTCAATTCTTTTTACTCGTTCCAGCTTATACGAAATACACTTCCCCTAAAACGATATATAAAGTGACAATGATGGACAATCTGCGTTCTGTTGTAGATGCCACCGATCGAAACGATAAAAGTATAGACTTCTTCTATGATCACGTTCACTCTTCGCAAAAAGAAATTAACAGGGATATAAAACCTACGGTTAATATAACGGAGCCCGCACGTACCTTACTGATTTTGAATCGAATTTAGGTGTTGCTAAGCCTGAGTACTAAAAACGGCTGAAATGGAGACCAACTATGAAAAAGCATAAAAAAATGTTAATTGCATTTTAATGTTTTTTAAGTCTTTCGATGTTGTAATTGAGCCTATTCAAGAAATAAAAAAGCTGAGACCTAGTGTAAATAGGAGCTCAACTTTTTTAGTGTAAACTAATATTTATATCTTCTTTCGTCTGACCAAAACGAAATGTCCTGCAACCGCTAAAGCAAGAGCTAATGCAATATTTTTTACAGCTAACAGGATAATCCTCGGATACAACTGCATATCTATAGAGAATGACATTACGTTATATATCGGAATGTCTCTAGTCGTCCAATACTTGACTGCTATATATGTTAATAAAATAAATAGCGGAATAGCAATGTTTCGTGATAATACCATAAGGAAAAATCCTAAGTAACAGTACAACACAGTTTGAGGAACATAAATAATAGTTAAATTAAATAATGATATGTAAGGATAAGGGTACCTTAATGTAATAGAAATTAGTAATACGAAAAATGCCGCTAGAAAAATAAGAAAGAAAGATGTCACTCTAATAAGGCCGTAAGACAAAATAGATGGCGAGGAGTTGGGTGTTAACTCAGCTGTTTTATCTTTATCAACAGAGTGATCTAAAAATAAGTATACGGACCACCAAGCAGCTATGGGACATACAACAAATTCTATTATTCTTGATATGTATTGAAGACTTTCTAGATCAGGGGAAAAGCACGTATAAAGTATTGCAATTAAAATGATTAAAAAAGGTACATAGAAGTCTATACCCATTGATTTAGCTTCGGACGAGATGTTTATTTTTTTTAACGAAGGCCATTAGCATTTTCCTTTCTCTTAATTATAAGAGCGTAGTTACACAAATAACCAAGTTTAACTGGTAGAGTTCTTACGCATCAAATTAAGAGGTTACTAGTGTATAATTAAAACATATTTAGAAAAACAAGTAAAATAAAAATGTGATAATTTGTTAATATAAAAATCGAAGAAAATTACGCGTTTAGTAAACCTCCCGTAGCTTGTTGTTCATAATGATCAAGAAATTTTCTCTACACGGGGAAACAAGGAGGACTTTTCTAGGTTGAAGTCGTTTTTTGAAAATGTGAATGAAGAAGTATTTCTTGCTAAATAGGTAGTACCAAGATAAGCCTAGACTTAAAAATTAGGCTTATCTTGGTATGGCGTTCACTAATAACGTACTTTTTAAGAAAGGATTTGGTTGTGTATATAGAAAGTACGTTAGACGTTAGGATGGTATTTCAGTTCAGAGAGAGGTGGTAGTTATGCGTAAAAGAGATAAAGGGTTTTGGATAGCTTACCTTGTGTTTGCAATTATTATGCTATTAATCTATAAATATATACCGGCTGAAAACGGATTTCTCGTTATTGTTTTGTTTCCTCTAATTTATTGGTTCATCTACGAATTTATATTAAGGCCTAAGAAAAGAAGAAGCAATGGTTAAGGAGGGCGATTTGCTTGTTTTGGAATTATCTTAACATGTCAACAGGACTTATAATAGCTTTAGCAAACATTTTTAATTCTGCATTCCAAGGAAGTATGCGTTGGATTATGGTCGGGTGTGGTTTGTTAATTTTTATATACAATTTAATAGTAACTTTTGATCAAAAACAAAATGAAGCGGTTAAATAAAGAACAGAACTAACTAAAAGTCTCGTGGAGAACAAGCTTATTTTAAGCAAAATTTAATGAAGAGGGACATTTCTAAAAGAAGTATAAACATTTACCTAGTAGATTGCCAAGAAATTTTAGCTTCTAGATTCTATATAAGTAAAAGGGCGATCGAGATTGAAAGGAAGAGAGTGAAATAAAAATTAAAAAAACAAAGTTATTAAACATATTAGGACTTTTATTAATAATGATCGCTACGCTTTATCCAGCTGGCTACATAAAATCACTTTATACTTTTATAGCGCTATATGGTGTAGGTATGACTTTAATTTTAACTGTAGGAATTGTATCTAGAAAAAGGAGTTAATTGTTTTAGGGAGTTTAAAGTACGTAAATTTACTTTTTTATAGGTGAGGTAACGAAGATTCTGGAGTGGAAATTTTATAGGAAAGAGGGAAGAAATGGACGTTCAAAAGGTAGCAAACTTATTTTTGATTTTTGTCTTAATTGCAGCAGGCATTTCCTTGGTAATTGGCTTTGTTGTTGCTGTGAGAAGTACAAACTATAAGAAGGGATACATAAGTACTTTTATATCCAGTGTTTTCTTTTTAATACTTATTGTGAGCTGGTATGATAAAGCATCTTCAAACGTTTTTATGGGGACAATACCTTGGATTTTAAATGTTATTGCCGTCATTATTGTGTTACCACTGTACGTGTTAGTTGCTCGCTTTATATTTAAAAAGGTTACAAAAGGACAAAAAGGAACAAAAGAAAAGATTATTGGTTAAATTACTTTCTTTCATCGTTTTTTCTAATCTTCACGATTTTAAATAAATGAAGATACACAAAATCTTTTTTTATCAATATCCTGTTAGAGAAAGTGATTGATATCATTTTCTGTAAAGGAGAGAACGTCTATGATTAAAGTTAACCAACAAATTGTGAAAATAAGTGATCTAAATAATAGTTCGTTAACGAAAGAAAAAGCAGACATTTTAAAACAGATGGATACCTATAGGGAAGTGTATGAGTATGCTACATTTGACCAGCTTGATTTTGATGTATCTGTTAAACTACAAATTATTGAATCGTCTGTGTTGCTGCGCAAAAGCGGAGCCAAGTTTGCTACATTTGCACGTTCTAGGTGTAACGAAAAGTATTGGAAACGAACCGATAACGGAGGGTTTCAGCTACTGCCTACCGTTTCTCCTCATCAGGCCATCGATGATATTTTTTACAACGGACACGAATATGCGTTTGAGTGCGCGACGGCTGTTATCATCATCTTTTACAAAGCTGTATTAAATAATATTGGAAAAGCAAACTTTAACAGGCTTTTTGCTGATCTTTACTTACACGATTGGCAATATGATGAAGATCTTGAGCTTCATGGTTATAAAGGATCTGACTACTTGCCCGGAGACTGTGCGTATTTTAAAAATCCTGATTATAATCCTGATACTCCCCAGTGGAAAGGTGAAAATACAATTGTATTAGATGAAACTCTATACTTTGGTCATGGAATTGGAATTACGACGCGGGAAAGAATTATTGAAGTGTTAAATTTAAAGAGAAAAGACGACGCAAAGCAATCAGCTTACCTGTCAGATGAAATTGTCAGGCTTCACACCGCTCACCTCAGTTATTTTGCAGTTAGATACGAACCCGTTGTTTGGTACGACAGAAACAGCGCTATTATTTCCACTATTGGGTCGATTACTTACGTAGCTTGATTGATCAAAGTTTTGATACTTTGGTCTTTTTTTGTAAAAAGGAAAGAATTACATGAAGGTAAATTTAAGAATTCAAAAGGATTTTATGTATAAAAGAAGAATCCATTTAATACACAGGTCTTAAAACTAAAAGGAAAGGAGGAGATTACCATTAAAAATCGTGATAAAAGACGCAAGAGAAAACGCGGCGCATTAAAAGATTATCTAAAAAATAAGCTAGGTCAGCTAAAACCGAAGCCAAATAAAGGACCTGTCTCAAATTTGAAGTCTTCTGCTTAAAATATCCCCCTAGTTTTTATATAGGGGGATGTTTCTTTTGAATGTTCTTTTATTTTAAGGTTTAAATCTTATGAGTGGCATTTAAGAGTTAATTTGTGCACAATAGACATTGAATAGTTTATCTAATACGACAACGTAAGGAGAAATTAGACGATGGAAAACATGATTTTAAAACATATGGACGTTGTAAGAGGAATTACGCTTAGTATCCTCGAAAAAACAGCAGAAGAGGCAGCGGACATCACACCAAAAGGATTCAATAACAATATCCGCTGGAATCTTGGACACATTGCCTTTATTCAAGAAAAACTTGTGTTTGGCTTAGCTGGTGAACCGATGCAAACGCCAGAGAGTTATGAAAGCTTTTTCGGCGCAGGAACGAAACCTGCCGATTGGACGGAGGCTGCTCCTTCTCTTGAAGAAATTGCGAATGTGTTGAAAGATCAAGCACATCGTATTAAAGAGTTCATGCCCCAGCAGTTTGATAAGCAGTTAATTACACCTTTTACAAACAAAGCCGGCATCAACTTTACAACAGTTGGCGAAACGTTTTTATTCAGCTTCTATCACGAAGCGATGCATGTAGAAACGATTAAGCAAATCGGGAAAGCTGCAGCTGCACAATAAGAAAATAAAAAAGAATAAATCACATATTCTTTATAACTATTTTACATAGCGCCTATGCATATACTGATCTATACAGCGCATAAGATGTAACATGAGCTGCTTTTCCTAATGCAGTTCGCAAGGAGGTGACAACGTGAAATTTCTTTCAGGTTTAACGATTCTTCTTGTGATTTTAGGCGGTTTAAATTGGTTAGCTGTAGCATTAGGCGTGAATGTAGTAGAAGAGCTATTTGGCTCTTGGGATTGGTTAGTAACAACGATTTATTGGTTAGTTGGCCTGTCTGCTCTTTATCAAATTTTTGATAAGTTCTTCGGAACGGGAGCGAGTGTCAAAAGCAAAGCGCTATAATAAATATTATTTTTTATAATCTCTTTAGGGAGTTTGAATGTATATTCAAACTCCCTTTTTCATGGATAAAAGACGTGACAACTTTACAAAATACGGTAAAATAAGGTAATAACCAAAAAATAGGAGGGATGAGATGGAGCTTTGGGGTGTAGTACCTATCTTAGTGTTTGGAGTTCT
The DNA here is from genome assembly GCF_056395685.1 of Priestia sp. 10L35. Taxonomy (NCBI): domain Bacteria; kingdom Bacillati; phylum Bacillota; class Bacilli; order Caryophanales; family Bacillaceae; genus Priestia; species Priestia sp. 10L35. Next base: position 334,863 of record NZ_JBFTKA010000002.1, on the reverse strand, counting down.
TTATATAGGAATCATTGCTGGTATTATAGCTGTTATTGTTATAGTGTTAAAGCGAATGCAGGAGAGAAATCAATATTTACGTGAAATACGGGATGAACTGAGAAATCAAAACAGAGCAACTATAGCAGAAAATAAAGAATAGAAGAGGGTTTAATAGATGAAGAAAAGTGTACTTTCTATATTTTTTATCGTAAATCTTTTTTTTATTTACTGTTTATTATTTAATCAAGGATACATCTTTCAGCTAAAGAATCTACCTTACATATGGGCTATTTATTTACTCCTTGGCACCTGTTTAGCTTTTTATTATATGCTGCGATATAAACAAAAAAAAGACGGACAGGTGTTGCTTTCAATCGGCATTTTAACTACAAGCATTAGTTCACTTGGCTGTTTAGTTTTCTTTTACTTCTTTTATCACGCGATGGGTGGATAAAGAGCACCAAAAGCAGGGACTTCAGTGAAAGTCTCTGCTTTTTATATTTGGATCTATTGTATAATAGAAAAAAAGAAATGAATGCAGGAGGGGAACTATGCGAATTGTTTCACTTTGTCCAAGCAATACAGAACTAATAGCGTATTTAAAATGTGAGCATTTGCTCGTAGCAATTGATGATTATTCCGATTGGCCGCAGTCTATTCAAGGTCTGCCGCGTTTAGGTCCCGATTTATCTATTAATATGGATGCGGTGGAAGAAGCTAAACCCGATTTAGTCCTAGCATCACTAAGCGTTCCTGGAATGGAGCGAAATATTGAAGAACTTAAAAAACGAAAGCTTCCTTATGTCGTATATAATCCTAATTCGCTAGAAGATATCCGTCAAAATCTACAGGATTTAGGTCAGCGATTAAACATTGAAACAAAAGCAGCTGAACTGTTAAAGCGTTATGATCAGTTTCTTTCTACATATAAAGGGATTGCAAATCAAATTGATGAAAAAGCCACTGTATACTGGGAATGGTGGCCAAAACCTGTCTTTACTCCTGGCAAAGCAAACTGGCTGACTGAAATTAGTAAGTTAGCGGGAGGAGAAAATATATTTGCTGATCATAAAGAAGCAAATGTACAGAGTAATTGGGAAGAAGTGTTCAAACGAAATCCACAACATATTTGTCTGGCTTGGGTAGGCGTGCAGACAAACAAAGTAAATCCGACTATTTTACATAAAAGACCCGATTGGTCCGATATGTGTGCCATTAAAGAACATCGCGTACATGTACTAGAAGAATGGCTGTATTGTCGTCCTTCACCTAGGTTGCTGTTAGGGTTAAAAAAACTCGCGCCGCTCCTTCATCCAGATACGTTTCCTGTATTTGACGGCAAGGACCCCTTATTATAAGAAAAAGGAGCGATACCTATGAAAGATATAAAACAAATAAAACATACCATTCAACACCGCTATCCTTTTTTACTTGTTGATCGCATCTTAGAGCAAGAAGAAGGAAAGCTTGCGATAGGGATTAAACAAGTAACAGCAAATGAACCTTTTTTCAAAGGTCACTTTCCCGACTATATGGTAATGCCAGGGGTACTTATTGTCGAAGCTCTTGCTCAGCTCGGTGGATTTGCCATGGCTGCGGATGACCAACAAAAAGGAAGACTTGCTTTTTTAGCGGGGATAAACGAATGTCGTTTTAAGCGTCAAGTAAGGCCAGGAGATACACTGCGTTTAGAATTTGAGGTTCTCAAGCAGCGCGGAAAGATTGTAAGAGGAAAAGGAAAAGCATTTGTAGATAGCGAGTTGGCTTGTGAAGCGGTCATTACCTTTGCTCTTGATATATAATACAAACCAGGATAAAGCGTATTGAAGGAAAACGCCTTATGGCATAAGGGCGTTTTTTGTAAATACCTTAGTTAAACTTCCTTTTGATGAAAGAAGAAACGGGGTATAGAAGAAAAAAGGGAGAGGGGAGAATGCGGTGAGAACATTAACGGAAGTTGTTGTATTACTCACACTATTGGGTACGTATATAGGCATCTCACTACTTGTCTACAAACGGAAAAGAACGAATCCGTTTTTCTACAGCATTTACTTTTATTTAGCTACCAGCGTCATTTTGATTTGCTTGGTTATCTTTTGGCTTCAGCTTTGTTTTGGACTGACTGATAAGCAAGTAGGAGGATTGCTTATCAGTGTGGTTGCATTCTTTTTACTTATTTATGGGTTGTTAAAAACAAAACAAAAAGACAGGTAGCCGATGCTATCTGTTTTTATTTATATCCATGTTATATATTTTTATCAATTGTAGTGTCAATTGAATGGATCTCTTCATATACTAAAGATAACAGCTTTCTTTTGCAGGTTAGTTGACATCGTAGCTTATAACTCGCTATTCTTTTGATAATTCATTTTGTGAAAGGAAGTGGACGTATGGATACATCCCGTATTATAGCTAAGTTAGAAAATCGGATACCGACAATTCTTGGAATGGAGCAGTTTTCTCGCTTCGGTATTCTTGTTCCGCTTATTGAAAAACAAGGGGAACTGCATGTTTTATTTGAGGTAAGAGCGCTCGATTTACGAAGACAGCCCGGAGAAATTTGTTTTCCAGGAGGGCGTGTCGAGAAGACGGATGCAGACGAAAAAGAAACGGCTATCCGTGAAACATCCGAGGAGTTAGGGATTACGCCTGAATCTATTCAGCAAGTACAAGCTTTAGATTATATTGTTTCTCAATTTGGAACAATCATTTATCCTTATGTAGGTTTTATTGATGAGTCGCTTGAACTTCGACCGAATCCTTCGGAAGTAGCAGAAGTATTTACCGTGCCTCTTTCTTTTTTTCAGCGTACCGAACCTGATATACACAATATCCATTTCAGAGTAGAACCCGAACATAATTTTCCTTATGACGCGATTATTGGTGGTGAAAATTATAATTGGCAAACAAGAGAGATGGAAGAACATTTTTATTACTATGAAGACCGAGTCATATGGGGACTGACAGCAAAAGTGATTTATCATTTAATACATGTACTAAATGATAAATAAAAAGCAGCGAATACGGATTCGCTGCTTTTTTTATATTAAATAGATTGAATAGCCTCTGCGATAGGCGTATCGCCTGAAACTAAATCAAAAGAACGTCCGAATGTATGATCTTCACTTAGCGTTTCAACTACCACACGCGCTACATCTTCGCGAGGAATGGATCCGCGCTCTTTGTTCTCCCCAGCATCTACACCTCCTGTTCCTGGTTCGTTTAACAATCCGCCTGGTCGAACAATTGTATATGTTAATCCGCTTGCTTCTAAGATTTTATCTGCATAATGTTTGGCTACATAGTAAGGAATTAGTGAAGTATTCCAGTTTTCACGGTGATGTGCTTGAAGTGCGCTTACCATGACAAATCGTTTAATACCTAAATCTTCTGCAGCTTCCATCGCTTTTACCGCACCGTCTAAATCAATTAAAAGTGTCTTATCATGGCCTGTGTTTCCGCCTGATCCTGCGCTAAAGATAACGGCGTCACAGCCTTTCATCACTTCCTTAATTTCGTGTACAGTGCCTTCTAAGCTTGCAAAAGCCGTTTCGATACCTCTTGCCTCAAGTTCTTTTGCTTGTTCTTCTTTACGAACCATCGCACGTACAGTGTGCACATCACTTTCATTCAAAATGTTTACAATATGTTGGCCTACTTGACCATTCGCACCAATTACAAGAACTTTCATGTCTAAATTTGCTCCTTTCAAATCCAAATGCTTATATATTATTGTTTCATATTCACCGTTTTCATTCAATAAATGAGCTCAAAATCCGGTGAATAAGGGGAAAGTAAGAAAATATATTAAAAAAATGAAAAACAAGAAATAAAAACTAATTTACAAACAAAAAAAGGAAAAAAATAGTTCGTTAAACCCAGTGTCTGAACTGTTTAAATTTTGTAAAATTTTATCAAACCCTTGGTAATACAACACTTCTTAAAAACAGCATCTCTTTTAACATTTCCCGATACAACCTATATAAACACATTTTGATAATTTTAAACTTTTACTTCGGAAAAATTTTTTGTTATTATGTTTTAGTCATTAAAATATTCACGAACGAAATATTTAGTCCGAGCGGACAAAGGAGAGGATAAAATGAACACATTACAATACTTAGTCGCAGAACGTGCAGAGATTTCTCCTCAACATGAAGCACTAGTTGAACATAATGAACGTTATACATTTAATGAATTTCATGAAAAAGTAAATCAATTGTCTCATTACTTCTTAGAGAAAGGCATTCAAAAAGGAGATCGTATTGGTATTTTAGCTCATACAAGCATTGCTTACCCAGTCGTTACAATGGGAATTTTACAAGTGGGAGCAGTCGTTGTTCCATTAAGTAAGAGCATGACACCTTATGAACTTGATAGCATTATTACGAGCGGACAGTTAAAAGCGATTATCCACCACAACGAATTTATGTCTGTATTAGAAAAAGCGGAACAAACGGATGGACTTAGCTTTACGTTAAAAATTGAGGATGCACAAGAATTTACAACTCAATTCTCAGCGTATGACACAAACACACCAGAAGCACTTCCTGAAGTACTTCCTGAAGATCTAGCATTGATGATGTTCACATCTGGTACGACAGGTAAGTCAAAAGGATGTATGATTGCACACGGATCGGTAAGTGCCTTTTTAAATTCTGGCGGACAGGAAGAACGTGCAAATATTGATAAAAGCATGCGTTATTTGTTTGTTCATCCATTCTTCCACATGAGTTCGATGAGCATTTTATTTATGTGCATTAACACAGGAAACACAATGGTATGTTCTGAAGAAACAGATCCAGCTAAAGTAATTGAGGTAATTGAAAAAGAAAACATTAAAATGCTGTTTGCACTACCACCGGCATTAAAATACATCGTAGAAGAGCTTGAAAAAGGAGATCACTATGATTTCCCTCTAAAACTTGCTGTGTCAGGCGGAACAAAAGTATCAGAGTCTTTAATCGAACAATATGATCGTAACGGAATGATTTTAGCTCAAGGGTACGGAAGCACAGAAGCTTGGATTATCAGTTCATGGCATCCTCAAATGGGATGGAAGAAAGTAAGCTCTGCTGGAAAACCTGCTCCACATGTGGAAGTTAAAATTGTAGACCCCCAAACACGTCAAGAAGTTCCAACTGGAGAAAAAGGTGAAGTACTCGTACGAAGCCCTTATCTATTTAAAGGCTACTGGCAAAACGAAGAAGCAACAAACGCTGTCTTACAAGATGGCTGGTTAGCGATGGGCGATGCAGGTCGATTAGATGAAGACGGATTTCTTTACATTGAAGGACGCTATAAAGATGTAATTGTATATGGAGGAGACAACATCTACCCAGATCAAGTAGAAGAAGTTGTCCTAGCAGCAGATGGTGTGTTAGAAGCGACAGTTGTCGGCATGCCTGATGATGTGTACGGCGAAGTTCCATATGCATTTGTTGTTAAACAAGAAGCATCTGCTTTAACCGAAGAAGATGTAGTGAACTTCTGTAAAGAACGATTAGCACCATATAAAGTGCCAACTGTTGTATTTGTTTCATCACTTCCTAAAAACAGCGTAGGAAAAGTGTTGAAAAACGAAGTGAAAAAACAAGCCTTAGCACACGCATAATAAAAAAGCGGCCTTTATAGCCGCTTTTTTTATATTTATTGCTGCAATTTTTGAGATATTTTTTTCATAATGTGAAAGTATTGATCTCTTTCTTCTTCTGATAAGTGTGAAAGTAAATCTGACCAAAAATCGACACGAGTAGCTTGCAATATTTCAACAACTTTTTCGCCTTTTTCTGTCAACTCCACCCACACGCTTCGGCGGTTTTGCTTTTTATAAATACGATTCACAAGCTCATCATCTTCTAATTGATTTAATACAATGGTGATAGCACCAGGTGAGAGTCCAAGTACTTTTGTGATATCGCTAACAATACAGCTTTTTTTATCGTGAATGGTCTTTAAGATTGCCTCTTTTGTTGAAGTTAAATGGTAGGGAAGCAAATCATATTTCTCACCGATTACGGTGTTTTTATATTTTAAAAGAGCTTCTTTTACATGATCTATACTTTCTAGCTGATGACTAATCTCTTCTTTGCTATAACGTTCAGTCAAGCGTAAATCCTCCTCAAAAAACAAATTCCATTTTTACCATTATACCATGTATAATGCCCATAGAAAAATGAACAACACTGCGAAAATTGTCAGAAAAATTTTAAAATAATTACCATAATTCGTTAAAAAATCCTTGTTTTCGTGCTATTATATATAAGAATAGTAATAACAGGAAACGCATACAACATTTGTTTTCTATTGAGTTCATAAGAAAAAATGGGGTCTATAAACATCATTCGGCTTTACCTCATGTGTTGAACAAAGAAAAAAATATAAAAAATGGTGATTATTCACTTTGGCAGATCGTCTTTTATAAGATGTTTGTATAAAATGAATGTATACATATTTTTATAGAAAAAACATATTGAGGTAAAGCCGAGATATGGGGGGATTCAATTACATGAAGAAAGTCTTAGGGGCGCTTTTGCTTGGCGCGACAATTGTTAGTGCGTTTATTGCGTACAGCATGTATACCAATCATTCTGCAAAGCAAACAGCCGCGATAGAACAAAAACAAGCAGCGAAAAAAGCAGAAAAAAAGACTGAGAAAAAGAAAAAACCAGTCCTTAAAGTCGAAGACCTGACGTATCAGCTGAAAGATTCCCGTACAGGACAAGTAATGAAAGAATTCAAGCCTGTTCATTACAAGGATAAAGACGTATACGAGCAAGAAATTAAGCAATTAGCGTCTGAACTGGCAAAGGGGATCGACACGCCTATGCAAAACATAAAAATGGATGCAAATGGATCGTTAACCGGCGGGTCCAAACAAATCATTTTAAAAGAAGCAGAGCTTGTTAAAAATCTACAGAACTTAAATACTAAACAATTGGATGTGAAGGTTCCGATTTACGAAACCGCTCCAAATGTAACGGCAGCATCTGCTCAAGGGATCGCTGATGTATCGTTAGCTTCGTATTCTACACGTTTTCGTCCAAGTGATACAAGTCGAAACAGAAATGTTCAGCTATCCGCAGAAGCGATTAACAACGTTGTATTAGGTCCTGGAGATTCATTTTCTTATAATCAAACAGTTGGGGAGCGCACAGCAGAAAGAGGCTATCAGCCTGCTCCTGAAATCGTCAACAAACAGCTGGTGATGGGAATTGGCGGAGGGATCTGCCAAACATCTTCTACGCTATTTAATGCGATTGACGGCGCTGGTCTTCAAGTGACAGCTAGGTCTCACCATTCAAAACATGTAGGTTATGTACCGGCAGGAAGAGATGCAACTGTATCGTGGGGAGGACCTGATTTTAAGTTTACAAACAACAAAGATTACCCTGTCATCATTAAAGCGTACGCAAACGTAAATACCGGTGTTTTAACGGTGGATGTTCGTACTTCACAGCGTGCTATCTAATAAAAAAAGACGTATCCTAACAGATACGTCTTTTTTTCATTTATTATGCTTTTTGTTGCTCGCGTTCACGAAGTTCCACACGTCGAATTTTACCTGAATTAGTTTTTGGCAATTCATCAATAAATTCAATTACGCGAGGATACTTGTAAGGTGCAGTTAGAGCCTTTACGTGATTTTGCAGCTCTTTAATAAAACCTGCATCTGTTGTTTTTACATGATCGACAAGAACAACATACGCTTTTACAACATGGCCGCGATCAGCATCAGGGCTAGCTATAACGGCACATTCTTTCACCGCTGGATGCTTAATTAATGCATCTTCAACTTCAAATGGCCCAATTGTATAGCCGGAACTAATAATGATATCATCTCCGCGTCCTTGGAACCAGTAATAGTTATCTTCATCTTTAGAAGCGCGGTCACCTGTTAAATAGTAGTTTCCTTTATACGTTTTCTCAGTGCGCTCCATGTCTTTATAGTAGTGCTTGAAAAGAGATGGGAGGTCTCTACGAACGGCAATATCTCCAACTTCTCCAGGCTTACAAGGTTCGCCGTCTTCATTAATGATTTCTACAAATCCTTCAAGCATCGGTTTACCCATTGAACCAATCTTTGTTTTTACACCTTTTAATGTACCGATTAAAAGAGTATTCTCCGTTTGACCGTATCCATCGCGTACTTGGATATTAAAATATTTTTTAAACACATTAATCACTTCTTCATTTAGCGGTTCTCCGGCAGATACAGCGCTATGAAGGTGAGACAGGTCAAAACGTTCAAGCTCATCAATTTTAGCCATAAAGCGGTACTCTGTTGGCGTACAGCACAGTACGTTTACTTTTTCATCCTGTAAAATTTCTAAAAACTTTTTAGGTTCAAAACGCCCGTTATAGATAATGCCTGTTGCACCTTGTCCAAGTACAGATAAAAACGGAGTCCAAATCCATTTTTGCCAACCAGGACCTGCTGTTGCCCAGACCGTATCGCCTTTTTTAATATCTAACCATTCAGCAGCTGCGATACGAAGGTGAGCATAAGCCCATCCATGAGTATGAACAACGCCTTTTGGCTGTCCTGTTGTACCAGATGTATAAGGAAGGAATGCCGTATCATCCTTAGTTGTTTTAGCTGCTTGGAACTGTTCTGATGCATCAACCGTAAGTGACTCTAAGCGCGTCCATGACGTAACATCAGCACCAAACGTAATTTTATGTTGTAGAGAAGTAGGGAAGTTTTCAATCTTATCGATCTCATTGCAGAAAGGATGGTAAGAAATAATCGCTTTTGCTTCAGCGTGATGTAAACGATATTGGATATCTTTTGCGCGTAATAGTTCTGAAGAAGGAATTACAATAATACCTGCTTTTAAGCATGCTAAGTAAATAGCGTACGATTCAATAAGGCGAGGTGCAATAACCAAGACATGATCGCCTTTTATTAAACCTAGCTCTGTTAACCCGTTTGCCACTTTATTAGCTTTTGCTAACAGCTGGTTATATGTAATTTCCTCACGCGCACCGTCGGCGTGCTGCCACTTTAACGCAAGCTGATCGGATGCATGTTTTTCAATTTCCTCTGTTAAGTTGTAATGTTCACTTGGAACTAAATCTTTTAGTTGAATCATAAAAACGACTCCTTATATTATAGATATCAATGATTTTTTATCATTACTATTATTATATTACTAACTATTAGTACTTGCTACTAATTTGTTTTGGGTTTTAGTAAAAAGCAAAAAAAGACCCGCTTATCTTATTAAGACAGCGGGTATAACGTATGTTATTTAAATAAGCTCCATTTTGTATGAATAGGTACTAGCTCTTCTTCAGACTCGTCCTCTTCGTATAAACCACGTTCTTTTAAATACTCCACAAAATATAAGTCTGCTTCCTTACGTTCATCATAAGGCTTGATCGATAAAACAAACCCTACTTTATGCTGATCTTCATTTTCAACGCCTGAGAGATACGCTTTTACATTATGCTGCAAGAAAAGCTCTTTAGCAGGAATAATTAAGTCTTTAACGAACTTCGACAGCAATTCCAGCTCAAAGTCGAAGGTGAACTTAGCAATTTTTTCTAGATCTGCAAATACCACGCCGATAAAGCTCGTATTATGTATTTCGTAGTCTTTCGTTTTTTCATCCCACTCAATATGTCCGATTTCCTTTAAGTAATTAATAAAATACCCAATCCCTTCATTGCTGCCAAAAGGCTGTTTAGAAAGGACTAAACCAATCTTCTTGTACTTAGGAAGATACACGCATGAGATAGCGGCTTCAACTTTATGCTGTTGAAATAAGTGCGTTGCCCCTTGAAGCAAGGCATCTAAGACATGATGGGTAATTTTCATTTGCTTACGAGGAAAGTGATATTCATTGCGTGCTAATTCATCTGTATCAGCAAACGTTGCTCCAATAAAGCCTGTATTGGATAGGGTAGGAGGGAGCTTCTTTCTTTTTCTTTTTCGTACCGTCATTCAAAAACACTCCTTGTGATCATCAATACGATAAAAATAAAACGAACATACGTTCTTATCTAATGATACAAAAAACGTGTCGAAAAGTAAAGAGAAGTTAACGGAGAATTTGAAATTTTATAATAAAAGTAACTAAAGTTTGTAAAACGTAGCGGTTAGTAGAAGTTAAAGAGGAGAGGGGGGAGCAAAAAATAAAAGGCTGCAGATGAAAAGCATCCACAGCCTTTTATATATTCATTAACGAGCTTCTGTTAAAGCTACCATATCTTCATCATCTAAATCGATATCTACGTGACAATCCATTGTATGAATTGTTTTATCTTCATGATTTCCATAATAAATTGTAATGTTCATGAGTATCGCTCCTTTAAAACTGGATAATGACATCCAATTTATACCGTCATCTATTTGTTTAATATTATACCCGATGAAAAAGGAAACTACAACTAAAATCACTAAAAAGCTGATAAGAAAGGGGTTTCTAGTGATTTTAACAAGAAATCAGACAGAATAAAAATACTAATTAGTGTATTTTATTACAAGAAATACGAGGTTTTCACTTTTATAAATGAATAAAAATCCATTTAATGCAAACGTATGTACTAAATGAAAAATATACGTTCTGTAGCAAATAAATCCTTAAAAGATTAAACGTAAACAGATTTTATCAATTTGTAAAGAGTTTATTGAGAATACGATGAGAAAAAATAAATGAGTATAAAATCTAAATCATACAAGTAAACTCATTTATTTTTCAAAATCTATAAATATAAATCGAACTGATCAAACTTAAAAACAATCTGGTGAAATCAATATGCATTCTATAAAATCATATCCGCATTTGTTCTAATTGAACAAATATTGCTGGTAATTAGTTTAGTGAGTTAAATCATATAAATACAAACCCTATCTCATTTTTAAATTCTGTCTCACTATCATAAGTATACTTTTGTTATGAGATAGAATTTGCTTTTTATCTATTGGTTCCTAGAATATATATTATGTAAACTAGAAAAAGAAATAAAATCGTTAGGGTCTCCCTTGCTCTTAGAACCTTGGAATGTCTATCACCTTTTGCTTTTTCTTTAAAGTGTGTAGATTTGTTTTCAAGTCAGCTGGTTTTACTCTCATGATTTTAATTTGGAGCTGTAAACAGAACTCTTAAAAATCGACTGAATGATACTTTTACAGTCAAATGAGTTGAAATATGTACAAGCTATAGATTATATCTTAGAAATGGTTAAAATGACCGCTCACTTAATCACAATCGTCTGAATACGCCAGTACGTATCATTTTATATGTAACCCAGTAATTCTTCGTGGTTTATCCTAGAACTTTACAATTTTGTATCCCAAGTTTGAAGTAGCTATATTTGATGTAGAAGCGCAAAGAAAGGGAAAAAGAACAACTTCTCCCCCTCCGTTCGCTTGTAATACAAACTTTTCAAGTTACTAGTTGCAAGCCTTCACTCGCTAAGGTATGTTTCCCAATCGTAGTCATGAATTTTATCAAATTGCCCAAACTCATTTCTTTCGTAAGCACATAGAGGTGATTCATTTATAAAAGCTAAAATTGAGTCATCAACATTTAAAACAACTCCTATCCTAGAGCTACAACTTGAAAATTATCTGGATGACTAGTAAATTCATCTTCTTCGTATCCGCTAAAGATAACCCATCCTGAATCATTCGGTTCATTTGGTTTATCCTTTAACAGAAAATTAAACTCGTTTCTTTCTAAAATATCATTGCTAACTGTTACGAGGGTATTAAAGTAATAGTCCATCTTTGCAACTTCATCGTCTTCATATTCAGTATCACAAATATGTTCAGTGCCAAAATGCAGGATTTGACCAAGTTTTAAGCCCTTTAAATGATAAGGTTCATTATCAAGCTTTCCAACAAAGTTCTCTTTGTTTCTATCCGTAATTTCCACCCACATTCTTTCTCCTTTGTAACCAGCTGTATCTGAATCACTAAAGAAAATTAACTTCACCAGGTCTCCCGCTTTTAATTTATCCGTCACCGCTTTGCTTGGCTTGTAAAATGTATAAGGGGATTCTTTGTTCCTTTCAAAAACATTATCTAATTGCCAATATGTATTGATATTCTCATGTTTTTTATTAGTAGAATGTTTTTTGAACCAACTTTTCATAAAATACATTACCTCTTTGATTTATATAATTTAAATTTCTTTAATTGGATACTGAGTTAAAATAGATTCTAACCCTTGAATAAACGCATCTGTGTAAGTCGAATTTTATGTTTTAATACTCTTTCGGGTTGATGATGGTGTAAACTTTTATGCTCTTTTCCTCAATCCCTATAAAATGAGCTTTTTGCCTTGTATCTAGTCCTCTAAGGGTTCCGCTTAACTTACCTATTTTTTCAGCACCACTGTCTTCTGCTTTCCAACTGTATAAAGTTCCTTCCTTGTTGTATGGGCTGTAAAAATAGCTATATTCTCCTCTAATACTTATTGCTTGTGATCCATGTAACGTTTCAGGAGTTTGATGTGCAATAAAAGAATTCTTCTCGGGATTTACTTCAATTAACTCAAAATCTGTATATGGATATAACCAAAGTGTCGTATTTTTACCTCTGCAAATTGCATAACAATCTGCAATGGATGGAGCATCTGGTAAATGAGTGTGATATTGAAAAGTTGGTGAACCTGTATTATCAAATAATACTAACCCTTCTGTTGATATCCCTTCACCAAAAACGCCTTCGTCGAAATAGCTGCACCATATTCCTTCTTTACTAACCGCTACGTCTTGCACAGCATCTCCACAATAGAATGACCGTATGACTTCTCCATCGATATTCATAATAAACAAATTGTGCTTTTCTCCCTTAGTTCTAGGATTCATTATCAAAAAATGCTTATAATCAATCCATCTGACAAAAGGATAGTTTATTTTTAAACGTGGATAAAGAGTAGTACCGTTTACAGACAGTTCGAATCTATTATGGCGTTTTTGAACTAAGACCAGTCCATATTCATCTTTGTAATCTGCATCAATGATATTTAAACAATTATCATCAGGTTCGATGGTAAAAATAGTCGTCTCTACAATCCTCAAAGCTAGTCACCCCTTATATTATAAGAAAGCGGAAAATAAACTTAATTTAAAATTAGAAATGAATAAAAACTTCCCGCTTGCTTTGATCTTATTTATTTTCACTAGGTTTAGTGGGTATGTAAATCTACTTTTACTCAGCTACTTAGCCCATTTTTCTTCACTATCTATCCACTTGTTCTTGTGTAAATCAAAAGATTTTATATCATCATGGAAGTCTAAATAGACAGGCAATTCAAAGCTTTTACCACCCGCTTTATTCCAGCAGGAAACAAACCACCTTACAATAGTTTCTTCTTCAGCAGCAGAGATGGATTCTTCATTTTGCTCATAAAACTCCCAAAAAGCATCCGAGTTTTCAGCAGGAAGATCATAGTATTGAGTCTCGTCAAATAAAGGATGACTACCTGAAAAAATCTTTCTGTCATTTCCTTCATAAAAAACTTCATTCGCTTCATCATCCATAGAAAACATCATAATAGACAAATCAAACGGTTGCATAAAAATCTCAAAGTCCAGCAAATCAATTCCTTCATAATAATGAAAAGTCTGTATCTCTTTTATGTTTGCAATCAATACATGTTCATTTTTTTGAAGACTTTCTTTTAAGGAACTAATATAATCGTCAATTGTAAACATCGTATTCCCCTTGGTCGTTGTTTTTTTATGTTTCCAGCTATTAAAATGCTCATTAAGTTTCGGTTTTAACGTTTCATAATTTCCCCATGTGTCTTTCACTTCGTACAGAGATTTCACATGAGGAAATACTTCTTCATAATCATCCAAATAAACACCGTCTTTAAAGTCAAAATAGGCTTTTGTAAAGGCATTACCCTCCTCATTTAACATATCACTTACAAATACACCATCCCAGTTCATGTATATTTCAGTTCCTGTCATTTTCTTTTGTTTAAATTTGATGATTTCATTAGCAGCCGCTTCTTTAAATTCTTTGCTATATAAATGGTTCTCAATAATCCACCCCAGATACATTCCCGTATGTACAAAACCTTGTTTATCATCTAACCCTTCTGGAAAGTCTCCCTCATAATGCCATTTTGCTTTATCATAAACCACTGTCATATTTTCCTTCTCTTTTTTTGCTTCTTTTATTACTTCAGGTCTAGCTGATTCACTTCGAATCATAGAATTCGATTTTTCTTCGCATCCTTGTAAAAATAAAAAAGTAAACATAAATAACGAAATGTATTTTAATTTGTGCAAAAGTGGTCCTCCAAGTCTAATAAAATATTTACTAATAGCAAAGCAGTAACAACTTTCAATTTCATCTATATCATCGCTCCATTTTTCAGGGGATTCCTATAAAATAAAAATTATACCTTAAAAAAAGAAGCCATTCCTTTTTAGGAACGCTTCTTTTAATAAACTTTTTTCTTTCTATTAGTAACCATCTACCGTAACATCAGTAATGGACCCATCACTAGGACTTACTTGATACCAACCTTGTGTAGCTGTATGTTCCTCTCCTGTTTCTTCATTATCCACAACATTTTCATAAACATGGATAATATAGTTTCCTGAGTCGTCAACGTGATCATATGTTACAAGGAGAGGTGAATCTTCAGATATGCCTTGCTGATCACGAACTAGCTGGATAGCTTGCTCTTGGGAAACTGTTTGTACGGCTGGTTCCTCTTCCTCAATTGCTTCTGTATCTTCTTCTTGCTCTGGTTCTGATTCCGTTTGGACCTCATCTTCTGAATCAGCCTGAGCTTCTTCCTCATCCTCTTTTGCCTGAGCTTCCTCTTCCTCCTGCTGTTTCTTCTCTTCTTCTGCTAAACGTTCTTCTTCCGCTTTGCGATCTGCTTCTGCCTGAGCTTCAGCTTCTGCATCAGCTTTGGCCTGCGCCTCTTCTTCTTTTTGTCGGTCTTCTTCTATCTGCGCATAGTAATCATCTAATTCCTTTTCCATTTGCTGCTGTTCAAGGTCTGATAATTGCTTTTGTTGTTCTTGTATTTGGTTTTGAAGCAAAGCAATTTGTTCTTCTGAAGCATTATCAACAAAATTGATGTTTTCTACATAATCACCACTGGCGTCAAAATTAACTTCCATCATACAAAAAACATTTTGCTCTTGATTAATACCATAGTAAATATACTGATTGTCACCTACTTGGATATACTGATAACCATTCATTACGTTTAATAAGTAATCGCGATCAGCCTCTTTAGAATTAACTGCTTTTTTAATGGTTGATGCTTTTGTTTGTAATGTATTCGGCGATGATTCTTTTACAGCCGTTTTATTGCCATTTTCTTTCGTATGAACCGCTGTTGATTTCTCTGTAGGCTCTTCTTTTTGCGATACAGTTTCACTGGACTCCTCGCTACAGGCTGCTAGCAATATAGCTAACAGTGGAATACCAAAAGCAACTTTCAACATTTTCATAGACTATTATCCCCTTTTTTTATCTTTTTTTAGGTTTTATATAATTCTAAAGAACTATAAAACCTTAGGGGTTATTATACCAAAATTAAGAAAATATAAGAATATTTTCTTGTGTTGTTTATGGAATTTTTTGAAAAAATTATCTTTTTATGAATAAAAAAACACAAAGCCATGCAATTTTTCATAACACGGCTTTGTGTTTTCGTAACAAATGTTAATGATGGAATCCATTGTCGTATTTCGTGTCTTTAAGAACAGGTCTATCCAACGAGTTAAGAAATTCAACGGCTTGTTTGAAATTAACCATAAATAAATGAGCCAGGTCTCTTGAAAATCCATTTCTAACAACAATGCGCATGATTGTTATTTCTTCCATGTCTGCAGGCAGTGGATAAGCAGGAACTTGCCATCCGTACGTACGCAGTTGTCTAGACAAATCATAAAGCGTCCAGTTTGGTGTATATCCTTCTTTCAGTTTCCAAGCAAGAACCGGGATATCTGAACCATCAGCAAGAATTTCGAATGCTTCCATTTCTCCAATTTCTTTGCTGAGAAACAGCGCATTTTCTTGGGAGGTTTTTTGTACAGCATAATAGCCGTCTTTACCTAAACGCAAGAAATTGTAGTACTGCAAAAGAACTTGTGCTCCTGGTCTAGAGAAGTTGAGCGCAAAAGTTGGCATGTTGCCCCCTAAATAAGAAACGCGGAAAATAAGATCTTCAGGCAAGTCTTCTTTTTCTCTCCAAATCACCCATCCCAAGCCAGGGTAAACTAAACCATACTTGTGTCCTGACACGTTAATGGACTTTACTCGCGGCAAGCGGAAATCCCAGATAAGGTCTGGTTGAAGAAATGGAGCGATAAAACCTCCAGAAGCAGCATCTACATGAATAGGAATATCCAACCCTGTTTTTTCCTGTAACTCATCTAAAGCTTTCGCGATAGCAGCAATTGGTTCGTAAACTCCTGTATACGTCACTCCAAGAATCGGTACGACGCCAATTGTATTTTCGTCAACCGCATTAATGACGCCTTCTGCATCTAAATAAGGATGATCTGGATTAATGTTCACATAACGAGGTTCTACGTCCCAATAGTTTGCGAACTTCTCCCATACTACTTGAACGGATGAACTAAATACAATGTTCGGGCGGTCCGTTGATAGCCCTTTACTTTTACGCAGTTTCTGCCAGCGTCTTTTTAAAGCCAGTCCGCCAAGCATACATGCTTCAGATGAGCCTGTAGTAGAAACGCCCATCGTTGTATCAGGATTAGGTGAATTCCACAAATCCGCTAAAATACGTACGCATCTCTCTTCGATAGCCGCTGTCTGCGGATACTCGTCTTTATCGATCATATTTTTATCAAAAGATTCTCCGTACAAACGCTTTGCATCAGGCTCCATCCACGTAGTAACAAACGTAGCTAAATTTAAACGGGCATTTCCGTCTAAAGCAATTTCGTCATGAATGATTTGATAAGCTGTTTCTGGAAGCATACCTTGATCACTGATACGCAGCCTTGGAATCGTCACTTCTCCTTGTCGAGAAAAAAGCGGATTAACAGGAAATTCATCAGGTAAATTTTTTTGTTCACGATGCGGGTGCCATTGAGGCATAAAGTATCATCTCCTTATGTATATCTAACAAATTACTTTACGTTCCACCTGGTGTTGTAACAAGCAGGTCTCCTTTACACATTATGAGCTTTGAAACCTATTTTCATTCTTCTCATTATCCGTAGCACGTAAGGATGAACTTTATTTAATAATACCCATGAAAATGGTCTTACCAAACTCAAAAGGTGTAAAATATGGTAATATATTGTAAAAGGAGGTTTTTAAATGGAGAAACAAGGGATTATCTTGCAAGATAAGTTTTTCGAGTTAGGTGAATCTCCTATCTATAATGAATCACAAGACGTTATTGGAAATGTCGCATATAAGTTATCTATTGCTAATAAATTTGAGATTTTAAAGGACGAAGAAATTATATTTACAGGTAAATCTAAAATGTTTGCCCTTATGCCGAAGCTGATTATTTCTGATCCCCACGGAAATGAAGTTGGCATGATTCAGCGAAAATTTACTTTTTTTAAAAAGAAGTATCTTTATATCAGAAACGATGGCGATACATATGAAATTACGGGGAATATAACAGATCGCAAATTCGACGTTTTGCGTTCCGGCGTTCCTATTATTCAAGTCCGCACACTCTCTTCTTTTCTGTCATTACGTCCCCACACGTTTGTTTTAGAATTTCTCGAACCTGATCTTGTTGATAAGTGGGAAGGAATTGCGGTTGTACAAGGCGTAAGGATGATGGTGAAAGATGAAAACAGCAGTACAGCTACTGCTCCCGCTCAATAGTGGTTATAGAAGGTCATATGATATAAAAAAACGAACAAACTTTATATTGAAGTTTGTTCGTTTTTTAATTAAGGGCCAAATACTAACGTACCGATGACATGGTAGCCAATTGGTACAAGAAACAAGATGATATTTAAAATAATCGCCCATAGACAGAGCTTGTCTTTTTTTATAAAAAAACCAATAATTGCAGGAACAATCATGAGCGGAACTAAAAAGATAGGTGCAATAATAGGCAGTCCTTGAAGCTTTTCAGCCGCAATAAGTCCTGTAAAAAAGTTAAGGATCAATAAAGTATTAATAATGACATATAAAAGTGAAATTCCTCCAAGAATCCCACCTATTATACCGCTTTTAGTTGTATTAACAGTAGCATCCACGTTTCTGTCACCTCTTTTTTAGAAATATAAGTAAAGTAAACTATACTATAATGTGGTTTTTATTGTAAAGGTATGGAGAAAACAGCTGTTGAAAGATTGCAAAGATTGCTACGAAAAAAGCAATGTAGCAATCGCTACATTGCTTTTTATAAACAGTGCATTTTTTCTTCTGCTTCTTTCCAAGGAACCGTATAGCCCTGTCCTTTTGCGCAAAAGACGGACGATGAGCTGTATTCGGGATCCGCCTCTTTATTGTAGCGGATTTGTTCAATCACTTCTGCTTCATTATGACAGCGTTCATACCCTCCGAATAATAGAGACATCGCTCCTTTTCCATGCGTAAAAGATGCTAGCGTCGAACCGTAGGTCATAAAAGTAGCAACAGGAACTTTGCCTGTAATAATCGCTTTGTTTTCGGTTGTTTCAGGGGAATCAAAGCGACCGTTTGCACTTTGAACATCCGCTAATACCCTACCCATTTGATCAATATCCACTTTAATTTTGAAATCATAATACGGTTCTAGAACAATATTTTCTGCTTTTTCTAACCCTTGTCGCAGTGCACGGTACGTTGCTTCTCTAAAATCTCCTCCGCTTGTATGCTTGTTGTGAGCTCGTCCAGTACATAATGTCACTTTTATATCAGTAATAGGTGAACCCGTTAACAAACCATGATGCGGCTTTTCAAATATATGCTGACGGACTAGATTTTGATACCCCACGGATAAATCGTCGGCGTGACAAGCATTTTCAAAAGTAATTCCGCTGTTTCGTTCCGCTGCTTCTATTTTTAAATGAACTTCTGCATAGTGTTTCAACGGTTCAAAATGCCCGTAGCCCATCACCGTATTTTGAATGGATTCTTTGTACAAAATTTCTGGTTCTTCAAACTGTACGTTTATATTAAAACGTTCTTTTATCAGTTTTTCGAGGACTTCTAGCTGAATTGCTCCCATCACATGAATATGAAGCTCTTGAGCCCTTTCTTCCCACGTCACATGTAAAGAAGGGTCTTCAGCATCTAATAATTGAAAAAGTTTAATTCCTTCTTTTGGATGAACAGAAGGCTCAAAAACAACTTTTGATTTTAACGTAGGCAAAAGTTCGTAGGAGCGGCTTTCTTTTAATGTTCCAAGACCGTCTCCAATCGATGCTGAAGACAACCCTGTAACCGCAAAAAGTTCGCCAGCTGAACCTTCATTTACGTTTTTAAATGTACTTCCGTTATAAGCACGAATTCGAGTGATTTTTTCTTCGTATAGCTCTCCGTTTTTTTCATAAGCCACTTCATCACGCACCTGCATTGTCCCGCTTAGAGCTTTGATAAACGTGATGCGCATGCCGTTTTCATCGTGCCGAATTTTATATACACGACCTGAAAATGCTTCTTCCTTCGAGTAGCGAGTTTCTGTTAGCAAATCGAGCTTCTCTAAAAAACTTTCAATGCCAATATCTTGTAAAGCTGAACCACAAGCACACGGGAAAAGCTGATTGGTTTGAATAAGCTTTTGCATAGCTGCTTTCCAATAAGCTTGATCATTCTTGCCTTCCATAAATGCATCTAAAAGCTCTTCATCTTTTTCAGCTATAAATTCAATAAGTTCCTCACTTAACGAGCCATCTATAAGCTCTGACGTTATGTCAAAAACATCGGGGGTTAAGTTATGTTTAATATCGTTTATAACACGTTCAGGATTTGCTCCTACACGATCGATTTTATTGATAAAAAAGAATACGGGCACACGATGTTTTTGAAGCAGCTGCCAAACGGTTTCTGTATGGCCTTCGACTCCTTCTACTGCACTTAAGATAACAATTGCATAGTCCATCACTTGAATAGAACGTTCCATTTCAGGTGAAAAATCGACGTGGCCCGGCGTATCAATTAAATAGTAAGTAGAAGCGTTATATGAAAAAGTTCCTTGATCGGCAAATACCGTAATTCCTCGTTCTTTTTCAATCGTATGGGTATCAAGAAAGGAATCTTTGTGGTCGACTCTTCCTCGTTGTTTAATACTTTTGGTATGATAAAGAAGCTGTTCGGAAAACGTTGTCTTTCCTGCATCGACATGCGCTACGATACCGATCGTTTTGCTAGATTGTTTCATTGTTAAATACCACCTTACTGCTGTATGTATAGCTGTTACTTTCTATTTTATAATAATCGTAAGAAAAAGTGGACGACAAAGGCCTAGAACTGCTCACATCAAAAAAGAATGCGTGATTAAACATCGCATTCCCTTTTTGTACGGCGTTTAGTATCTTTTTTGCCTTTTACTATAAAAATAGCTGCTATAAAGCACCCAATTCCAGCTAAATGCATGATGTTATTACCTGTCGCGCCTAGACTGTTACTGGTCAACCCAACTAAAATGCTGCCGAATATAATCAATAAAACAGCAAACATGAACTTCAATTTTTTCACTCTCCTTTAATACGCTATTAAATATGATTTGCATACGGATCATATAAACCAGTGATTAATAATAGACCTGCTGATAAAATCAATGTTCCTGCGATTAACAAACTGTTGATACATACCTTTTTTCTCTTTTTGCGTAAAAACATTCCTGATATAAGAAATAGTAGTGCGACAGATAGCAGAATCAATCCTATACCAATATTCACTCTTTCTTTCTCTCCCTTGCGAATGTATTCTCCACCATCTAGTTAACCATAATATTATTATGGAAATAAAAAACGAACTTGACCCTTTACCGAACCTTAATTGTTTTATATGTTATCATACATAAATTGTTAAAAATACATTTTTTCACCTTTCATTATCAAAAAAGCAGCCTCTTTACTAAGAGACTGCTTTTTTTTATGACAACTGATAAAACCGCTTAAGAAGCTTTTTTTAATTGTTCTTTTTGTTTCCGTTGATAAGAAGAAAAATAAATAAGGCCTACAAATACAGCTCCTCCTATCATATTTCCAATAAAGGTAGGGATAATATTTGCAATAAAATCAACCCATGTAAAGTGACCTGCAAAAATAGCGGCGGGAATAATAAACATATTGGCTACAACGTGCTGAAAGCCAATCGCAACAAATGCCATAATCGGAAACCAAATACCAAGAATTTTCCCCGTAACATCGTCAGCGCCGTATGAAAGCCAAATAGCTAAACATACAAGCCAGTTGCAGCCCACAGCAGAAATAAGCGTTTTAAAAAACGAATCATCAATTTTAGCTTGAGCAATCGCTATCGTTTTATCTAAAAAAGGCCCTGTTTCTGTTAAACCTACAATATGTCCAAAGAAATATGCAATAAACACGGCACCTAAAAAGTTAGCAAGCGTGACCCAAAACCAGTTATGAAACAAGTGACGAAGTGAAATTTTTCTTGCATACAAAGCAATGGAAACAGACATCATATTCCCCGTAATAAGCTCCGCTCCCCCAAGTACGACCAGCATAAGACCTACAGGAAAGACGGCCCCTCCTAAAAGATTCGATAAACTTCCCCATTCAGCCGGTAAATTACCAATGACGCGTACATCTAGTAAAAAACCAAGCGCAATAAACGCGCCTCCTAAAAACCCAAGCATGAGAATGGAAGAAAGGGATAGCTTCGTTTTTGAAACCCCCGCTTCTAAAGCGATGTTTAACATTTTATCCGGCTTGTGAAATGCCATAAAACTCCTCCTTAACTAAAAAAGGCAGCACTCAAAAACACCTTTTACACAAGGTTTTTGAATGCTGCCTAATAATCCTGCACTTTCTTTACAGTATATCAGTCATCATTATCTATAATAAAATCAAATAAAAAACAAGCAGATCCTACTTCTCTTTCATTTAATTAAATTATGTATTTTACGTTGTTCTACTGAATATTGGTTTCAAACACAAACACAGAAACAGCGATATCTTCTTCTACTTTGATATCAGAAAATAAGTACTCCAGCTTAGCTCCTAACAAGTCTTCAAGCCCCTCTGGAGGAGATGAAGCGTAAAGGTTTTGAATAAGCTTTGTTCTTGCCATATGTACCGTCTCTTTACCTTCGGTTGTTCTCGCGATAAATTGTTCAGCTGGCGTTAAGTTGCCGTACAAAGTTGAAATAGCCATATTTTGAACAAATACAGTATGAATTCGTTCTGGACCTTTTCCAAAAAGTTTTTTGCGCAGCTTTCGGATAATATCATTAAAATCATGTATTTTCTTAGACACTGGTGTATGCCTCCGCTTATCTCGAGTATGTCTCTCTTGCTCATTCAAGTTTTCAACTAAGAATAAGTTACATTATACATGACGACGTTTACATTGTATACAATGTATCTGTTTTATCCCCGTTAATCCAAATCATCGCAAAACCATTACGAAATGATAAAAAAAATCCTTCACTTATTAAAGTGAAGGATTACCTTTATATCTCTACTTAAAGGTTACAAATGGATTCTCAGTTATCAAAGAAATAACTAAGAACTTTGACAAAATAGCATGTCAAAATAGTCAAGTGGTATGTTTGTACCAGTAGTTAATGCTATCACGTTAAAGCCATGGAATCCAATTAGTTTACTTTCATAATACTTTATTTAATTTAAATATTCTTTTTTGATAGGAAACCCTTAATCTTCATCACGATCTGCTCTAAATTCATCATCAGATAATGAATTTAGTTGGTGGCTAAGCTTTTCGTAGTTATCTTGTTTCTGATTTTGTTGTACATCATTAGATATAGGAGCTTCACTAGAAACAGTAGATTTTTTTCTCGTCTCTTCGCCTCCGCTAACTCCAAACCCAACATTGTTATCTGTCATCGGATTCACCTCTTTAACTGTTATTATGGAGAATTGCTCTAAAAAAATAACAGGAAACAAAAGGGATTCCCACTTAGCTAATAGCGGTCCAAGCTTCCTTACTTACACCAAATCGTATTTAAATAAGGAAATGACCTGCTTTAACCCCATAGGCAATACCAACAAAAAAACTTGCTATACCTAGTGTTTGACTTTTACATACATACTTTATAGTTAAGCCTGGAATCAGACCCCATATAATGATGAAAATAGCGAACGATACTATAATAGAAGACCATGCATCTTGCCCTGATATACTTATACCTTGCATAAACGTTTCTCCTTTCAGTACTTATATCGGGAGAACATAAATTTTTTATAGTATCTTATAATACGAACTAAAAAATTCAAGTGACCTGTCCATATATGCTTTTACAGCGAATGGTGGCGTTCAAGCTCGACTGTTTTTGGTTTTTGCCATATTAATACCCCTGCCGCTACATACATAAACGAAGTGATGTAAAAAAGGCTGCCGATTGTAAGGAAATCAATGATATACCCTGTTGCAATCACGGCTAAAGCTGCCCATATAGAGGTCCATAAATGATAGTGTCCTACTTGTTTTCCTGTATGAGCACGATCTGTCTGCCTAGATAACGCTATTTTTTCTGCTGTTTTTTGAAGAGCTCCAAGTAGCCCCATTATAACTTGAATGATATACACCTGCGTAATAGTTGATAGAACGGGAATCACAAGCATAACAACCGCCATCCCAAACGTATATAAAATGAGCAAGCGCTTTTCTCCTACTCTGTCACTCCATGAACCGATTAAAGGGTGACTCAAAGCTGCGGTTAAAGCAAAAATTCCGTAAGCTAAGCCAAATTGTGAATAACTATCGCCAAGATTTCGAAGCAGTAAAAGGTAAAAAGGAAAAACAATACTGCTTGCAGTAATCATCAGGCTTTGTGAGTGTAAGAGTTGTTTGTACGTCATTTTCCATACTCCTTATAAAATAAATTAACGAACGTTTCCTTTGGATCATATTTTCTTTTTAAATTAAAAAAGGCGGTTGTATGAGGGTAAGCCTCTTCTAATTGCTTCTTGCTTGGGTAGCCGTAGTAAGGCAAGTAATAGCTTCCCTGGTGCTGCAGCGTTACATCCACCATTTTTCTGACAACTCTTTGTGTATCAGCCATGCCTTGATGGTCTTTTTTCTGGTTAATAAGGAAAACGAGAGCAAACATGTCGTCTTTTGCATAAGACATGACGGCTTTATTGTCTTTTTCTACATAGCGAACAGTAATGTTCAGTAAATTTAATTTCTCTGTTGCTAAAACTTCGCGTAAATCATCGATGTAAGAAGCAAATTCATCAACCGGAACGAAGTATTCTTGTAAAACTTCCGTCCGGCTAGCACTTTCGTATTCCATAAAATCACTTTCAGAACGCATAACATTATTTCTTGTTTCAAGCCGTCCATTTTGTCTTAAAAAATAAGCCTTTTGTGTTTCCCACAGCATATCTTTTCCCCAGTCACTGTACCGAGACAGTCCTAGCATAAATTTAGGAAGTGCCACTATTTTTTCTGTTTTGAGCGGTTCTTTTACAGTAGAAGTATTTTGAAAAGATAAGCGATAGTTTGTGACGTACATATCTGTTAGTAATTGATTAGGAGAAACAGAAATACGCGCCATATGCATACGAACGTCAGGGTTATGCTGTACGTAGTTTTTAAAATACGCTGTATACTGTCTATAATCTAAGCGGATAATTTCATCTTCGTACCATTCATCGTCCGTCAAACGAAGCGTCACATCTAAAATGACTCCAAATAACCCGTAGCCTCCGTTTACTAAAGAAAACAGCTCAGGGTGTTTTGTCCGGCTAATTTCGATAATAGACCCGTCGGCCTGCAGGAGACGCATAGATTTTACCGTATCCATTAAAGAACCGTATCGAATATCTCTGCCGTGTACGTTCACGCTAATAGAACCTCCAACGGTAAAAATATTTTGTGATTGCATAACCTGAAGAGCAAGGCCGTCTTTATGTATATATTGCTGAATATCATTCCACGTTGTCCCGCTTTGAACCGTAATTTCTTTTTGACGTGGCTTGTAATCTACAATTTTATTGTACTGCTTCATATCAAGTAAAATAGCATTCGGATAATACGTCTGCCCTCCTTGACTGTGCTGCATGCCTGAAATCGCTATTTTTTCATGATGCTGTGAAGCGGTTTTCACCCAATCTTTCAGCTGTTTTTCAGTTGTTCCGTGCTTTATTTCTTTGACTTTTGTAGGAAGAAGCCGAGCAACATCTTTCGTTACAGGACGGCTTTGCTGCTGTTTATAAATATGATAGGAGGCATATGAACCTACTAGATAAAAAGATAAAAAAGTTCCTAACAACACGTTTTTCTTCATCACAAACTGTAAGCTCCTTTCTTTATTTCTGTGAAATTATACCATATTAAAAGTGAAATAACACTACAAAAGTGTAATTTTACACTATACTATAATTCGTTTTGAGAAAGTATATGAAAAAAACTTGTAATTTAATGTATGTTAACCTTATTGAAACAAAAAAAGAAAAGACCTAGCGTCTTTTCTTTTTTGTTTCTTTATTTTTCAGCTTCGTATGCAACTAAAGCTACTCTTTTTCCTAACGTTTGTTGAAACTGCTCTTCTAGCTGTTTCAGCTTCGCATGCATATCATCGTTAATTGAAGCTGGCTCAAAGGTCATTTTTGTTTGCTCCATCATACTGTCACCTCTTTCATGTGTGTATGTTCTACTTTTTCCAATATAAAAGAGGTCTATGACGATTTGACGAAAGTTTACAAATTAAATTTGCTAATGAGCGCTGTTAATTGTTCTGCCATTTGAGACAGAGATTGTGCGGAAACAGCAATTTCCTCCATTGAAGCCAGCTGTTCTTCAGTTGATGCGGCCACTTCTTCAGATGTAGCTGCATTTCCTTTAGCAAGGATCGCCATTTCACCTGCTGTACGAGCCACTTCTTCAACCGCTGCTGAAATTTGCTGAGCAGTCGCAGCCACTTCTTCTACTTGCGGAGTCGTTTCATTCATGCTGCTTAGAATTCGTTCGAATTTTTGAATAGCCGTTTGTGAAATTGTTCGTCCTTCTTCAACTTTGTTTGTAACTTGCTCCATTGTATGTACAGAATCCTGAGTATCTTGTTGAATAGCTTGAATAAGCTCAGAGATTTGAGATGCGGACACTTGTGATTGTTCTGCCAGCTTTCTCACTTCCGCTGCTACAACGGAAAATCCTTTTCCATGTTCTCCAGCTCGTGCCGCTTCGATTGCAGCATTTAAGGCTAGTAAATTTGTTTGAGCAGCAATACCGCTGATTACTTCTAAAATGGTTCCAACTTCTTTTGAACGTTGAAACAAAGTACGAATCGTTGTATTAGACAGCTCAACGGATTGAGAAATGGATTCCATTTGTTCGACCGTTTCTCTCACGGCTTTTTCGCCTTCTACAGCTTCAGACGTTGTGTGATTTGATAGCTGAGAAACAGCTTCTGTACGCTGAGCAATAGTAGAAACTCCTTGTACAATCTCATCTAAAGAAGCTGCATTTTGGTCAATAACAGCCGTTTGTTTTTCCGCGCTAGAAGCCACTTCTTGTATCGCAACTGATACTTGTTCAGTCGCAGCGCTCGTTTGCTGTGAGCTGGCCGTTAGCTCTTCTGAAGAAGCAGCCACTTGCTCTGCACTCATTTCAACATTTTGAATTAATGTGCGAAGATTGTTTTGCATCTGACTAAAAGCATACCCTAACTCGCCGATTTCATCCTTTGAATTGACGGTAATCGCTGTTGTCAGATTTCCTTCACTAACGCTCAGAGCCTGATTCTTAAGCTGTTTGAGCGGTTTAATAATTGATTGCAATACCACAAAAATGGTAAGACTCCCGATTATCAGACAAGCTACAATAATAAATAGTGTTTTGTAAAAGATAGGCTGTGCAGCTTCACTAACTTCTGATGAATACATAGTGCCTGCAACTTTCCAGTTTGTTGTTTTATTTGTCGTAAAGACCATCTTTTTTTCATCCCCGTTAAAGGTATATTCAAAAGACCCAGAGCTCTTTGCATAAAGCTTGTCAAAAAGAGAATCTGTCGCTTTTGTACCTGCTTTTTCCGTAGGGTGAACAATATATTTTCTTTCTCCATCTAAAAGAAATGGATATCCTTTTTCTCCGATTTTTACTTTGCTGACAGCTTTATTAATGCGGCTAATATCTAAATTCAAAGCAATAACCCCTGTGCCATCCGCCGATGTTTTCGCTACAGTAATAACGGTCTGACCTGTAGAGGCTGATGGATAAGGTTCAGTGACAACTGTTTTTCCTTTGTTTTGCATGGCTAGCTTGTACCAATCTCGTTTTCTGGGATCATAGCCTGCTTGTAGCACTTTTTTAGGCGATTGAATAAACTTCCCCTGCTGATTTCCTGTAAAAATGCTGACGGCTTCTGGATGAAGCGAAGCATATAAGTTAAAATCTTTCCTTAAAGTAGCCATATCTTTTTCATTGTAGCGCTCGTTGTTTACCACTGATGCAAAAAACTCTACATCATGAATTTTTGGTCCAATGGTATCGTCAATCACTGAATTAATAGACTGTACATTTTGCTGTGCTGTGTTAATAATTTGGTTTTCAATTTCATGTTTCGCCGTTATGTAAGCTGATACACCTATCGTAACAGATGGCACTAATAAGATCGCTGCAAATGCTAGCACCAGCTTTGTCTTAAAGTTATTAAGGGACCTTTTTTTTCTTACTCTCTCCATGCTATGTAGCCTCTCTCTCCGTAGTTAAAAGTGATCGTGCACCTTCTTTCTATCGGCAAGACTTCATATTCCTTTAGCCATCGAGTGTATACATAATTAACAATGGGAGTGAAAAGATAAGAGTACGATAAAAAAAGTAGGTGATTTTAATGGAAGAAAGTAAAAACAGCAAGTCTTTTTCAATGTTTGAAACAGAAAAGGTTAAGCGCGGGGAAGAAAAAGATATTTTTAATATCTATAAAGAAGGAGTAAAAATTGCAGAAGTAAGAGGAACGGATCCTCAAACTCAGCAGGTTATTCCGATGCATGACTTAAATGATTACGAAGAAAATAAGCTTCACGAGTATATTGCTCATTTAGACCATACAACGTAAAAAGACTAAAACAAGAGTCCTTTCTTGTTTTAGTCTTTAGGATCATAAAAAATATGTTCAAAACGCAGCGTGTTTTTTTGTATGTACAGAAGTCCAAACGAAAATTGCTTTTCACGCCGCTTGTCAGTAGCGGAACCTGGATTAAACAACGTAATATCACCAATTTGTTTATGAGTAGGAATGTGAGAATGGCCAAAAATTACTGCGTCGACTTGTTCATGTTCAAATGCCAAAAGTGCACGTTTTTCAGTCGTTTTTCCTTTGCCATGACCGTGGGTTACGCCAATCGTAACGTCGTTAAACGGAAGAAGTAATGAAGATGGTAGTACTTGCTGAAGCTCTTCACTGTCTACATTTCCAACCACCCCATGCACAGGAGCAAACACACGCAGGTCATTGTAGACATCTATCGTTTGAAAATCTCCCGTATGAATAATAGCATCAGCTGTTTTCAGTTCGGCTAGGAGTCTTTTGGGAAAATGTTTCGCTCTTTTTGGAATATGAGTGTCACCTAAAATAACGATCTTCATTCATCATACGCTCCTTTTTCGTTCATTTATGTAGTGTAGCGTATTACGTTGGAATGAAGCAACTCTATACGGAGCGTCAGGCAAAAAATTTCTCTTTTTCGTTTAAGTTTGCGAAAATACGTTACATACTAAGTTACAGAATGGAGTTTTCGAAATGGAAGTAAAAATTAATCGAAACGCAGCAAAAGTGTTAAAAAATGCATTGGCTAGCCCAGAAGGTCAAGGAAAAGTGATTCGTGTATATGTAACTATCGACCACGGTGATCACGCGCATTATGATTGGAAATTCGATACGCCGACTGAACATGATGAAATCGTAAAAACAGATAAAGATATCGATATCGTTTTAGATAAACGCGAGAAATTTTTAGAAGGCGTATGGATTCAATATTTCCACGTTCCAGAGCCTGAATTTGTGATTAGCAGCCTTCACCACGCGCATCACCATCATTAATACAAAAAACACACCTTGTTTTATAGGTGTGTTTTTTCGTTTGTGTGACAAGCAAAAATTTTATTGATAAGAAGAAGAGATAAAATTTTGTTGAAGCAATAAAAATGAGCTATAGTGGAATTACGGATGAAAGAAAAGAGGTTAGCGTATGAAAGTAAGTGTGTTAGTAAGGTCTATTTTAGTTGTTATTTTATACAATTTATTCGTTCTGTACATCGGATGGAACGCTTGGATGTGGCTTCACACAATGTTTGAAGTGGAAAACAAATGGATTCTCACAGTGATCGTTGTGTTTTTTGCTTATTCCTTTATCATCAGTCGTGCGTTTCAACAAGTGAGCATATTTAAAATTGTGGGATCGTACTGGTTAGGATTTATTCAATATTCGGTTCTTTTGCTTCCTATAAGTAATCTAGCCGTATATATTCTTACTCTTCTAGGCGCTTCGCTTTCTACAGCTATCGATTCAATCGGATTTTTCATAATTGCCGCTTTTTTATTCATTTTTGCTTACGGTACGTATAATGCTTACAGTCCTGTGGTAAGAAAATATACGATTTCGCTTGCTAAAAAGACGAATCGGAAAAACCTTCGCATTGCTGTAGCATCTGATATGCACTTTGGCACATTGTCCGGCAAAAAACATTTGCAGCGGTTAATCACTCATGTACAAAAGATACAGCCGGATCTTATTTTACTTCCTGGAGATATTATTGATGATGATCCCCACGTATTCTTTAAGAAAGAAATGGATTCTATGATGAAACAGCTCAAAGCGCCTTTAGGCACATATGGAATTTTGGGAAACCATGAGTATTACGGCGGGAAGATCCCTCAGTTTGTGGAAAGAATGAAAGAGATGAACATTCCTATTTTAATGGATGAAGTGTTAAACATAGGTGATAGCTTGTATTTAATAGGAAGAAAAGATAAGACGGACAAAAACCGAGACAGCTTTTTCGATTTAGCGAGTGAAACGGATCGTTCTCTTCCTGTCATTGCAATGGATCATCAGCCGCTTTCTTTAAAAGAAGCGGAACAAGCAGGCGTGGATTTGCTGCTATGCGGCCATACTCACAGAGGACAAATGGCACCTAATCATTTTATCACAAAGCGGTTATTTGAAATTGATTGGGGCTACAAGCAAAATAACCAACTGCATACCATTGTCTCTTCAGGATTTGGCTTTTGGGGTCCTCCGCTTCGAATCGGGAGCCGATCAGAAATTATTCAAATTGATATTTCGTTTGCAAAATAGAGAAAGCCCTAGGGCTTTCTCTATTTTAATGTACGCAGCAACATCGGAAGCTCTGCATAAATGGCGACTACTTCATCTACTTTCATCCGAACGAGCCCGCTTGAAGATGGGGCAACAAAGTCTATGATTCCTGATACCATCGATTTCTCTTGTTTACCCCACTTTACTTGCTTGCGTCCGCTGTACTGCTGATAGACACCTTTTCCAACAAAACAAACGATTTTAGGCGTATATGTAGCTATTTTTTCCTTTAAAATTTCTCTGCCTTCTGCATATTCTTCTTTTGTAATCTCATCAGCTGCCTTTGTAGGACGCTCTACAATATTTGTTAAACCGTACCCTAGCTGGAGCAGCGAGTGATCTTCCTCCGGATGATATTTACGATCTGTCAAACCTGCTTTGTGAAGAATCGTCCAGAAGCGATTGGTTGGATTCGCAAAATGATGACCCGTTTCACCTGAACGGATGCTTGGATTAAAACCGACAAATAAAATATCTAAGTTGGGTTGTATATGATCAAAAATAGAATTCATAGTCATACGCTCCTTACAATATAAAAAGAAAACATCCAGATGGGATGTTTTCTTTTTACTATACCCTATTAAATACGAACTACGCGTCCGTTGAATTTTTGTTTCCAGTAGCCGCTGCTCATGTTTGCAATTGCAACACCTGTTGAGCTTTGAGCACCGATGAACTTGCCGCCTCCTACATAAATGCCAACGTGGCCGTCTTTTTTATATGTATCGAAGAAAACAAGATCGCCAGGCTGCATTTGACTAGAAGACACTTGTGTTCCAGCATGCTTTAACGTTTCTGTACTTACAGATCCAAGAGGTCCAAGGTTAACGCCAACTTGAGAATATGCCCAGTGTACGAATGACGAGCAGTCAAATAAGCCGTGGCTAATATCAGACTGGCTGCGTCCACCGCCAAATACGTAAGCAGAGTTTCCAATCCAGCGGTTTCCTACTGTTACAACATTGCTAGCTTTTGGAGCTGGAGCGCTTGTAGGTGCCACATCATTGCTGCTTGCTTTTGGTGCTTCTGCCTTAACAGAAGATGAATCGGCTTTTTCAGCTGGTGCAGCCGCTGCTTTTTGAGCTTGCTCAGCTGCTTTCTTGGCTGCCTCTTTAGCCGCTTGTTCAGCTGCTTTTCTTGCTGCTTCTTCTGCAGCTTTTTGATCTTTAATATTTTGTTCAAGCGTAGACTGTTCATTTGCAAGAGAGCTGTCTTTTGATTGTAGAGAAGCTTTTAGTTCTTCATTTTTTGCTTCTTTATCTTTTAGTTCTTTTGCCAATGCATCTTTTTGTTTCTTTTGAGCTGCTAGCTGGACAGTCATTTCATCCAGTTCTGCCTTCATGTCTTCTAAGCTAGCAAGCTTAGACTTAACATCCGCTTGTTTTGTTTTTAATTCGTCTTGCATATTTTTAGTTTCTTTTAAAATACCACGGTCTGCATCTACAATAGTTGAAACAGCTAGCGCGCGATCTACAAAATCACCAAAACTTGAAGAACCAAGTAAAACTTGTAAATACTCTACGTTACCGCCGCTTTCCTGGAGGGAACGTGCACGATCTTTTAAAATATCGTTTCGCTTTTCAAGTTTTTCTTGAAGCAGCTTAATTTCTTTTTCAAGCTGCTCTACTTGTTTAGACGTTTCTTTAATATCGGCTTCTGTTTTTTGGGCTTTTTTATTGTTTTCTTCTTCTGCTATTGTTAATCGCTCAAGCTGTGCTTTCATTTGATCTTGTTCTGCTTGAAGGCGTGTCAATTCATCAGAAGCTGCTTTGATGTTAGATTGCACATCTTGACGCTGATTTTGAATTTGAGATTTTTGCGATTCCATATCTTGAATGGTAGAGGCATATGCTGGAGTTGATAAAACTCCTCCCAGGCCTAATAAAACCGTTGTGTTAAGTAAAAGCATTTTCTTTTTCAATATGAATTCCTCCGCTTTCTCGCTCTGTTAAACTAGTAATTTCTAATTATGTATCAATATGTATAAAAGTCTGACAATTTATGTAAAGTTCACTGTATTTGTCGATAAATAGCTAAATATGCTAATGAAAATCTACGAAAATTATACCACGATAAACGTTGAAAAAAAGAATAACAATATTACAATTGTATTTCAGTAATGTAACATTTAACGCTTGTGTATACATTCATCTTTTACCTGCAAAAATATACCTTTATATCCCTGTTAAAATAAATAATCTACCGGGCTTTATACAGCCCTGTTTTTAACATGATAAAATAGGTGATCAAGATTTTTTAAGCTGGTTGGATATAAGTTATTGCTAAAGCAAACGTAACATTTTTTTAACATCCACCTCTGTTTTTTTACCTTTTTCTACTATTTTTGCAATATTTGAAAATGATTTTCTGAAATAGTAACAAATCTATGTTTATCTGTTGTTTGTACGTGTTTAAAAAGAGAGTGATAGGTAATTATCAAACAATATTCGACAACGCTCGGATGAAGTCATACAAAAGACCTTCTCACGGTGAGGCGAGAAGGTCTTTTGTTAATCACGCTGCTGATAATAATGTTCTAAAGCTACAATTGCACTTCCCATTCTTTCTTGATCAGGAATAACAATACGATCTACTCCTTCTTCTTTTAAAGCAGCAGCGGTTACTTTTCCTACGGATACAGCTACTACAGAGCTTTTAAAGAGTTCTCGAATGTGATCAGCTTGTCCGTGTTCTCTTGCAAACGAAAATAAAAAGCGGGCCTGCGGAGCGCTTGTGAAATTAACAGCGTCGATTTTTCCGCTTATTAATTCGTTTATAAGCTGTTCCATGACTTCTGCTTTTGGCGGAATATGCTGATACGGTAAAATCTCTTTAAATTGGGCTTTTTGATTCGAAAGAAAGTCAATCAATTTTGGTGCAGGATCTCCGTGAAGCTGAAGTGCTACATGCTTTCCTTCAAAAGAAAACGAATGAAGCGCCCTGACTAGGCCTGCCGTACTTCCATCATCATCTCGAACGGTTGGAGTAACACCGAGTTTTTTTAACATATTTACGGTTTTATACCCGCGTGCAGCAATATGAGCTGCTTGTAAAGAAGACAGGAATTCGTCCGCCAGCCCTAGCTTTTCTGCTGTTTTATACAAAATTTCCGTGCCGACGCCTGTCGTAAAAATAAACCAATCATAATTTCCTTTTACCAGTTCTTTAATATCTGCTTCTAAATGTGTGTCATCTAAAAAGATGGTTCCTTGTGCAGGTCGTACAAGCGGGGTCCCGCCAAGGTTTTCAACAATTTTGCTGATTTCTTCTACTTTACGCTGACCTACGAGTGCGACTGTTTTACCTTCTAATCGTTTCAATGGTCTACCTCCATTTTTCTATGTATGCTACTTTAATGATCCTTGATAACCGAGTTTTTCAGAAATTAAGCTCGCCGCTTCTGTTACTTTTTGAATAATGAACGGCAGTCTGTCTCCTTGAAATCTTGCTTCAATTCCCGCTACGCTAATGCCTGCAACCACTTCATTTTGATGATTTACAATCGGCGCGCTCACGGATGTTGTAAAGTTTTCTAATTCAGAGGTGCTAATGGTATACCCTTTTTCTTTTGCTTCTTTTAATACATTTCTTAGCTTCTTTTGATCTGTAATAGTTCCAATACCTATTGGAGCTAGCTCCGTTTGAGTAATATATTCCTCTTGTTCTTTTTCGGGTAAATGCGCCAAGATAACGCGTGAACAAGCTCCTGCATAAAGAGGTGAACGCCTTCCAATTGATGTATAGAGACGCACTGGATGAAGCGTATCTACTTTTTCAATATACATAGCTTCATTCCCATCTCGTACAATTAAATTAACCGCTTCTTCTACTTCGTCTCGGAGCGTTTCCATTACAGGCTTTGCGATATTTCTAATATCTAAGCGATTAGCCACCAGCTGACCAAATTGCAAGAATAAAAGTCCTAGCGAATAGTATCCTTGCGCATCTTTTGTTAAAAATCCCATCTCTTCAAGCGAACCAACCATCCGGTGCAAAGAAGTTTTCGGAACGCCTGAATATTCCATCATTTCTGTGAAGGTCAGCTTAGGGTGCTTGATAAAAAGCGTGAGAATCTGCATGGATTTAACAACCGTTTTATTGTTAGCTTGCATAAAACCTTCTCCCTTATTTGTGCGAATACATGTATTTGATAGACGTATAGCTTACTAGCTAATCATATGTTCTTTTTATTATACATGAAGAAAAAAAGGAAAGCACTCCCTTATAAGAGCACTTTCCTTTCTTACACCATTTCTAGTTCTTTAATTGAAATAGGATTACTTTCTAGAAATTTGGTTGTAAAATCCCCTTCCTTAAAAGAAGGATGGTTCAGTAATTCTAAATGAAAAGGAATGGTTGTATGAATACCTATAATGATAAATTCTTCGAGCGCGCGTTTCATTCGTTGAATCGCTTCATTTCGATCTTTCCCCGTTACAATTAATTTCGCGACCATGGAATCATAAAATGGGGAAATTTCATAGCCTGGGTAAACGGCGCTGTCTACACGCACTCCGTAGCCGCCAGGAGGTAAATACATCTCGACTTTTCCAGGAGAAGGCATAAAGTTTTTAGCCGGATTTTCTGCATTGATCCGACATTCAATTGCCCATCCCTTCAACTGAATGTCCTGCTGAGCAAATGATAGCGAGTAGCCTGCTGCTACTGAAATTTGTTCTTTAATTAAGTCAATGTTTGTTACAAGTTCTGTAACAGGATGTTCAACTTGAATCCGCGTGTTCATTTCCATAAAATAAAAATGCCCGTGCTTATCTAATAGAAACTCAACTGTTCCGACACCTGTATAATCGACTGCTTTAGCTGCCGAGACTGCCGCCTTGCCCATTTTCGCACGAAGGTTTTCATCTACCGCAGGAGACGGAGCTTCTTCTACCAACTTTTGATGACGGCGTTGAATTGAACAATCTCGTTCCCCTAAATGAACCACATTCCCTTCTTCATCAGCAATGATTTGAATTTCGATGTGTTTCGGCTCTTCTAAATATTTTTCAAGATATACGCCGCCGTTTCCAAAGGCAGTTTCTGCTTCATGCTGAGCTTGACGAATTGCTTTTTCTAGCTCTTCTTCGCTATGAGCCAGTCGCATTCCTTTTCCGCCACCGCCCGCTGTGGCTTTTACGATGATGGGATAACCTATTTCTCGTGCTACTGGAATAGCTGAGCTGCTATCTTTAATCAGCCCTTCTGTTCCAGGTACAATAGGCACACCGGCTTGTTTCATTGTATCTCGCGCTACAGCTTTTGCTCCCATTTTACGGATGGCTTCCGCTTTTGGACCAATAAAGGTAACGTCATAGGATTCACACATCTCAGCAAAATCAGCATTTTCAGCTAAAAATCCATAGCCGGGATGAATAGCGTCTGCCTTGGTTACTTGCGCTACGGTAAGCAAATTACGAATGTTTAAGTAGCTTTCTTTAGAAGACGTTTTGCCAATACAAAATGACTCATCTGCTAGCTTCACGTGAAGTGCATCTTTGTCTGCTTCTGAATACACCGCCACGGTTGCAATACCCATCTCTTTACAAGCCCGAATGATACGAACTGCAATCTCGCCTCGGTTTGCGATTAAGATCTTTTTAAACATAATGACTCCTCCTGACAGTATGTATACTTTAGTGTGATTTTACGGTAAATAATGGCTGTCCAAACTCAACAACGTCTCCGTCTTTCACAAGAATTTCAAGCACTTTTCCTTCTATTCCCGCATCGACTTCGTTAAACAGCTTCATCGCTTCAATCACACATACAACATCTTTACGTTCAACTGTTTGTCCTACTTGAACGAAGGGATCGGCGTCTGCTTCTGGCTTGGCGTAAAACGTTCCAACCATTGGTGATAAGATTTGCTTTTCATTATTGTCTGCTGGGTTTACAGACATAGAATCTTGAGGCGCTTGCTCAGTGGCAGCGGCTTTTACTTCATCTGTTTTCACTTCTGTAACAGCTGTGTCTTCTAAAGGAATTCCCGCTTTATCAATGACAACTTTTGTTCCTTCATGTTCAATATGAAGCTTTTGAATACCAGATTCATTCATTAATGAAACAACTTCTTGCAATTCACGTACGTTTATCATTTCTTGTCACTCCCGTTTTGTGTTATTTAGTTGACGCAAGGTTAATAGCAATCTTCAACTCTTGAAGCATCTGTTCTTTTTCTAAATAGATTTTTTCCGCTTCATGAAGCGAAATGTGAGAAAAATAAATGGATTCTCCGGGCTTTACTTGAGCTAAAAGCGGTAAATCCGCTGTGATGACTTGAGCAATTTTAGGGTATCCCCCCGTGGTTTGACGGTCTGCTAACAGGATGATGGGATTTCCATCCGGCGGGACTTGAACAGAACCTTGTGAAACGGCTTCAGACAATAACTCTTTTTTTTCTTGAAGCTGAAGAGAAGGTCCATCCATTCGATAGCCCATTCGGTCTGATTGATTCGATACTTTAAAAGGCCCTTTCGTAAAATAACTTTTGCTTTCAGGTGTAAATAAGTCGTATTGACTGCCATTAATAACACGGACACCTGGTTTCTTTGTAAAGTGAACAAGTTCCTTATAATTTACGGACCATGAAGAAGTATATACCCCGTTTATCAGTTCATTTGAAACAAAAGCAGGCTTTGAAGTAGCAGGAACTGATAGAGATAAAACATCGTCTGTTTGTAATGCTCTTCCTTTGTAGCCGCCAATTTCACCTCTTAAATACGTACTTTTACTATTTAACACTTCACTAATAGCAAATCCTCCTGCTACAGATAAATAGGAACGACACCCTGTTTTGCAAGGACCAAATGATAAAGTGCTTCCTTTTGGAATAAATAAAGGTTTCCACATAGGTACTGGCTTTGCGTTGATCGAAGGAGTTAAATCTCCCCCTGTAATCGCTACTAAACAATCGCTTTCTATTTCAAGGGTAGGCCCCATTAGCGTAACTTCAAGTCCCGCTTCATTTTCATCGTTACCAACTAGTAAATTAGCAATTCGGAGGGAATAAGAATCCATTGCACCGCTTACAATTACACCGTGCTGCTGAAACCCTCTTCTTCCTAAATCTTGAATGCTCGTTAATAACCCGGCTTTACTGACTCGCATACTCATTTTTCCCCCTCCTTTGCCTGTAGTTCTTGATACTCTTCTTTAGAGATAGGCTCGAATTTTACAATATCTCCAGCCTGCAGCAAACTTGGTGGGTTTTGTTCCGGTAAAAACAGTTTAATAGGCGTTTGCCCAATTAATTGCCATCCTCCGGGAGTGGAAATAGGATACACCCCTGTTTGCATTCCCGCAATACCAACCGATCCAGCAGGAATAGAGGTGCGAGGAGACGGCCGGCGAGGCGTAGCAATTCTTTCAGATAACCCTCCGAGAAATGGAAATCCAGGAGCAAATCCAATCATGTATGCTAAGTATTCGCCTTCAGAATGAATACTAATTACCTCTTCAGTTGTTAAGTTATGGTGACGAGCGACATATTCAAGGTCAGGTCCATACTCTCCGCCGTAGCAAACTGGAATGGAAACCGTACGATGGTTTAACTCTTTTTCTGTCTGTTCATTCTCTAGTTTACTTTGAATGATAGAAGACACTACTTCAAAAGGAGAAACAAATTCTTTTTTCTCCTTCTTTTTCACAGCTGCTACAACTTCAAGGGGGTTATAAAAGATTGTCAGGTTCGTAAATGCCGGCACGCATTCGATAAATCCAGGAAAAGGATTTAATTCTATCGAATCTTTACACGTTTTAATTTGTTTATGAATGTCGTATTGAATGCTATCTCCAAACGTTATAACAAGCGCTGAGTCGCCAAGCGGAGAAATAACAGCTAACGCTTTTGTTACGGTTTGATTCATATCTACACCTCTTTCTTTTATAAAACACCTAGTTTTTCATCTCGAATATCTGTGATAAACATATGCCCCGGAGCATGTGTAATCATAATAGAAGGTTTTGTTTCCATTGCTACTGCTTGAGGGGTTACACCACAAGCCCAAAATACGGGCACTTCCCCTTCCTTAATCGGAACAGCATCGCCAAAATCCGGAGAGTGAAGGTCTTCAATTCCTATCGCAGCGGGATCTCCAATGTGAACAGGTCCTCCGTGCACAGCTGGAAAACGTGAAGTTACTTGGGCTGCCCGTACTACATCTTGTTGAGGAATTGGACGCATACTAACTACCGTCGAGCCGTGGAATATTCCCGCTTCAGCGCATGAAATATTTGTTTTATACATAGGAACATTACAATTTTCTTCAATGTGACGAACAGGTATGTCATTGTTTAAAAGCGCGTGTTCAAATGTAAAGCTGCAGCCGATAAGGAAAGCTACCATGTCTTCTGTCCAGTAATCTGTGATATCGGTTACTTCTTTTACTAGTTCCCCATTTTCATAGATTCGATACTTGGGAATGTCTGTACGAATATCTCCCGACGGAGCAGCAAACTTTGGCACCGGTGATCCAACGTCCGTGACATCTAAAAGAGGACACGATTTAGGGTTACGCTGACAGAACAATAGAAAGTCAAAGGCTTGTTGCTTTGGTAAAATAGCTAAATTAGCTTGAGCATAGCCGTTTGCCATGCCTGCTGTTGGTTGAATAAGCTGGTTGTTACGGATTTGCTGACGAAGTTCAGCTGGAGTTAGTTGTGAAAGGGTTGTCATATTTCTCTCTCCCATCATTGCCCACACTCAACTTACGTGCGGGCACATTGTTTTATTTAAATAATTGAGGAAGTTGATCCATCAACGTATAGCCGCCCATTAAAGCCATTACAATAACGACAAGTACACCAGAAATGGTAAGCCATAAAGGATGTTTATACTCGCCAACGATGCTTTTTTTGTATGCAGCAACCAGTAAAGTCCCAAGAGCGATCGGCAGAATTAATCCATTGATTGCTCCAACTAAAAGAAGAACTTTTACAGGTTTTCCAATTAAGACAAATGACAGAGTTGAAATAATAATAAATCCAATAATAATCCAGTTTGAGTTTTTATTAAGTTTTTCACTAAACGTTTGAATAAACGAAACAGAGGTATAAGCAGCTCCTACCACAGACGTAATAGCGGCAGACCACATAACAATACCAAAGATTTTATACCCGACGTTTCCTGCTGCGAGCTGAAACACGGATGCTGGAGGATTGGCTGGGTCAATTTGTAAACCTTTAGACACAACGCCAAGTACAGCTAAAAACAAAGCGATTCGCATAACGGAAGTGATAAGAATTCCTGTTACAGAACTTTTTGTTACTTGAGGTAAAGAATCGATGCCTTTTACGCCGGCATCTAAAAGACGATGTCCACCAGCAAAGGTGATATAACCACCGACTGTTCCTCCAACAAGCGTAACGATCGCAATGATGTCGATTTTGTCAGGTGTAAAAGATTTCACTACAGCTTCTCCAACGGGAGGTGAAGTGGTAGCGGCTACATATAGCATCAGCCCAATCATGACAAAACCTGCAATTTGCGTGAAGCGATCCATTGCTTTTCCAGCTTCTTTTACAACGAAGATTAATACAGCAATAACTGCACTAATTGCAGCGCCAGCTGTTGGAGAAATACCCGTAATCGCATTTAATCCAAGCCCCGCACCGGCAATATTTCCAATATTGAAAGCAAGTCCTCCAATAACAATTAAAATAGCGAGCACGTATCCTAATCCAGGAAATACCATATTGGCGATTTCTTGTCCTCGTTTTTCAGAAACGGCAATAATTCTCCATACGTTGGTTTGAGCAAAAATATCAAGAATAATTGAAATTAAAATAACGAATCCGAAGCTTGCAGCTAAATTTTGTGTAAATACGGTAGTTTGAGTTAAAAAGCCTGGTCCAATAGCCGATGTGGCCATTAAAAAAGCGGCTCCAAGCATTAACGTCCAGTTTACTTTAGGCGCAGCCGAAAGCTTTTGCTGAGGTGTTGATTTTTTAATTGGCTCCAATATCATCTTCCTCCTGATTGTATGTAGTTTTTATTTTGAAATAGCCTTAACTACCACTTCTGATGCTCGTAAAGAACGGTTGACATGACGGGCAAATTCAAGTGCGTGAGCTCCGTCTCCATGGATGCAAATCGTATCTGCCTGCAATTCTACATCCTTACCTTGCTGAGATTTTACCTTCCCTTCTTTCACCATTGTAATAACTTGAGAAACAGCTTCGTCGTCATTTTCAATTAAAGCATTCGGTTCTGTACGAGAAGTGAGAGAACCGTCTAACTGATAGGTACGGTCTGCAAATACTTCGTTAGCCGTCTTTAAACCAATTCTGTTACCTGCTTGAATCAGTTCACTTCCAGATAACCCAAATAAAATCAGCTCAGGATTTACGTTGTAAACAGCTTTTGCTATTGCTTCAGACAACGCTTCGTTTTTAGCAGCCATGTTATACAGTGCACCGTGAGGTTTTACATGCTGCATTGATAACCCTTCTGCTTGCAAAAAACCGTTTAATGCCCCAATTTGATAGATCACGATATCGTAGGCTTCCTGAGGTGAAATATTCATGTTTCTGCGTCCAAAACCAATAAGGTCCTGAAGACCAGGATGAGCCCCAATTTGCACTTTTTTTTCAGCGGCCAATTTTACCGTTTTTCTCATAACGCTCGGATCCCCTGCGTGAAATCCACAGGCAACGTTCACAGACGTCACGTGCTCTAAAATGGCTTCATCATTGCCAATACGATAAGCACCAAAGCTTTCCCCTAAATCACAGTTTAAATCTACTTTACTCAATGCATTCTTCCCCCTTAACCCCTTTAATGTAAGCGTAATCATTTGCAGATAGTAAATGAAATTCAAGCTTTATTATCTGCATCGATACTTTAAGTTCCGTTTTTCGGAACCATAGTACCGTTTTTCAGTTATATTTGGATTTTAGCACGAGATGATGAATTGAACAACAACATTGTCAGAATATTTGACATAGTCATTATTTTCACTTGGATAATAATCCCTTATTTTATTGCTATCTTCTATCTATAGCCTTAATATAACGCAGCCGCTTAATGTCATTAGACACAGTAAATAACTAGGTTGTCAGAATAATTACTAGTTCAAAATAATCAAAATGAAATTTTCGTTGTAATCGTTTTCAAATAGGTGCTATATTTCAATTGTAGTCAATTTATGCAAACGATTGCAAAAAAGGGGATGAAACGATGAAAGGGAAAAAATGGACAGCTTTAGCTCTAACACTGCCGCTGGCTGCTAGCTTATCAACAGGTGTTCACGCCGAAACTGTACATAAAGGTAAAGCTCCAACAGCAGATAAAAACGGTGTCTTTTATGAGGTGTATGTAAACTCTTTTTACGATGCAAATAAAGATGGACATGGTGATTTAAAAGGTCTTACACAAAAGCTGGACTATTTAAATGACGGAAATTCTCATACAAAGAATGATCTTCAAGTAAACGGGATTTGGATGATGCCAGTCAACCCTTCTCCTAGCTATCATAAATATGATGTAACGGACTATTATAACATTGATCCGCAGTACGGAAATCTGCAAGATTTTCGCAAGCTGATGAAAGAAGCAGACAAACGAGACGTAAAAGTCATTATGGACCTTGTTGTGAATCATACGAGCAGCGAACACCCTTGGTTTCAAGCTGCGTTAAAAGATAAAAACAGCAAGTACAGAGATTACTATATTTGGGCTGATAAAAATACCGACTTGAATGAAAAAGGATCTTGGGGACAGCAAGTATGGCATAAAGCTCCAAACGGAGAGTATTTTTACGGAACGTTTTGGGAAGGAATGCCTGACTTAAATTACGATAACCCTGAAGTAAGAAAAGAAATGATTAACGTCGGAAAGTTTTGGCTAAAGCAAGGCGTTGATGGCTTCCGCTTAGATGCTGCGCTTCATATTTTTAAAGGTCAAACGCCTGAAGGCGCTAAGAAAAATATCCTGTGGTGGAATGAGTTTAGAGATGCGATGAAAAAAGAAAACCCTAACGTATATCTAACGGGTGAAGTATGGGATCAGCCTGAAGTGGTAGCTCCTTACTATCAATCGCTTGATTCCCTATTTAACTTTGATTTAGCAGGGAAAATTGTCAACTCTGTAAAAGCGGGAAATGATCAAGGAATCGCCACTGCAGCAGCGGCAACGGATGAGCTGTTCAAATCATACAATCCAAACAAAATTGACGGTATTTTCTTAACCAACCATGACCAAAATCGTGTCATGAGTGAACTGAGCGGCGATGTGAACAAAGCAAAATCAGCTGCTTCTATCTTACTTACGCTTCCTGGCAACCCGTATATTTATTACGGTGAAGAAATTGGCATGACCGGTGAAAAGCCTGATGAGTTAATCCGTGAACCGTTCCGCTGGTACGAAGGAAACGGACTTGGACAAACCAGCTGGGAAACACCTGTATATAACAAAGGCGGCAACGGCGTGTCTGTAGAAGCACAAACCAAACAAAAGGATTCTTTGTTAAATCATTACCGTGAAATGATTCGCGTGCGTCAGCAGCATGAAGAGTTAGTAAAAGGAACGCTTCAATCTATTTCAGTAGACAGTAAAGAAGTTGTTGCCTATAGCCGTACGTATAAAGGCAACTCGATTAGCGTGTATCATAATATTTCAAATCAACCTGTAAAAGTATCTGTAGCAGCGAAAGGTAAATTGATTTTTGCTAGTGAAAAAGGTGCTAAAAAAGGCAAAAATCAGCTTGTAATTCCGGCTAATACAACGGTTTTAATAAAATAATAGAAAACACCTTCAAGTGATTACCTGGTAATCACTTGAAGGTGTTTTTTCATAAAAAATTAGCATGAGAACATCATCAGAAATTAGTGTAAACATAATTTCTACTGCTAATCTAATTAGTTCATAAATCTTCATAAATAATCTCTTTCTCTTCTTTATCATGAGGAAAAGGCAACGCAACATACATCGTTATCTTTTCTTTCTCACTTTCTGCCCATATTTCTCCTTGATGAAGTTCGACAATTCG
The DNA here is from genome assembly GCF_056395685.1 of Priestia sp. 10L35. Lineage (NCBI taxonomy): Bacteria > Bacillati > Bacillota > Bacilli > Caryophanales > Bacillaceae > Priestia > Priestia sp. 10L35. Next base: position 291,499 of record NZ_JBFTKA010000002.1, on the reverse strand, counting down.
TTTGGCAACGGTACCCCTTTTTTGATTTTATAACTGTTAACATAAAATACGTTATCGGAAATTGTCTAAGGAACCTATTCTAATTTCTCCGTCATGATAAATTTCTATTACGTATTTATTTTCTACATAAAGAAAAGTATCGCTACTTACAGCTACAACATCATCATATACGCTTAAGATGTTCTCAAACTTCGTCTTTAGCACAGGGAAATTGTCTGTACTCCAATATATCTCAAGATCATCGTTATTTATTAAGCTTTTTACATCTTCTAAATAAGTAATTACACAGTATTTATCAAATTTATCCCATTCTATCCTTCCGTAAAATGTGAATGGAACCTCTTTTTGAAACGAGCAATACCTTTCTTCACTTTTTTCAGGAGAATATATAATAACGCCTTTACCTAAAGCATTTACACATTCTGAAAAAAGAGGATCTTTATTCTCTTTTTTCTCTAACCTCTTTCTCTTTGCCAATAGAAACTCTAATCTTTTTTGTCGGTCTTGTTTTTTCATCATACAATACCTTTCCTCATATTTTTTGTCTTATTTGGAGGTCAAAAAATAGTTAGTATGAGATGAGATTCTAGTTATCATAACTGGGATTATAAGAACCATTAGCTATTATAAATAATCTATAGAATTATTGTTTTTAACGTAGCCATAAACTTTTATAACATCATCTTTTGTTTCTCCTGGTATGTTAATTGTTCTAAGTATATTTATTACCTGACCCTTCTCTTCTAAATTTTCAATCTTTATTTCTAACCACTCAATGTTTTTATAATTACCTTTGAAATGATAAAACCAATCTCCATCCCAATTACTTATATATTTAGTTTTGAAATCCTGTATTCTCCAAATTGTATTTATAGAACAATCGTTCATTGCATTTCTAATTTCTTGCCATTTAGTGTTATTCATTACTAATTGATATTCATAAGAACTCATGAAAAAACCACTCCCTTAGTTATCCTAAGCGTGTTATCGGTAGTAGGTAGGCTAAAACTTAATGTCTATCCACTTTCCGTTTACGAATTCCTCATAAGTTCCCCATTGAGGAGTACAAGTATTTATATCCTTAATTCTTACTGGTTTAATAATATCTTCCTGATAATCCTTAGTTGGATTTGGTACATAAATCCAAGAAGCTATACTATCTTTTTCTTTTGAAAATTCCTTGCTAAAAAAGTCTTCAGCTTCTTGTAATGTTTCAAAACTATAGTCTCCAATTGAAGGTACATCATCTGACGTATTATAAAGAAACATATTTACTTCATCTTTGATGTCCACTATCATAACTTTCTTAATGTCATTTATAGGCATATCTAATATTATGTATTTTCTCATTAAATCTCCTTACTAAAGGTGTGTTTCCTTACTTTTCTTTGTTGATTTTGTTGTTTGGCACGATAAATTCTTTGTCGTAACTTCGTTACATATTTTTGTATAATACTCCAATCAATAGAGTACCAACCTTTATGCGAGACGTGCGCCGACGCTCGTAGAGAGGTATTCATAACAGCACGCTCCTTTTCGTTAGAAGATAGCCACAAATTTATTTTCGTGTTGAAGACCCATGAGAAGTGGGCGCTCTTTCGAGCCTGTCACTGCCTGTTAAGACGACAGTATCCGTCCAGTTATACAGTGTTTCTGCTTTCCTGTCCCTTTTCAGGGTAACGGCTTTGGCTTTTTCTCATATCCCATACCCTCTGCCACATCGTTTGACTTTGCAGTCATCCTACTGCTTAGGCAGATGACATAGGGCTTACCAAGTTCCACTTTTTACAGATGCGATAGGGGTAGGTAGGTTCTTTACTCCGGGCAAGATGCGGGACGCATCAGAGCAGCATTATGATTCTGCTTTTCCTCTTGCCAATACCCAAGCAAAACTATGCACTATCTTGAGCTAACGCTTACGAAGCTTACAAACCTTCACGTTCGTTTACCGTACCTATCTTCTCCTAGCAGTGTTCTGGACCATGCATTTGTCCTCTGTTTCCACATTTCCGCATGCAACCCACGAGCCCGTTACCAGGCCCGCAGTTTTGGATGGGGATAGTTTTTGCGTCTAAACCAGTGGCGTAAGCCACACTATATAAAAGCGACTTCTTGTCGCACCATAATTCAGATTATCGGAAAACACATGCAAAAAAGCCCTTATTTATGAAGTAAGGACTTTTTTTAAATGAATTTCTTCTAATTCATTTAACTTCATATCCAATTCTTGACTTACCTTTACCGTGTTATCACTTACAAGTCCTTCCTTTAAAGCAGTATATATCATAATTTCCCTAATACGCTCTATTTCTTCTAATAGGACTTCCTGTGTTACATGTTTATTTCCCATCCCCATCATCACCTAATAAATTCCCATGTTAAATATTGTTAAATTTCACACTAACTTTTTATAACGTATTTTTCAACACTCAAATTTTCACAATTTGGATTACTATTAAAAATCGATGATTTGGGAAGACGAAAACTATAATTTTTATAAGTAATAGCTAACATACTTTATTAAAAATAGTTTTAACTATTAAATATATTGTAGAAAAACTAGTCAAGATACTGAGAAGTATCTCCAGTCTAGAACCTCATTAACCTATAGAAAAACCCCCTACGGAAATAGGAGGTTTTTTGCTTTTTAAACCTTTAGTGACCATGGTGTTCATTGCCTATATAAACTAAAACCTGTTAGTAGCTCTGAATTTGAAGTTGAATTCTTGTAATTGAATTCTCAATTCCATCCGCCGACACCTCATCAATCACGTATTCCTCATATGCATACTCGCCTATTTTTAGCCCTTTTTCTTCAACAAACTGAATCATTCGATTGTAAGCATGCTCAGTTTCGGCACCTTTTTGATACCCAACAGCATATAGTCCCCGGGGACGTGTGTGATAATGGACTTTTTCTATCCCTTCTGGAATTTTGACATATAAATGTTTGTAATTGTAAAACTCTTTTTTTTGGATTTGTTCTCTCGCAAGCAGTGCTCCAATTGGATATCCTCGATCTAATTTATGGAGTTGAATATAATGAATAAGCTCCGGAATAACCGTAGTATATTTTTGTTCGGCCTCTTCTAGTATATTTTCACTTATCATAAAGTTTTCCTCATCTAAAGACTGCAATGAAATAGAAGAAAAGTCGGTTTGTAAGGCATGTTCTGCTAACTGTAAACGCGTTTGAATAATTGCTTGTAAGTGATTAAGATTTTTAATTTTTTCTTCAATTTCAAAAGACTTCTCCTTTAAAAGTGTAATCATATTTCTTGGCTTTTTATCTGTTAGGAGAATTCTTATCTCTTTTAATGGGATACCAAATTCTTTAAATAAGGCAATCAATTGAAAGACTTCAAATTGATCATACGAATAGTACCTATATCCATTCTCTTTTTTAATTTTAGGTGAAAGTAACCCTATCTCATCATAATGAAACAGAGTTTGCTTTTTCACATGACAGAGATTCGCGAATTCACCGGTAGTAAAGTACTTTTCCAACTCTTCACTCATAAACTCCTCCTTGACTATACGGTAACCATATACTTTATGATGTTCATTGTACTGGAAAGGAGATATAAACAGCAATGATAAGTCCTTTACTCTTTTTAATTAGATGAAAAGGCGAATTGATGAATGTGAAGGTAAAGAAATAAATAGAATTAAAATTTGTTTAATTAAAGAAAAGGAAGAGTTGAAAAGATGCAAACGGTAAAAAAGACAAAATCCCCTGTCAGTCAACTCCTTCGAAGTATATGGTCAAAAAACCGTAAAGGAATTAGCCTTACGTATATACTCACCATTATTGAAAATGTTTGTGATCTCCTTTATGCTGCAACAACTGGTTTTGCAATCGATGGTTTGCTTAAAGGGAATCCTGCTAGTCTCATACCACTTGCTTTACTATGGATCCTTCACCTAGGAGTTGGCTTGTTTAGGCATGTTTACGATACAAAAGTATTTGTTGGAATTTATTCTAATGTAGCTGGAGAAATGGTGGAGCGTCAGCGTGCTGATGGAGTAAAAGGAACTCGAATTGTAGGACGCGTCTCATTGTCTCGAGAGGTAGTAGATTTCTTTCAGATGGAGTTACCAGCAGTTGCAACAACGGTTATTCGATTTTTAGGTGCTATTATCATGTTATTTTTTTATGATTGGTTCATTGGGGTCTTAAGTTTATTGGCACTCATTCCAATACTAATTATAAACAAGTGGTTTGGCCGTCGTTCTTATCGTTTGAATCATGCACTTAACAACCGGATTGAAGAAGAGGCAGATATAGTCGTTCATCGTCCACTTACCATTGTTCAAAAACATTTTGCACGATTACGTTTATGGCGTGTTGCTATTTCTAACGCTGAGGCCAAAACATGGGGGACGATGGAGATTGTCGTCATTCTCTTAACCCTAGCTACACTCCTTAGACTTACAGGTGCTGAGGGTACTACGGCTGGTGCTATTTATGCAGTTCTGGCTTATATTTGGATGTTCCAAGAGGCAGTAATCGGGCTTCCTGAAATCGTGCAAAACATCTCGCGTGTTCTTGATATTGGTGAACGCGTTGCTGAAGATGCTCACAGCTAAAATCACAAAAGCTCAGCAACCATTATTGTTACGTTATCCACTAAATTATTGTTGTTGTCTTTTCAGAGAAATAAATTCATAAATATAGGTTAGGAGAATTTTTGATGAAAAAAATTGAAACTGATCGACTACTATTGAGAAATTTTTCTAAAGAAGACTCTCACGGTCTTTTGGAATACTTGGCTAATCCAAAGGTAAGCTGCTTTCTTGAAGACAAAGTTCACACAATAGAGGAAGCTGCCTCAAAAATTCAAAAAAGAAAAAAAGACGACTCTTTTGTTGCAGTCTGCTTAAAAGGCAATAATTATCTAATAGGAGAAATATTCTACTTAAAGGAAGCTCCAAATACTTATTCCATTGGTTGGCATTTTAATGCTGAATATGAAGGGAAAGGGTACGCAAGCGAAAGTGTGAAAGCATTCCTTAATTATCTATTTACTCAAAGGGATGCAAGAAGAATCTATGCATACACTGAGGAGGATAACTATAAATCGCAAAAACTCTGTGAAAAATTAGAGATGCGTAAAGAAGGGTGTTTTGTTGAGTTTATTTCGTTTACTAAATACGAAGATGGAACACCTAGGTATGAAAATACTCTTCAGTATGCATTATTAAAAAAAGAGTGGATAAAAAATATTTCTTCTAATGGACTCTGAGGAAAAGGTATCTTCTTACTTCATCTAGATAAACGGAATTAGTGTTAAATTCAGTGATATTTAGTAATATAAAGTTAAGGAAATTTGTAGAAAAGGCCCATATTTGTCGTCAGTTAGTGTAAATAATAAAACTTTAATAATATATGAAATACTTTAATATTTACATAACAGATTATAATGAATAGAAAAAGTTATTCATTGTAATTATATTGGGTTACAGGATTTTCTTTTAAAGATATATGTATATGAATCTATAAATCTGGCCAGACTAATAACATATTCCCCCTATTCCAATAAATTTGAAAATCCTTTGCCTATATCAGCAAAGGATTATTTTTTGGAATATTCCTTTTATTGGTTGTTAATCTAGATAAAAGGGAATTAAGTATATTAATAGCACATAAAGGAGATATACATTGGTGATAAATTACGGGTACTATACTGGATCCCTGTTCGTCAGGGAATTAGAACGTTTAAAAGAAGAATATATTCAACTTGATATGGACGATATGAAAGTAATGATGAAAGAAGACATTTTACTTTTAAAAAAAGCAATGGATATGCTGTGTAGGAATAAAGTGCATTAAATTGAGCAAACTACCCAAGACGCCGTGAGGTATCTACCACTAAAATCATATTCGTATTCCCAACAGGACAACCTACTGTACAGGAGCAGTAGGTTATTCTGTTTTATAGCTGTATATTTTATACTTGTTTAGTTAACATAGAGCCTCTTTTCGGAACACACGCCAAAAAGAACCCCTTGCACCACAAGGGTGTTACTTCAGCTAAGCTTTTTCTCCATTATTACTTTGACTAATCTAGCTTAACAGAATCTAGAAGCAGACCATATGAAGGGTATGAAAGGTGCCAAAGCCACTATTGATTCAGCTGAAAAAACAACTGTGTATATGGTTGATTACACGCCAACTACTGGCGGCAAAAAAGTAAAAAATCATAAATGGGTAACAGAAAGCGAACTTTCTGCTAAATAATGATTGAGTAATTATTGTAATGTTTAGATGAGAGAGAAGCATCGGTATTGTAACAAACATACAAAAAGGAGCAAACTATTTGTTTGCTCCTTTTTGTATGTTATATCGTTTAACCTATGCAACTAATTTTTTAAACTCACCTGCACATTCTTAATCAAGACGGATATACTCCACCATCATGCCAACATTTTCTTCCTTTAAATAAGCATCATAACAGTAATTACAAGTAGTCATACATTCATTATTCTCTTATAGAAGTAAATAACAAAGAGATCAACTCACTGTTGATCTCTTTACGTACACAATTTAAAGGTTCGTGTAAAAATATAAAAACCATACAGCATGATTTTGTTCGTCTGCTGCAGCCCGTCGAAAGGCTTCTTTAGTATACACATCTTGTGCTTTATCTGAAATATCTAGATAGAAGTCTACCGTTTCTTGTTCATCTTCAATAGCAACTTGCAGCCCTTCTTTATAAGTATTTGGACACTTCTCTGAAACGCTGGCTTCAAACTGTTTACCTGTTAGGTTTGCATAAATTGTAGAGAATGTTTGATAATGCTTAATTTCGTCTTTTCTTATCTCTAGAATACGTTCACGCTCTTTTTTTGTGGGTGCAATCTTAGCTAGTTGCTCGTAACAGATAATAGCGTTATACTCCCCATTAATAGCTTTTTCAATATCATTAATTAAAACGGGATCAACTCTCATATAACTATAGGTTGGAAATTGAGGATATGTCATGTCTACCTCCTTATTCGAATCAAAATCTAATATAGTGTATGTTATAAAATCATAAGAATAGAACCTTTTTAGCAATTGATACATTTACTAGATAAGTATAAAGTATTGAAAGAAATATTATAAATAAAGGTATAACTCTACATATCTCCAAGAGAAGGCTATAAAAGCAGGATTAAACCTGCTTTTTTCTTTTATTCATACAACCTTGAGAAAAAACATGATGTTCATTCTAATTAATATCATGTTCACTTTTAGTTAACATAAAACAAATTACCGGTAGGAATAAATATAAAAGGCACGTGAGAAAAATGTACATCATTATAAGAATAATACTTTTAAGTCTCTTCTTCTTAAACAGTGTTAAAGGCCTTAATTACATTAAGTAATTAAAAGAAATAGTTATCTCTTTTTTTTAAAGCACTTGCAATTTTTTTGACTCCTTCTTCAACTCGGTGATTTTCAACATTTGACACATTTAACTTTAAAACCCGTTCTTTGTGAAAGTTGGCTAGATAATTACTTTCAACTGAATCCAGATATACACGCTGTTCATATAAATAACGAATAAATAACTTCATATTTACTTGTCTAGGTAACAAAATATGACCATGCATAACTATTTCTGACGATGACTCGTAATTAGCCAGATGATTTTGCAGTGATTGATGAAGAACTTCGGCACGTTTATGGTAAATACTACTTACTTTTAATTTATTATGTTTAAACATACCGCTTTTTATATAAAGATATAGTGCAGCTTGTGAAATCATAGAGCTATCTATATCTATGGTCGTTCTAAATTTTTGAAAGGTGTTAAGAATAGTGGTAGGAAGAACGGCTAGACCAATTCTTAAACCTGGAAACATGATTTTTGAAAAGCTCTTTAAGTAGATAACCTGTTCTTTAATATCCTTTGCAAAAAGAGGATCATTCTTTGTGTTATATTCAAAATCTGCTAAATAGTCATCTTCTATAATATACACATTGTATTTATAAGCTAACTGTAAAATAGCTTCTTTGTCTTTTTTGCTATATGACGTTCCTAAAGGATTATGGAAGCGTGGCATTGTATAAAAAAATTTAATCTCTTCTTCATTGAATATTTTTTCTAATTGCTTTAGATCAATACCTTGTGCTGTACGTGGAATCCCTATTGTACGAATTCCATATGTTTTCAACATATCCATATACAAATGGTAACTAGGTTGTTCAACTAAAATAGTAGATCCGTTATTTGGAAATGGCATCATGCTTAGTAAAGCGAGTGCCTGCTGAACCCCTGAAGTGATGAAAATCTGTTCAGATTTCGCAAATACTTGATAAGATTCTAAGAGTTTTTTAGCTTCTGTAATTAATAAAGATAAACCTTTTGGTGTTCCATAACGAAACAATTCTTCTTGATATGTATCAATCGCTTTATTAATACACTGTTGAAAGTCTTTATAAGGAAATGCATGCCACGTTGGAGATGATGTTGCAAAATCAATGCCTTCAGTAAATGTTGGTACTTCGAAGACCTGATGTTCCACGACGTAATAACCACTCTTTGGAATGGAATAAATAATATGTTGCTCTTCTAATCGTTTTAAGGCAGCTAATATTGTACTTTTATTACAAATATATTGTTGCGATAAGCCTCTAATTGAGGGTAATTTTGCCCCTGCTGGAAAGTCTCCAGACTGTATCTTTTGAAGTAGGGATTGATAAATTGTTTCATATTTAAGCATAGTATTCCTCCAAATACACATCTGTACCGATACAGATGTGTATTTTTTATATCGTAGATACTGTTAGTTTCTCTTACTATAATGATAACCGGCCGGGTAAATCTAAAGGGGGTCATTCATATGGCTGAAAAGAAAAAAGCATATATAGCAGCACTTACTTATGCCATTATTATCGGATTATCATTTATGTTTGTCAAAGTTGCATTAATTATTGCTACACCTTTTGATGCATTAGCACATCGATTTACTATTGCTTTTATAGGGGTTACAATCTTAAAAGTATTAACGAAAAAATCATTAAAAGTAACCAAAAAGGATATAGGGATTATTGCCTTGTTAGCTATTTTATACCCCACTCTCTTTTTTGCTTTTCAGGTATTTGGACTAGTGAATATATCATCATCTGAAGCTGGAATCATTCAAGCAACAATCCCAATTTTCACATTAATCTTTGCGAGCATATTTTTAAAAGAAACATCTACATCTGGTCAAAAGATAGCTATTATTTTCTCGGTAGTAGGTGTGATATATATTATGTATATGAACGATATAGGAAATAAAAATCCTAGTCTACTAGGAAGTGGTTTGATTTTAATTTCCGCACTTGTATCGTCCCTATACAATGTATGTGCTAGAAATTTAACTCAACGATATTCCTTATTCACTATCACATATATAATGACTTTATTTGGTTTTATTACATTTAATGGTTTGGCATTGACAAATCATCTAATAAATAACACTATCCATCAATTTATGGAGCCTTTTGTTCATCTAGATTTTGTGATTGCAATTGTCTATCTAGGTTTATTATCATCTTTAGTCACGTCCTATCTTTCTAATTACGCCTTATCAAAAATAGAAGCATCTAAAATGAGTGTCTTCAGTAATTTTGCTACACTCATTACAATCTTGGCAGGAGTAATTTTTTTGAAAGAACAATTTCACCTTTATCATCTAGTCGGGGCCATTATCATTATTGCAGGAGTTATTGGGACAAATTACTTTGGTACAAAAGGTAAACACAGTGAAAAAGCCTAGTTTCTTTTTAGAATATATACAAGTCTAGTTACCATAATGGATTTTATAGGAAACCATAAACAAATAGCAGCTTAATTCAAGCTGCTATTTGTTATACATACTTTTCCTTTATCTGAGCATTCTACTTAAGAAAAGCTGAAATATTCACTCTATATATAAAGGTGGATTCATATAAATGAATGGTAAAATTCATAAAGTCTTTCTTACAATTTTAGGTATTTCTGCTATTCCCTTTGCTATTCTCTTTCTTACAGACCAGTTAGTTAGGATAACCAATAGAAAAGAGCTACCTTAGATCTGGTAACTTTTTCTTTTTGGACTATATCTACTACGAATTTCTAGTTACCACAATGGATTTTATCGGAAATTACATGCTAAAAACCTTATTTTATTAAGAAAAAATTCATATCTATTAATAAGTTAGTAAATATTATCCAAGAGGTGATAATTTGGATAAGAATAAGTTAAAACTCACATCTTCCGAAATAGGAACACTATGGGGAGAGTATGTAAACGGAACGATGACAGATGTAGTAAATCGATATATGTTCTCTATTATTGAGGATGAGTCAATAAAGATCGTTTTTGAAGATGCTATCAAGACCTTCGCAAAACAAAAGAAACAAATCGTAGCTTTTATAGAAAAGGAAGGGTTTCCAGTTCCAATTGGATTTACTGAGTCCGACCTCAATAAAGGTACTAAAAGATTATTCACTGATATATTCTGCTTGAATTATTTACATATCATGACGTTACATGGCTTGCTAGGACATACAACTTCATTAGGTGTTTCTGTCAGAGAAGACTTACGCCACTTCTACGATACATGTGATAATGATGCAAAAAGGATGTATCATCAAACGATTGAATTATTACTTGAAAAAGGGGAGTTTCAGAGGGACCCTTATTTTTATCCTGCTACGAACCCAGAATTTATTTCTAGCCAGGATTTCACGGATGGTTTTTTCGGAAAAGGAAGACGTTTAACGGCAATAGAAATCATAAGTATTTCTTTCAACCTTAAAAAAAGCATTATGGCTAAATCTCTTTCCATTGGATTTAGTCAGGTCGCTCAATCAAAAGAAGTAAGAAAATTTTTAGAGGCGTCGGAGAAAACAGCTGATGATCAAATACAATCCTTTTTAAAAATCATGCACGCAGATAATTTACCCGTTCCTAAATCGTGGGAGACAGAAGTAACAACTTCAACAGACTCTCCTTTTTCTGATAAATTAATGATGTATCATATTGGTTTCTTATTCCAAGCTGCACAAGCATATCACGGAACAGGTTTAGCATCAGCCATGCGAACAGATCTTGTAACAACTTACGAAGGCACCATTCTCAAAAATCTAATGGTAACAAAAAAATGGTTTAATATTATGGTGAAAAACAAATGGTTAGAACAACCACCACTTGCTCCTAACAGAAAAGAAATTGCAAAAGAGAAATGAGAAAAAACATCCATACAGGTGGATGTTTTTTCTGTTTTTCGGCAGTATACGATATGCAAATCTAGTTAACATAATGTACCTTCTAGGAAATAAAACAGAAAGGGCTTCAAATAGATATGAGGCCTTTATATTTATATAAAGAAAAGCTTATTTCTTTAAGATATTATGCTTTACTAAACTTCGATAATAGCTATAAATAATAAAATACGCCATTAAATAACTAATAAAAGTTCCAATAATATTCCATCCATTAAAATACTCTACTTTTCCTAAGATTAAACCAATGCCTTCAAAGCCTGTAGTAAAGAAAGTAAAACAAAGTAAAAGGATAATCGTATTAATCTTTTTTTTCATCTTGAAATAAATTAAAAAAGAAGATAAGACAGGATAGAAACCCATATTTAAAGGGAGTGCTGATAAGCTTAAATCTCTAAAAGTCGGTTTGAATTGCCAGAAGTAATTACTGCCCCAATCATTTAGTATAAAAGCTACTGTCATTCCTATTGGTGCAATTAAAAGAACGATTATAGGTTCTTTTTTGTATAATATGAAACCAAAAATCCAAGGTACAACAAATCCCATAATAGTATTTACTAGTATTTCCTCTCTTCTCCTCTCACTAAGTTAATCTCTTATTAGAATTGTCTTTCCCTGCATACGATATACAAAGTTAGTTTAAATAATGTCAGTATTCGGCAATCAATTAATGAGAAACCCTTAATTCATTAGCATATTTTCATAATAGCTTCCTTTCATTTAGGGTTCTATTCCTACTTATCCTCATCTTTATTCATAGGAAAAAATTTATTGGAGAAAATAATACAAATTATTAGAGTATGGAGGAAGTTAAGTGAAAGAGAAAAATCAGATTAGGCTAACCTCAGCAGAAATCGCTCAATTGTGGGCTCAATACTTAAGTGACAGTGCTAGTCAGTGTATATTACTTTATTTTTTAGAAAAAGTAGAAGATGAGGAAATCAAACCTATCATTGAATATGCTGCACAATTATCTAGTAGACATATACAAGAAATAGCTAACATACTGACTGAAGAGAAACATACGCTTCCCCAAGGATTTAAGGTAGAAGATGATGTTAATTTAACGGCGCCCAGACTTTATTCAGATACATATGTATTACAATTCATTCATCAAATGTCCAAGATTGGCCTAACAAGCTATGCGGCTAGTTTATCTTCAACAGTAAGAAAAGATATTACAGATTATTACAAGTCATGCCTAGTAGATACCATGACCTTATTTGAAATGTCCAAGGATACATTATTAACAAAAGGGCTATATGTCAGATCTCCTTATTTCCCCAATTTAGATCATGTTGATCTTGTTGAGAAGCAAAGCTTTATATGGGACCTTTTTGGAGAAAAAAGACCTCTTACAGCAATAGAAGCAAGTAATCTTTATGCAAATACGCAAAGAAATGCGTTAGGTATTGCTACTCTAATGGGTTTTAGTCAAGTAGCCAAGTCAAAGGATGTTACACAATTCTTTATTAAGGGCATTGAAATTGCTAAAAAACATGTTCAATTGTTTAGTGAAAAATTAGCAGAGAGTGATATTCCTATCGCTGTATCATGGGCTGTAGAGGTAACAAATGTGACAAGTCACGTCTTCTCAGAAAAATTAATGATGTATTATGTTGCTGCCTTAAATGCGTTAGGTATAGGTTTCTATGGTACTTGTATAGCTCAAAGTCCTAGAATGGATTTAGGGGTCATGTATAACAAAATGTCCGTGCAAGTACAGATTTATTCAGAAGATGGAGCCAATATCATGATTAAAAACAAATGGCTAGAACAGCCTCCATTAGCTTCTGATAGAAAAGAGCTTGCAAATAAGAATAATCAATCCTAACTTTGAACAAACTACTCAAGACGCCGTGAGGCATCAGCCAACAACTACAGCTAAAAAGCAGAAAAAACTACTACTTCTCTCCGTCGGCGTAGTTTTTTCTGCTTTTTAGGCTGTATACGCTATACAACCTTAGTTAACATAATGTCTCTTCAAGGAACCAAGCAAGCAAAAGAACCCTTGCGGCAGTAGGGTTCAGCTAAGGATTCTTTTGCTTGAGTATGCGTCTTTTTATACATCGTTGATATGACTACGTTCTTTGGGTAGTTGAAAGAAACGAGAATGTATAAAAAGAGCTCCTTTTATACATATGCAATATCTCACCAGAGATAGCTTTTTTTAGGAAAAAATGTTAATATATAATTCCATAATGATGATGTTCAAAAGGCAACCTCTACTGAAGACCAGAGGTTGCCTTTTAATTTTGCTTACCTTTTGATTAAACAAATTATAACCTAATACTATATTTTAGATATGTACATGTATATTTCACTTTTATCACATCTATATTTATCTATTAGAATAACGCTCTGCAAGCTTCTCTTTATGTGAGCTAAATATTTCTTCTAAAGAAATATCATAATTGTTAGCAATAACAATCAAGTTACCTAACACATCTCCTAGTTCTTCCGTTAATTCTTTCTTATTTTCTTCCAAAGTTCCAGTTACTTCATCTGGTCGATCCCTTCCGATTTCTAAAGCCCTAATAGCTCGTGCTACTTCACCTGTTTCCTCGGCAAGAAAACCAATTCGAATAAAGATATCTAAATCTGACCAACCTCTCATTTTGTAGTAGTCCTTTACCCATTGTTGAAATTCTGTTACGTTCATTAAATGGTTCCACCTTCCTTTTTTAACTTCAACTAAGTTTACCAAATCATCCATTATTATGTATAATCAATAACGGTGATTACATAGGAGGGGATCTTTATGAAAAGAATAGCTGTATTTTGTGGATCAAGTAATGGAGCATCTGACCTTTATATTCAAGGTGCAAAGGATCTGGGAAAAGAACTTGCTAAACGTAATATTTCGCTTGTATATGGTGGAGCAAGTGTTGGAGTAATGGGTGCTGTGGCTGATGCTGTGTTAGAAGCTGGCGGACATGTCATTGGCGTCATGCCTACTTTCCTTGAAGAAAGAGAAATTTCTCATAAAAACCTGTCAGAACTTATTGTTGTTGAATCTATGCATGAGAGAAAAGCCAAGATGGCTGAACTTGTAGATGGATTCATTACGTTACCAGGCGGTCCAGGTACATTAGAGGAATTCTTTGAAATTTTCACATGGGCTCAGTTAGGGTTACATCAGAAGCCTTGCGGATTATTGAATATTAATGATTATTACACACCACTTATTTCTTTATTTAATCATATGACAGAAGAGCAATTTCTACAGGAAAAATATCGTTCTATGGCTCTTGTAGATACAGAACCACAAGGTTTATTAGATCAATTCAATACATATCAACCTCCTTCAGTTAAAACATATATCACAAAAGCTCAAAGCTAACAAAAGAACAGGATTAGTTACTATCTAATCCTGTTCTTTTTTGTATATTTGCAATGTAACTTACCATAATCAACGTTATCAGAATTTATTTGTATATATTAAAAGCCATTTAAACCTTATCTTAAATGGCTTTCACAGTATCTATGTTCTTTTTCTTTTATTTACTCATCAATGATGATAGTATCAGCGTTTTGATCCTCGAAACAAAGATTTACAGTTCTTTGTTTAGCTCTGGTTCTATGTATAGTTCCAGCTGGAATAAGTAATGTATCATTTGGTTTTAAAACAACTGTATCCTTGTCTTTAAAGTCAATTAATAATTCTCCTTCTAAAACCATAAATAGCTCATCTGAATTAGAATGGTAGTGCCATTTGTATTCACCTGAAAATACAGCTATACGAAGGCAATGGTTATTAATATTTGATACAGCAAAATTTACATGTTGGTCTTTAATATCTTGTGTAATTTCCTGAAGATTAATCTTTTCTAACTCTAATTTCTCTACCATTACAATTCTCCTTTGATTATCATTAATTAATTTTTATCTTTTATTCTATTACATGTCCTATTAACGAAAACAATATTATTTGTAAATACAAAAGTTATAGACTTCAAATCTTTTTAGTTAATATCTTCTTTATAGATTGAATTACCCCTACATGTAAACCTTCATGATATAAAGTATGTAATAATATCTGTGCAGTATTATCAAATCCTAATAATACTGGATCAACAAGATTTTGATCTAATTCTCTACTAAAGTCTTCCATGATACGATAGGGCTGCTTCTCTAAATGATCAATTAACTCATTTTTTAAAGGAACACAATCGTTCCAAGTAAATGGACTGGAACCATAAGCAAAGTACTCCTTATAAAATGGAGGAAGCTTTAAAGAATTCTTTATTCGTTCATACAGCCATATTTCTTGGTCTACAAATATATGTCCTACATTCCAACGAATTGAGTTATTATGGCTTTCCGGAATAATATCCATAAAATCATCTGGTATCTCTTCAATTAGCTTAAGTGTTTGTTTTCGAGTAAATAACATTTGATTAAATATTATTTTATCCTCCATGTCATCCCCTCACTTCCCTTTATTAGTAAATACCTATTATTTTACTATATCGACAATTTTTAAGCTGTATATCATATACATTATAAGGTCCATTTTCGACACCACAATAAATATCCTTACTCAATTTTTACTATCTCCATTTTCATCTTCTTTTTTAATTTCTTCTTTTTCCTCATGAAATTCCTCAGTAGTTTGGGCAGAAATATAATCAAATGGAGTATAGTAATTGCTTGGTAGTTTTCTTCTGAAAACCGTTTTGATGATTACAATCATGATAGGAACCACTGTAAGTATTAATATAAATAACATTGTAAGATACAATAACGAATTCAATTATTTTCCCCTTATAAGTTCTGACATGTTTTAATTTCCTTATAATTACATTTTAACATGCCGTTAAAGCTTAAACATTAATGAATAATATATACACCCATAGTTACCATAATGGATTTTATCGGCACAAATAAAGGGCCTGAGAATATAAAATCTTCCATGCCCTTTATTTCATTTAAGCCTCTCCTTGTACCTGATCCTTTATCATGACTCCAAATAAAGCAAAGAAGTTTAACACAACTAGAAATCCATAATAAATTCCAAGTCCATCAAAAAATAGAGAGAGAATAGGAAATATAATAGATTCTAAGCCAAATAATATAATAATAATCCCAAATGCTTTAGCAAGCTGCTTTTCGTTCTTAGGTGTAAACATCTTTTCATATCCAGCGATAAAAGTAGTTTTTCCTTTTCTCCATACAAGCTGCCCTCCATAAATAATCAAGCAACTTAAGATACATACCAACAATACTTTCAACATTAAGAAAACACCTTCTTCCTAAACAAGAATTTCATTTCGTGTGTAATATTTCACCATATTATTTTATTTAATAACATGAATATCATATGCAGATCTAGTTTACATAAACACGCTTCTAGGCAACAAAAAAGCTTTGATTCGGATAATCAAAGCTTTTTACTACTGTTCATTGAAATCTTTCTTTATGTTTTTCAAAAATTTTAATATATCTTTATAGAAGCAGATAATCAGCGTTCCAATAATATTTAAAAAAGTAGAAACAATTAAGTTTCCTAAAGCAATACCAAGAAAAATACCAAGAAAGATAATGACTATACCTATATAAAAACCTGGATTCAACATTTCTTCATCGTCAAGCTCTTTGCTTTCATCTTGGTTGTTATCGATTTTTCTTTGTAATGTAGGATCATTCTTAATAAGTTCATCAATGGTAGTTTCGTATATCTCGCTCAACCTTAAAAGATTTTGAATATCAGGATATCCTTTATTATTTTCCCATTTATAAACGGCTTGTCTAGATACATTAATCTGTTGAGCAAGCTCTTCTCTAGACATATTTTTTTCTTCTCTTAACCTTTGTAATTGATCACCCAATCTCAACTAACTCACCTCTATAAACCACTTTATAACAAATCTGTAAAATTAGCTATAAACGCTTTGTAATAAGGTGTAAACAATAGTTAACATAGTGTTTTTTATCAGTAATCAGTAAATTCTGCTCTTCATTTAGCCTGTTTAGCAAAATAAAAATTACGTATATCACCTCTAATTGGAAGAATAATACTATTATCTTTTGATTTGGAGGGATCTATAATGAGGAAAGCACATATCTTAATTGTTAGTAGTTGTTTATGTTCCATCATTCTTGGTTCTGTTAATACTTACGCTTATAAACCAGAAAAGCTTCCCACGTCTCAATCGTCAGAACATTGGAAAGTAATGATAGACAAACCCGATGTTAAGAATTTGAAGGATAATGAGGAGTTTAATACCTATAGTATCGATGTGAGAAACTTAGGTGCACAGGTTTATGATGCTACAGTAGAAATCTATAGAGATGAGCCAAATACAAATACTAAAAGCGAATTAATCACATTTAAAATACCTGATTCACAGAATTTCTTCCATCATCAAAATCAACCTATTTCGGTTAACTCAAAAAAGATTGAAGTAGTTGTAACATGGAAAGAAGAACCCTTTAGAGTTATGAAGGATGGACAGAAATATTCAGCACGAAAGTTTAGACAAACATTTTTATTTCCACAAAATTAAACTTAAAAGCCCTCTTTGTTTAAAGAGAGGCTTTTCTTTATTTATTCTTCATTTAAATAATCACCAATTTCAGAAGGGAAATAGGTATAAATACTTCAATTCCTTTAACACTTTATAATAGATTTAAATATCGCGTCCGCAAAAGTATACTTTTACGAACTTTTGATTTATATAGAAAATCTATCATTTTCACCGTTCGTTTAAGTTTTGAAATAATATACGAACGTTCTCTAAAACACATAAAACTTTGCGAACGTTCTTGTTAGAAAGAAATGATGGATTCAAATCAAATCTTGATAGTGTTTTAGAACAAATAGCTTAAAAATAGTAGGATTCCACATCAAACTTTTAATATAAGTTTTGAAAAAGAAATGGGGCCAGCTTGAGATGAAAAATAATTGATTATAGTCATATCTAAAAAAACACACCTTATTTAATTAATAGTATCTTCTCTCATTATTTCTTTATATTGAAAGAGCTTTATTTACATACGGTGTTTTACACCCTTAATCATGTGGAAACCAATAAGTGCAAAAAAAACTGCACCTAGATTTAAAATAATCAAAGGTGCAGTTTTTATTAAACATTATAATTTAATCTTCTTTATTCAATTCCCCAATAGAAAATTGAGTCCATTCCATACTCATCTTTACTGATGAAAATGCCAAATTTCTCATCAACATTTATAAGTATGAACCAGAAATAAGCTTCAGAATTATTAGCTTCTGTATAATCTAATACACTTTCTAAGTTTTCATAAAAATCTTTTAATTTAATTATTAAATTAGGCAATTGTTCATGTTTTCTACCATTGTAAATTACAACTTTTTGATTGAGATAACCCTTTATTTTGTTTTGAAATTCTTCTAATTCAACTTTTATTCTTTGTTCATCGTGTTCGAAGAATGCCTTAAGTTTAAGCTTTGACGAATAAATAAACTCTAGTTTGTCCAGGTAAACTTTTTCGTTATTTATCTCAAACGATGAAATATATGGAATGCATTTTTTGAAATCTTCTTCAGCTCTTTTTAAGTAGTTTTTTCTCTTTAATTCAGCTATTTTTTCTTTTCTTAAATAGTTATCTATTGTTCTTCTCTCGCTTTTTGTATCCTGAACGATTTTCTGGGTAATGGGTGCTTCTTTGATCATATCTACCTTTTTTATAAGGATTTAACCCATCTACCACGTGAAAATACGGACCTCTTCCATTTGCATTCCAGTACAGTAAAAAATCCGTGGATATAACCCACGGATTTTTTTATAGCTCTTTTTCCAAGCAGTTAACTTGGTTATGATGCAGCGGCTTAGTGGCATACTGTGTAAAACCAAGGCGTTCCCAAAACAGCTTAGCTCTAGGATTTTGAGACAGAACCCCAAGACGTAGAACGGAAATTCCCTCTTCTTTTAGCTTGTCTTCAAATGCTAGATACGCCTGCGTTCCGAAACTGAAATTGTGATAGGCGCTATGAATAATGAAAGCTCCAATCCACGGATGGTCATCGTTTGGATTTTGTTTCATGTAATCAATAACCCCTACGTATGTATCGTCGGCTTTTATAAAGTAACTGTCCGTTTTTCCATTCATATATTCTTTAAAAAGCTCTTCTTCACTCCGCTCTTTTTTGCCGTTTTCTAACACGTTATAAGCTTCGTTTGAATTGATAATCTCTGACACAATATACATCGTGTCAGCTGTAATAGGTTCAAATGAGATCATATGTCTTCCCTTCTTTCTCTGTAAAGTAGCTGTATATCGTTGCTTTATCAATTTTACCATTTTTCATTCGCGGAAAGGACGTTAAAACTCTCCATACGCGCGGGATTTTATAAGCAGATACTCGTTGTATCAGCGCTTGTCTCACATCAGAAAGAGAAATGTTCTCTAAAACAATTGCTGCACCTACTACTTCTGAACGTTCAGCATCTACTACGCTAAAAACGGCTGCTTCGCTAACGCCCGGTATTTGTAAAAGCAGCTCTTCAATTTCTTCGGCATACACTAGACTTCCGCTGCTTTTGATTATGTTTCTGTCTCTTCCTACGATGGTAATGCTTCCGTCTTGAAGCTGAACCGCAATATCGTGTGACGTAACATATCCGTTAAAAAACGAGCGGTTCGTTTCTTCGCTGTCCTTAACAAACCCTTCAAATGCTTGAGTTGTTTTCACGAATAGTGTTCCTTTATCTCCTTTTTCTACTTCTTTTCCACGCTCGTTCAGGATTAAAACGTCTACGCTGTCAACAGGATAGCCTACTGTATGAGGCAGCGTTTCCGCTGTATGTGGTGAAAGCACCGTAACAAATCCCATTTCAGAAGATCCGTAATATTCATACAGATAGGCATTAGGAAATGCTTGTGAAAATTTCTTTCGAACGGAAGGAGATAATTTATTGCCTACTGAAATCACGTTTTTTGGCAGAAGTCGTTTTTCTTTTGGTCTGCTTTGTACATAACGAAGCAATGGCGAAATTAATGCAGGTGTAATGGACATACAGCTAGCTTCTTTGTGAAAAACAGACGAAGGTGTAAACGCTTCTAGCATGATAGCGTGCATACCGCTGCAAAGCGCATGCAAAACTGGGTAAAGCTGGGCAGAATACGAGATATGTAAAGGAACAAGCACCTTGTCGTGTTGCTCTAAAGAAAATATATCCGACCACTCTTGAAATGATGAAGACCAAGAATAATGCGATTTTACAAACCCTTTTGGTCTCCCTGTTGATCCAGAGGTAAATCCAAATAAAAATAGATCGGACAGTGCATTCACTTGCCGTACGGGCAGGATTGGTTTTTCTTTTGTTATGTTAGTTAAAGAAGATGTTTTCCATAGCCAATTTGGGGATTGAATAGAAAAATAGGTATCCACTTCAGCCTCTGTTAGCTCATTATGTAAAAGCATCACAATTCCGCCGGCTTTTAAAATCGCTAAAAATGACACAACAGCATCTGCATTGTTTGGCATACTTAACGCAACGAGCTCTCCTTTTTCCATCCCTTTTTCTTTCAGCTGATTTTCGGCTTTGCATACATGATCCCACATTTGACCGTAGCTTAGCTTATTAATAGAATCCGATAGTGCCAGTTTGCCAGGCGTTTGTTGACACTGATAAAAAATTAGTTCTTCAATTCGTTTCATTACTGCTTAAACTCCCTTTTTCTTTTACTTTTAGTGTACCGTAAATGTACGTTTGAGAAAACAAAATGTAAACTTTAATAAAAATTAAGTTGACTAATTTGAGTTTTATAAGATACGATAGTCATGTTTTATCATACATAGCGGAGGTTTACGATGAAAACAAAAGATATGACGTATGTTGCATTATTCACGGCTATAATGGGCGCTCTAGGACTCGTCCCTCCTATTTTTTTATCCTTTACACCCGTTCCAATTACTCTTCAGCCTATGGGTGTCATGCTGTCAGGAGGAATTCTTGGAGCTAGACTTGGAGCTTTAAGTCAATTTCTTTTTTTATGTTTGCTGGCGGCTGGCGTTCCTTTACTTGCTGGAGGACGCGGAGGAATCGGGGTATTTTTGAGTCCGAGTGCTGGGTATATCATTGGCTATGTGTTTGCAGCTTTCTTTATTGGCTGGACGCTGTCACGATTAAAAAATGTAACGGTTGCAAAGGCATTTGCCGTAAATGTGTTATTTGGGATTGGGTTGGTATATGCATGCGGCATTCCTGTACAGGCACTACAGCTTCACATTCCATTTCTAAAGTCCCTTCAACTAAGCTTTGTTTATCTTCCAGGTGACTGTATAAAAGCAGTGGTCGCGGCTTATCTAATTACAAAAGTTCGAAAAGCAGTAGCGGTACCTGGTCGTTCTAACACGGCTTCTATGTAAGGAAGTGATGACTTATCTATCAAGCAGCAATTGTAAAAGCGAAGCGTACGGTCATTGGAAAAGAAAATGGTCTACTGAAAGATTTTCATGTTCAAGAGCTAACGGCTCCTTTATTAAAGCACCTTAGCGCTGGAATTGAATATGAAATCGATGACATTATTTTAGGGAATGTTGTAGGTCCAGGAGGAAACGTAGCTAGGCTATCCGCTTTAGAAGCAGACCTCCCTTTTTCTATCCCGGGAATGACCATTGATCGTCAGTGCGGAGCTGGCTTAGAGGCCATTCGAATGGCCAGCTATTTGATAAAAGCAGGCGCTGGAACGTGTTATTTAGCTGGAGGCGTTGAAAGTACAAGTACTTCTCCTTTTGAAAAAAGAGCACGTTTTTCTCCTGATAAAATTGGTGACCCTGACATGGGGATCGCAGCAGAAAACGTAGCTCAGCGATACAATATATCTAAAGATCAGCAGGACAGATATTCTCTTTTAAGTCATGAAAGAAGCTGGGAGGCTTTTGAAAAGAGGTTGTTTGAAGAAGAAACGCTTCCTCTGCCAAACGTGATGCACGATGAAGCATTTATGAAAAAACGAAACCTAACAAAGCTGCTGCAAAAAGTCAGCCCCGTCTTTTTAAAAAATGAAGGCACCGTCACCGCAGCCAACAGCTGTGGAATTAACGACGGAGCCTGCATTGCCCTTGTGATGGAAGAGCAAAAAGCACGGGCCTTAGGCTTTCAGCCCGTTTTGCGTTTTATTGACGCTGATATTTCAGGAGTGTCACCTCTTTACCCTGCTATTGCACCAGTTTCTGCGATTAAAAATATCTTGAAGCGAAATTCTCTTACGGTAGATGATATTGACTTATTTGAAATCAATGAAGCCTTTGCCGTTAAAGTTGTCGCTTGTATGCAAGAACTGGGAATATCACAAGAGAAAGTGAATATTCGCGGAGGCGCATTGACGCTAGGACACCCTTACGGAGCATCGGGAGCTATTTTAGCTACGCGTCTTTTTTATGAAAGCAAGCGCCGTGACGTGCGATATGTCATAGCGTCTTTAGGAAGCGGAGGCGGAATAGGAACAGCGGTATTATTTGAAGTAATCAAATAATACCGCTGTTTTTATCTTTTTCTTATCACGTTGTGTTGTATTAAATGTTGCTCAATATCTTCAAATGTCTCAACCGGAACAAATGAAACGTTTTGTTCGCGCAGTAAATCTTGCAAAGAATCTTTTGCAAATGTGACGTCTGCATATTTTGCCGGATGCGAATCCGGCTCGCTGTCTCCAGCAAAATAAATCGTTTCGTATGTCTCTTTTAGTTCTTTAATAACAGTCGATTTATCAATGCCGTAGCGTTCTGAATGCCATCTGTGAGCAGGGTCTAGACGCAAGTGAACGTTGTTTTGATGGAAATAGCCTTCATTCGAATAAACTTCCACTTTTTCAACACCGTATTTATCTAAAATCGGTTTAATATAGTACGTTGTTCCAGCGCTTAAAATATAAAAATCTCCGCCGTTTTCCTGAACAGCTTTAATAAAAGCGGGCACGTATTCATCAATTGGAATATTCGCTACTTCTTCTAAAATTTTCGGTTCTTCTTGATGAATGGATTGAAAAACAGTAGATAAAAAATCAATATCTTTCATTTCTCCTGCTTTCCATCGGCGGAAAAGCTCTTCACCTTCTGGAAAATACTTTTCAATCACAATCCAGTAAAAATCTTTTTTTGAAATTGTTCCATCAAAATCTGATACAAACGCCCATTTTTTCATTCCTTACACGTCCTTTGCTACATACTAAGCAGTTCTCGAAGCTCTTCTTCTGTCAAACTAGAAAGCATTGTTTCTCCCGGCTGAATAACCTGTTCGATGAGTTCTTTTTTCTTTTGCTGCAAGCCGTAAATTTTTTCTTCGATGGTTCCTTGAGAAATAAGCTTGATAACCTGCACAACATTTTTTTGCCCAATGCGGTGTGCACGTCCTGCTGCTTGTTCTTCAATCGCCGGGTTCCACCATAAGTCATATAAAATAACCGTATCGGCTCCCGTTAAATTTAAGCCTGTGCCTCCGGCTTTTAATGAAATTAAGAAAATGTCTTGTTCTCCATTATTAAACCGATCGGCCATTTCCACTCGTTCTTTTGATGGCGTTTGACCGTCTAAATAAAAGTATGAGAGATTTTCTTTTTGGAGCTCTTCTCGAATAATGTGAAGCATGCTTGTAAACTGAGAGAAGATTAACAAACGTTTTCCGTTGGCAACCGCATTTCTTGTAATCTCAAGCAGCTGCTCTAATTTGCTTGAATCCCCTTCATAATTTTCAACGAATAAAGACGGATGACAGCAAATCTGGCGAAGTCTTGTTAATCCTGCCAAGATCTTCATTCGGTTTTTATTAAAATCTTCACCGGCTAAAGATGATTTTAACTGTTCTAAATACCCTACATATAATTCTTTTTGTTCTTTAGTCAGCTCAGATAAATGAGTTGTTTCAATTTTATCAGGCAGTTCTTTTAACACATCCTTTTTTACTCGTCGCAGTAAAAATGGTCTTACAATTCGACTGACCTGCTCCGATGACATGTTTTTAAACTGGCGAAGCCCTGGAAATAAGCCAGGAAGAATGGTCTGAAAAATTGACCAAAGCTCATCAAGTGAGTTTTCAATAGGCGTACCGCTCAGCGCAAAACGTTTTTTAGCTGAAATAGTCCTAACAGCTACTGCTGTTTTCGTTGTATGATTTTTAATACTTTGAGCCTCATCTAGAATTAAAGCATGAAAATGAAGATGCTGATACAAATCGATATCTTGACGCAGCGTTGGGTAAGATGTAATCCATACGTCAGCTGTGCGTTTTAGCTTCTCCTCACGCTCGCTCGGCGTTCCTGTAATGGTTTGAACCGTTAAATTCGGTGCAAATTTTTCCAATTCGTTACGCCAGTTATAAATCAAGGAAGCCGGCACAACAATTAAAAAAGCACTGCTATCTTCATCAAGCTCTTTTTCAGATAGGATATAGGCAATGCTTTGAAGCGTTTTTCCAAGCCCCATATCATCAGCCAGCACGCCTCCTAAAGAGTAGTGAGCCAGAGATTTAAACCACTTAAACCCATTGTACTGATAATCACGCAGTGATGCCTGCAAGGATTCCGGTACTTCCCAATCCATTTCCTCTGGAGATTTGAGCTGTGTAAGTAATCTTTTAAATGCTGAGCCGAACTTAGCCGCTGATTTATCACCCGCACTCATAATCTCTTCCACTTGCATTCCTCTGTATAAAGGTACTTGCAATGAGTTATCCTTTAAGTCTTTCTCGGTTACGTTCAGCTCACGAAACAGATTTTGAATATGCTCAAATCCTTCGTTTTCAAGAGGAATAAACGCACCGTTATCTAGACGATGATAGCTTTTCTTTTCTAAAACAGATTTTAAAACATCTTGAACGGTCTGATGATTAATGTCTCCTAAATCAAAATTAATTTCTAATAATCCATTGCTGTTTTTGATGTCAACCGTTGTTACTGGCGCAGAAAAATCCGTATAAGCATAATCTTTCATCTCATCCGTAATATACACATCCGCTATTTCATCAAGCTTTGGAACAATATGAAACAAAAATTCATATAAAGATGATTCATCTTGATTTAAATACAGCTGGTTTTTATAAATGTTTAAAGGAGCTGTTTCAATTAAATCCATCACGCGGTCTTCTTTTTCTAAATCTCGTATTAAGATTTTATCGTACTTTTCAGGTTGAGGTGAAAATGGATTAATTGAAATCTCCCCATAATGGTACCGAAGCGTCACAAACAGCTGTTCATCTTCCTGGTCAATAAATACTTTTGCTTTTAGTTCAGGTGCAATAATCTGATGGGATACTTCTTTTGCGATATCCACTTTCCCCACTTTTTTTAGTCCTGGAACGACGTGAGATAAAAAATTGCCCATCTGCTCTTCTGCTATAGGTACGACTGGCTTCAAAGGCGCCGTTTTTCGAAGCCCTTCAAGAAGCATGCGCTGATCTTGAGATAGCTCATAAAACGTCCCCTTTAAAAATAGCCACCCGTATCGATCGAAAAACGAAGCTTGATGAAGCTCCGTAAAGTCTAGTTCAAATCCAGCTGCCGGGTGCTTATTTAACTGAAATGAAAAAGGAGCTGAGCTTTCAGCAAAGATAATATTTTCATATGAGTGCCCGTCATGAATAAATGTAAAGTTCCGATCTTTGAGCAATTGAAATAACTCTTTGGCTATGATGGAGGGAATGATTAGTTCTCTGTTATTTGCAGACGAACGATACATGGAATAAGAATTTTTATAAAACGATTCATTTGTCATAATATCCATCAGCAGCTCAATGATTTTCCTATCTTCTTCTATAAAAAAATGTTCCGCTGGGTCATATTCGAAGCGCTTGGTAAATTCGTGAGTTTTAAATTCTTTAGCGTCTGTTAAAAATTCTTGAATGTTTTTTACTACGTACGTCCGATCGACGCCTACTTTCATTTCAAGCGCTACGTACATTCCTTCTGAACGTAAAAATTCTTCTGAGTAAGACTTGCAAATAAATTCCACTTTCAACGGATCTTTATCTGCATACTTTCTGTGGTCGCTTATTGTTTGCTGATAGCTCGAAAATAAGTCGATAAAGTGATTTACATTTTCGTATTCTTTGCTTTGGCGAAAAGGCTTTGTTTTAATTGGCTGCGGCTTTGCTCGCTCATCGCAAATGGTTAATAAAACAGCTACTTCGTGTTTGCATTCTGAAAACTCGTGATAAGCAGGACAATCGCAGAATGAATAAAAAGAATTTCCTTTTTGTTCAACCATTACTGTATACATTTCCGCACCTCGAACGGATGCTGTCCACGTAGTGGTCTGTTCATTGTATTCCAAATCAAGCACACGCCCCTGCTTGTAATACGTGTGCCCTCTATAGTACGTTCTGCTTGAGTACGAATCTTTTAATTGTTCTTTGTTTAATGTTTTATTTATCATCGCTTCACAATCTTCCAATCGCATAACAGTCAATGCTGTTTCTGTTTAATTTCTATTCAGAACAAATAATG
The DNA here is from genome assembly GCF_056395685.1 of Priestia sp. 10L35. Classification (NCBI taxonomy): domain Bacteria; kingdom Bacillati; phylum Bacillota; class Bacilli; order Caryophanales; family Bacillaceae; genus Priestia; species Priestia sp. 10L35. The sequence continues at coordinate 264,827 of NZ_JBFTKA010000002.1, read as the reverse complement.
TTCAACGTCATAAACGTTGAACATTATTTGTCAATTCCTCTATTATAACATGCAACAGACATTATAAAACACTCTTAAGCAATGCGGACTGTTTTCGCTGTTTTCTTTTGTAGAGTATCCAGCCAGCTCCAGCGGATGATAATAAAAGCAGACTAAGTCCTAAAAAAGCCAGTCCTATACGATCGTTAGCCGTAACGTACGTAAAGAAGAAAATCAGTAAAATTCGAATACCTAACGTGATAAAGCGAAAAAAGCTGTCGACTCTTCCCACGATGATATTCGGTATTTTCTGCATCATAAACGTATTTCGAGCTACTCTTGTACCTGCATTTGCAAAAGCAAGAAGAAACACAATAGAAAAATAAACCGGCAAAAGCTTCATAAAGAAGATGATAGATATTCCGAGTGCAAAAAGGCTTATATTCAGCATAATCGCTAGCTCTGTGCCTATTCTTTTCATAATAGATACGATGAATAACCCTGCCGTTAACGCCCCGAAACCATATACAGCACTTTCAATCCCATATGCTGCTGGACTTGCGTTTAATTCTTGAGTCAGATAAATAGGAAATAAATAGTTCGTCATCATCACAGCGATGAAAGGCATAAAAGAAAGCAGTAAAAAAATAGAGAACGAGCGATTTTCTTTTATAAATGTTAACCCTTCTTTCATAGCAGTGTGTTTCTTGTCGTTTCGTTCCCTGTTTTGTTTATATGGAATACTCAATAGACAAAGAAATGCAGCTATATACGTAGCGGCATCGACTGTTAAAATCCATTGAAGCGACCAACGAGTAATGACTAGACTCGCCAAAGCTCCTGCAAGCATACTCGATAGCTGCCCTTGTATTTCCATGATACTGTTTAATGATTGAAACGCATCTTTTGAAAAAACTTCTTGATTTAAAGCGAAAATCGTTGGATAAAAAAACGTGTAGTAAAGGTTTCCGGTTCCGTACAAAATGACGTAGTGAATCGTTGAATAGTCTGTAACAAAACCGACGATTACAAATAACATGACCGTGATAAAACCTGTCAATTCTACGGTTAACAGCAGTTTCTTTCGTGACATTCGATCAATAAGAACGCCGATATACGGAGTAGCCATAAAGCTAATCACCGTCATAATCAGCATAATCGTACCAAATAGTCTATTTCCATGTGGAGATGCAACTAACAGTAAAGGAATGGCAAGCATCGTAATACCGGAGCCGATAGAGGATAAAACATTAGCAGCTACTACGGCCTGAAAGCGCCGGTCTTTGTAAAGCGCCTTCATCAAACATTTTGCTTAGCTTCTAAAATTTGCTTAGACACTTGTGTATACAGAGTCAGCTCATTAACTAATTCATGAATTCCGTCAGCTGCGTTTTTTCGTAAAGTCCCTTTTTCCACGATGTCTGCAGGGTCTAATACCAACTGCTTAGATAGAACATTCGCATACAAGGCGCGTGTAACGGTTCTAAGGTTATTTAAAGCATTAATGCCTCCTTTTCCTCCTCCTGATACTGCTAAAAGTGCTACGGACTTATGCGCAAAATACGCACTGTTTAAGAAGTCAAACGCGTTTTTTAACGCTCCGCTCATAGCTCCGTGGTACTCGGGCGTCGCAAGTAAAATACCATCCGCTTTTTCTATTTTTTCAATTAGCTCTTGCACTTCTTCTGTTTCATACTGATGAGGTTCACCTGTGAATATAGGAAGCGATAATTGGCTTAAATCTAAAAAAGAACTTTGATAGCTTTTGTGAAGCTCTCTCGTCACTTGTGTTGTTCGACCTGTTTCTCTGGGACTTCCATTGATAATAAGTATGTTCATGCTTATCTACTCCTCTGTCGTTTGGTTATATGTATAGTATAGGGATGGTTGAACTTTTTTTCGTCATGCTATTGGTAGAAAGAAAGCTACCGATATAGACGGAGAAGCACAGAGAAAAACCTACAACTAAAGTCGTAGGTTAGGAAATGCCGTGCTGCACAGCATATAGAGCAGCTTGCGTGCGGTCTTGAACCCCAAGCTTGGATAAAATATTAGATACATGTGTTTTTACTGTTTTTTCTGTAATATGTAAGGAAGCACCAATTTCTTTGTTGCTTTTACCTTTTGCAATTTCTTTTAATACGTCTTTTTCTCGTTTCGTTAAGTGGTCAATAAAATTGACTTTCTTTTCGCTGCTCTTGGTTAACCGTGTTAGCAAGTGTGTGGTGACTTTTGGATGAAGCTGATTTTCTCCATTCATTAGCTTTCGAATAGCGGCTACAAGTTCATCGGGGTCACTTTCTTTTAGCTGATAGCCTGAAGCTCCAGCTTCTAATGCCGGTATCACATGGTCTTGATCCGAAAAGCTTGTTAAAATCATGACTTGTATATGCGGTGCTTGTTTTTTTAATTCTTTTGTTGCTTCGATTCCGTCGAGAACCGGCATCGATAAATCCATTAACACAATGTGTGGTTCTAGGGATATTGCTAACTTTAAAGCTTCCTCTCCGTTAGAAGCTTCTCCTACAATTTCTAAGTCTGGCTGCGTCTGTAAGAAAAAAACAAGCCCTTTTCGGACAACGTGGTGATCATCTGCGATTAGAATCTTTATTTTCATATGCGCTCCTTTCTGTTATGAAAGAGGAATAGATACTTCCACAACCGTTCCGTTTCCTATGCTGCTTGTAACAGATAGATTGCCATTTAATCTGTTTATTCGCTCCTGCATGGTTTTTAACCCAAGCGTCGGCAATTCTGCTGAAGCGCTATATATAAATCCATTGCCGCTATCTTGAATTTTCATACTTACTTGTTCTTTGCTTATATTTACGTTTAAATGTACCTCTGCCGTACCCGCATGCTTTCGGCAATTATTAAAAGCTTCTTGCCCGACTCTCCACAGTGTCTCTTCAATCACAGCAGGCAAAACAGACACTCCTTTAATTTGTTCTTTTACGTTAAGCCCTAGCATTTGACCATAGCTTTTTAACGCGCTGACAATGCCGTTTTCTAATCCTTGAGGACGAAGCTGCCAAATTAATGCTTTCATTTCCACTTGGGCATGCTGAGCGGTTTCTTGGATTAAGGAAAAAGTCTCTTTTAACTGTACATCTTTTGCTAAGCTGCTTCCGGCTTTGGCTGTGACATTAATCGAAAACAACAGCTGATTAACAGAATCGTGAAGATCTTTGGCCAGTCTGTTTCTTTCTTCAATAAGTTTTACCTCTTGCTGAGATTGAGTCAGCTTAATCCGCTTGATAGCCGTGCCAATTTGAAGAGCGACGGATCCTAATAAATCAAGCTCTCGCTGTTCAAAATGAATTTTATGAGGGGCAGCTACATTTAATAATCCAAAGCGCTCATCCCCTGCTTGTAAGGGAACCGTTGCGTGATGAGTAATGTCATGTGTATCCCCCCACTCATGAATGACGGAATCTTCAAGTCTCTTGCACTCCATAATATTAGACGCTTTTTGAAGCCGGCCATCCATATACCGATCAACACACCAGCAGCTTCCGTTACACATAGGCTGAGCGGTTTTGTTTAATAAAGCCGGCGGCAAATGCTGAGCGGCAATCATCTCATGTTTTCCATTTTCGTCAATAAAAAAGATCCATCCTGTTTCTAAATCTGTTATTTGCAGCAGTTTTAAAAGAGCATCGTGAAGCATTGTATGTAAATTAGTACCTTCATTTAAAATCTCGGCAATGTCTTTTAAAATCTTAAGCTCTGAAATATGATCTTTTTCCATAGCCTCTCTCCTATATGATGTATTTTCCATTTTTTATTTTATCACAATTAAAGACGATTCCGGCTCATAGGACGTTATTTTTAAGGTGTTTCCGCTTAGGTATGCAAGAGTTTTTGACATCAATAATAAAAATCCCAAAAAGTATGTCAGGTAGTTTAACAAGTAGCTAGAGTCTTTACGTAAAACGAACTATACTACAGATAATTCACGTAAGAAAAGAAAAAACGAAAGGAAATGAGAAGAAAAAAATATTAAAATTAATACATTGAAAACGCTTCCAAATATGAAGGCATAGTGCTATTATATAATTATTAACAGAATAGGGATGTGAGAAAGATGAATAAATTATTTTTAGAAGAGTTACGATACATTATCTTGTGTGAAGTGCCTATGACAAAGTACCGAGTAGAGCAGCTCCAAGACAAATTTGATCAAAGCCCATACTTAATTAATGAACTTTATCAACTCCTATTCGAAAAGCGTCACATTTTAGCTTTTGTTGATGATATTGAATCATCCCTGTATGACTATATTGTGAATAAAGAAATGATGGATGCTAAAACGTATTATGGAGCTATTACACACGTAGCAAATCTTTTCGGCGAAACGCCTACATATATAAAATGCAAAATAAAAAAATATAGAGAGTCTTCGATTTCAAGTATCAGTGCCTAAAAGTTGCGCACAGCTGATTCAAATAAAAAGCAAAAAAGAAATCCTAGCACAAGGGTTTCTTTTTTGTACCACTAACATATAGGGAGGAAAATAAGATGAAGACATTTTTTATCACGAATCGCTATTCGTTTCTTGAAACGCAAGTAAATGAATACATGCAATCTTTACTGGTGAAAACGCCTGAACAAGTTATTTTATATTTTGAAAGACAAATTCGAAAGTATAAAGTATATTTACAGAAAAAACATCATTATCCAGAGTGTATGGTTCAATCTATCCACCGTTTAATTGAAGAATATTCATTAAGTATCATTAAAGTGAAAAAGTATATTAGCTACCAAAACAAGCTGATGAATAAACAGCTATTAGAGCCGCAGTAAAACGAATCATTTTTTATGGTTCGTTTTACTGCGGCTCTGCCGTTTTACGCCTCATATTTTAGCAGTAAATGCAGAACAGCGGGACGTTCTTCAAGATTTTTGTATGAGTGTACATGACTTCCTTCAAATTTTATAGAGTCAAATTGTTTTAGTTCGTATAGCTCTTCTTCTATTTTCATTTCAATTCTGCCTTCCATTACCGTTGCTACTTCAATTAATCCTTTATGATGAGGTTCGGGATAGTATGTAGCGAGAGGAGAAAGAAAGGCTCGGTACATTTCAATAGTTGAATCTATTTGATTTTGAAAAATAAATTCTACTTTCCACGCTTCGTCCGGTCCTTTGAGAGAAAAACCTTCTCCGCACTTAGATACAGCCACTGAAGGTTCAACTGACACTAATTTAGTTAAAGGGATATTTAAACCTGTTGTTATTTTCCACATTACTCCTAGGGTTGGATTAGTCTCCCCTCTTTCAATTTTCCCTAACGTGAGTTTGCTGACTCCTGTCCTATCTGCTAATTCATCGAGTGTGAATTCTCGCTGTGTTCTTATTTTTCTAAGCTCGTTGCCTACCTTTTTCATCATTTCTTCTGAATGCATTTTTTTCTTCCTTTCTTTTTTATATTATGATACACTTTTTTTGTATATAAGTATACTATAATATACATTTAGGTATTTTTATTAATTAGGAGGAAAAAGTATGAAAGCAATTTTATGGGGGCTTCTCTCGTCTATGTTCTTTTCTGCTACATTTATTGTGAATCGTGCCATGAATGTATCTGGAACAAGCTGGGCTTGGACAGCATCTCTTCGTTTTTTATTAGCACTACCTATTTTACTCATTTTAGTACTTGTACAAAAGAAGTTTACACCATTATGGATGGAAATGAAAAAGCATCCTTTCGCTTGGTTAGGCTGGGGAACTCTTGCAGGAATTGGATTTTATTCATTATTAAGTTTTTCTTCACTTTTTGGACCGTCATGGCTTATAGCTGGAACGTGGCAAGTAACGATCTTGGCAGGTGCGCTCATTTCTCCACTTTTCTATGTAACGATTCAAACTGCAGATGGAAACAAAAAAGTAAGAGGAAACATTCCACTCAAAACGCTTGGTATTTCAACATTTATTTTAGTGGGCGTGATTCTCATGCAAGTTAAAGAAGCTGAAAACATCACGCTTTCACAGTTTGTGTTGGGTTTTCTCCCTGTCGTCATGGCTGCTTTTTTATATCCGCTTGGAAATCGAAAAATGATGGAAGTCTGCAAAGGAAAATTAGATACATTTCAACGTGTTTTAGGTATGGCTATCGGTAGTATACCGCTAAGTATCATCTATGCGATATATGGATTTTATACAACTGGTATGCCAACAGTTCCTCAATTTTCGCAAGCTTTTATATTAGCGATGAGTTCAGGTGTAATTGCGACGATGACTTTCTTTCACGCAACAGACTTGGCAAAAGAAAATTTAGCTTTGCTTGGAGCGGTTGAAGCAACTCAATCGGGCAGCATGATTTTTACCGTTCTTGGCGAAGTGTTTCTATTAAATGGGCGTATGCCAACAGGGATCGCGTTAGCTGGTATGATGATAATTGTAATCGGAATGATCATAAATAGTATGTTAAACAAAAAAACAAAACTATCTCAGACCGCGCCGTCACCCACTCTATCAAAATAAGAAAAGAAGAGATGAAACTCTGTATATAGAGTTTCATCTCTTCTTTTTAGTATTCGAGGTGATTGTTCCAATAGCGACTCCACAGCACAGGGAATCGCATCTGTAAACCGTCCTCATCATCTTCATCCCAATCAAGATCCAAATCTTGCTCATCGTACCATATTGGGTCAAACTGGTCATATTTATCGTAATAATAATCGTTATCTAAACCTGTCTTTTCTTCATAAGCTTCACACGCAACAGCAAGTAATTCTTCTAATTGAGGAGCATAGCCTTCTGCTTCTAGTGGTTGAAGAACAGAAATCATCGTCTCAGGAGATTCAATTGCTTTATAATAAATGTCTTTTCCTTGATATAAAAGCCAGGCTCTAAAATAATCAAAACAATCATCTGAACAACCGCCCATTACAATATAAGCTGCTGCCCACAATGAAGAAGTATAGGATTGATCAAAATGCTGATTTAATAGCTGATCAAAGCGGAAAATGTCTTTTTCAGAACGCTTTGCTAGCGTGGAGCGGAGCCATTCCATTTGCTCGTCGACATCTAATTTTGTCTTCGCTTTTTTTATCAGTTCCCAAAAGAGAGCCTCTGACATCGTACTGTCTTTCATTACTTGCATTGAACAAGTTAAAGGCTTATACCCTTTCTTCAATTTTGCACGAATCAGCTTTTCAGCTTCCGCTTCACAAGCTTCTGCGGAAGCAAACTCTTTCACTTGCATGCGACCGGCTGTATCAACTTTTCCAAAGTGAATGATTAACTTGCTGTCTCTTCTTTCAACTTTCCAAAATTTATTCGATTGCTCATCTTTATACACTAAGGTTATTTGCATGATACATTCCCCTTTTTCATCCTACTACTATTGTGAATATTTCTCTTTTTACAAGTTATGTAGAGCCATGGCGCTTCATAATACATTTTCTTTCCTTTTGTAACATGTTCCAGTTGATTTTAATTCTTTCTAAAGTTTGTTAAAAGCTGAAGGACTATTTTTTGAGCACACTCCGCTCAGCACTTAAATTCAATGCTACTGATACAGTTCAAACAGCGAGAAATTAAAACATCATGTATGTAATATTTCACTTGTTTGTTTTTTGTTGCATTTACAACATTTTGTTTTTCCTTTATACTCTTTTATATCAGATATCTTTATTATACAAAAAAGAAGCATAAATTCGCAGCAAAGGAAGGATTTTCGATGAAAATTAAGCAAGTTACAACAAAAGAGCAGCTTGAAGAAGTATTTCATATACGTAAAACAGTGTTTGTTGAAGAACAAGGTGTGCCATTAAAAGATGAATTTGATGAACATGAGAAAACGGCAAAACATATGTTGATTTACTATAACAATGAACCGGCAGCTTCTGGTAGATTCCGCATAGTAGACGATTACGCCAAAATAGAGCGGATATGCGTATTAAAGGAATTTAGAAAATACGGGCTCGGAAAAGAAGTGGTGGCTAGCTTAGAAGAAGCAGCGAAAAAAGAAAGATTAACTCAAGCTAAGCTTCACGGTCAAGTTCAGGCTGAACCTTTTTATCATAAATTAGGCTATAAGACGGTTTCAGATGTCTTTATGGAAGACGGTATTCCACACGTTATTATGAAAAAAGAATTTTCGTGTTAAAAATGCTTCTTTGCCCAGTTACTTTAATAAAGAAAAAGGCTCTCAGCAGAGAGCCTTTTTTGTACTATTAGATTTTCATAATTCCGCCCGTGCTTGCAGAAGTTACAAGTTTAGAATATCTTGCAAGATAGCCTTTTTTCACTTTCGGCTCAAAGCCTTTCCAGTTTGCTTTTCGTTCTGCCCAAACATCTGGAGAAACTTGAACATTCATCGAACGATCTTCAATGTCAATCACGATGTGGTCGCCATCTTCGACAAATGCTAGTGGTCCGCCTTCAGCAGCTTCTGGAGACGCGTGGCCAATTGATAATCCACGGGAAGCCCCAGAGAAGCGTCCGTCCGTTAATAGCGCTACTTTTGCGCCTAGTCCCATTCCCATAATTTGAGAAGTTGGAGCTAGCATTTCAGGCATTCCCGGTCCGCCTTTTGGTCCTTCATAACGAATGACTACGACATGTCCTTCTTTTACTTTTCCGTTAGCAATACCGTGCAGCGCCTCATCTTGAGACTCAAATACAATTGCTGGTCCTTCGTGGCGAGTAATGCCGTCTTGAACACCGCCTGTTTTAATGATCGCGCCGTCTGGAGCTAAGTTGCCAAACAATACAGCAAGTCCGCCTTTTTCTGTGAAAGGCTTATCGATTGGATGAATAACGTTATAGTCTTTTACATCGCACCCAGCAATGTTTTCACCTAGCGTTTTTCCAGTAACCGTCATCGTATCTAAATGAAGAGCTCCTTCTTTTTTAGATAGCTCGTTTAAAGCAGCCGATACGCCTCCTGCTTCATGTAAGTCTTCAATAAATACATCCGAAGCCGGAGCCAGTTTTGCCAAGTGAGGCACGCGTTCTGCCACTTCATTAATACGCTCTAATGGATACTCAATTTCAGCTTCATTCGCAAGAGCTAGCGTATGAAGAACTGTATTTGTAGAACCGCCTAACGCCATATCTAAAGCAAATGCGTTGTCGATTGCTTTTTCTGTTACGATATCACGTGGTTTTAAATCTAATTTAATTAATTCCATAAGCTGTTTAGCTGATTTTTTAACAAATTCTCTACGTTCAGGAGCAACTGCTAAGATTGTACCATTTCCAGGTAAAGCAAGTCCTAACGCTTCAGCTAAGCAGTTCATTGAGTTCGCTGTAAACATTCCTGAACAAGATCCGCATGTCGGACAGCCGAATTGTTCTAATTCAAGCAATCCTTTATCATCAAGTTTACCCGCTTGATGAGCTCCTACGCCTTCAAATACTGAAGAAAGAGAAATCTTACGACCGTCGCTCGTTACGCCAGCCTTCATTGGTCCGCCGCTAACGAAAACTGTCGGAATATTCAGACGTAATGAAGCCATTAACATCCCAGGCGTGATTTTATCACAGTTTGGAATACATACCATTCCATCAAACCAGTGAGCAGATACTACCGTTTCAACTGAGTCAGCAATGATTTCACGACTTGGTAATGAATAGCGCATACCGATATGTCCCATCGCAATACCGTCATCTACACCGATAGTGTTCATTTCAAAAGGTACGCCACCAGCTTCGCGAATCGCATCTTTTACGATTTTACCAAACTCTTGTAAGTGAACATGACCTGGTACAATATCAATATATGAATTGACAACCGCAATAAACGGTTTGCCGAAATCCTCTTCTTTTACACCAGCTGCACGCAGTAGGCTGCGGTGCGGTGCTCTGTCGAATCCTTTTTTGATCATGTTACTTCTTAATTCTGCCACAATAATTCCCTCCGTATTCATCTAACCTATTAAAAACTGAATCTTTTTAAATTGTTTAATAATTTTTAATATAAATACTAATTTAACAAATCACATAATGGTTTGTAAAGGTTTATGACAAAATAATCATTTTTTATTTCAAAATAGTAAAATCACCTGCATAAATTAGTATAATATATACATATATCCCTTATTTTACAGGAAAGCAGAAGGTGGATGCTGAGCATGAAACAATCCTTTTACTACAGAGGTCATCAGGAAAAAGAAATATTTGCACAAAAATGGGATGTTGAAAACAATTCTGCAAAAGGCGTTGTTCAAATAGCCCATGGGATGGCCGAACATATTGGACGCTACGAATACTTTGCTAGTGTATTAACTCAACATGGCTACATCGTATATGGAAATGATCACCGCGGTCACGGTCAAACAGCTTTAAAAGATGAAGAAAAGCGTTTTTTTGCTGAAGAAAATGGTTTTGACACCGTAGTTTACGACATGATTGCTCTGACTAAGCACATTTCAACGGAACATTCCGGCTTACCAATCTTTCTTTTCGGTCACAGCATGGGTTCTTTTCTAACGAGAAGATATATTCAATTGAATACAGAGCACATTCATGGTGTGATGCTCTCAGGTACTGGCAGCATTCCTTCTCTTTCACTGAAGGGCGGCATATTAGCTGCGAAAATAGAGAAAAAAAGAAAAGGGTTACGATCTGCTAGTCCATTGCTTGATAAACTTTCTTTTGGACAGTATAACAAATCCTTTCATCCTGCTCGAACACCTTTTGATTGGTTAAGTCAAGATAATGAGGCTGTAGATTTATATGTAAATGACCCTTACTGCGGAGGAGTTTTCACAGCGGGATTTTTCTATGACTTATTAACAGGAATCAAACAAATCTCTAACTTAGCTAATATAAAGCTAGTACCATCAAACCTGCCTGTTTATTTAATATCTGGAGAACATGATCCAGTAGGCAGCTATACAAAAGGGGTACTCAAAGTATATAACGACTTTAAAAAAGCCGGATTGCAGGACGTAAGCTACCGCTTTTTTACACAGTGCCGTCATGAGTTGCTTAATGAATTAATTAAAGATGAAGTGATAGAAGATATACTAAATTGGCTTGACGTGCATATGGACAAAAAAACGGTTCGTGTCTAAACACGAACCGTTTTTTTATTAAGCAAATACAGATGTTAATACAGGAACTACTTGCTTTTTACGTGATACAACGCCTTCTAAGACAGCTGTATTGTTTTCAAGCGTTACGTTGTATGCTTCTTCTACTTTTGAAGCAGCAGAGCCTAGTGCTAATGCAGTAGAGTTGCTGTTTAAAATATCTGTAACAACTAAAAGGAATAATTGTAATCCTTTTTCTTCGATTGTTTTAGTAATAGCTTCTTCCAATTCAACTTTGCGCACTAAAACGTCGTTTACATCAATTGCATTCACTTGTGCAATTTCTACTTTACTTGTACCCATGCTGAATTCTTTAGCATCTAATGAAATTAATTGTGAAGCTGTTTTATCGCCTAAGTCAGCTCCAGCTTTCAGCATTGCTAATCCGTACTCTTCTGCATCTACACCTGCAATTTCCGCTAATTCTTTAGCAGCTGCAACGTCTTGGTCTGTGCAAGTTGGTGATTTGAATAATAAAGAATCAGAAATGATAGCTGATAGCATAAGACCTGCGATGTTAGGTTCAATTTCTACGCCGTTTTCTTTATACATCTTGTTTAAGATCGTTGCCGTACATCCAACTGGCTCTGCACGATAGTATAAAGGATCTGCTGTTTCAAAGTTAGCAATACGGTGATGATCAATTACTTCAAGCACACGAACTTGATCAATATCGTTTGCACTTTGCTGGCGTTCGTTGTGGTCCACTAAAATAACTTCATTTGTTTCTTTAGATACTTCATCAACGAAACGTGGTAGTTCAGCGTTGAACTTTTCAAGAGCAAATTGCGTTTCACCGTTAATATCGCCTAATCGAATTGGTTCAGCGTCTACACCTAATTTATTCTTTAAATCAGCGTATGCAATTGCAGAACAGATTGTATCTGTGTCAGGATTTTTATGTCCAAAAATTAACGTCTTTGCCATCTTAAATCTCTCTCCTTCTTACGTATGTAAATAGCATTCTTGCGTAAAGTTAGTTAATTCGTTCACGCAACATTGCCATTTTAACATAAACTTTTACATTATTTTAATTTTTTTGCGAAAAATGATGTTCATCCGCAGATATTTTGCCATTTTGTATCTTTTTCATAGTAAAAACACCTCTATTTCCGATATAAATAGAGGGTTTTATAGGTTCATTATATAAAAATTAGTGATAAAACACAACCCGTCTCTTCATCACTTGATAGCTAACTTAAACGCAGTATCTTGCCAATTTTTATAAAGAAAAAGTAAGGAAGCAGTGACTATTATTAAAGAGAATATGTATTATTTTGCCCTTGTTTATATAAAATAACCCAAAAAAGCCCCCTTGTTAAAGGGCGCTTTTTTGGGTTATCGTCGCAGTGTAAAGTTGAAATGTTCATTTACTTTAGCTCCTAGCTCTTCAAGAAACTGCTGAGCAGTCATTTCCTCTACGCTTTGAGTATACCAAGCAAGCTGAGATTTTTTATGAACATTGTTGTAATATACATCTCTTGACCAATATGTTTTTGATCGGTATGTATAATTAAAGTGAATGAATAGTTCACTCCCGTCTGGACACTGCAACAATACGCGGTAATGTGGATTACGACGATTTTTATCTAAACTCATTTCTTTGATCTGCGCTAACATTATTCACCTCTAAAACCATTACTTAATCATTTAAAGGTAAATGCCATACCACGCTATATCCTAGCTCTGCCATCAACTAGAAAATCATATATTTTCTAAAATTCTACACGATATAGGACAAAAGAGGAAGAGATAATTTATTGATGGACGTGTAAAGTTTCATATAAATCTTTTAGCTGCTCAGGGTATTGAGACCTTACGTAATAACCCGTAGGATGGTGCTCGATTAAATGAGAAGCAAACAAATAGCCGATGAGCACGTGCATTTGTTCATCTGAGGTTTCTTGGTTTAATTCTCTTTTGAGTCGTTCAGTTAAGTGTGAAGCCAGCTGTTTAATTTTTTCATCATGTGATAAAAAAAGCATCTTGTTCTCCCCCTTATAACGAATAAGTAATGCTGTAAATTTCAATAAAGACAAAGTATTGCTTTTATAAGGATAATTATATTTTATTTTACAATAAAAGTATATAAATAGTTCGAAATATTCAAAAATAACTTGTTTCTTTTGGACTATTCGGCAACAAACAAAAAAAGAAGCGGGAGCTGTCCCGCTTCTTTAACGTAAAAAGATATTCGATTGCCGAAATTTATTCTACTTCCACTGCCCAGCCGAATGGATCTTCCACTGTACCATTTTGAATACCTGTTAGAGTGTCATACAGTTTTTGTGATACTTCTCCTGTGTTTCCATCGTTAATGACCATTTTCTCGTTATTCCAAAATAGTTCGCCAATTGGAGAAATAACTGCAGCTGTACCTGTTCCAAATGCCTCTTCTAGTTTGCCTTCGGAATAAGCTTGCTTAATTTCTTCCATAGAAATACGGCGCTCAGTTACAGGCATATCCCAGTGTTTTAGCAGCTCAATGATAGATTTACGCGTAATTCCTTCCAAAATGCTTCCGTTCACAGATGGCGTTACTACTTCTCCATCGATTTTGAAGAAAATATTCATGCTTCCTACTTCTTCAATGTATTTGCGTTCAACGCCGTCTAACCACAGTACTTGTGAATAGCCTTTTGAGTCAGAAAGCTGCTGAGCTTTTAAGCTTGAAGCATAGTTTCCGCCTGTTTTAGCTGTTCCTGTCCCTCCGGCTACAGCACGAACAAATTCGCTTTCAACCGCGATTTTTACAGGAGCAATCCCTTCTTTGTAATATGAACCAACTGGAGAAAGAATAATGATAAATTGATAGCGGTCAGATGGTGCTACTCCTAAGTAAGGCTCTGTTGCGATGACAAATGGGCGAATGTATAATGATGTACCTTCAGCAGTAGGAATCCATTCGCGGTCAATTTTAATCAGCTGCTTTAACGCTTCTAGCGCTAAGTCTTCATCAACATGAGGAATACAAAGACGATCGTTTGATTTATTTAAACGTTTGAAGTTCTCATCTGGTCTAAATAATAATACTTGCTCTTTTTTTGTTACATATGCTTTTAGTCCTTCAAAAACAGACTGCCCGTAATGAAAGATCATGGATGCCGGATCTAATGTGATAGGTTGATAAGGTACAATACGAGCATCGTGCCATCCTTGGCCTTCTGTATAATCCATAATGAACATATGGTCCGTGAAGATTTTCCCGAATTGCAATTGATCAGATTGCGGCTTTTCTTTTTTTGTTTGACTTAGTGTTACATCGATTGAATAAGTTGTCATAGTTGTTTCTCCTTGCTCTTTATATTTACGGGTTTTTCGCTTAAACCTCTATATAAGTTACATTGTACAACTTTAGGGAAGCGTGTCACAATAGTTAGAGACGAAAAATTCTAAAAATTTTATAAAAATTATAAAGAAATAGCACCTAATCGAATTAAGTGCTGAATTGAAAAGGTTTTCTTTCTAAAAAAACTATTTCTACATTTTATTTACAACCATTTATAAACCAATTTTCACTCGAAGCTTTTCATCTTGTATTGAAAATTGTTTGATTTTCCCTACTGGAATGACCTTGACTTTATCAATTTCATTGAGATTGATATGAATTTGTTTTTCTTCATACGTAGTAACAGGCGGCTTGTGAAAAATTCGATAGTTGATCCAATTTTGATTAAGAGGTTTCATTTCATGGATTTTGAATAGAAGCGTACGTTCTTTTGCCTCAAGAGGTTCTAGCACAATGGAAAATGGAATTCTCACTAGAAATTTTTTAATAATTCCATTCACGTGAATATAGGAGTCTTGAAATGAAATAGAAAATTGCTGAATTTGATCTTGCTTTGTCATTTGCTTTTGAAAAATCCGCATGAGCATAGAAGCGGATATAGGAACGGTTACCCCGCTTTCAGCCATCTTTTCTTTCATTTTTGCCTGCACATCATCACTAATTACATCGTTTAGCTTTCTCTGTACCCAATCCTTCATGGTGCACCTCCGCTATGAAGTTATCTTGCTGTTTCCTCTAACGCACGAATTGAAGATGTTAAATGGTTTGACACGTCGGCAAGGCGATCTTTTGTCAGTTTATCTTCTCCAAGGTAGATAGGTTTTCCAAAGGAGATAACAATAGGACCCTTCGAAAATAGTTCTTTTACATTGGTAGGTCCTTTGTAAACTGCGGGTACAATAGGAACCTTTGCCATGCTCGCTATAGTGACTGCTCCTTTTTTTAAGGGGACGTCTTCCTCTGTTCGCGTGCCACTAGGGAAAATCCCGACGATATGTCCTTCTTTTGCTAATTTAATAGGTATTTTAATGCTGCTGGGTCCCGGGTTGTTACGATCTACTGGGAATGCGTTGAGTTTTTTTAATACATTACTAGTGAGTATATGATTAAAAAGCTCCTTTTTTGCCATAAAATGAATTTGGTGAGGCAAAACAGCCGCACCAAGCGCTACAACGTCTACCCATCCCTTATGCGAACAAGCGATCACAAAACCCGTGTCTGTTGGTAAAGACTCTTTATTCCTTATGTAAAGCTTCCCTCTTCTTTTTAATAAAAATTTACATACGTGAGCCGCAAGATTATACATAAACATTTCCTCTTCCCTCTATTGTTTGAAAATATATACAAAATTATATCACTTGATATTAATATCTGGTACTGAAAAATAAATGTAACATCTTTTTACACAATAGCTTACCTGCTTCTCTATATATTGTAAAAAAGTAGATATTGAAACCTCTGTTTTTGGTCAACTTGACTAATGACATCCCTTAAAAAACATTTTACTATTAATGTATCATTATAAATGTAATATTTATTAACATTGCATGTGATATAATTAAAGGAGGTTTTTAGGTGAATAACCAAAATCGACCGTTTCGACTAGCTTCATTGGGATTACAGCACGTACTTGCTATGTATGCGGGTGCCATTCTCGTTCCGCTGATGGTGGGACGCGCCTTGAATTTAAATGCCCATGACTTATCCTATCTTGTGGCCATTGATTTACTAACATGCGGACTAGCTACGCTGCTGCAGGCATGGACGAACAGGTGGTTTGGTATTGGTCTTCCTGTTGTACTTGGAAGCTCATTTGTAGCGGTGACTCCTATGATTGCAATTGGAACTCAATATGGAATTAGTGCTGTTTACGGAGCGATTATTGCCGGTGGTATTTTCATCGTACTGGCAGCAAGTTTTTTAGGCAAAATTATTAAATTTTTCCCTCCCGTTGTCACCGGAACGGTTGTGACGATGATTGGTTTATCCCTTGTACCATCCGCTGTCCGAAATATGGCAGGAGGAGTCGGAAGCAAAGATTTTGGTTCTCTTTCTAATCTTCTTCTTTCTTTTGGTGTTCTAGCGCTTATTTTAATTTTAAATCGATTTTTCAGCGGTTTTCTTCGTTCTCTTTCTGTGTTGATTGGAATTGTAGTTGGAACAATAGCCGCTGTATTAAGGGGAAAAGTTGATTTTACTAATTTTAATGAAGCTTCTTGGCTGCACATTCCCACTCCTTTTTATTTCGGGATGCCTACTTTTGAAATCGGCCCTATTTTAACAATGATTCTCGTATGCTTGGTCATTATCATTGAGTCTACAGGCGTATTTTTAGCGTTAGGAAAGCTGTGTGATCGAGAATTAACAGAAAAAGATTTTACAAAAGGCTACCGTGCAGAAGGAATCGCCATTGTCCTTGGAGGGCTATTTAATGCTTTCCCTTACAATACATTCGCTCAGAATGTAGGACTGGTTCAATTATCGAAAGTAAAAACAAAAAATGTAGTGGTAATAGCCGGCTTCATTCTCGTATTACTGGGGCTTGTTCCGAAAATAGCTGCTTTTACAACCATTATTCCCACCCCTGTTTTAGGAGGAGCAATGGTGGTGTTGTTTGGTTTAGTTATTTCATCAGGCATCAAAATGCTAAGTGCTGTTGATTTGGCCAAACAAGAAAATTTGCTGATTATTGCTTGCTCTCTTTCACTCGGCCTTGGCGTAACGGTAGTACCTGATTTATTCACTCAGCTCCCAAGTGCTTTGCGCGTAATTGTAAGTGATGGAGTTATTACGGGAAGTTTGGCTGCCATTTTATTAAATCTCTTTTTTAACGCATCAATTGAACGAAAAGTACCTTCTGTCTCTTTGGATAAGACAGATTATTCAGAAATAAAATAAAGGTGGTGTAGTATGAATAACGTATCCGTGCAGTATGTAAATCAGCTTAGCAAGCAGCATTTTGTTTCACTAGTTGGTGATATATTTGAACATTCACCTTGGGTTGCTGAAGAGGCTTATTCTAAAGGCCCTTTCTCTTCCGTTGAACAACTTCATGGCATGATGAAAGAAATTGTAGCGCAAGCATCTATAGAAAAACAGCTGAAGCTGCTGCAAGCTCATCCAAATCTAGGTGAAAATATTGCCATGACATCTGCTTCTACTGAAGAACAAACCAAAGCAGGCTTACAAAACTTAACACAAGATGAGTATGAACAGTTTTCTTCTCTTAATGGAACGTATATGGAGAAGTTTCCGTTTCCTTTTATTTTGGCAGTACGAGGTAAACAAAAAGAAGATATCTACGAGGCAATGCAAAGTCGTTTACTAAATACCGAGCAAACGGAGTTTGATACAGCATTAGAAGAAGTATATAAGATTGCTTTCTTTCGCTTAACTGATAAAATCACTGAAGATAAGGAGGCAAAGAAACGAGCATGACTAAAATCACAACGCATATTTTAGATCTTACCCACGGATGTCCGGCTGCTTTTGTCAAAGTTGATTTTTATCATATTCAGTCGGAAAGTAAACGAATAAAAATTTCACACGGTACTACAAATGAAGACGGGAGGTTAGTAACTCCGCTCTTCTCTTCTGAAGAGTTTGAATCAGGAGATTACGAACTTCTGTTTCATATTGGGGAATATTATAAAAAACAAGAAGTCCAAACAACAAATCCGCCCTTTTTAAATCAAGTTTCTGTTCGAGTCGGATTGTCTTCTGAACAAGAACATTATCACGTCCCTTTGCTTGTGTCACCGTGGGGATACCAAATTTATAGAGGAAGTTAAAGAAGAAACGGCGTCTTTAAACGTCGTTTCTTTTTTAGTTTAGCAATTTAGACATATAGTACTCATCAATAAACAAACCGCCAATTCGGAGTGAATGTTTTTTTGTTCCTTCAATTTCGAATCCTACTTTATCATATAAAGAAAGAGCCTTTTCATGCTGTATAGCGACTGTCAGTTCAAGACGATGAATATGGTGTTCTCTCGCCCATTCTTCAAGTGCACCGATTAAAGCCGTCCCAATCCCTTGATTTTGAAACGTCTTTCGAATTCCTAATGTCAAAGAAGCGATGTGAGCGTTTCGGTTAGCTTCACCCCCTGTTGCAGCTATATATCCCACAAGCATCTCGCTTTCTTCTGCGACAATAATCGTAGAGTTTGGCTGCTGCTTAAAGATTTCGATGTTTTTCTCCTGTTGATCTGTACTCAGCTTTCGCTCTCCGCTTTCAAACAGCATAAACTTACTTTCTTCTTCAATCTGTTTAAGCAAATCTACAAAGTTTGCAGCATCATGTAATTCTAGTTCTCTAATTTCCATGCTGATCCCCCTTTTTCTGTGTCCCTTTTGTTTGTATATGTATTGGTTCACCTTTATAAAATATAGCTTTACAGTTTCTTACGAAAAATACGAATTTTTAAGAAGTGGAAGTAGAACAAAAAACCTACTAATCTCCTTTTTTTTGAAATGCTTTTTTCCTTTGTATAATTTTAAATCACTTATCAACTTCTGTAAATTTTTTAGGTTTCCTCTTTCGATTTCCATTTATCTTCCTTTTATATAGGTTTGATTTTGATCTAAGGAGACCTTTTATAGAAAACGCATGACTATTATCCTGTCTTTTGTGAAGAAAGAAAGCAATAAATGTAATTTCACTTGTAATCGTTTAGAATAGAAAAAGTGGAAATTTTATGTACCTATCCTCCTTAATTATTGGTCTGTGAAAGGAAATTATTATGAAAGTACAACCCGCAAAATGTGGTGTATATGTCTTAAGCGGTCTAGGAGCTGTTATAGTGTTCTTCTTACTTTTACTTAAGAACAGTGCTTTCTTTCTAGAGGAAGAATACAATCAAAACAAACCTGAAGCTGCGCTTGCGGTCAACGAACATACCTATCACCTTCACAAAGGTTCTATTAACTGGTCAAACGGCCGTTCAACAACAAAAAAAGAAATAAATGTATATGATTTATATACATACATATCGCAGCAAGAAAGTATCCCATTGCAGCAGCAACAATCAGTTAAGCTCCATTTTTCGAACTTAGACGGTGCTTATATTCGTAGTGTGAGTGTGCATATATGGAGAGATAACGGTGAAAAAACCAAGCTGTTTGTCAAAAATAATGAATTTAAGGTTCCTAAAAATCAAGGTTTGTACGTTGTTGATATTGCGATTACCTCTACAAGAGGAACAATGCAATATGCGGCAAATGTGCAAATACAGTAAGTTTTTTATATATTTACGTTTGGTCGAGAAAATCGGATAAGAAAACTCTTGTTGCAAGCAGGAAACGATGTGTGGAATAAAAAAGAAGTATTAGAAATATAGTGAAAGCATTCAAATAAAAGTCCTTAACTCTTTCAGAAAATAATCCCACAAAAAAAGAGAGCGCTAGCGCTCTCTTTTTTATAAAATGAAAAAGACGTCCACGCAGGACGTCTTTGATGCGTTTGTGGCGGGGACCGTGTGACCACATTCACACGTTTAGCTCGAAAGCATGTCCTTCGACTTACACAAATTAGCTCATCGCTTTATTAATATAACATCCGCCACAGAAAAAAGCAATCAATTTTTAAATAGTTTTTTCTATTTATACATATTTCACGAGAATCCACAAAATAATATGCATGCGTAGCTATTCACTCTCTACATTTTCAGTCTATTTTAACTCATGTACGAATATACTAATAGACCAACCTATGCGCAGTTTTTGAAAAAGGATGTGAATAGCTTGTTTCAAATCACTGATTTCCCTGAATTTTCATGGTCGTACTCCAGGCATAAAATGGTCACACAGTGTAAACGAAAGTATGCATATCATTATTATGTCTCACATAACGGATGGCTTGACAGCGCTTCTGCTCAGTCTCAGAGCGCTTATCGTCTAAAAAAGGTTTCCACTTTATCTATGTACGCCGGACAAGCCGTGCGTCAAGTGATTACAGAGGCCATTTCTGACTATACATCTACAAAGCTTGTCCCTAATGAACAGAACTTAACGGAGAAAGCGCAGCAGCTACTAAATAACGCACTGCGTGATTCTACTGACTATGGAGAGCTTTGGTATCATAAGCCTGCTCAGTATAAGATGCTTTTAGAATTCTACGAAAACGGCTATATTTCTAAAAAAGATCTTAAAGACATGCAAAAACGGGTACACATTTGTGTACATCACTTTTTACAAAGTAAATCGTTTTGCGAAATCGTATCTTCACCTTTTTTAGAAGTGGAGCCTCATCAGTCGTTTCGTTCTATAAATGTGTATGATCATAAAGTATATGCGCCTTTTCATTCTCTTTTTAAAAACCCAGTCACAGACGAATTTACGATTGTTGATTGGAAAACAAGTAAACAAACAAAAGATGATTTGTTTCAACTGGCGATATACGCCCTCTACGTGCTAGCCGAATATAATATTTCCGTTGATCAGATAAAAGTCCGAAACGAATACTTGCTTTCAGGCAGTGCGCGTACGTATCAGCTTACTCTTCATGAAATTGAAGCTGTTCTTCAGCAAGTTGATACAAGTATTGATTATATGAAAACTTTTTTGGAAGACTCAGAGGTAAATCAGCCTCTTCCGCTTGAGCATTTCCCTCAAACAGATACGCCTGCCTCCTGTCACGGCTGTGCATTTAAAGAATTGTGCCAAACGGGATAAAAAACAGCTGAAGATGATCTATATTTTTTGCTGAACTTTTTTATTGTCAAAAGAACCTTTGCTAGCATATAATTTGCATTAAGGAAACATTTTATACTTCATATAAAAAAATTAGCTTGGACTATTTATTGTTCATCAAAGAAAGGAGCACTAGACATGAAAGATCAAAACGGCAGTAAAGCATTATCGGCTATGCAGCTAAGTGCTCAAGACGTATTGTCGGGTAAAACAAAAGGAATTAAGCGATTATTGCCTTTCTTAGGGCCTGCTTTTATCGCAGCGGTTGCTTATATTGACCCAGGTAATTTTGCTACTAACATTGCAGCAGGCTCTCAATACGGATACATGCTGCTTTGGGTTGTATTAATTTCTAACTTAATGGCTGTCTTAATTCAATCGTTATCAGCTAAATTAGGGATTGCAACGGGCTTGAATTTACCCGAGATAGCACAGGAACACTTCCCGTCCTTCGTTTCTTTTGGACTTTGGATCCAAGGAGAATTGGTCATTATGGCGACGGATTTAGCAGAATTTATCGGGGCTGCTCTTGGAATTTATTTATTATTTCATATTCCTTTGTTCCCAGCTGCACTTATCGCAGCGGTAGGCTCTTTTGCTATTTTAGAGTTACAAAGACGAGGTGTTCGACTGCTAGAAGCAGCGATTGCGGCGATGGTTTTTATTGTGGTATTAGCTTTTGGGACTCAAATGTTTCTTGCGCATCCAGACGGTGCAAGTGTTGTCCACGGCTTATTTGTCCCTCAGTTTCACGGGACAGACAGCGTGCTGTTGGCTTCTGGGATTTTAGGTGCTACAGTTATGCCACACGCAATTTATTTGCACTCAGCTCTTACGCAGCGCCGCGTGGTAGGAACTACAGAATCGGAGAAAAAAGCGATTTTCCGCTTTGAATTTATTGATATTGTGATTGCCATGATTATCGCTGGTGCAATTAATGCAAGCATGCTGATTGTCGCAGCCGCTCTATTCTTTAAAAACGGACTAAACGTGCAAGATTTGGACGTGGCTTTTACACAATTTGAACATTTAATTGGTCCCTTTGCAGCTATTGCTTTCGGAGTTGGATTATTATCTTCAGGACTTTCAAGTTCTTCGGTCGGAACAATGTCTGGAGATGTCATCATGCAAGGATTTATTAAACGCAGAATTCCTTTATATCTTCGCCGGCTCATTACAATTATTCCACCGCTTTTGATTATTGGGTTTGGCGTAAATCCAACAAGTGCACTAGTTGTCAGTCAAGTTATTTTATCGTTCGGAATTGCATTTGCGCTCGTTCCTCTTATCATGTTTACAAGCAACAAAAAAATCATGGGCGGATTGGTTAATCATAAAGCTACAACGGCTGTAGCTTGGGTGATAGCAGCATTAGTCATTTGTTTAAATGTCTTTTTGATTTACCAAACGTTCGCATAGTAAGTAAATCAAACTTTCAAGAAAAAACAAAAAAGAGACCCTAAAAAGTTAGATATAGTCTAACAATTGGGTCTCTTTTTTATTATTTTTTATTAAACGATAGTAAAAATGAAGTAGACGAGAGTTCCAATAATGGCCGACAGTACTAAGCAACCCAGTGGATATAAATAAGAATAGTTTTCTTTACGGATTGAAAGAATACGATCGACAATAAAAATAAGAATGACGCTCATCATTCCGAATTCAAACATTAATAACCCAAAAATGGCGTGAAATATGAATGACATGATAAAATCAATTTTTTTACTACGGTCTTTTACAAAAGCACTGACTAATAAATCGACGATAACCGTGCCTAACGTCCCCATTATTAAAAAGAAGGGTATGGAAAATAAAAGGTATAAAGGAAATAAATCAATGAAATGCGGACTGGTTTTTTTAATAGAAAAATTGGGAATTGACTCTTTTATCCCTGGCATAAAACAAAAAAGTAAAGTAAAAAGAAACGCAGCTATAATAGCGGCTGATAGCTTTCTATTTAAATGCATGTTTATTTTTTTATTACTAAATTCAGTAGTTGTTTTTGTATGTTTATAATTCATATGTCTTTAACGTGGTGTACGCACCTTTTCCTTTCTCATAACTTTTTTATTTATATTTTATGTCTATCTTTTGTTACCAGCAGTTACAATGATACACGTTCTTTTTGAACTTGACTACACTAACGCGCTTTATGTCTATTCTCTTTTTCTTTTTATGTCTATCGTTTGCTCCGCTTCCCTTGTATATTCCTTCTTTTTATTCAGGGGTTGTAGTATCGTTTGCTCTTTCTATGAGAAACAAGATGGTTTTACAAAAAAACGCCTTCTTTTTCTATAAAACAAAAGACAGGCGTTTTTTCTGTATGTAATTAATAATCTTGTTTGGCTTCTTCAAACTTAAACACATCCGCTCTATAACAAAAAAGAGACGATTTCCGCCTCTTTTTTGTTTGTTCGTATTATGAATTTAGTTCATCTAAAATTGAATGCAGTTCACTTAAATGGGTAATTTCATAAGTAGGAATGACTTCATTTCGCTCTTTATCGTGACGATTAATCCATACAGATTTCATTCCAACGCGAGAAGAACCCAGTATATCTGTCATTAAATTATCTCCAACCATAATCGCTTCATCTTTCTTTAAATCCATAAGTGATAAAGCATAGTCGAAAATAGATGGATCAGGTTTACCGCGGCCAAATGCACCTGAAATCACAATCTCATCAAAATATGGAACTAGTTCTGATGTAATATCCAATTTGGTATTTTGTAAGTCAGGTGAACCGTTTGTTAACAGCAGCAGCTTGTACTTTCCTTTTAATTGATCAAGCACTTCAAACGTTTCTTCGTATACAAACGGTGTTTTGCGGCGCTCTAATGGAAAACGCTCAGCTAGCTCTGCTCCAAAAGCATCATCGTG
Source organism: Priestia sp. 10L35 (assembly GCF_056395685.1). Taxonomy (NCBI): domain Bacteria; kingdom Bacillati; phylum Bacillota; class Bacilli; order Caryophanales; family Bacillaceae; genus Priestia; species Priestia sp. 10L35. The sequence continues at coordinate 240,940 of NZ_JBFTKA010000002.1, read as the reverse complement.
AATTCCTAGGGCACGAAGACCTCGAGTCCAAGCTTCTTTGCGATAAGTAGGAACAATATCTTTCATTTTGCGGAATTCATCATGATCGTCTAAAAAATTTCCCCATAATCCTTCAAATGGATTAATGCCAATCATTTGCGTAAACTCATAGGTTTCATACGAAGCATATAATTCTCTTGCTTCCTTACGCACCGCTTCTTCTAGTTCTTCAGGTTTTAAATTATATTTCTCACTTGCATATGTACATGTTGCAACGAATGCTTCTTTTACGCTTTTTTGGTCCCAAAGTAGCGTGTCATCTAAGTCGAAAAATACCGCTTTAATCATGGATGTGTGTACCCCCTACTGTTTTTGAAAAAGTTTAACTATTCTTACACTAGATTACAAGGATACACACAATAAGTCTAGTGTATTTGCAATTTATTCTGTAAATTTATTTTTATAAAGCGTCCTCTTTACAAACAAATTTACAGAAATAAAAACAGCTGATATAATCACAGCATGTATGTATGCAGGAGGTTTTATATGGAATCGTTAGAAGAAATGTTCGGCATTCCCACCGTTCGTACAAGTAAGCGCTTAAGCAGAGTAGTTGCCGCACGCTTGCGCCCTTTTGGGATTACACCAGAACAGTGGACCGTTTTAAAACGCGTATCAGAAGCTGAATATAGTACGCAGAAACAATTAGCTGAACGAGCGGATAAAGATCAAGCGACGCTGACTAAAATTTTAGATTTACTAGAAAAACAAAATTGGATTCAGCGTATCAGAAATCCAGAAGATCGCCGCTCGTTTTTTATTCAAATAACAGAAGATGGCCTGCGTTTAAAAACAGAAGTAACGCCCGCTGTAGAGCAGGTATTTTTCGAATTAACGTCCGAATTAAACGAGCAGCAGGTGAAAATTTATACCGAAACTTTACAAAAGCTTGAATACCGCGCCGAACAATTGCTTCAAGACACAGAAGACCTGCGTTAAATACCCAAAACCCCACAGCTAACATTCTGCGGGGTTTTACACGTAGTTGGCGATGCATAGCACTTCTTTGATTTTTGAAATCACTTGTTTGGTTTCATCTGTTAAAGAGGTGAATTTAAACGCGATGGATTCTGCATTTGGATTAATGAAGGGTTCTTTGTTCGTGTCTTTGCGGTAGTCTTCAATTTGTTCTAAACAATATTTTAAAATAAACGACAAGTTCGCACGTCGAAATCTCAAACTGACGGTAGAAGGCCATCTTTTTTGAAACTGATTGCTTCCCTCATACTGAATCGCTCCGATGTAGCGTTCTCCGGATAAAAAAGATTCTTTGCTTCGATATAGCTGAACGGTTTGGGCTGTTCCGCTCCAGTCAATATAAATACCTGCTGTTTCACAAACTTCGTATATGTAATGAAAAAGCTCCGTTACTTCTCCGAAATGGTAGTGAAGCGGATGTTTAGCCGTCATAGGTAGCTCCCTCCTTTATCGACTTTCTACCATTATATTGTAGGAAAAGTAACTTATTCATTTATACAACTTATTTCATACGCATCAGCAGTAAAAATGAAAATATATGTTTTTTAGTTTACATAAAAATATTATAAGTAATTAGCGATAACCCGATTTTCGAAACGCGTCGTATACCGTATCTTCTTGAAGTTTTTCAAGATAAACGTTCGTTGTAGCAATAGAAGAATGCCCTACTACTTGCTTCACAACCGCAAGCGGAACGTCATTAGCTAAACTGTTTGTAATAAAGGTATGACGAAACCAATGAGGAGAAATAGACGCGTTTCCTTTTACTTTATAAACAGCTGATTTAATCGTTCGATACAACGTTGTATAGGATAATCGCTTCTTTTCGCCGGTACGATAGTACTCTTTAATGGAGTAAAAAAGCGGGTCGGTGTCAAAAGGACTTAGTTCAGTGCTTTCATTTAACGCTTGCCGGTAAGTGAAAAGCGTTTCTTTCACATCATCAAACACGGGAATCGTTCGTTCTTTTTTTCCTTTACCAATCACATCTACAACCAAATTTCCGCGGCGGTCTTCCCGGAAGCTTCCCCAATTTAAACTCAGCAGTTCACTTGAACGCATTCCACTCATATACAAAAGCATTCCCATTAAGCGATTGCGCGCTTTGAATTCCTTTTCATACTGACGAATGCGCACGACTGATTCTAATGCATTTACAATCACCTGAGCTTCGCGGTCGGTTAGTTCTCGGTACTCGGTGCGATTTTGTTTTTCCTTGTCGCTGTAATGTCCTTTTGCAATAGATGGTTTTTCAATCCACGTTGTATACAGCGAAGGATAAAAATGAGTAGCGTGTCCAAACTCTAGCATTCTTCTAAAAAATTCTAGCTTTCTTGCAGCGGTACGATTGGCATATTGATTCATCATTTCTTCATTAAATAATTTGACTTCCATAAATCCAATCGATTTTAATGTAATCTCTCGTTCGTAGAAAAAAGACAGAATCGTTTTCATGTCTTGATTGTAAGATCTGATCGTATGAGGAGAAAGTGATTTTTTGATAATACGCATTGAAAAAAAGAGCTGAATAAACTCTTCATCTGAAACGTGCTTCAAATTCAAATTGTTATCTTCATCTAACAGCTCTGCCTCTTCCCACTGCTCTTTTAGCTGACGAAACGAATTTTTCACAGGCGACAATTTAAATTCTTCCATTTTACCCCTCCTAATGAATAAAAACAAAGGTACCCCTTTCAAGTGATCCAGAATGGAATATAACGATTTTTTATCAATTCGCAACAAATACCATTAAAAATCTTCAAAAACCTCTCAAAACCCAATTTAAAAAGCCGGTTTTTAAAGATTTTAACAAAAACATCCATTATATGTAAAATTAATTCTATTTTCTGCTTATTTCTCTACTTTATCATATGAACGCTTGATAAGGAAGAGTTATCTTGCGTTATTTTGATAAAGGATTTTGATTGTGTTGGACAGCAATGTTTTGGGAACACTAGTAGGAGTTTAAGTAATAATTGGAGGTACCGAATTTGGATAATCAGAAAAATAGATTGACGTCATCAGAAATTACAAGTTTATGGGTACAATACATCCAAGACACTATGTCTGTTTGTATTAGTAAATATGTGTTAGCAAAGGTTAAAGATCCTGAGGTTTATTCTCTTTTTGAATTCACTTTAGAACTGGCTGAAAAACATTTGCACGTGCTTAGAGATATTTTTAAAGCTGAAAAATTAGATTTACCGATTGGCTTTACTGATAAAGATGTAAATCTAGATGCTCCCCCTTTGTTTACGGACACCTTTTGGTTAGTGTATATACACGAAATGACCATGCACGGGTTGGCTGGATATAGTATATCTTTTAGTGTTTCAGCACGCAAAGATATACGTGACCATTATTATCAATGCAATATTGATGCGATGGACCTTTATAATAAATCTATTGAAATTCTTATATCGAAAGGGATTTATCAACGATCTCCCTACTTTTCTAAAACAGAAAGAGGTCACTCGATTACAGAATGGGGATATGTTATGGACCTATTCGGAGATAAAAGACAGCTAAATTCAATGGAAGCTGGAAACATTTACTTTAATTTAAAAAAGAGCGTGGCAGCTAAAGCACTTGTGAATGGCTTCAAACAGGTAACGAAAGATAAAGATATCCATAGCTTTATGGAGGAATGTTTGCACACAGCCAGTAAGAATATAAACATTTTTTCTTCCTTACTTCAACAAGAAAACTTGCAGTCTCCACGCTTGATGGATGCTGAAATTACAAATTCTGACGTAGCCCCTTTTTCTGATAAACTAATGGTATTTCATGCGGGATTTTTGTTTCATTTAGCTACTACATATTATGCTGCAGCTATGATAACTAGTATGAGAATAGACGTAGCCGGACATTGTGATGCTTCTATTTTAAGGGATTTAAAAACCATCTCTTCTTTTGGCCGAATAATGATCAAAAAAGGATGGATCGAAAAACTGCCAAGAGCAGATGATCGGAAAGAATTGTCTTAATATCCTGCGAACTTACCTGTAAATAAAAAACATCACGCAGAGCGTGATGTTTTTTAAAGTGATTCAATTTTAGTCAGGTGCAGCTGTTTATTGCTGTAGGAAACGGTATAGGTTCGATAATACTCTTTTTCCTGACTTTGACCGTTCGTTGTAATTGAAATGACTTCTTTCGTTTGGATTGTATAGACCGCTTCGTTCTCTTCTTCACTCACAGATTCCACGTCTAATACCGAATAATCAACGAGTTCTTCTCGAATGTCTCTTTCGTACAGCATTTTCACAAGCTGCTTTTGATCATTCCACAAAACACTATCCCGCTGGATATAAGGCTCGACGTGTTCAAATTTATTCGTGTTAATGGACTTTGTTAAATCTCGCAAATAATGTTCAATGAAAATATCCGCTGTTTCTTGATCAACTTTTTGGATGTTTTTTAAATTAAAATCTTTTTCTTCCTTCTCTTCTTTTTCTTTTTCACCTTCTTTAAAATCGTCGATTCGCTGAGAACTGTTTTTGCTGATGGCATACGTTTTATTATTCTCTTTGAAAACCAAGATTTCTTCCTTTTCGCCTTTTTCATTTGTGCGGGTAGATTCACCTTGATATGAAATATCACTAGAAGGATTAATTGACTTTACGTATTTGATATATTCATCGGCCGTAATGTTGAGGTATTTTTGATGATAGGTAACTTCATCCCATTCGTTTAATTTCCAGTGTTTATTAACGTATTTAAAATTCATGTAAATGGTCAGTCCGCCGCTTCCTTCTTTACTAATTGGCTCAATAGCGGAGACTGAAAATTGCCCAGCATGATTGTTAATAAGTTCAAAGCGAATAAGATGAGTTACATCAGGAAAAAAGCTCATATTGCATTCTTTGCAGTAATAATTAGTAGAAATACTTTTTAGCTTTGTTGCAATTAAAGATGAAGTTGCGTATGGCGTTAGCGCTTTTTTTAGCGTTTCATAATCAGCAGGGTTAGATTCATTTTCCCATTCGTACTCTTCGCCTAATTCTTTATAGGTACTTGAAATTTTGTTCATCGTCTCAACCGCAGTTTTTTCTGCTTTTTTTTCTGATACAAGATCAGGCGGAAGAGATGACTTAGCTTGATCTTTTGGGATCACTTCATCTGAGGAAGGTTCAGTTGGTTTGGATAACTTAACTGTTTCTTTTTCTTCACAGGCCGTCAAAACCATTAGCAGCAGTAGAACGAATGCAATCGTCCATTTTTTATGCATAAGGTGTCCTCCTCAATGCCGAATTTAGTCTGTTTTTAAAATGATCTTTAATTCTCAAACGTATCGAGCACGTAATCACCGCTTGGAATTCCCCACTTTGCCTTTTTATTTTGATCTGTTTTAGCAAGTAATGAAATGGAATTTTCTTTGAGCGTAATGACAATGGTTCCTTTATTTCCTTGTCCATCATTTTCATATTCAATGGCTGCTTGGTTATTTTCAAAGCGAATATTTTTTTGTTCAACGGTTGACACGCGGATTTTGCTAGGTGGCTGGTACGAATTTATTTTAATCGTTGCTTCCGAGTTGGATGTAGCAAAAAAATGAATGATAGGAGATCCGTTATCATTGCCAGTGGTCCATTTTCCATCGTAGTCGTGTAAATCTGTTGTTTGTGTAGTGGGAGTTTCAGTGGTTGCATTTGGTTTAGATGAAAAGTCAAATGGTTCTACACTCGATAACTTTAACGTATCGTTTTGATAAACGGCTGTATAAAGGCGGTCACAAATTTTAGTATAAGGATCTTTACCCGGCTGTTTTAATAAGCTTTCCTCGTGGGTTTGTATTTTGAACACATGGTTAGGTTTTTCATACCAATTGACAATATGGAACGTTTGCTTCTTCTGCTCGATGCCTTGGCGTGTGAAATTTTCAACAAGAAGGTTTTGCTCTTTATAAAAAGAACTGTCAGCTTTCAAAAAAGCTTTTAAATCATCAAAAGAGTTTTGATCCACTGCCTTTCCAAACGCTGAAAAGTAATCAGTCATCCAGGCTGTAATAAATTTCCCGCTCATTGCTTCTTTATTTAAATCAATCGATTGAATGCTTTCTACCTGTGTTTTTGGTTCGTTTAGTACTTTTTTTGCATCTTTTTCTACTATCATTGTATTTCCGTCTTTTAATGTTTCTTCTTGCTGACAGGCTGATAACAGAATAGATGAAACAACCGTGATAATGATTGTATTACGTTTGTTCATCATAATTGCCCCTTCTTTATCTAATATAAATGTATGTATATTCTTCCAACAAACAGACCTAGTATATCATTCTACAAAAAAACGCTCAACCCTTTAATTTCGCAAGAAAAACGGCTTGCCTTTACAGCGAGCCGTTTTCTTTCCTATTTAATGGATGCTTCTTGATATGAATTGGCTGCTTCTTTTTTGAGCTGTCTAGAGCCATAAAAGACATAGTAAATAATTGAAAGAAGGAAAATTCCAAGAATCACATAAATTAAAGGTAGAGAAACGCCAAACAGCATTAAATTTGTTGTAAGAACACTGTATTTTATGATGCTGTACAAGCACAGAATCCCTAATACTAAGGCAATGCTTGGCACGACCGGGTAGTTCACTTTAAAAGGACGGGACAGGTTAGGTTCTTTTTTGCGTAAAATGAAAAGAGAAACTAAACTGATGCAGTACATCATCATTGCTCCGAACACGGATAAGATAATAAGTGCATTGGCAAACGTTGCAGATCCTGCACAAATCACGCCGATTGCTCCCGGAATCAACAAACCGCCGACAGGAACTCCTTTTTTATTCGTTTTTGCAAGAAATTTAGGGAAGTAACCATCTCGTGCAAGCGCATAGGTTTGTCTTGAAAATCCCATGATGATTCCATTTAAGCTAGCAATCAAGCCGAATAGCCCGATAATAGCAACAACGGTTGAAATGCCGTTTCCGTATACAGAAGACAGCGCCTGCGGAAGTGGATAATCGGCTAGCTTCCCGCTTCCTCCGCCAAGTCCTGCTGTTACAAATAGTGTAAACAACGTTGCGGTTGCTAGAGTAATAATCGCTCCAATAAATCCTTTAGGAATGTTTTTCTTAGGATTTTCCACTTCTTCCGCTGCCATTGCTCCACCTTCTATTGCCAGATAGAACCAAACAGCGAATGGAATAGCTGCTAGTACCCCTGTTGGCCCGTTAATAAATGAATGATCATTAAAAATATTTGATGTTTGTACATGAGGCAAACCAGCTACATAAAAAATAGATAAACCAATTAGTGCAACAATGGTAGCTGTAAGCTCAATCACCGCTACTTCTTTTACCCCGATTAAATTTAATAAAACAAAGAAAATAAAGGCACCTACCGTTGCATATACAGGGTTAACGGCTGGAATGAGAAAATGCAGGTATGCTCCTGTTGACACTGCAATAGCAGGAGGAGCAAAAATAAATTCAAGCAAGCAGGCAATTCCTGCGATATATCCCCCAAAAGGTCCAAGTGCTCTTCTTGCATAAGCTGAAGGTCCACCGGCTTGCGGGATAGATGTTGAAAGCTCTGCATAACTAAACATAAACGTTGTGTAAAACACAGTTACAATTAAGGTTGCAATTGCAAGCCCAATAATCCCGCCTTGTTCAAACCCGTAATTCCACCCAAAGTATTGTCCTGAAATAACCATACCAACTGAAATAGCCCATAAATGAATAGGTTTTAATTGTTTTTGTAAAGCCATATGTTCTCCTCCTTTTGATGTTTAGACAATAAGATGTACACCGCTTGTTTGCTGCTTAATCATTTTGTCAATCATGGTACCGATATGTGCGGCTGCCTCAATAGGAGGCGTCCCTCTTTTATGAATATTAGAAATAACCATACGATCAGACTCTTTTTTGCCTTTGCTAGGTTCATAGCACATGTAAGCACTCATGGATTCAGCACTGACCAGTCCAGGTCGCTCTCCAATCAATAGCACAAGTGCTTTTGGCTTTATGATCTCGCCAACTTCATCCATACACGCAACCCGTCCCCCTTTTACAAAAAATGAAGTCCCGATATGAAGTCCATATGACTGCAGGGAGTCAATTAAAGCTGGATACACGTCGCTTATGTTTTCTTCGATTGCCTTGGCGCTCAGTCCATCTGAGACTACTACTTGTACATCAGGCTGCGGCACGCAGTTTTTGAAAATTTCTTTCTTAGCGTTATCTGCTAATAACCTTCCTTGATCCGGCCGTTTTAAATAATGTTCTTTTGACTCCACGCGTGTATTCACAGAGAAAAGGTTAAACTCGGCTAAAATATCTTCTGAAACTACTCCATATACAGAGTCTACGGCTGCAGCATGATCCGTGCGAAAAGATAAAACGTCTTTTGTTAGCGGTCTTGTTCCTGTACGGCCGACACCTATGCGAGCAGGGGTAAATTGTTTAAGTGTTTCAAGCTGATCGCGATTTGACTTTGGTATCATAGTAAGCACCTTCCTTAAATCAAATTCATAAAAATAGTTGGGTCTCCGGCTCTAGATGTAAAGCGCCCGTTGTCCATAATACGCTGATCTTCAAGCCACTTTTGAAATAACGGCGTTGGGGTACGGCCTAACACATTACGTACTGTTGCAATGTCATGATAACTAAGAGACTGGTAGTTTAGCATGCAGTCATCAGCCATGGGAACTCCTATGACAAAGTTCACTCCAGCTGTTCCCAGAAGCATACTTAAATTATCCATATCATTTTGATCAGCATCCATGTGGTTGGTGTAACATACGTCTACTCCCATAGGCAGGCCGTGCATTTTACCCATGAAATGATCTTCTAACCCAGCTCGTAGAACTTGTTTGCTGTTATATAAGTATTCAGGTCCAATAAATCCAACAACTGTATTAACTAAGAAAGGCTTGTAGTGACGAGCTAAGCCGTAGCATCTAGCTTCGAGCGTTACTTGATCAATGTTATAGTGAGCTTCTGCTGACAGTTCAGAACCTTGTCCTGTTTCAAAATACCAGCGGTTTGGACCTTTTGCCGTTCCTTTTTCATGAATTAGCGCTGTCGCTTCATCAAGCATAGACAGTGAAATTCCAAATGAATCATTACCAGCTTCTGTACCTGCTAAACTTTGAAAAATCAAGTCTGCTGATGCTCCTTTTTCAATTGCTCTCATTTGACTCGTTACGTGTGATAATACACAGTTTTGAGTAGGAATTGACCATTCGTTGATTATATTTTTTGTTTCATTTAAAAGCGCGTAAATATTATCCGTTGTATCAATAACAGGGTTAATTCCGATAACCGCATCTCCAATTCCATAGCTTAACGCTTCGTATAGCGATGCTCTCATTCCCTTTAAGTTATCTGAAGGATGATTAGGCTGGGTCCGAGAAGCCAATACTCCTTTTTGGCCGATAGTCGTTTGACAAGTAGTTTGCACTTCTATCTTGGCAGCTCCTTGAATTAAATCTAAATTGGACATAATTTTAGTAGCTGCCGCAATCATTTCGCTGCTTAATCCTTTGCTAAGTGCAAGAAGGTCTTCTCCGCTATGCTGATCGGATAAAATGTATTCTCTTAAATCCCCTACTGTCCAATTTTTAATAATGTCGTAAACAGATGAATCAATCTGACTTTCGATTAATGCCGAGACGTTGTCTTCATCTGCGCTGAGCAGCGGGTAATTTCGAATATCAGCAAGTGTGATATCAGCTAGAACTTGCTTTGCTGCCATTCGTTCTTTCATTGACTCAGCGCTAACTCCTGCGAGCTGATCTCCAGAACGCTCTTCGTTTGCTTTGGCCATGATTTCTTTTAAGCTATAAAATGAAAATGTTTCTCCTAACATTCGTGTAGTTTTAAACATCGTTTCCTCCTTGTGTGTTCAGCTGATTATGATGAAAAAGCGAGCGTTTTAACGGAAACGGAGATCGCTTCTCCGGCTATTGGTAACCCTAGATCGATGTAATCTCCGTGTGTAAAATCAATTTGATCTAAACAAATAATTTCTAACTCTTTCCTCTGTTTAGCTAGTGCTTGTCCTAAAGCTTTTGCAATATCTTGTTCGCATAGAACAACGAGGCACTTAGCTCCCTTAAAACAAGCAATAAATTCATCGCTTATTATTTTTGCTAATTCTTGAAGCATCTTATAGCTGCAGTAAGGAAAATGAGATAAAGCAATAGCAGCAGGGGGGTCTTCTGCGCTGAAAATAGTTGAAGCCTGCATACATGCCGCTCGAACTCTTTCTTGAAACAGCTGCGGATTCCACGTCTCTTCTTGCTGAACGGGTATCTCTACAATCGGGATATTTTTTAACGGCAGCCGCTTCGACCCAATATATACGGTTGATCCGCTAACTTCTGTATTTTGCATACCAGCCCCAATTACAGTAGCGCGCGTTGTCTCAGCGGATTGAGATACTTGAATGGATTGAAAATGATATGCTAGAAGCGGACCAACGTCTCCGTGTATGGCCACTTCCTTCACTGTTATTGGCTTTTGCTTCTCCATCATTGCTCCTACTCCTCCTGAAACCATGATCGTTTCAGGATGTATAGAAGATCTTGTATGAGGAGAAACGAGCAGCGAGGAATTTTGATTCAGCGCTTTTACATAATTCACGGTTTCTTCAGCTAGTAATTGACAGATAGACGAAAGCTTTTCAAATGCTGCTTTTTCACCTTCTCGCAGTGTCAAAGAATTATTTTTCAAAAATTCAGTTAAATGAGACGAAACGTAGGTAACAAGACCGTCTTCATTTAGTCGAATTAATCTCCCGCCTACATGCAGTGTAAACGTTTCTATCACTTTTCCATTTTGACATAAAGCGATGTTAGCAGTGCCTCCTCCTACATCAATATTGGCAATTACTGCATTTGTTTCAGCAGAACGCTCTATTGCTCCCGATCCTTTTGCAGCTAATATTCCTTCCAAGTCAGCGCCGGCTGTTGCAACAACAAAATCCCCAGCATGTTCGGCTAGATAGTGAACGATACTTTCTGCATTTTGCTTTCTGGCCGTTTCTCCTGTGATGATCACAGTACCTGCCTCCACTTGATCTAAGGAGATTCCTGCGTTCTTATACTCTTGTTCTAGTAGTACCGTTAATCTTTGAACATCGATTTCAACATCGTTTAGCATAGGAGTGGTATAGATAGAACTTACATACGTTACGCGACGATCAATAATTTGACAGCCTGGCAGCGTAAACTGATTTTGTTGATTTGCTATTAACAGCTTGCTTACAATCAATTTTGTTGTGCTTGTTCCGATATCTAAACCTATGCTCGTTATCCATTTCTGTAGCATGCTATCAATCCCTTATCTCGTTTGAATATGGTGATTATCATAAAACAGTTTTTTGAATATTTCACTAACTATGTTATCAAACCTGACACACTTTTGTGTAAACAAAGGTGACAAATGACAAAAAAAGACTAAATCTTGGTAGATTTAGTCTTTTTGCTTATGATGAGTGTGATTTAGTTACAATCATTCTTGATGCGGATGGAATTAATAGTGAAAGAATGATTAAGCAGGCTATTAGTGACCCTACCATTGAAATACCGTTCATTGAAAAAGAATACCATAGAGCGGACATGCCCTTTGGCGCATATGATCCCCAAAAAATAATACCCGCAATAAAGTGCCAGAAATACCGTGCGAAGCTGCCGATAACAAGGGATAAAACAATCAAAACAAAAGCTTTTGATCTGTTATTGTTAGCTAAATTTGTTTTAATAGATTGCGAAAAAATACCTCCAACACCTATAAAAGCAAAAGCCACAATATATTCAATAAACGTTTGTAGCGCTGTTAAAATATAAGCCGTTCCTGTTGCCAACTGCAACAGCCCCCATAATAGACCAGATAGGGCCCCGCCTTTTACTCCCCAGCGAAAGCACATAATAAAAATGGGCACCATGGAGAACGAAATACTCACAGCCGTTGCAATCTTAATGGAAGGCAAAAGATCAAGTAGAAGTGCTAATGCTGCAAAAATAGCTATTTCAATTTTAGCCTGTAAAGGTAATGCTTTATTCACGTTTCTCACTCCTGTTTTTGAATCATTCATATCAAACGGTTTACACAGGAGTAAGCAAATATATGCTACTATTCCCACATTCCTACGCTAGCGTTAACTAACAGGTTCGAAGGGTCTGAACAATTTGTTCACTCTCAGCACGGCGGCTCCCCCTGTGGTACGTTCGGATATTTATGTAGTATTATGACAACATTCATTATACCATATGTAACAAAATAGATTCGAGAGATTTCAAAGATGTTTCTATTTTCTGAATCTATTTTTTATAATGACAATCGTTTTAGTATTTGGTATACTTCTTTTATGTCAAATGAATATAAAAAACCCTCATCCTAATCGATGAGGTAGAGGTCGCAGTTTTTAATAGTAAAGCAACGGAAATGCAGAGAACATTGAGGATGTTGTTTGAAAGGAAAAATTGCCGAAGTTTAGATCACTTCTCGGTTGATTTAAGCTGGGGCTGTCTCCGAACAGGAACAGAACTGTCACATCATGCGAGTGATGTGAAGAGCTATCTTCACGGAAGGTTGACGCGGTTTTCAGATTTAAAAGCGCGCACATATACTGCGGGCTTTTTTTATGTTATCCCGTCTCTTTCCGTACATTCGAAAGGAGTATTTATCTATGCAAGAGCAGCAAGAATTAAAACGTGGGTTGAAATCTCGCCACTTAACGATGATTTCATTAGGAGGAGCCATCGGAACCGGCTTATTCTTAGCAAGTGGTGGAGCAATTCACACAGCAGGACCTGGGGGAGCGCTTTTAGCTTACGCTATCATTGGTGTCATGGTTTACTTTTTGATGACCAGCCTAGCGGAGCTCGCAGCTTATATGCCTGAAGCCGGTTCATTTAGTACGTATGCGTCTCGGTTTGTAGATCCATCCTTTGGTTTCGCTCTCGGCTGGAACTATTGGTATAACTGGGCTATTACGATTGCAGCTGAATTATCTGCTGGAGCCCTTATTATGAAATTTTGGTTCCCAAACTCTTCTTCTATTTTATGGAGTGCCCTGTTTTTATTAATTATGTTTGGGCTTAACTACCTTTCTGTAAAAGGATTTGGTGAATCTGAATTTTGGTTTTCGTTAATTAAAGTAGTAACAGTTATCATCTTTTTAGTTATTGGCATTATGATGATTTTTGGTATCTTTAACAATGAAGCACCAGGGTTTAAAAACTTCACGCTTGGTGATGGACCCATTCACGGTGGATTCTTTACTGTCTTAGGTATTTTTATGGCTGCTGGTTTTTCATTTCAAGGAACAGAGTTGCTTGGAGTCGCAGCTGGAGAAAGTGAAGATCCGGAAAAAACGGTTCCTCGCGCAGTTAAACAAGTCTTCTGGCGCATCTTGTTATTTTATATTTTAGCTATTTTTGTTATCGGGATGCTTATTCCATACACAGCCGATTCATTAGCAAGTGATGATGTGCGAGTAAGTCCATTTACTTTAATATTCGAACGAGCAGGTCTGGCGTTTGCAGCATCAGCTATCAATGCCGTTATTTTAACAGCCGTTTTATCTGCTGGTAACTCAGGTATGTATGCTTCTACGCGTATGCTGTGGAACTTAGCGAAAGATGGAAAAGCACCAAGGTTCTTAGCAAAAGTGAATAAACGAGGCGTTCCAGTGAATGCTTTAATCGCAACGGCACTTGTCGGTACACTTGCATTTGGTGCTTCATTTTTTGGAGACGGTGCGGTATACACGTGGTTACTTAACGCTTCTGGTATGTCTGGCTTTATTGCTTGGTTAGGAATTGCCATCAGCCACTATCGTTTTAGAAGAGCATTTGTTGCCCAAGGTCATGATTTGAGTGAACTTCCATATCATGCAAAACTTTTCCCGTTTGGTCCTATCTTTGCCTTTATTTTATGTGCTGTTGTCATTTTAGGTCAAAACTATTCGGCGTTTACGGGTGATTCGATTGACTGGTACGGTGTACTTGTTTCTTATATCGGACTTCCTTTATTCTTAATTGTTTGGTTAGGATACAAATGGACGAAAAAGTCAAAACTTATTCCGTTAAAAGAATGCCAAGTAACAGTGAAAAAATACGAATAAAAAAAGCTCTCTATTCAAAAGAATAGAGAGCTTTTTTTATGTGATCTGATCAGCAAAATGAAGAGATATATAGGCGGGCTGATTTTTCATAACAAGCATATAACCTTTGAGGGGACGATTACAGTAATCAGCAGCTTCTATATAATAAATACGCTGAATTAACCTGCTTAAATGGGTTGCAAAAGATGGAAGTTGATGAGTAGGAATGCTTTGGATGTAGTCTATGATTTCTTGTTTAGTTTGAAGGCCCGAATGGGTACATTCTAACAGATGAAAAAGCGGATCTGCTGCTATAGTAGATAGTTCAGAATTGTGTTTGATTCTATTCAGCTGGATATGCAGTTCTTTTTTGGACCATCTTTTTGGAATAGCTCTTAGATGCTGATATTGAAAATGTGTATTCATGATAGCTAACACCTTTCGTATTAAAATAATAAAACGACTTATTATTTTAATAACCTTTACACATGAAACTAAAACGTCACAATGTGTAAAGGTGTCATACATCTTATAAAATAAGCTGATAAAAAAGCACATCTTGCCACTGATCGAATTTCCAGCCTACTTCTTTAAATTCTCCGCAAAATGTAAAATTAAATTGCTCATGCATTTTGACACTGATATCATTCCCTTTTGTAATCCCTGAAATGACAACGTGATGGTTGAGTTCTTTAGCTAATTCCAAAATCCGCTTCATAAGCTGTTTTCCAATGCCATACCCCTGCTGATTTTTGTCAATATAAATCGATAGCTCTACCGTTTGAATGTACGCCTCTTTATCTCGATAAGAAGAAAGCGAAGCATAGCCCGCTACTACCCCATCTTTTTCTGCGACAATAAGCGGAAAAAGTTCATTGCTAATATGATTATTAAACCAGCTCCTTCTTTGCTCTACTGTTACAGGCGTTAAGTCAAAAGTAGCAGCACTTGTTTGAACAGACTGGTTATAAATTTCAACAAGCATAGGTAAATCTTCTTCTTTAGCATAACGAATGATCATATGTACAAACTCCTTATAGTATAGAATTATCTTTATTTTACTTCTTTTAAGGAACATAATCTACATAAAAAACCGATGTGCGCATGCACATCAGTTGTGATTTTGAGCATATTGAAAGGTTTGAAGAACTTGAAGTGTCTCTTTTGTAGAAACGACCGTCGCAAACTCCTCATGCAAAGAAGACAGTGCGAATGTATGTACATCTTCTGCAGGAAGGCTTGTTTTTCCATCGTAGGACATACCATCAAAGCAAGCTGTTGCATCGTTTACAACGTACGTTCTGTACCCTAAATTTCCAGCCATGCGGGCAGTCGTAGAGACGCAGTGATTAGTAGTTAGTCCTATTAAGATAAGCGTATCATAACCATTTGCTTTTAAATAACTGTCTAGCTCTGTTCCAATGAAGCAGCTGTTCACGTGCTTGCGAATTAAGTATTCATCTTCTTGTGGACCAAACCCTTCTTTGAACTGAAATCCCTTCGAACTTGGATGTAAAGGAGAATCTGGATTTTCTGATGCATGCTGTACGTGAATGACAGGATAATTTTGGCGCCTCCATGCTTGCAGTAGCGTCAGCATATGTTTTTCTGCATCTAGATTGTTTCTTTCCCCCCACTGTGGTGAATAAAATCCTTCTTGTACATCAATAAGCAGCAGCACTGGCCGGGAACGTAGCATAAGCATCATCTTCTTTCATCTTTATTTTAAAATGGAAATAACGTATGTGCACCCATCAGGACCGGCTTTTGACGAATGAACCGTTTGTTTCGGTAAATGTATCCGATCTCCTGCCTGACATAGAACCGTATCATGTTCAACTGTAAAGTAAATAGATCCTTCAAGTATATGAAGAATTTCATCAGTTGGATGGGTATGAGATGGGTGCGTTTGAAAAGCAATATCGTGCTGTACTTCAACGTATCCAGTATACGCCGGAAGCAGTTCTTTAATTACTTCTTCAAACTTTCCGCCAACTCCTTTTTTAATAGAGGCTTTTTTTACGTCCATGCTGCTCACTCCTTTTTAATTTAAACGGACACTGTCCCGTAATATAGTTGTTATCATCGTGTAAAAAATATTGCTTCCACTCTCGGTTTTCCTGCTGTCCATACCATCCTAACTCAGGGTGAGCTGATACGTCATCATATGTTTTTAACCGATCGCGGACCACCTTTTGTACGTGCCGCCCTATTTTTGAATCTCCTGTCATACCTTCAAACACCCACCGAGGTTGAAATGTAATCATAAATCCCCTGCTCTTACGGCTTTTACGTAAAGAATGAGCAGGCGTATTACAGACGACAAAAATAGGTTCTCCGTGAAAGCAAAATTCCCATAATGGATCTTTTGGATCTTTTGGAATGTCTTGCGGCCATGTCTTTTGATCAATTTGATGAAGAAACGTCAGCGTATCCCAAAACATCGTTTCGTACTCTTCCATTGAACGTTCTTTATGTTCAGGCTTAAAGAATAACACAAAGGATGTATAGCGACCTATGGTTTTAAAAGTATCTATGTATTCTCTAAGTGCCGACGCTGCATTCCTAATATCTTGGTAGTTATAAGGAGTAGTCACAAATGAAAACCGCAGTAAATCTTTTTTAAAGCCTTCTACCCCTAATATACAAGGAAATGGATTTTCTTCTGATAATATATCGCTTTGGAAATATTGAAAAGCATCTTTTCCCCAAAACGGGACATGCGTTGACTCTAAAATCTCATTGGCTCGAAAAAGCATTTTTGATGCCATTAAAACCCTCCTTATGGAACTCAACGTTACATGTGTATTAAAGAAAAGAAAGTTTATGAGCATTTTTAACTAAATGCCGCTTCTAAATTATAAAACTCTAATCTATATATATATAAGCTACTATTGGACAAGTTAGAAAGGAGGCTGTGTTTGTGGAGTGGTTTTTGATTGCTATAAAACAAATAATTCTAGGTATTAGTCTCGCAGCACCGGTAGGTCCAATTAATATAGAGATGATTAAAAAAGGGCTGACGAAAGGTTTTTGGGCTTCTTGGCTAGTTGGTTTAGGGGGCATGACGGCCGACATTTTATTTATGCTCCTCATTTTAATAGGGTTAACGCCTTTTGTGCAGATGCAGGCTGTTACTGTTACCCTGTATGCAACTGGTTTTGTCATGCTCACATTTGTTGGCTTTCAAAGTATGAAACAAGCTGTTTCTCGTTCCTTTTCAATAGATGTAAATAAACCCTCTATTAAAAGAGATAAGTCGTTTTTTACAGGTTTCTTCATTGCTCTTATGAATCCTTTAAATATTGTGTTTTGGTTTGGTGTATTTGGGTCAAGCTTAAGCGAAAGCCTCCAAAGTCAAACGTGGCTATCTGTCTTTTTTCACAGTTTCTTTATTATCTTTGGCATCCTTCTTTGGAATTTAAATATTGCCAGCAGCATTCATTTTACAAGAAAATTTATCACGCCTAAGCTTCTTCGCTTTATTACGTTAGGTGCAGGTTTTTTACTTTTTTTATTTGGCTGCCAATTCGGTTTTAAATGTATATCCTTACTTATAGGCTGAGTTTTTAGCGATGAGTTCAATAAGAGTGTCATTTACTTTCTCACGTTCATCATAAAAAAGACCGTGTCCACTATTTTCAAATGGAAGAAGTGTAGAAAATGAAATATGACGATTCATAACTTTTGCAAGATCAAATGGACAAATTTGATCTTTTTTTCCGTGTAATATATATGTCTCAGTAAAAATTTGACTCAAATCTTCCCGTAAGTCTTCGTCTCGTAAAGACACCGCAGTTTTAATCGTTCCATGACCGGATGCCTCTAAACCTAAATCTTGAAACCATCCTCTAAAGGCTGAGCTGGTAGGCTGATTAAAAAACTTTTTCTCAAACTCTTCAAGCATGTTAGGACGATCTCTATACGTATTTTGAATAATTGTATTTACTTCTTCAGAAGGAAGTCCATATGGAAAATCAGTTTTTTGAATAAAGCTTGGAGCCGCTGCCCCTAATAAAATTAACTTCTTCACGCCATATCCTAAATGTCTGCTCATATATCGAATAGCAATGGCTCCCCCCATAGAAAAGCCTACGAGCGTATAATTTTTAAGCTCAAGTCTTTCTACTAACATGCGAATATCATCCGCTAATTGATTATAAGAATAGCCGGTGAAAGGTGCATCTGATTTTCCGAATCCCCGAAGATCAGGAGCGATACATCGAATACCTCGGGCCGGCAACGTTGTAAATTGGTATTCGTACATTTTAGCGTTAACCGGCCACCCGTGAAGGAAAAGAACGGGTTCCCCTTTTCCAATATCTCGAACAAAAAGTTTAGTCTTAGGAGTTACGTGAATAAAGTAGTTCATCTATAACACCTCCTAGTTGGTCTTATATATATATGTGTAGGACAATTGGAACATTCAAAAGTTTCTTAGAGGCTTGTGTAGGAGGTGTATAATGTTTATCTGGGATAAGGAGTAGGGAAATTCTTTTATATTGTTTATTTAGAACATAGTTTAATTTAAAAATATTAAACAAAAAAAGTAGTAAAGCGTTAAAAACTTTACTACTTTTTTTGTTATTTTTCTTCCAGCCACATGTCAACTAAATTGCCAGCTTCGCTTTGGTCCAATACGAATGAACCGTTGCTGTATCGGTCGCTAGCTCGCATTGTAGACGGGTCAACCTGCTCGATTTGACCTTTAGATGATTCCACTATCACGTAATGTTCTTTAGAAATTGCTTTTACTTTTGCAATTTGATGCGGATTAGATTTTAGTTCTCGGACCATCACTAGCCCTCGTTTTGCTCGTGCTGATTCTTCAAACTCAGTAATTTTTGTCTTTTTCACAGCTCCTCGCTGTGTGGCGATAAATAATTCAGTTGATAGAGCTTCATCTTCATCGAAGATAACGCCGCTTACAACATAATCATCGTCTTTTAAGTTAATTCCTTTCACACCAGAAGCGCGAGTCCCTACAATATTGATTTCTTCTTCCCGGAAACGCAGTCCGTAGCCAGAGCGAGTGGCAATAAACACTTGTTTTTTACCATCCGTTTGATATACATCGATTACTTCATCATCGCCTTTTAAATTAACGGCGACAAGAGCTTTGGAGTAGCGCTGTGCTTTATATTGAAGTAATTCTGATTTTTTGACCATACCATTTTTCGTAAAGAAAAGCAGATACTGATTTTCTTTAAATTCTTTCACTGGTATCGCCCGTACAATTTGCTCTTCTTTATCAATTGGAACAATGTTCATGATATGCTGCCCCATGTCTTTCCACCTGATATCAGGAAGTTCGTGCACTGGCATATATAAATAATTCCCTTTGTTTGTGAAGATGAGTAGCGTTTCAGTTGTATTAATTTCATACTTCGCTAAAATTCGGTCCGTATCTTTCATACCGAAGTCTTGCCCGTTAGACGCGGCGTAAGAACGAAGGCTTGTTCGTTTTACGTATCCGTCTTTTGTGACTGTCACCATCACCTCTTCAGATGGAACCATCACTTCTAGATTAATCTTAATTTCTTCGATTTCCGCTTCAATTTTTGAGCGGCGTTCTGTACTGTATTGCTTTTTCACACGGCGTAATTCTTTTTTGATTACATTAAAAAGTTTTTTCTCGCTATGTAAGATTTCCTCTAACTCGTTAATTTTAGCACCTAGCTCTTCAGCTTCCGCTTGTAGAGCTGTGATGTCCGTGTTTGTCAAACGGTATAATTGAAGCGATACAATCGCCTCTGCTTGAGGTTCTGTAAATTCATATTTGGCAATTAAATTATTTTTAGCGTCGCGCTTATCTTTAGAAGCTCTAATCGTCGCAATAACTTCATCTAAAATCGACAGTGCCTTAATCAATCCCGCTACAATATGTTCACGTTCACGTGCTTTTTGAAGTTCGTATTTAGAACGATTTGTTACCACTTCTCTTTGATGATCAATATAAGCATCAAGAATGTTGGCCAAGCTCATAAGCTTTGGTCGCTTTTTAGCAATAGCAACCATGTTAAAATTATAAGGTACTTGCAGATCCGTATTTTTATAAAGATAGTGAAGTACTCCTTGAGCATTTGCATCTTTTTTTAATTCTACTACGATGCGCAGACCGGTACGATCCGTTTCATCGCGAACTTCAGCAATACCTTCCACTTTTTTATCTAAACGAAGCTCATCCATTTTCTTAACAAGGTTGGCTTTGTTTACTTCAAACGGAATTTCCGTAATGACAATTTGCTGTTTTCCGCCGCGAATGGACTCCACTTCCGTTTTTCCGCGAATAATAATTTTCCCTTTACCTGTCTCGTAGGCTTTCTTAATTCCGTCTACCCCTTGAATGATTCCTCCCGTAGGAAAATCAGGACCTTGAATAGCCGTCATCAACTCTTCAATTGTACACGTTGGTTTATCAATTCGCATGATCGTTGCGTCAATCACTTCACCTAAATGATGAGGAGGAAGTTCTGTAGCATAACCAGCTGAAATACCCGTGGATCCATTCACTAGCAAATTAGGAAACATAGCCGGTAACACAGTTGGTTCGCTACTTGTATCATCGAAGTTAGACACAAACTCAACCGTTTGTTTGTCAATATCTCGTAGAAGTTCTGCAGCAATCGATGAAAGGCGAGCTTCTGTATAACGCATTGCTGCTGGGGGATCTCCATCAATACTTCCGTTGTTTCCATGCATTTCGATTAATACATTTCTAACTTTCCATTCTTGACTCATTCGAACCATGGCCTCATATACAGATGAATCACCATGAGGGTGATAGTTACCAATTACGTTCCCTACAGTTTTGGCTGACTTGCGAAAGCCTTTTTCTGCTGTATTCCCATCTACGTGCATTGCATATAAAATACGGCGCTGAACGGGTTTTAACCCGTCTCTTGCATCCGGCAGTGCACGCTCTTGAATAATATATTTACTGTATCGACCAAAACGGTCGCCTAGTACATCCTCAAGAGGTAAATCTAAAAAGCGTTCTGTTTGTGTCATTGTACGTCCTCCTCTGCGACCGTTAATACATTTTCATTATCTAAAATATTTGGATCTTCTTCTAATCCAAACGCTACGTTGCTTTCAATCCATTTTCTGCGAGGTTCTACTTTATCGCCCATCAAAGTGGTCACACGACGATCAGCGCGAGCAGCATCATCAATACGAACACGAATCAGCGTACGCGTCTCTGGGTTCATTGTTGTTTCCCACAGCTGATCTGCGTTCATTTCACCGAGACCTTTATAGCGTTGAATCATATACCCTCTTCCTACCTTATCGATAGCCCCTTGCAATTCTTCGTCACTCCATGAATATTCAACCACTTCTTTTTTACCTGACCCTTTACTTACTTTATAGAGCGGTGGAAGAGCAATAAATACTTTTCCTGCTTCCACAAGCGGTTTCATATAGCGGTAGAAAAACGTTAGCAGAAGCACTTGAATATGAGCGCCATCCGTATCCGCATCGGTCATGATGACTATTTTATCGTAGTTAATATCATCGATGGTGAAATCTGCTCCTACTCCTCCGCCTATCGCGTGGATGATCGTACTAATTTCTTCGTTTTTAAAAATATCTTGAAGCTTGGCTTTTTCGGTATTGATAACCTTCCCTCGCAGTGGCAGCACAGCTTGAAAGCGGCGATCCCTTCCTTGTTTTGCTGAACCTCCGGCGGAATCCCCTTCGACTAAGTACAGTTCGTTTCGCTGAGGATTTCTTGATTGCGCAGGCGTTAACTTTCCACTTAGAACGGTTTCTTGACGCTTTCGTTTCTTCCCGTTTCTTGCATCTTCTCTTGCCTTTCGTGCTGCTTCACGCGCTTGAGCAGCTTTGATTGCTTTTTTTACAAGAAGAGAGCTTACGTCCGGGTTTTCTTCTAAGAAATAGGCAAGTTTTTCAGAAATAACTGAATCTACGGACGAACGAGCTTCACTTGTACCTAACTTTCCTTTTGTTTGTCCTTCAAACTGAAGCAACTCTTCAGGTATTCTAACGGAAACGATGGCTCCCAAGCCTTCTCGTATATCTGTTCCTTCTAAGTTTTTATCTTTTTCTTTTAGCAGGCTTACTTTACGGGCGTATTCATTAAATGCACGCGTCATAGCGCTTTTTGCACCGGACTCATGCGTTCCGCCATCTTTGGTACGAACATTATTAACAAATGATAAAATGGTTTCAGAATAACCATCATTAAATTGAAAGGCAAATTCAACTTCAATATTATGATGAATCCCTTCAAAAAAGACGACTGGATGAAGTGAATCTTTTTCTTCATTTAAATATGAAACGAAGGCTTGAATACCTGTTTCATAATAAAAGATATCGTGACGATCATGTCTTTTATCGATTAACTCTATTTTGAATCCTTTTAACAGGAAAGCCGATTCGCGGAGCCGTTCACACAGCGTATCATAATTATACACAGTTGTTGAAAAGATCGTGGCATCCGGTTTGAAATGAATCGTTGTTCCCGTTTTTTTCGTTTTCCCTATTTTTTCTAGCGTCGTAACCGGCTTTCCTCCATTTTCAAAACGCTGTTCATAAATAAATCCATCTCGATGAATGGTTACGGTCAACCATTCAGACAGCGCATTTACAACAGATGCACCTACTCCGTGTAAGCCTCCGCTTGTTTTATATCCACCCTGTCCGAATTTACCTCCTGCATGCAAGATGGTTAAAATAACTTCAGGCGTTGGTTTTCCTAGTTTATGCATGCCCGTTGGCATACCTCGACCTTTATCTTGTACAGAAATTGAATTATCTTTGTGAATGGTTACAATAATTTCTTCTCCGTAGCCTGCTAGAGCTTCATCGACAGAGTTGTCGACGATTTCATATACTAAATGATGCAGACCTCGTGTATCCGTACTTCCAATATACATACCAGGACGTTTACGAACGGCATCTAATCCTTCTAGTACTTGAATTGCATCTTCATTATAATTAAATTGTTGTTTCCGAGCCATTCATACTACCCCTTTCATCACAACGAACATTACTACATTATGTATGAAACACAAACGTTTGCGTTTCGTGTCTAAGAATAAATGATCATGTATCCTATCTTTTAATTTTATAGTGTTCGCATCAACAGAACGTATGTTTCTATTTTTGCGTACTTACAAGATTTTAGCACAAATTTCCGTATTATAAAAGCAATATCTTGTGTATTCATGGATTATAAGCATTATAAAGCTAGCTGTCTAACGTCTATTGTAGCGGAAACGCTCTTACTATTTCAACGCATGGTGAAACCCATGCAAGCAGTGTGCATGGGTTGGTTGTTCTGCTTATAGATCTTACTTTGTTAAAGCATGCTCAACTTTTATACAACGATCCATAACTACAGTATACCCTTTTTTAGCGAGCAGGTCATATGCTTCTTCATTAATTAAACCAGATTGTGCCCAAAATACGTCTGCGTCTACTTCTAAAAACTCTTCTGCAACTTCAAGCAAATGCTCAGAGCGGCGAAATACATTAACGATATCAATATGTCCTTCAATTTCTTTTAATGAAGATACAGCTTTTACGCCGAGCGCTGAGTTTATTGTCGGGTTCACCGGAATAATCTCGTAACCTTGCTGCTGCATGGCTTCTGAAACCATATAAGACGTTCGATGAGGGTTATCTGATAAACCTACTACAGCAATGCGCTTGCTTTTTTTTAATATTTTACCAAGCTCTTGGCGGGAAGGAATTTTAATGGACATGTCTATTACCTCTCTTAGCTATATAATATGTACTGAACAACATTCGCGATTTACAGTTGATTTCCTGCATATAGTACCCGTTTTCTCTATTTTTGTAAACGTCTTCTTTTTTTAAAATAATTGTCTCTCACCCAAAACTAGCTATGTTTTTTTAAGTATCTCATGGTAAAATAGAAACGATATAGAAATAAAGGAGCTTTCAAACATGAATTATTTATTACCTATTCTTGCCTATATCTTGGGCTCTATTCCTTTTGGACTAGTTGTTGGAAAACTAGGATACGGCATCGATATACGAGAGCATGGAAGCGGCAATTTAGGCGGGACCAACTCCTTTCGTACATTGGGTGTAAAAGCCGGAATTATCGTTACGCTGGGAGACATTCTAAAAGGAACCCTAGCAGCTTCTTTACCGCTTTTATTTAATACGAATCAAAACATTCTCTTCATTGGTTTATTTGCTGTCATTGGTCATATTTTTCCTGTTTTCGCGAAATTTAAAGGCGGGAAAGCTGTTGCCACGTCCGCCGGAGTGATTTTATGTTATGAACCTCTTTTATTTGTTTTCGTACTATTATGTTTTTTTATCTGCTTATACATAACGAAATATGTATCACTGTCATCAATGGTTACCGGGGTATTAACCTTTATCTACACGCTATTTAAACAAGACTACATGCTTATTATGATTATTGGTTTAATTGTAGCCTTTGTCATTTACAGACACCGCGCAAACATTACCCGAATTCTTAACAAAACAGAACCGAAAGTCACATTTTTGTCAGGTAAAAAGAAATAAGGGGATCTTCCTCTTATTTCTTTTTTTATAACCATCTTGTAAGCGAATACATTTCTTATTTATTAGTTATACTGATACTAAAATAAGGAGGTGAATGATGTGAAGAAAAAATGCCCCATTTGCAAACGAAATAAGAAAATGGATTCACAGCTAGAAGGAAGCCGCTACTGCGTTCACTGCTGGGAAACCATTGGAAAACAATATGATTTCAAATGAAAGAATGAAACGATTTAATATAGAAATGAAGCCTTCACCTCTATATTAAATCGTTTTATTTTATCTCATTCCTTCCTAGCCGGATTCGTATATATTGGTAATTTATCTACCTTTCTACTATAATAAATGTATCCGCAGTATTGGAAGGAGCATAATGAATGAAATTAACAGTAACAGAAGCAGCAGCTACGTGGTACAAAGATGAAATGATGCTAGAAGGAAACGAAACAATTCGCTTTTTTGTTCGCTACGGCGGATGCAGCAACGTTCAAAAAGGTTTTTCTTTAGGTGTAAACACAGATTCTCCTAAAAACGTTGGCGTTGAAACAAAAGTTGACGGTTTAACATTCTTCGTAGAAGATGAAGACCTTTGGTACTTTGACGGTCATGATTTGACCGTAAATTATAATGAAGAAACAAAAGAACCTGACTTTCATTACGAAGCGTAAGAAAAAAAGCATCGATTTATCGATGCTTTTTATTCTTGCGCTTAACCCTGCTTTTTGGCATCTTCATAGGCTTTATGCCATTCCGGATAATTACGGCGAATCGAAATAGGCTTAAAGTTTTCTTTTTTCACACATACGTGTGACGATGTTCCTGTTAACGCAAGTTCTTCATTTGAATTAAAAATTTCGTAGCCGTACACAACGCGTAGACCGTCATAGTTCTCAACCCAAGTATGTACTACAGCTGTCTCGCCATAATGAAGCGGCTTTTTATATGAAGCCTGTATATCAATAACTGGCGACAGCACACCGTCTCTTTCCATTTGTGCATAGCTAAAACCTAAATCACTAATAAACTGCGTTCGACCTATTTCCATCCATACTAAATAGTTAGCATGATACACAACGCCCATCTGATCGGTTTCTGCATAGCGCACTTCGATTTCTTTCTTCGACACTAGCATGATTCTACCTCCTCTTGCACTGTTCCTGTTTTATCTTACCATATAAGGAGAATATACTCCTACTAGTTTGGTTGTAACTCAATATGTTGTAAGACTAAGCACATTTTGAATGCGATATATCAGTGTTTCCAGCCGCGTCATCTTATTTTCATACTTTTTATAAGGAAGTGTATATGTGTAGTCTTTATTTGTCCATAAACGGTCAAAATAAGCGTTTAGTTCGGTCATAGCCTTTTTGTTAGAAGCTCCTGATACTTTAATATCCGTTTCTAAATTCAAGTCATCTAAATTTCGTTTTGTGAAATTTGCTGCTCCTGCAATAATCGTTGCCTTTCTTTTGTTCCCAATAAATAAAGTTTTAGGATGATACTGCTCTTTTCCCGTATGATACCAGCGAACTTTAATATCGCCTTTAGATTTTTTCACAAGTTCTGCTGCTACTGGACGGTTAGGCAGTCCGAACTTTTTTCTTCCAAACGCATTTTCATTAGGATCTAAAATTAATCGTACGTTTGCGCCTTGTTTGGAAGCTTTCAAAAGCGCCTTTATTACGTCTCGATCTCCAAGATAAAACATGCCAAGCCATACATCGTCTCCTTTTTTAGCATGACGTAAATCATGTAATACGTGCTTATAGATTTTGCCTTCTGTTAACAGCTGAACATAGAGGTCTCCCTTTTCTTTTTCTTTCTTCTTATACCGAGGTAACTTTCCTCCGTAAGAAAAATCTGACACCGCTTGTTCACTTTTCACCACATCTCCAATGATATTCCCTTTTACTTCAAAGGCCATGTTAGAATTATAAAAACTTGCATCATGAGGATTGGCAGAGGAGATAATAACGCTTTGATCTGTTGCTACTACTTTTCTATGATTAGCTTTTACATTTAACAACTTTAAATAAGCACGGACCGTCGCTTTAGGCGCATTGGTACCAAACGGATTTGTTATCCAGCCGTTTCCTTTTTCACCAAACCACTGAATAAAAGTTCTCCACACTGCAGAATACAGTGGAATGGAGTCTCTGAGCTTAGATAAATTGGTTTGCACCACTTTGATTCCGTTTAGCCGCAGTGAATCTAACCACTTTGAATCATGTGAGCCGTAGGTTGTATTGATTTCATCTGTAATAAAGACGATTTCGATAGTAGGATGTTTTCGTTTCTTTTCAATCAGCTTACTTGCAAGCGTATCACTAAGGTGAGGAAACGTTTCGCCTTGGTTATAGTAGCCGTTAAATAGAAACATATCCATAATAATAAAAGCTTTTGCGTCATCAATCGCATTCGTAACTGCTTGAAAAATATGTTGTTCAGAAACAGATGTCTGCTGGTCTTGATACGTTAGGTCTGATAAAAGAAATACATCTTCTACTTTGTGGGGCTTACTTTCGTATGAAACTCCTTTAGGCAAGGGCTTATGTGTTTGATAAGAGCCCACAATAATCAAGACGACAAGTAAACTGATCAAAATCCTTACTACTTTCTTTTTCACGTGCTTTTTCACCTACATAAACCTCTTCGCTAGTTTGTATTAGTATTGACTTACTAAAAAAATATAGAAAGAAAGCAGCTAAAACCGTTTATTTTTAGCTGCTTATTGTCGTTGCTTTATTTATTAAATCGTACCTTCGTAACCATTTTGACGAGCTTCTGACTCATCTTTTATTTCGCTGCGCATTGCTTCGATACTTACTTCGCGATTGTGATTTTTTTGCTGAATGCGCTGACGCTCTTCTTCATTGCTGCATGCAGCAGCTTCTTCTGCTTCTTCAATGTTTTTCATTGTATTTTGCACCATTGTTTGTAATTTTTCAACGTTATCACTGCGATCGTCTGGATTCGGTTTATTCCATGCCATTGTATCTTCCTCCTCAAAATAACTTTGTTACAATTGTAGTATGCCGGATTTGTTCATCTCTATAAGTGGAAAAAAATGATTTTAGTTTACATAATATAATTATAATTAAGTTAAAATGTATATATAAAACATACATAATATGGTAATATATACATACAAAGGGGGAATCTCTATGACTAAACGAATGATAACATTACTAAGCGTCATCTTTATTGCAGTGCTTGCCGTATTTTTTATGTCGCAAACCTCATTGGCATCAAAATTGACAGCAAGTGCCTTTATGAAGCCTCATCATTACTCAAAACATGAAGAAAAAATGTTAGCTGTGACAAACCTGGACTACAAAAGCAATATCATTGCATACGATGTGAAAGCTCCTAGTGATGCAAAAGAAGCTTATGTAAAAGCTACTTATTACGAAAAGGGAAAAGCCAAAGAACCTTTATTTTCAGGAGGGTTGACTGTTTCAAAAGAATTTGACATGTTTGCTATTACATATAAAATCGATGATAATACTCACAAAGTTATGTTTAATGTAGGCAGCAACGATACAAACCTAGGAATAGAAGCGGAAAAGCCAAAAAAAATGAACGGCTATTCCTTTACTGGATTAGAGAAAAAACAAACGGTAAAAATGAATAAAACATATCCAGTTGCTGCTTTATTTGGTGACGATGGCAGTGGCATACGAGTTGCTCCGCTTTCAACCGACGATGAAGAAGTCGTTAAAGAGCTTATTTCGACCAATCCTTACGTTTATTTATTCACGGTAGAATTCAAATAATAAAAAGTCGCTGAATTCAGCGACTTTTTATTCACTCACCTTTGGTTTGAATAACTTGAGGATGCTTGCCGGATTTATCTTGCATTTGTTTTCCGTTATTTCCACCAGCTTCTCTCGGTTGAGTGCCGATGTGATTCGGAACAAAAGGTTTGCTTTGTTTTTTAGGATTTCCCATGCTTATCCCCTCCTCACCGTTACTCTAACCAACTTACTTTAAAGTTATTCAGCTCTTTCAAGCATACGATCTTCTAACCGCTTTTCAATTTCCATTTCAATGCGTTCAATTTCTGACTGATCTTTTAACAGCTGCGTTTTATTTTCTTGCACTAACTCTTCAAATGAACGTTTGCGTAATTTTCTCATGATTACAACACCTACTTTATGTAATTTTTATGAAAAATCTGAAAAATCTAAAGAAACTGATATCATATAACTATCTATATTGTAACCAATTTGTCAGATAAGTAAACATACTTTTTTGAAAAGTTGTAAGAAAGTTTGACATGTTTAATGACTTATCTATATATACGATGATAAAGTAAATAAGTTTCATGTTTAATAAAACAAGCAGCGAAGTTAATTCGCTGCTTGTTGAGCAAAGTTTTCCATTTGTTTAAGCGTCATTGGACCATTCACTCGTTGAACAATTTTCCCTTCTTCATCTATAAAGTAAGATGTCGGAATGGTGGAGACTCGATATTTTTTACTTCCTACATTATCTTGGTCGTCCAATAATACACGAAACGTAAACTGTTTTTCTTTAAGAAACTTAGATACTGCCTGTTTACTGCCTTCTGACGAAGTTAAATTAACCGCAAGCAGCTGTACATCGTTTCCATATTTCTCGTAAAACGCTTGCATATCGGGCATTTCTTTTTGACATGGCGGACACCATGTTGCCCAAAAGTTTAAAATGACTTTTTTTCCTTTAAAGTCCGATAATTGAACAGATTTCCCGCTCGTATCTGACAGTGTAAACGGAGGCGCTGTATCTTTTGGTTCCAACCCATAAGCTTGACCTGAAGCCTGACGAGCACTATCGCCTTTTTTGATATTTAAATCCTTGTATTCGCTTAAGTTAGAATTATCGGATGCTTCATTTGGAGAAAGCCCTTGCCAAAGTGCGTAGCTAAGAAAGCCTACTAGAAGCAAGACCGCAATTATTTTTTTAACCATATGATCGGCTCCTTTATTTCTTCTAAAAAGTGATAATCTATGTACTAATAGATATGTGCAATATCTACTAAAATAATCCTTTTATAGGGCATTTTCTTTTATAATATAGCATATTCCCCTCTCACTTTTTGTCGAAAACGGTGCGTTTGCATAAAAAAAGAGCGGCTCACGAGAACCGCTCTTTTTCTTTATAACTTACGCATGTGTTTTAGATTGTAATTTATCACGAAGCACCATTTGAAGGATACCACCGTGGCGATAGTAATCAATTTCAACTTCACTATCGAAACGAACCAGTACTTCAAATTCTTTTTTGTTTCCAGCTTCATCAGTTGCTGTTACTTTTATAAAATCACGTGGTTTTACTGTTTCATCAACTGCTACTGCAATTGTTTCTTTTCCAGTTAAACCTAATGTATCCGCGCTTTCACCATCTTTAAATTGAAGAGGTAAAACACCCATTAATACTAGGTTTGAACGGTGAATACGCTCGAAGCTTTCAGCGATTACTGTTTTAATACCTAAAAGATTTGTTCCTTTTGCTGCCCAGTCACGAGAACTTCCCATGCCGTAATCTTTGCCTGCAAGTACAACAAGACCTGTATCTTGCTCTTTGTATTTCATACAAGCATCATAAATGCTCATTACGTCATTTGTTGGCCAGTACGTTGTCCAGCCGCCTTCTGTACCAGGAGCTACTTGGTTTTTTATGCGGATGTTTGCAAACGTACCGCGCATCATCACTTCATGGTTACCACGACGAGAACCATATGAGTTAAAGTCTTTTGGCTCTACACCGTTTTCTTGAAGGTAAAGACCTGCAGGTGATGTTTTTGCAATTGAACCCGCTGGTGAAATGTGATCCGTTGTCACTGAGTCACCAAATTTCGCTACTACGCGAAGATCATTTAACGGTTCTACTTCACCTGGTTCTTCTGATAAGCCTTCAAAGAAAGGTGGGTTTTGAATGTACGTTGAATCATTCTCCCACGTATAAAGCGCATCTTCGCTTGTTTTAATTTCATTCCAGCGTTCGTTATCATCGAATACGCGCTCATACTCGTTACGGAATAATTCAGGCGTTACGGTACGGCTAACAACTTCTTTAATTTCATCTTGAGAAGGCCAGATGTCGCTAAAGAATACTTCATTGCCGTCTGTATCAATGCCGATTGGATCTTTTTGTAAATCTACATCTACTGTTCCAGCCAGTGCATATGCTACAACAAGCGGCGGAGAAGCAAGGTAGTTACCTTTTACTAATGGATGAATACGTCCTTCAAAGTTACGGTTTCCTGAAAGAACAGACGTTACAAGCAAGTCGCTATCTGCAATCGCTTCTTCAATTTCAGCTTCTAATGGACCAGAGTTACCGATACAAGTCGTACAGCCATAACCTACGATGTTAAAGCCGATTTTATCTAAGTATGGAAGCAGCCCTGAATTTTGCAGGTAAGCCGTTACTACTTTTGAACCTGGTGCTAAAGAAGTTTTCACGTAAGCTGGAACATCCAATCCTTTTTCTACCGCTTTTTTCGCAACTAAACCAGCTGCTACTAATACGTAAGGATTTGATGTGTTCGTACAGCTTGTGATAGCCGCAATGGCAATGGCACCTGTTTTCATTGTTGTTTCTGAACCGTCTCCAAGCTTAAACGTAATTTCTTTATCCACGTCTTTAGCATCAAGTCCGAAGCTTTGGTTGCTAACAGGAGCTGTTAAAGCCTTCTTGAATTCTGTTTGCATTTGAGAAAGTGGAATTAAATCTTGCGGACGCTTTGGACCAGAAAGATTTGCTTCAATCTCAGCAAGGTTAATCTCAACAACGTCAGTGAAAATTGGATCTTCATTTTCTGGTGTGAAGAATAAACCATTTGCTTTTGTATATTGTTCGACAACCTGAATGTCTTTTTCATCTCTTCCTGTTAAACGCATATATGCTAATGCTTCTGCGTCAACTGGGAAGAATCCACATGTTGCACCGTATTCAGGAGCCATATTAGCGATTGTTGCACGGTCAGCTAATGGAAGTTCTGCTACGCCAGGACCGAAGAATTCCACGAATTTTCCGACTACTCCTTTTTGACGAAGCACTTGCGTAACTTTTAACGCTAAGTCTGTAGCTGTAGTGCCGTTTGGTAATTCACCAACAAGTTTAACACCGATTACTTCAGGAACTGGGAAATAAGAAGGTTGACCAAGCATACCTGCTTCCGCTTCAATACCGCCAACACCCCATCCTAAAACACCGATACCATTAATCATCGTTGTATGAGAGTCAGTACCTACTAGAGAATCAGGGAAAGCTACAAATTCACCATCTTCTTCAACAGCATGAACAACGTTTGCTAAATATTCTAAATTTACTTGGTGCACGATGCCTGTAGCTGGTGGCACTGCACGATAGTTATTAAATGATTTTTGAGCCCAGCTTAAGAAATTATAGCGCTCTGTATTACGTTGAAACTCGAGGTCCATATTAATTCGTAATGAGTCAGCTGTACCTGCTTTATCAACTTGTACGGAGTGGTCGACAACGAGGTCTACTGGAATTTCTGGATTGATTTTGTCAGGATCTCCTCCTAAATCAGCCATTGCTTTACGAAGTGACGCTAAGTCTACAACCGCTGGAACTCCAGTGAAATCTTGAAGAATAACACGAGATGGTTTGAAAGGAACATCGATATCTTTAATATCTTTTGTTCCCCATTTTGCAAGGTTTTCGACGTGTTCTTTTGTAATAACACGGCCATCTACCTGACGAAGAACAGATTCTAATAATACTTTAATTGAATACGGCAGCTTAGATACATTACCTAAACCTGCTTCCTCTAAAGCTTGTAAGCGGTAATAATTATATGTGCTGCCATTAAGATCGAATGACGAACGAGCGTTGAAAACGTCTTTTTTAGTCATTGCTTTTACCCCCTTAAAATTCTATGTATAAAGGATTTACTTACCCCATCCTCTATTCCCTTCACCATCTATCTTAATATAATATTATACATAAGTAAATAAAAAGAATGTTATTAATTAACATAAGTTTCACTTATAACCTTTTTCCATTCTCCTTTTATTTTTCTAATAATTCATATTTCATTGATTTTTACGCATGCTAGAAACGGAGGTGATTCAACATGGCTAAACGTAAGTCAAACCACGTCATTCCTGGAGCTAACGCGGCTAGCGCTCAAGGAAAAGGAGCGGGTTATAATGAAGAGTTTTCAAATGAACCATTAACGGAACAACAGAAACAAAATAATAAAAAACGCAAAAAAAATCAATAAAACAATCTCTTATTGGATATACTAATCACTAGTTAGAAAAGCAAAATCGTTTAACTCCATGAAATCTAACGAGAAGGCGTCATTATATGTGACGCTTTTTTTCTGTTCCCATTTCCTGTTTTTGTTAAACCTATTTTTAGAAAGGGGAATTTTTCATCGGATAAATTCCCTGTCACTATCCTACCCTAATAAATGAAAGGGAGGCTTTAACTATGAACAAAAACAGCAGCAAAGACATCAGAAGAAATGCACCAAAAAGCAATTCTGGACAGCCAGAACCGCTAAGCGGATCTCATAAAGTAAAAAACCGTAAGCATTCTCGCCAAAAACACAATAGCGGACATGATATGTAAAACAGCGGCAAGCTCTCTATAGAGCTTGCTTTTTTATGCGTAGAAAAGACAGCTAGTACTTCAAGCTTATTCTTTGCGCAGGAGTTCACTAAGTACATAAACGCGCATATGATAGTAAAGTGAAACAGTTTAAATAATGGAGGAACGCAGAAATGAAAAACAAGCGTCTGCCAGCAGACCAAATGTTTGTAAAAGGCTTTCAAGAGTTGTTAGAAGTCATGCTTTCAAATCCCTTTATGAGTTATTTAGATTATGATTCCGTTCGTATAGATTTATTTGAAACAGAACAATCATTTATTGTCGAAGCTGAATTATTAGGGTATCACCCTAAGGATATTATCGTTCAGATAAAAGCTGACCACTTACAGCTGACAGCCAAAAAATACTGCATTAGAGAATTTCATGATGAAAAGCAAGGAACGCTTGCAAGAGAACAAATGGAAGAAAGCGTTGAACGTACAATCGACTTTCCATTTCCATTGATGAATAAAAAAATTACCGCTACATTTAGTAACGAAATCCTTGAAATTACGATTTCTAAACATGAGACAAATGAATCTAATCAGCAAATAGTCCCTATCGATTTCCAATAAAGCTGCAGATGTTGTCTCTGCAGCTTTATTGGAACTATTTAATTGTTTATTTAGCACATAGTTTTTTAAGAATATTCTTCTTTTCAAAACAATGGGATATCTAATTTATTTTACGGCACACTACTAAAAAAGAGTAAAAGGAGAACGTTTATGCTTCATACTGCCTGGAAAGGTAAAATCAGCTTTGGATTAATTGATATCCCTATTAAACTGCACGGAGCAATTGAAGAAAAAGATGTAAAGCTGCGCACGCTACACTCCGTTTGCCATACACCTATTCATCAAGAAAAACATTGCCAAACGTGTGGACGAGAAGTAGAATCCGATGAACTGGTTAAAGGATACGAAACTGCGACCGGTCAGTTTGTTGTACTTTCACAACAGGAAATTGACAGTGTCAAAGAGCCCTTTACAGCAAACAAAGCCGTTGAATTGTTACACTTTGTTTCGTTAGATGACATTGATCCCCTGTTTTTTGATAAGCCCTACTATATTTCTCCTGGGGAAACAAGCCTAAAAGCTTATTATACTTTATTAAATGCACTTGAAATAACGAATAAAGTCGGTATTGCGGATGTATTTTTATATTCCAAACAGCAAATGGCAATTATTCGTTCCGTGGGCGGATCTCTTGTTCTTCACACGATGCATTTTGAAGAAGAGCTTCGTTCAGTCACAGATGTGCCTAACTTATCCAGTACTTCTTCCATTAATGAAAGTGATACACAAGTGACGGTGGAATTAATTGATAAGCTATCTACTTCTTTTAATCCGTCTATTTACAAAAACAACTACCGAGACGCCTTACAAAACGTCATTCAACAAAAAATAAATCAAGGCGAAGTTACAAAAGGCAGCGGAAGCGAAGAACGAGATATTCGACATTTAATGGAAATGTTAAAAGTGAGCATAGATCCTTCTACTTTACACCCGACAAAATCAACAGCAGAGAAAAAAACTTCATCCTTAAAAAAGAAAGCATAAAAAAGCTAACGAAGAAATTCGTTAGCTTTCATTTGCAACAGAAGTCTTAGGAACAATAGTTCCATATGACGCCGGTATTTTTAAATATTGCGTTACTTGATTATTTTCTACAAAGACAATAAAGTTATCTTTTTTATCTTTTCCAATACCTTTTGCTTTTGCTTCAGACCACGTGAAGCCCAGCTTTTCATTTACCTCACTGCGAGTCGTTTCCGGTCCAAAAACATATACTTTATCCCATCTAAAATCACATAATTCATTAAAATCAAGGATGGAAGCTTCTTCTTTACTTTGATTTGTTTTTTTAATTTCATTAATTACAGTTTGCTGAAGTTGCGCTTGGTTGCGTTCGCTGTATACCCTGTCAATAAAAAAAGTTGCCAATAGCGCTACTAACGTGAATAGTAGAATCTTTTTCACTTCGTTGTCCTCCTGAAACGTTCTCTGCACATGATACGACTTCTTTTCGATACGGTTTTATTCTCTACTATTCTAGAAAATTCAACAGGAAAATACAACTAAAATCTCGAAATGTCATCAAAACATAAAAAACTTAACACTATGTCAACGCATAAAAAAAGACTTGTTCACTTTCTATCTATTCACCTACTCAGCGCTGAAAAAATGTGGTTCTACCGTACAAATAGCTTCAATAAATTCTTCTACTAACCCTTCTTCTCCCGGCAAAAAAGGCAGCGCGCCAACTCCAACACGTTCAATACTTTTATAAAAGTGATGCTGCTTATAGTCCTCTGCTTTCCCTGGAAACAGCACAATCGCTGTTTGTACCGGTTTTATTCCATTTTCCTCTACAATAGCGTCTCGGTAACGATGCATGGTATTAATATCTTCTTCTCTAGGTGAAGGCGTATCGTGATTTGGTTTGATACGATACTTAGCGTCAAAAAGATATACATTTTTTTTCTCCCCTTGCTTTACTTCAAGCAGTAAGTCCGGCTTTTGAATAACGGTATGAGTATGATGGTATGCTTTCTGATACCATAGCGTGACTTCTGCTTTCCCCACTTGAAAACGATGATAAGACGGCTGCATCCTGACGTTCAACCCTTGTTCTGTCGTTGTCATGATGTTTTGTTCTATCCGTTTGCCGTAAGTTTGCAACTTCTTTAAAAGACTAACATACGTCCAGTATTCATAGAGAGTTGCGATATCTTTTAATGAAAGGTGGTAAAACTCTCCGTTAAGAGCCAACCCTCGCGTTAAGAACATAAAGTATCTGCTTGCTTCCCGGTAGCGGGGTGCCGTACGCAGTGTAGGAGGAAGAGTTGAAGCTTGTAGGGTCTTCACCCGTTGCCAAAACGCATTATTTAACAGTCTTTTTAATTCGGCATGATTAGTTTCTAGAGCCGATACGGCTTCTTTTTTTACATATCTATCTTCTATCAATTTGTCAATTAGGGCAGTTAGCTTATGATACAGCTGCGTCATCATCCATTTTACACTTTGGTTTTCCAGATTATCATAGGTAGACACATGCCTGGTGCCAATAGCTTTTGTGGGTACTACTTTTATATTCCGATTAATTTTAATCCCCCTGCTTGAAGGTGCAAGATAGGTAGGGTGGGTTCGGACAAAAGATATAGCACGGCTATCTTGTTTTTTTATTTGATCGCCTCTCATGAGCTCATGTTCAACTTTTACCGATTGAAACGGCTGATTTTCAATCTGACGCACAGAATGAAGAAAGGGTTTCATATAGTGAGAGAGAACATGATAAAATTCCGTCCATGTTGCTTGCTTAGACCAAACAGATTTGGCTTGAATATATGTTTTACGAAGCATATCGTATGCCAAATCATGAATGTATCCGTTCACTTCATCGACCATGTGTACATAGTCTGTCTTGTAGCTCATCTTTGAAGGGAAAATTTCAAGAGTAAAGGAGAGCTCTTTTTCTCTTTCGCTGTAAACATGAAACGTAGAATACCCTACTTCATTTTGAAAGCTTATATTTCCCGTCAAAATGTAGGGAAATCCTACGCTTTGAAAGCTTTGTTCAACTGCTTTTGAATCGTGGTTAACAAACAGTCTTGTTTGATTTTTAGAAACAACTGTAATTTGATAGGTTTCATTTTCAAAAAATAAAGGCTCAAGCGGCGGTTTTGAAGTCATCATGCCTTTTGTTTGATTTAATACTTTTACATGTGTAATTCCTTTTCCTGTACAAGAAAAAAACATCACTTCTTCTGCAGATTTTATTTTTTTCTTATTTTTCCCTTTTATAACCACCGTACACGTGTCAGTTTCAATTTCAACGTACGGTATTAATCCAAAATGACGTGTATCCGTATACTTCAAAACGTCTCATCATCTCCATTATTTTGCGTGCGCTTTTAGGAAATCTCATTCCATCTGCATTTACGACAGCTGTCTCAAATTCATCATCTAACAGCGTATTTGTACAGTAATAATAAAGGTTTTTTAATAAATCAAATGTGTACCCATCGCTTCCTGAAATACGAGGCAAAACTTTTTGCAAAACCTGAAAATCAAACGCCTGATCAAATGTAAACATTCCGCTTTTCACCGCGTAAATTAAATAAAAGCATATTTCGTCGCGTACGCGGTAACCTATTTGTAAATCGACTTCTATAAGCATCTCATTGATGGTTAGCAGTTCATTTGTTACTTCGTGAATGAGCTCAGCATGTTCAACATACGCATCTTTTAAGTGAACATATTGACTTTGAATTTGTACATTTTGAATGCCGTGCTGAGACGGATCTTTATCATCTAAAAAATCAAAAGAATCTAGTTGAATCTTATTTAACTCAATGGTGTTGGTACGATCTAACAGCTTTTGACTAAACCCATGAGTTGTTTCATCCATATTAATTGTACCGATAATGAGAAGATTAGATGGCAAATAAATATCTCGGAACATCTTATGTCCCGGGAATAACGGAGCCGTTTTGATTTTCCCTTTTGACCAGCTCCTGCTTTCCATCACGCTTAAAATATCGCTAAAATAATGTTCAACTCGAGCTAAGTTCATTTCATCCAATATGGCAACATATGTGTAAGCTGGATGCTGAATGGCTTGCTGCATAATGGACAGAAACGATCCTCTTCGAAAATCTCCTCTTAAATCAATATATCCTAATAAATCTGAACTATCGTGCCAATCGGGTCGAACCGGAATGAGCACTTGTCTTCCATTTTCAATCGTGGCACCGATACTATCTGCTAAGAGCTGAGCAAGCTTTGTTTTTCCTGTCCCGCTCATTCCGGATAAAACAATAAACGGTTTAGTCTTTAAAGCAAAGTAGGCGTTGGCTATATCATGTCGTTCATATGTAAATCCAGATTTCCTAATATACTCATGAATATGGACGATGGCGTCTTTGTCTCCAATCATCTCTTTGCTCATTCCGTATGTTTTTATATACTGTTCATGCATACTTAGCAGTAAATGCAAGTCCTCTTGCAGCTGATCATTGCTAGGTAAGTCTGCTATATTGTAAGGAAGGTAAAGAGCTACTCTATCCTCAAAGCTTTTCGCTTCCATGCTTGTACCAATGACAATATGATTATCTTTCAATACGCGGGCATGTTCAGGAGTAAAAAATCGAATGTCTTTCAGATCTGTTCCTTCTTCTGAGTCTCCTCTCATCATGACTAAGTAAATACGCTGACCGTCTTCACTGAATAAATACGCGACCATCACGTCACTCTCTATATTCTTATTCGCAAGGGTCACGTAAGGAAATGTTTCAGCGTGGTGTCCCGATATACGCATTTCTTCTCGATTTATATGCTCCAATCGATAAAGAGAAATCGGAAGCCTGCGTGTAAGCATATTTTCTATTTCATGTTTTACAAGTACGTCTCCACCCATTTGTTTATAATGTTCCGCTACATACAGCAGCCGCTCGCGCAAACTCATCGAATTCTCTCCTTTCTGCCTTCACTGCAGTTTGTAAAAATAAAAAGCATCGTCAGCTGACCACGCAAAAGGTTCATTTCTTTTATTATAGACGCTTTCTTCGTATAGTAAGCTATTTTATAACGTTAGGAAACACTACATTATTCTTTTCTCTACATACATGTTTATGTTCATTTTAATGAAACATGACAGAAAAGAAAAGCGTTAGGGGCTTAATGAATGAAGGGGCAATGATATGAACAGAAAAATAAGCAGCTTGTGTGCCCAAGGATAAAACACCCATTATGCTACATGATTATTTAACATCTGATGCTTTTGGCTGAGTAAAGAAAAAGATAAAAATAATAAGCGGCAGGGCGATAAGAAAAATACTCGTCTCTGAAGGTCTTACTGTAGGTATATCCGTTAATGACATTTTAATCAGTCCTTTGTAAATTTTTCAACTAAGTCAGGATTTACATAAAAATGTTTTGATACGGTACGATGAAAAAACTGAGAGGATTGATTCAGTTCACTTAATGCAGGTTCTGTTTTGGGAACGCCAAAAATAGGTCCGCTTACGTTAATGGTAAACCTTCCAGAAGAAATAAAGGCGCCCGACACATTGATCTGGTTATTAAGCAGCAAAGCCGCAAGAAACACATCAATCATATCAATAATAATATTAATTCCCACATTTCCGTCTTTTCCTTCGATGCGACTGGTTCCTGTAATAGGTCCGCCTACTGAAACACGAAAAGCTCCGGGTGTCACAAATACTCCTATAATTGTTATTTGGCCAGTTAATAATAATATGGCTGTTACTACATCAAGATCTCGTTGAATGGCAAAGATAAGTTCCCTTTCTTTGTCAAAGCCGCTTTTCCATTCCACATTCTCCACACCCTTAGCACATACTATTCTAACCACGTGTAAGTGTTATTCTAATTCTGCTTTTTCTTTTCTCACTCGCGCTCAGAAAAGTGTAAAACAGATTTTACTGCGTCTTCAATTTCTTTATACCCTGTACATCTGCATATATTGGAAGCTAACCACTCCTTTATAATATCGTCACTGCCTGAAGGATGGCGTTTGGAAAGCAAATGAGCATTCATAATAAAACCCGATGTACAATAACCGCACTGAAAAGCAAAATGTTCAATAAAAGCTTTTTGCATAGGTGAACTCTTCAGTCCTTCTATAGTCATTATTTCTTTCTCTTCTGCTTCTGCCGCTAACATAAGGCAGGATTTCATTTGCCGCTGATTTATCCCTACTGTACAAGCTCCGCAGTCTCCATTTAAACAGCCTGGTTTTGCTCCGGTAAGGCCCAGCTTTTCTCTTAATACGTAAAGCAGCGTATCTGCTGTTCGGATATCAACCATTTTTTCTTCCCCATTAACCTTTAGCTTAACTGTTATTCTATACCCTTCATCTCTTAGCACATTACGTTCCTCCCAGCTCTTTGAAAATATCAATCAATAAATTTCCAATCACAAATTTGCGATATCGATCCGATCCTTCTCCATCATTTAAAATTGGAGCCGGTATATAATCAAGAGCAGTTTGAAGTCGATCTTCTAATGGAATGTCTTTCTGGTTTAGCACTTCTTCTACTTCAGCTGATCGAAAAGGAAACGAACATACTCCGCTGAAAGCTACTCGAATGTTTTCTTCTGTTTTTAAAGCTGCTACTGTAACTAGTGGATATCCTGTATCCCACTGCTGGCGCTCCTTTATACTCATATACGGGAGGTCAGCATACTTTGTTTCAACAAACACCTGAACAAGCAGCTCTCCTTTTTTCAGCTGCAAACGCCGCTGAAAAAGATCGTGAATCGAATGGAGCTTTATTCCACTGAGATCTGCCACTGCGAGTTGACTATCCGCTAGAAGGAGCGGCAATACGGCTTCTCGATAAAAGATATGCCCACAAATATTTCCTCCCAGCGTTATTTTATTTCGAGCCGTGTGATCAGCCACTTCGCTAGCAGACTTACTTAATAAAGGAAATAAGTTTTTCTCTTCCAGTTCAGTCAACGTTACACCTGCACCAAAAATCATCCAGTCTTCATCGGCTTCTGCTTTTTGAAACTCGGGTATATTTTTTATATCAATGACAGCATGGGTAACAAACAAACCCAACCTGCCCAATGTCAGAATTTCAGTGCCTCCAGCATAATAACGCGGCTGTTTGCCTTGATTCTCTAACTCTTGAAATAAGGCAACTGCTTCTGAAACGGTAGCAGGTTTGTGATATTCAAAGTCAAATGAAATCATCAGCATTCCCTTCTTTCATTCTCCAAATTAATTCTGGAATAAGCGGAAGGTGGTTTAATTCTGTTTCTGCTGCCACCGTTAAGCTGTTTCCTAAAGAAGCCGGCATACCAAGCAGCCCGTGTTCTCCCACTCCTCTAGCTCCGTAGGCCGCATCTAATTGAGGCGTATGAACAAAATCTACTACGTACTCCGGATGCTCTCCGTAGCGAAGAGGACGATATTTCCGAAGCTGAGGGTTTAAAATACGGCCATTTGAATCAAACCAAAATGTTTCTCTTCCGGCAAACGATAGGCCCATACTCATCGCTCCCATGACTTGCCCTCTTGCCATTTTCTCGTTTAACACGGTTCCTATGTCAATAACAGAGACTGCTTTTACAATACGATATCTATACGTTCTAGGGTTATATTCCACTTCAACTCCTTCAGCTGCTACCGTCCATTCAGGACCGGGACGCCCAGCTCCCGTTTCTTTATCCAAGTAGGTCATCCCTCTTAAAATATAATTGCCCCTCCCTATGATTTGCCCTCCAATTGCATTTCCGTTCGGATATTTATAACCATATACAATTTCTTTAAAGGCCAAGGAGGTTTCAGGCTCATCCCGTAAAAAAACTTTTTCATTTTTTATTTCGATATCTTCCTCAGAAGCTCGAAATATACAAGAAGCTATCTTTTTTAATTGGTTAATCACATCTTCAGCCGCTTCTAAAACCGCTCTTCCTGCCATAAAAGTGCCTCTGCTAGCCACCGTTTTCCAATGTTCAGGAGTCGTTTGAGTATCTACTTCCATTCGCACATGAATACGTTCCACGGGCATCTGCAATTTTTCAGCCAGTATTTGCGCGAGCACTGTTTTGGTCCCCGTGCCTAATTCAATAACGCCAGACATTAAATTCACGCTTCCATCAGGATTGAATGTGAGAATAACACCTGAACCTGCGTTTGTTTCAATAGTGGAGGTTTTCCAGACGCAGCTAATCCCTTTGGCAGTAATAAGGCCGTTTTCATGAACTATTCTCTGCCCTTCCTCCCATTTCATTAGCTGCTTCAAGCGACGAATACATTCCGGTAAGTTACCAACGCTGCTAGAAGTTAAACGTACTTGCGTAGGCGTAGTATCACCCGGCAGAATAGCGTTTTTTTCTCTAAACTCCAAAGGATCTATACCTGCTTTTTTAGCAAGGATGTCCATCGTGCGCTCAAACGCAAATAATAGTTCCGAATGGCTAAATCCTCGAAAAGGGGAAGCGTAAGGGTGATTTGTATATACACATAATGAATCACAAAAAATATGTTCAAGACGATAAGGTCCCGTACAGTCAGCTGCTGCTGCTTTACTCAAGTCCGTTCCTTTATCTGCGTAAGCACCGCTGTCGAACAAATAAAGAATGTCAGCAGCCTGCAAGAGTCCCTCTTTAGAACAACCTAGCTTGATTTTGGCATCTAGACCTACGTGAGCAGGCGAAGTAAGCATATCTTCTTCTCTTGTGTTCAATATTTTAACCAGCCTTCCACCCACAGCTTTTGAAGCTAGATAAGCAAGCAGCTCCAGCTGAACAGCTGCTTTTCCTCCATACCCTCCTCCTACTAGCGGTGTTTCAACGATCACTTTTCCCGCTTCAATTTCAAAGTACTCACTGATTAATTTTTTGACCATAAAAGGAGCTTGAGAA
Source organism: Priestia sp. 10L35 (assembly GCF_056395685.1). Taxonomy (NCBI): domain Bacteria; kingdom Bacillati; phylum Bacillota; class Bacilli; order Caryophanales; family Bacillaceae; genus Priestia; species Priestia sp. 10L35. The sequence continues at coordinate 198,340 of NZ_JBFTKA010000002.1, read as the reverse complement.
GAAGTGATAATTTTAACTAATCCATTTGGAAGGATTTCAGCAGCGGCGCTTCTTGTTTCCATTGCCGCGTGATCTGAAGGAGATAGAGAAAATGTTTCTTCGACTATTAACTCACTTTTTTGCCAACCTTCTTCTATATTGCCTTTTCGAATTTTAACTCTGTTTGCTACGTTGGTGCCGGGCTCTGGATACACCGTTTCATCATGCTTGTAGATGTGCATATGTTCATGCACTAAAGGAGAATCAGGCTCAATAGCGGCGCTAGGAGAATGTACGACAGGCAACGGCTCATATTGAATATGAACGGAGCTCGCCGCACGCTCAGCGAGTGCAGGAGTTTCTGCTACTACCAGGACTACGGCTTCTCCGTGATAACGCACTTTTTCAAATGCAAGCGGTCGCCGGTCACGAACTCCTTCCCCGGTTAACGGCAAGTGCTCACCCGTCACAACCGCGTGAACACCGGGAATAGCAATCGCCGCTTGGACGTCTATGGCTTGAATCCTTGCATGAGCGTAAGGGCTGACTACTATTTTGGCATGCAGGGAGCCTTTAAACATGTAATCATTTGTGTATCGAGCCGTACCCGTTAATTTTTCCAATGCATCTTTTCGAATCACGCTTTTTCCAATGATCTCCACTCTTTTGACCTCCATCAATCAAAACAGTCGACGTTTCTCTTTGTATATCTTTTTAATGCGTTCATATCCTTGTTTTGTATCAACATCCATAAAAAGGGAAGCGTCGGTCCATTCGTAAAATATTCCATTTTCAGGTCCGCTTTGTCTTATAATTTTTCTTGCCCCTTGATCTCCTTGCAGCTTATCCAAGCTTGAAAACATTTGTTTTGAAAATAAAACCGGTGCTCTGGAAATTCCTTGATAAAAAGATGAAATAAATGGAACAGAAAAATATTTTTCAAAAAGAGAAACAAATGTATCTATCAGCACGATGCTTATAAGAGGCTGATCTGCCAACAGCACAATAATAGCATCAGCGTTTAATTCTTTTGCTTTTTTTAATCCGCATTTTAAAGACGCAGACTGATCTTTTAAGGCGCTACTACAAGAAGTATGACTCCACTTCTGCTGATATGCTTCTGAAAAAAGAATAGGGTCAATCCACTCAAGATGATCTCCTTTCTTAGTTACTACTATCGTATGATTTACTTTTGAAGAAACAGCTTTTCGTAAAGCTTTACTTCCCAAACATCCATTCCCTAAAGGCAGCAGCAGTTTATTTCTGCCCATCCTTTTACTAGCTCCTGCGGCAAGATAAACAGCAACAATATTTAACCCGGACATTTTCATCCCTTTTTTTCATCATACATTCGGAGGTTTTGAATTAGTTCAGCAAGAATACTAACGGCAATTTCCTGCGGTCCTACCGCTCCTATAGAAAGTCCTACCGGCGAATGAATGCGTGAAGAAATATCAGTATTCAATAATCGAAGTGTTCGCTTTTTAGATCCTAAAACTCCTATATACTTCACAGGGTTTGATTTTAATATCGAGAGAATTTCTTGATCGCGATAAAAATTATGCGTCATGATCACAACAAAATCATCGCTTTGTATGGACAGCTGTTCGTCTACTTCCTCTGGAAATCCAATATGTATTTCCTCTGCTAGCGGAAAATGTTCCTTATTACATAAAGCCGGTCTCCAGTCGCATAAGGTAACAGAAAACCCCGTATTGGCAGCAAGTGATACTAAGTATTTTGCATCGGCACCTGCTCCCCAGATAACTAGACGAGGCTTTGGTTTATATAGATGAGCATATGTGAGCAGGGAGCAATTTGAAAGTTGAATACCGCTCTTTCCCCCATTCCAATCATCTGTTGCAAAAGATGATGTGTCGCTATTTCCACCAAATATTTCGCCCGTCTTTTCTACATAAAAAGAGGTTGTTTGAATAAAGTTTTTTTCTAATTTTTTAATATGCAAAACAGGATTTCGGTTATCTAAATGACGTTTTACCCGCAAAAGATTTTGCTTCATCCTCGCAGTTACAGGTTCTAGGAGAATATAGAGAATTCCATTGCAGCCTGCTCCTTGTCCCCATCCTGCATCACCTTCTTCTTTTAAATTGTACGTAACGGTTAATACGTGCTCAGTGTCGAACAACTCTTTTACGCGCTCAGCAATATCTGCTTCTACACAACCAGCGCTTAACATCCCAATGTTCTCTCCATTTTCTTGAAACAGCATGGACGCTCCTTCTTTTAAATATGAGGATCCTTCTACATGAACAATCGTTGCCAACACACTTTTTACTGTTGATGTGTTTACAGCATGTAAAATATCGTGCATTTTTATTATTCCCTCCTTTTCCTGTCGAGGTTTTAAAATCTTTTCACGTTTTACACAGAACTACAATACGCTACAGTAGACCACTTCTACTCTCTGAATGAATCCATGTATTATTCATATTTTCAAAGAAGCTACAATAAGCTTTTAAAGACTTAGAAGAACTGTCGTTTGAAAGGAGAATAATATGCTATTCGACTCAACAAAAATCAACCTAGGAAAATTGAACGTTCGCAGTGCTGATCAAGCAAGCAGTATTTCTATTGGAAATACGTCAAAAGTTACAAGATATGTTACAGCAAAGAAAAATCAGGCCTTCGGACAGCAGCACGCTGATCAATGTTTTACAGCGGGATCTGCTTACAAAACTGTAGATAATGATTATGTAGATGCATTTGCAACAAAAAATGATAAATAAGGAGGAAACCATATGATTTTTTCGCCTATGGTCATTAACTTACAAGCCTTCAAAGTGAACGTTTTGGATAATTCATCCGTTTTAAGCATAGGACCTAATCAGCAGCTTGATGTGTTCGTATCTTATAAACGTAATCAAGGTCTGGGAGAATCAAACGGAGATTTTTCTCCGAACGTAACTCCGTTCTCATGGATTATAGACTCAGATGTAAATGATTCAAACTCAGTTAAAAATAGCGTAATTTAATTTTTTCATCTCCTCTACCTCTACTGCGCACAACTAGCAGCATATCTTCATCTATTCGTCTATTAGCATTCAATCGGAAGCCTAATAAATATAACCTGCAGCTGAACTGGCTATATTTATTAGGCTTTTTCTATGAAATGGGCACTTTTTGAAAAGATGATGGGCTGTCAATTTGATCTCGATCATCGACACAGCTTCTCGTTCCTATAAAGCCGCTATCATCACCAAAATTTTGCCCAAATCCCTGTGTTTTTTTATCTGAATTATTCCAGTCTGCTAGTAAATTCTGTCCGATATTTACTGCAGACGCATTTTCAAAGGAATTTATCTTTAGCATTAAAATATTAATATTTATAGATGCACCTGCCATTTAAACCACCCCCTTTTCAAACTATATTCAAATTCCATCTTTTTATGATGTGTGGTAAGGAGGAAACCATATGGACTTTGATAAACTTATGCAGTGGATGGAATTTGCTAAAAAATATCAAACAAATGACTTTTGGAACGGTGTTTTTGATCAAACTGCTTTTAACGAATTTATGAAAGAAAATATGGATATGAATGCTCCTGATTCATATCAGGCACCTCAGGCTTCTAAAAGTACTTTTCCACCTGTTGACATTTACGTTACCCCACATGAAATCATTATTATCGCTGACTTGCCCGGCTATCTAAAAGAAAATTTGCACGTGTCTGTTTCAGGCAGCCGGCTTTTGTTAAAAGGCTCACCGCACCCTCTCATCACAGGACAGCCGGTTGTACAAGAACGACCTTCTGGAGACTTTAACCGAATTATTGAATTGCCAGAGCCTACGGATGCGCATCATCTGCGTGCGAAATTTGAAAATGGACTGCTTATTCTTTCTTATCACAGGCAGTTTTTCCAAGAAGAACGTATTCACATTGAATAAGGCTTAGTAGTTTTATGAATGAAATTCAATAGTTCACATAAGCATTTATAAACGCAAAGAATTTAACGTGAATTTCCAAACTGGACCAATATATATTTATCTAACTGTTATTACATCGGAAATAAGCCCAAGATGAGGAGAAGCGAAATGTCTATGAAAGGATTTTTTAACCCCAAACAGACTAACCAACAGCTTCATACTGAGCTAGCGGACTTCAAACATCAAATCAAGCGCATTAACACGCTTGAAGTTCACATGAACCGTTTTTTAAAACTCGAACCGCAAATTGGTTCTCTCATAATGCTCAAAAAAAAGCTGGAGGCTCAGCCCTCGCACTCCAATGCTTCTTCACCTTCACAAAGAAGCACTCATAAAAATGCTGAACAAGCATATGCAAAAGATAAGAAAGAGATTGCTAACCAGCTTCAATTTTTAAAGGAAAAAGTAGCGCAATTGGAACAAGTGATCTCCATGCAACCCCCTCGCGATAAAAAGATAGACGCTGTACCTTATATGGATATAACTCGGTTAGTAGAACAATCTGTAGAAAAACAAATGGCTCCTTATATCGAAAAAATGACCGAACTAGATAACAGAGTTTCAGCATTAGAACGCAGCATGTCGCTTTTAACTGAAGTACAGGTGGACATGCTAAAACGAACGTCTTCCCTTCAAGAAGAAGTGAAATTGATTCACCAAAAAGGCACACTTTTAGAAAATGCTCCTCCGCCTATTCATATTGATAAATTTTTTCTTGATAAATACGAACAAAACAACAATATTGGCCAAGTGGGCATTAAAGAACTCGGCGGTACTTTAAATATCGGAGCTACATACGGAAGCGGAGCTATACCAAAGGATTTCACGGACCAAATCCAAAAAGACATGGAAGAGTTAAAAAACGCTAAATCCGATATTTCTTCTGGTAAAACGAAGCCTGCACAAGAGGAAAAAGAGAATTCTTCTTCCTCTTTCGAAAAAGAAGACACGTATACGGAAGTTCCTATTTTTGATGAAGATGATCCAAAGGAAGAGTCAGTCTAAAAAAGTCATAAAATTATATGTAGTTATGACTAGAATTTTTGCAAGCTATTCTTTACACTATAGGTAATAACTTCAAAAAAGGAGATATGCTGATGCCAAAGCTTTTATGGAGAATAGGTGCTGTCATGTTGCTAATGTGTGGAGGCTTTATCTTTTTATTTATTGCTGCTTCGCAAATGATGGTTCAGCAATACAAACCTTTTTTTAGACGCGAGAGTGCATAACTCTCGCGTTTTTTTATTGAATGTTATCCTGTTTATGGTAATATATATATCAAAAAGATATAGGTGAGGAAAATAAATGAAGGAAAATCAAACAACATATGCAATTTTAGGACTGCTTACCACGGAATGCAGAACTGGTTATGAAATTAAGCAGTTAATGGATCGAAGTTTAAATCATTTTTGGAAAATCAGTTATGGCCAAATTTATCCCACTTTACAAAAGCTTGTGAATAATGAACTAGCAACGGTCAATTCCGTTGCTCAAACTGATAAACCAGATAAAAAAGAGTATGTCATAACAACTAAAGGAAAAGAAGTTCTGCAAGATTGGCTGCGTGAACCTATTAAGCAGCTCCCTTCCGAAAGAAATGAAATTTTGTTAAAACTCTTTTTTAGTAGTCAGCAAGAAAAGCAGCTCACAATTTCCCAGTTAAAAAACGCTCAGCAGAAACTAACTGAACGTTATCACATGTATTGCGGAATCGAAGACAGCATTTCTAACAGCCCTTCTCCCGACAGAACGTATTGGCTTATTACCCTAGACTACGGTAAACGAACAACGTGTGCTTCGATAGAATGGTGCAAAGATACGATTAATAAATTATATGATGAGGAGGCGCATAATTTATGATTCATTCCAATCGTGTGATGGCTAAGCCCGGTCAGGAGTTGGTCGTCTTTGTTATAGGAATGCGCATTAATAAATGGACAGCCGTACACAAATGGTTCCCTGTATTTAAAGCAATGCCTCCTATGATTCGCGAATTGTATACAAACAAAAAACTTGGCTTTTTATCTTTGCAAGGATCTTTTAATTTAAGAACCATCACGCTGATTCAATATTGGGAGTCAGTTGATCAATTGACCTCCTATGCAAAAGGTCCTCAGCACTTAAAAGCTTGGAATTCTTTTTATAAACAGGCTTCAAAAACGAATGCAGTGGGCATTTATCATGAAACGTACGTCATTTCTGCAGGAAATTATGAATCAGTATACGTGAATATGCCTTTGTTCGGTTTAGCTAAAGCGCTTGGATCTGAAACCATAACGAAACATACTCAAACTGCCAAAAAACGTTTGAATGTTAAAAAGCCGCTTTAACTAAAAGCGGCTTTCGTTATATTTGTTATACATATATTTTCAGCATTTGATTGGCACCTTTTTGAAATTCGTACGGGACGTCTGCTATTTCTGTTCCCTTTACTAGAGGCGCAATCTCTTCTAACAGCTGCGGCAAATAGGTAGAAATCTTGCCGCTCAAATTCGTTAAAGGAAATAAACGTACTTCCTCTTTTGTAACGCGTATCAGTTCTTTTAAAGCTTCTAAATGAAACGTATAATCTAACCGGTCGCTGTACATAAATAAAAAGTTTGCACAAAGCGTTAAATCAAACTCGTTCTTTTGAAACGGCAAATTAGGAAGTGCTCCGTACTGATAGGCTTCGGGATTCTTTTTCATATGAGCAATACAATCTTTTAATGCTCTTTTTCGATGTTCAGTTAAATCATCAATAGACGAAAAATACTTCCACACATACTGTTCTTGTACGTGCTGCATTTGATTCATCGTATGAATTAAATCCAGGCTTCCTTTCTTTTCAAGCTCTTCTGCCGTAAATTTATAGGCAATATCACAGCTAGTAGCCTCCGTACCTTGCTGCAAGGCATGAGCAGTAAAAGAACAGGCCCCGCTAGCACAGTCTAACACTTTTTTTCCTTTTAAATACTTTTCATTCAAATTAAACATAGCTCTATACTCTTCAAACGTTCTGCCGATAAAAACAACTCGGTCAATTCCTAACTTTTTCTCTGCTAAACTCAACTCTACTCAGCTCCTATCTTTTACTTAGACTTTCATTTTACAGAAAATTGGATTAAATTCCAATAGTTTATGTAGTAATTAGTTTAACCACTATCTTTTGAAGGCCTAAAAACAGGCTCCAACACATAACTCCTATTGATAAACTCATAAACAAATGAAGAGAGTTTTTTAAGCAAATATAGACGACAGCAAGTAGTAAAATAGTGCCTGGCAGTCCATAAAGAACGCCTAGTGTAAACTGACTGACCACTTCCTTTTTTTCTCCTTGCACTGATAACCATATAATACTTAGTAAGCTCACAATTGGAAGGGCAGCCACAATTCCACCGTATGTCGGAAATCTTTTGGCCATTTCTGTTACCCCTGCAATAATAAGAGCCGACATTAAAATTTTGATGATACTATACATGTTTTGCACGCTCACTCAATAACTGAAAAGCCTGTTGAATCAGCTGTTTTTCAGATGCTGTCATTTCGCGTAAAATAGCTGATACTTTTTCTTCATCCAAGCTTGAATTCCGTTTTAATAGGTCTTTTCCTGCTTCTGTTAAATGCAGAATTACTTTTCTTTCATCATGTATATCTCTATTTTTATATACATACCCTTTATCCATACTTCTCTTTACGTGTTCAGATGCCGTATTATGCGAAACGTGTAAATAATCCGCAATTTCTTTTATTCCAACCGAAGATGATTTATCTATATGCTGTAAAAGACGTATTGTTTGGTGTGTAATTTTCTCTTGATGCGTATAGTGCAAATGATAATAAATAGACGTCCAATAACTGTTTAACTCTTCTACTTTCATGATCCTGCTCCTTTATATCGTATTTTTAGTTATTATCGTATTATACGATATATATTACAGGAACAACAGCCAGGTTTCAATACTACCTTCTTTTTATCTGACATCTCACATAATAATACGATTTAACAGTTACACTAATCGTACACACTGTGAAAGGCGGTTGTATGACATTGATTCTTCGACTGTTAAAATGGGTTCCGAATCTCTTTACGATTGGAAATTTGCTAAGCGGCGTATTTTCCATAGCTTTTAATATGAATAGCTACGAACGCTTAGCTGCTCTTTTTATTTTTCTAGCCGCTTTTTTCGATTTATTTGACGGCAAAATTGCGAGAAAGCTGAAAGTTAACAGTGAGTTTGGTGTAGAGCTAGATTCTTTGGCTGATATTATAAGCTTTGGCGTAGCGCCTGCAATGCTATTTCATACTCTTTCTCCCCACTCTTGGCTAACCGTACTCGCTTTTATGATTTATCCAAGCATGGGCGCATTAAGATTAGCTAAATTTAGTGCAAATCCAACCATGGGTTATTTTATAGGGCTTCCTATTCCTTTTCCCGCTCTAATTATCGCCCTGCTTGGCATGTTTTATTACGTAAACCCTTACCTTATGATTATTTTAGCTATTTTGATGGTTAGCCCTATTCGAGTGATGAAAATTTAGATGCAATAAAAGACAGACAAAATGCCTGTCTTTTATAGTGCTGTCCATTCTTCGCACAGCATTTTATGCTTGAATTTCAGCTCATGTTCTCTTTTTTCAAGCTGAGCTTGTAAAGAGAGCCACTCGCTATTATCAGGTGCTGAGCATAATTTTTCTTCAAGGGACAGTAAGGAATCCAGTACGTCTTCAAGCTGAGCAGCCACTTCTCTTTGCTGTTTTATGTTCATTTTTTTCAACAGTAGTTTTTCATTTTTCTTCATTTTTTTCACCTCTTTCTTTTCTTTACCCAATGTTGAGTGTTTTAGTATAGAAAGTATATGGTTAAAAATATTTCTACTGTAATAAAGATTCTTTAATAGCTTATTTTATTTCTAATTGTTATTTAGAACATAGTTTAATAAGATTATCATATCTGATACAATTAGTAATACTTTTACAAACCGTGATATACTTAAAAAAAGAAAGGATGATGAATAGAAAATTATGCTGCAAAAATTTGGTTTTTCTCAGTATGAAAGTCAAGTATATGAAGCGCTGCTTGCGAATGATGGCCCGCTGGATGCTAGTTCAATTGTTACGTATTCGCATGTTCCAAAAGCAAAAATTTATGAAGTGCTTAATCGTTTAATTGATAAAGGTATTGTAGTAAATACATTGTCCGGGAAAAAGAAACTTTACTCAGCGGTAGCCCTTCAAACCGTCATTCAAAAACTTACTGCTGATTTTGAAAATGACATTAATGAACTAAAAACATATAAAATTAAAAAAACGTTTACAGATGATCATGTTTGGAGTTTAAAAGATAAATCCTCTATTTCTGCTCACATTGAACAATTGATTGACGAAGCGGAATCTTCTATTATTTTATCCGCATGGAATGATGAGTTAGAACATTACCGCTCATTGCTAGAAGAAAAAGAGAAACAAGGCGTAAACGTCGAGGTCTTAACCATAGGGAACTTGCAGACTGCCCTCAAACATTTACATACATTAAATCCAATAGATGATCATAAAAACCTTGAGCCGTCGCAGTTGATTATTGTTGACGATGCTTACCTTTTATTTGCCGGCATTGAACATGCGACATGGAAAGCAATAAAAACCATGTCGCAGCCGCTTGTAAAAGTTTTTGCTGATTTCTTTTATCATGACGTCGCACTTACCCATATTACAAAGAAATATCAAGAGCAGCTTCTTCAAGATTCTGAGATCATGGAGCTGCTTACTCGACTGCGATATTAAAAAGGTTACTAATTCATTAGTAACCTTTTTAATATTACCTATTGAAATCCTTTCTAAAAAAGGTTACTATTCTAGTTGTAACTTTTTAAAGAGGGGGTTTTTTGATGAATAAAAAAGTTTACATACTTGCGATTGCTTCCTTTGTTGTTGGAACGGTCGAATTAATTCTAGGAGGCATCTTAGACTTAATTGCCGATGCATTTCATGTATCATTAGCAAAAGCAGGTTATTTAATCTCTATTTATTCATTTGTTTATGCCTTGTCTGCGCCGATTTTACTAAATGTGACGGCTAAGATAGAGCGTAAAAAAGTTTATATGTGGACATTATTTATTTTCTTATTGAGCAATGTATTTTCAGCCTACAGTTCGGGCTATTATATGCTACTGATTGGACGTATTCTTGCTGCTGCGAGCGGTTCTTTTATCATTGTATTATCTACCACGATGGCTTCTAGAATGGTAAAACCTGAATACCAAGGCAGAGCAATTGGCATCGTATTTATGGGAATAAGCGGCTCACTTGTTTTAGGCATTCCTCTTGGTATTTTGATTGGAAATGCGCTTGGCTGGCGTCAAGTATTTGTTATGATTGCAATTTTGACTGCGATTATTATGATTACCGTTTGGTTTACAATGGAGCGTCTAGCTCCTGCTCCAATTGTACCGTTAAAAACTCAGGTAAAAGCTTTACGCAATAAAAAAATGCTCGCTATTCACCTAGCAACATTATTTGTACTTGCGGGCCATTTAACGCTTTATGCTTACTTCACGCCATTTTTACAGGAGACGCTAGGATTAAATACAACGATGGTGACTATTATTTATGGTATTTTTGGTCTTGCTGCCGTGGCAGGAGGAGGACTTGGAGGAGCTGTTTCTGATAAATGGAATCCTTCTTCATCTGTTATCACCATGATTGCTCTCTTTTTTGTTAGCATGATTGCTATGCCTTTTGGCGTTCATTTACCATTTGTTGTGTTCTTGCTTCTTATGATCATTTGGAGTGCGCTCAGCTGGGCGGTCTCACCAGCTCAAAGCAATTTAATTATTCATAGTGCACGCGAGACGTCGGACATTTTAATCAGCACCAATGCAGCGATTTCACACGTAGGAATTGCGATCGGCTCCTATGTTGGAGGAATTGTCGTTAATCAATACTCTGTTATTTATAACGGCTGGGTCGGGTCTATTTTTGTTTTGTTTGGTCTTTTCTGCTCTCTTTATGCGGTAACACGAACAGAAAGCACAGCAGATACGCTTCATAGTAAATAGGCTTTTATAAAAAAGCGTACACATATGGTGTACGCTTTTTTGATTATGATGGGTCTCTATGCATTTCAGCTGCAAATTGAGCTTCGGACATAACGATAAAACCATGCTTTCTTAGCAACGCAGTCGTTACCCCTTCACCTGCTATTTTAACGTTTGAAAATGCCCCGTTATATATATGTTCACTTCCACATGAAGGGCTGTTTTCTTTTAGTACAATAACAGTAGCTTTTATTTCTTTTGCGATGCTCAGTGCCTTATAGGCCCCGTCTATGTATATGTCTGTGACGTCTTTTCCCGATCGTTCAATAACTCGCGCATTTCCGTTTATTACGTCTATTCCCGTTCCTTTTATAATTTCTGCCGGTTCTCTAGGCGTGTGAAATCCACCTAACAGTTCCGGACACATCATTACCGCTTCTTTATTTTCAACGAGCGCTTTCATTTCCTTAACTAAGGCACTGCTTCCATTATATCTGCATCCTTGACCTGCTAAGCAGGAACTAACCAAAATCACAGAATTCTCCCTCCCATAAAAAAACACTTCTCATTCATCATACAAAGAATATATGATGAATGGAAGTGTTTACCTTTTATATTTTATTCAAGATCACGCTTGGACTCCTGCTCTTTGTCTCGATCCGTTTTCGCTTCAAATTCAGAGCGAGTCATTACGTCCTCTACATGCATATTTACTTCTACTACTTCTAATCCCGTCATCTCGTGAACTGATTTTTTTACGTTATTAACAGTTTCAGAGAAAATGGCTGGAACATTTTTTCCGTATTCGACAATTACTTTTAAATCAAGGGCAACTTGCTTTTCTCCTACTTCAGCGTTAATCCCTTTTGTGATATCTTCAGTGCTGCGGAAGCGATCTGTTAACCCGCTCATAAATCCCCCGCTCATTGATAAAATCCCTTTAATTTCATTAGCTGCAATTCCAGCAATTTTTTTAATGACTTGATCTTCAAATGTTAATGTATTTTGATGTGTATTTTCCTGAGATTTTACTGCTGTATTTGTTTCATTAAGTGCCATAACTAACATCTCCCTTAAAGTGATTTTCTATCTTCCTTTAGTAAAGAATCCTACCCAAGCATTTATATCTAAATGACCGTCTCGCCACTTCCCAATTACATAACCAATTCCCATAAAAGCTACAATTAGCAGCGTGGGACCAAAACCAATTGTTAATAGCAAAATTGCCAACACTAAACCTGCCAGAATACCAAGTACTCGGCCACGGTACGGAATCAATTTATCTGGAGTACTCATTATGTCCCTCCTTCATCACACAACACGCTCTTTCTTTCGTGTTTGTGTATCTGTTAAGTCAACACGGACGGAGTGAACGGGAAGCTCCAGTAAGGCCTCCACGGCGCGTTTTGTTTCAAGCTGCATTTCTTTTCCTAGTGTTGGTAGTCCATCTCGTCCAAACAACGAACAGTTGATATACAGACTAACTTTTTCTTTGCGAGAATGAATAGATGCCTGGACTTCAGGAGAGCGTATTCCCTGAAAGCTTCTAATTGCTCGTAAAGCTGTAGATTCGATCGTTGCTTTAGAAATTGTTATTTTGCCTTCACCAGTTACAATTGCTAAATTCTTTTTAGGCGGTCTGCTAAATATGCCTGTTAAAAGAAAAATAATAAAAATAACTGCTAAAAATGCGCTTATTGATAAAATTGTGTAGTAAAACCACTCCTGATGCCGCCACTTTTCTAACCAGTTTGAAAGGTGAGGAACCCTATAAACCATCAGTGCTAACATACTGGAACAAATCAGTCCTGCAATTCCAATAATTGCGATTAAAAACCGATTAAAATTATTCAATTTTCCACCTCATCTCAACGTGAGCTCCTACTGCTTTTTTGTTGTGTGTAAAGGGAAGGCAACGAGATATTCAATAGTTACCCGCAATATTTTTTTGATAAACTTTCTAATTGTAAAACTGAATATAAAAAAAAACGACTAGGTTTCCCTAGTCATTTTCCGCGTCTCTATACGTTGTCTTGTGAGCTTTGATGAACTTATTACCATTTATTAAACCGCCAATTAATAAAATAGCGGCCGTTAAATAAAACCAGACCATTAAAATAATAATACTTCCAAGCTGACCATAGATTTGCGAGTAGCTTCCAAACTGGACATAGTATCCAAATCCGGTAGATACAACTTGCCATCCTAGCGTGGAGAAAACAGCTCCTGGAAGTACATCTTTCCACGTTACTCTTGCGCTTGGCATCAGTTTGTAAAAAAGAATAAAAAAGCCTAATAAAAATAATGTCCCAATTCCCCATCTAATTGTCGTCCAGCTTTGAAACCATATGTCAGGAACATGGACTTTTGTTAGTACCAGATGTCGAATGACCTCTTCAATAATTGGGACAAATAATGAAATAGCTACCACAACCATAAAACCAAAAGTTAAAATTAAATCATTGATTAAACCGCGCAAAAACGTTTGTTTTCTTTGAATATGATACGCGTCATTTAACGAGCGAACCAAAGATTGTATAGCCATAGATGCGAGCCAAAAAGTCGCCAATAAACTAAAAGATAAAACCTTTTTCCCGCTATTGTTAACTGTTTCAATTGACCGTTCAATTACGTCATAGGCGCTTTTAGGCGTAAATGGTTCAATAAATACCAGCAAATTGTTTGTATCAATTGGAAAGAAACTCAGCAGAGAAAAAAGAAAGATAATAAACGGTACAAAAGATAACAAAAAATAGTAGGCTGTTTGAGCAGCCTGATCAAAGAAACGCTCCGTAAAAAAACGAGCGGCAACGGTCTTAGATGTTTGAATCATAACAGCGTTCTCCTTTACTTTCGCTTCACTCTGTAGTGAAATTCATATTCAATTTTTATGTTCAACATGTATTGGATAAGTTTCGGCTTATAAAGCTTTCCTTTTCCATTATCCACGGTTGACAAAGAATTTAACCTGTAAAATTATACAGCCGGTTCATAAAGAAGATATTATTATAATTACATCTGCCATTACCACCATATTAATAGATCTTCTTTTCCTTTCATAAAACCATAAATTCTTTGGGACTGCTTTCCCTTTTTTTTTACTTCTTAAACTTTTTTACGCTATGTTAAAAAAGTAAAACATAAGAGCACCGATCAGCATCAGCATAATCATTAAAACAAAAATAACCAAAGCGTGAGAAGATTGATACGTTTGGCTGTTAATTTTTTTGCGGGTTGAAAAATAATGATAGGTTGAGAAGAGAAGCAAACCTGCACTTGCAGCTAAAGAAAAGATAATAACAGCAATAATAAGAGTATCGGCTGCTTCACTTAATGTTTTTCCGGAATTGAAATGTAGGCCGCCTGCAACAAAGCCAATGCCGAGTGTGGCAATAGACGTTCGAATCCACGCTAAATACGTTCGTTCATTTGCCAAATGCTGCTGAATATAAATGGATTCATTTTCTTTTTTAGTCATTTACATACCACCGTCCTTTTATATGTCTTCTATTATAAATAAATGCTCAAACGAAAATAAATTGAGGACGCTTCACGCCACATTATACCCGAAAAGAACGAATTATTACCATCTTCAAGCGGCTAAAAAACCCTAACGTAAAACTGTACCCCTTTCTATTTTCACTTCACGTTAATAGTTCACTAAGTGAATCATTTTATTTTTAAATATTTCTGATATATGGTATAATTTAAACTGATAAAAAGATGCTGCATGTATGCTAAAAGAGCAGGCCGTATGGTTTCGCTCTTTTGTTGTTTTCACGCCATGCGGCACAACGAAAGAAGGAAATAGAATGGAATTATGGAAACGAAACTTGTACATTTGCTGGTTCGGTTCTTTTTGCACCACAGCCGGGATGAGTTTAGTTATTCCGTTTTTACCGCTTTATATTGAAAAGCTGGGGGTTCACGATACAAGCTCCATCAGCAGATGGGCTGGTATTGCCTTTGGATCTACCTTTTTAATGGCGGCTATTGTTTCTCCTTTATGGGGGAGTTTGGCCGATAAATATGGGCGAAAGCTTATGCTCCTTCGCGCAAGCTTGGGTATGGCAGTTGTTATGACTTCCATTGGTTTTGTGCAAAATGTCTATCAGCTTGTCGGACTGCGCTTTTTAATGGGGGCCGTTTCCGGCTTCATCTCTGCAGCCATTACGTTAGTAGCGACTCAAACACCTAAAGAGCACAGCGGTAAAGCATTAGGTACGTTGTCTACAGGGGCTGTATCAGGATCTTTATTAGGACCGCTAGTAGGCGGCTACTTAGGAGATACAATCGGGCTACGCCACGTCTTTTTCGTGACGGGTGCATTTATGTTTTTGTCTTTTTTAATTGTAAATTTAATTCAAGAAGACAAAAAAGAGACGGCGAAAACGACGAAAGAATCTAACATTGGGTTACTGTCTCTTAAAAATTCAAAGGCCGTGATTGGTGTATTTGTTACAACTTTTTTACTGCAGCTTGCAGTTATGGCTATTCAGCCAATCGTTACACTGTATGTAAAACAACTGTCTACTCATACCGATCACCTTGCCCTTATTTCAGGCTTTGTCGTAGCGGCAACAGGAATTTCAAATATTTTAGCTGCATCAAAACTTGGCAAAGTCAGCGATCGCGTTGGTCCTCAAAATGTGCTTCAAATATGCCTGCTTATCGTAGCGGTGATTTGCGGCTTACAGGCCTTTGTGCATAGTACTTGGCAGCTATTCTTACTTCGTTTTTTACTCGGTTTTGCAATGGGAGGATTATTACCTTCTATTAATTCTTATTTAAAGAAAATTGTACCGGACTCGATTACAGGCAAAATGTTTGGCTATAATCAAACAGCGCAATATTTTGGGAATTTAGCTGGTCCAGTCATTGGCGGACAAATTGCCGGAGCTAAAGGAATTCCTTACGTATTCTTAACAACCAGTGTTCTTCTACTATTGAATGCTGGGTGGGTGTATTATCAGCGCCATCACGGAGAACAGCTAGACGGTAAAGCCGCATAAAAAAACCTTCCGTTTTAACGGAAGGTTTTTCTATTACCACAAGGGTTCTTCTTCGCTGCTTACTTCATAAGAAAGTGGCATCATAACAACCGCTGCTATGAAGAAAATAAGCTCCGCGACAACAATGGATGGAAAGGAAAAGTCAAATAGTGAGAGAATAAGCCAAATAATAAGGGGTGCAAATGAGTAGATTGATAATCGCTTTTGGGATTTTGCAGAGATATACTGTTGTTTGTCACAGTGTGGGCATTCTAAAACGTTTCTAAATGTTAACAGTTGTTTAAAGGTTGTCCTCCAGTTCCATTTATGATTACAATTTTGACAGGTGGCCATGGGCATCACGCTCCTAAAAAGATTTATGTACATATAAAGTATACGTACAAGTTGGTATAGAGTTTCATTTTTATGATTAAAAACGTTTTTACTATTATAACATAAAACAAAATAAAAGGCTTTTCACAAGAAAAAGCCTTTTATTTCAACGTTTATTTAGATACAGCTTCATTCGTTTGAGAAGTTGTTTTTACTTTTATAACCATAATAACAAAAGCTAGCAACCCAAGAATCGCCGCTACGAGAAAAGGAGCTTGAGGCGCTACGGCATTGCCGATAACTCCTGACAATAAAGGAGCAAACGCTGCGCCTAACCATCTTAAGAAATTATATCCTCCAGATGTAATTCCTCGTTCATAAGGAGATACTTCCATTACATGACTCGTAAATAATGCATTATTAAGTCCTGATACAAGACCTGCTGCCATGATTAAAACAATGCGCAACCATGTTGCATCAAAGGCAAATAAACAAATTAAAATAAGTGAAAAAATAATTAAGCTAACATGTAACACTTGTTTTGGCTGATATCTTTTTTCTAACTGATGTGCTAAAACCGCTGAGCCATAAGCTAAACATAATCCCCATCCAAAGAAAACAAAGCCAATTTGAAGAGCTCCGATCGATAGAATAAGCGGCGTATAAGCTAACACTGTAAAAAATCCGTAGTAATAAAGCATGCCTGATACAGCGCCTTGAGTAAATGGTTTTAATTTATAAAGTTTTACCATGTCTTTAAAACCAGCTGCTTTACGAGCCTTAGTGCTTGCAGGCTGTTTAACAATTGTTAATACTAAAATAAAGGCGATAAAAATTAAAGCACTTGTACCGAAAAACGGCAATCTCCAAGAAGCATTTCCTAACACTCCTCCTACAAGCGGTCCTCCGGCCATTCCCAAACCAATTGCAGCTTCATATAATCCTACTGCTTTTTTTACTTCACCTGATAATGCAATAAGCAGCGTCATAGCTGTTGCAAAGAAAAACGAATTACCAAGTCCCCATCCTGCTCGGAAAATGGAAAGCTGAGGAATATTGTTAGAAAACCCGCATAGTGCTGCAAAAATCGTCACAATGATAAGTCCTGTTACCATCAAACGCTTGTCTCCTACACGTGATGCTAAGATGCCTGCTGGAATCATCATAATAGCCATCATTAACAAATAGGAAGTAAATAACATTTCTACTTGCCAATGAGAAGCTCCAATTTGCTTAGCAATCTCCGGTAAAATCGGATCTACTACCCCGATTCCCATAAATGCTAAAAAAGTAGCTACTACCGTAATAATTTGACCTAATCGGTTATTTGAATGCTGTCCTTCCACTCTTTCATCTCTCCTTTTGTTTTTGTTTTTTCATGTATTTCCATAGCAGATTCTCGCATTTCTTTTAATTCTGTTTTAAATGCCTGCATTTTAACCACTTTAAATTCAATCATCTTGATTTGATTTTCCAGTAAATTTTCTATTTTAGTTATCTCTTTCGCTGATAATCCTTGCTGCTCACTTCTTTCTTCAATCATTCTTTTGAGCGACATAAACTGCTGCAGCTCCTGTAAAGAAAAACCAAGAACTTCTTTTGCTTCTGCTACTTTTCTTAGTTCTTTTACCTCTTCTTCGGAATAAATCCGTGCATTTCCTTTTGTACGCTGCGGGGGCAAAATGAGTCCAATCTCTTCATAATACCGAAGAGCACGCTTGGTCAAACCTGTCATTTTCGTCACGTCATCGATTAAATACATGCTTTCCCCTTCACCTCCCTTTAACATTAACGTTAACGTCAACTCTATATTACTATTATAGATTAACGTTAACGTTAATGTCAATAACAGTAAGACATTTTATGTAAATTTAAAAAATATGTGCACAAAAAAACCTATTGATAAATCAATAGGTTACATCAATATGTCATATAGCTGCTGTGCTGTTTCTCCTGTTACTTTACCGTATACCCCTCTTCTTTTAGAAGTAAGTTCCGCACTCTCGGCGGTGAATCGTACATTGTATACGACTCCTTCATAAGTAAGCTGTACATCTGGATCAAGAGCGATGCTGTAATCAGCTTTTTTCCATTGAATTTGTTTCATAATTGATTCTACAGCTAAAGCATCTTCTGAACTTAACGTTTTATCTCCTGCTTTTATAGGCTTGCCCTCCCTTTTTTTATTAAGTTTTAGTTCAGAATGAGAAGATGAAAATTCAAGTTGGTTTTTATCATGCGCTATGAAATCTTGGGGTAGTTCTACATAGCGGACAACTTCTCCTTCGTGTACAAACACAAGCATTTGATTAGCAGCAGATATTTTTTTCATCATCTCTTCACTGATCGGTGCGTTTACAAGTTTTTCTACGTCGGCTTTCTTGCTTTTGTTTGTTAATAAATATCCTTTTTCCCATTTAAAATCACTTAACTTCGATACATCCACTGAGCTTACACCTTTTTGTTCAAATGATTGCTGAATATTCTCCCCCATTTTTTTGTCGTTGGTGACTTGGGCATTAGAACTGCACCCTACTAAATAACAAAAAATAAGGCCTATTGCTATAAGAGCCTTCACTTTTGCCTTCCTCCTCTCTACCATTCTTTTAGACAATTCCAACTTTGTACCATTTTAACATATAATTCCCATATTCTTCGCTGAAACAGATAAAGAATACGCTTACATAATTTCACGCATATAAATGTGATTTATTTATAAGTTTTTTCTGAATATTTTAAGAAAATTTTAATATTTTATTTAGTTCGTTTTTAAACTTTATCTTTAGACTAAAAAATAAGTTAAAAATAAATAACGCAGGAGGAAAACAATGACTTGTCTATCTGAAGTTTTAAAGTTTAATGAAAAATTTGTAACAAATAATCAATTCGAGGCTTTTCAAACATCCAAATTTCCTAACAAAAAAATAGTGATCTTAACTTGTATGGATACACGTTTGTTAGAATTACTTCCTAAAGCCATGGGGCTAAAAAATGGAGATGCGAAAATAGTGAAAAATGCCGGAGCTGTTATCTCCCATCCCTTTGGCAGCGTCATGAGAAGTATATTAGTTGCCGTCTACGCTTTGCAAGCTGATGAAGTATGTGTCATCGGTCATCATGAATGTGGAATGACGGGCATGAAAGCTGAAGCTATTTTAGCCTCTGCTGAACAAAGAGGGATCAGCGCGGAACAGATTCGTAATCTAAAATATGCCGGTATTGATTTAGAATCATGGCTGACTGGGTTTGAATGTGTAGAAGATAGTGTCGAAAACAGTGTGGATATGATTCGAAATCACCCTTTATTACCGAAAGACGTGCTTGTTTCTGGAATGGTTATTCATCCTTCAACAGGAAAACTTGACGTCGTTGTCAACGGCTATTCCCAAGACCGAGCTGAAACCGTAAGCTCATGAAGGAGGATTTTATCGAATGCTAAAAGATAACCGATTTCAAGGCTATTCAGCAGGGCATTTACAAAAAGACATTATCGCCGGTTTGGTTGTTGGGGTCGTTGCTATTCCTTTAGCAATGGCCTTTGCCATCGCTTCTGGTGTAAGACCTGAATACGGGATTTATACAACCATTATCGCAGGGATTATAGTTTCAATATTAGGCGGATCGAAATTTCAAATTGCAGGTCCAACAGGTGCATTTGTTCCAGTGCTGCTTGGAGTTGTCATGCAGTATGGTTATGAGAACCTCATTATTGCCGGCTTTATGGCTGGAATTATGATTACGCTTCTCGGAATATTTAAGCTAGGAAAATTTATAAAGTTTATTCCGCGCCCTGTAACGATTGGATTTACAGCAGGAATTGCGATTATTATCTTCTCAGGTCAGATCGCTAATTTTCTAGGATTAAAAGGAATTGCAAAACATGAGGAATTTCATTTAAATATGATTGAAATCCTACGCAAAATTGCAACGATTAACATTTACAGCGTCATCATAGCCGCTATTTGTTTAGCTATCGTGATTACAACGCCAAAGTTTTTACCTAAAATTCCCGGTGCCCTTCTAGGTCTTCTTGTCTCCACACTTGTAGCCATTACACTGTTCCCAGGAAAAGTTGCAACGATTGGCTCTACTTACGGTGCCATTCCGAGCAAACTACCATCTTTTAGCTTCCCAGATTTAACTTGGGATAACATCGTGATGCTATTTCCGGCTGCCTGCGTAATTGCAATGCTTGGAGGTATTGAATCTTTACTATCGGCTGTTGTTGCTGATAATATGGCTAAAACCAAGCATAATAGCAATAAAGAGCTTGTCGGCCAAGGAATTGCTAATATCGCTACCTCGCTATTTGGCGGAATTCCAGCAACTGGTGCCATTGCCAGAACGGCTACTAATATCAAAAACGGCGCAGCTTCTCCGTTATCAGGAGTCATACACGGCTTAGTTGTTTTATTGGTCCTTGTGATGCTAGCTCCTTATGCATCAAACATTCCGCTGGCAAGTATGGCACCTATTTTAATGTTTGTGGCTTGGAATATGAGTGAGCGTAAAGAATTTGCGCATATTTTAAAAACCAAGTCAGCTGATTCATTTGTACTTGTAGCTACGTTTTTATTAACAGTTTCAATCGATTTAACAACAGGTGTAGGCGTGGGTCTACTTTTAGCTATTGTTATGTTTGTGAAACGAATGAGCGGATCACTGAAGATTTCAAAGGTTTTAGCGGAAACATCTGAAAACGCTCACAAATCTGATTTGATGGAATATACCATGCAAGGATCTCTTTTCTTTGGATCAGCTGAAGTATTAGAAGATTCCTTCGATAAGATCGCTGAAGCGAAACCGAAAGTTTTATTGCTTCGAATGAGCCAAGTCTCCTTTATTGATACATCTGGAGAAGCTTTACTATCGAAGGTGGTCGAACGTTTGAAAGATTCGCATAGCCAAGTCGTTATTTCTGGCTTACAGCACCAGCCGAAAGAAATGTTAAAGTCAACCGGTCTATATGATAAAATCGGTGAAAAAAATATATTTTCTTCCGAACCTCCCGTGAGTAAGATTAAAGCTCGTCATAGAATCGTTACTACGTAGTAAAAAAGAGATCCGAACGATTAATCGTTCGGATCTCTTTTTTTAAATATTAAACCGGTACCCTGCTCCCCAAACCGTTTCTAGGTACTGAGGATCTGCTGGGTTTTCTTCTAACTTTTCTCTCAGTTTTCGAATGTGAACTGTTACGGTTGAAATGTCTCCTGAAGAATCAAATCCCCAAATTTTTTCAAATAGATGTTCTTTACTTAATACTTGATTTGGATGAGAAACGATAAACTTCAGCAAATCGAATTCCTTCGCTGTAAAAAACACTTCTTTGTCATTCACAAATACTCTTCTAGCGAGCGTGTCAATCGCTAAACCATGAATACGAATCATACGCTTTTCCTGCTTATCAGAGAGTCTTTCATATCTCGCTAAATGCGCTTTGACTCTTGCAACCAGCTCCCCAGGGCTGAATGGCTTGGTAATATAGTCATCTGCACCTAGCCCGAGCCCTCTAATTTTATCGATTTCTTCTTTTTTAGCTGAAACTAAAATGATTGGTATATCTTTTGCAGCTCGAATTTGCTTGCACACTTCAAATCCGCTCACTTTAGGGAGCATAATATCCAAAATAACCAGATCAAAATGTTCATTTAACGCTTTTTCTAATCCCTTATCACCGCTATATTGAACGTCTATTTCAAAATCGTTAATTTCTAAATAATCTCTTTGCAATTCAGCAATACTTACTTCATCTTCAACTAACAATATCTTCTTCATATGTATCACCATTTTCATTCATTTTTTGCAAAGAAAAGAAAATACTTGTTCCTTCGCCAAGCTTACTTAGTGCCCAGATGTCTCCCCCGTGGCGTTCAACAATTTGTTTTGCAATGGCCAGTCCAAGTCCACTTCCTCCAGTATTGCTGTTGCGGGACTGTTCTGCTCGATAAAACCGGTCAAAAATATGCGCTAATGCTTCCGGTGAAATCCCTGCGCCATTGTCTTTCACTTCAATAATGAGTTCACTTTCGGTAGCAGAAAGAACGATATCGATTCTTTTTCTTTCTTTATCCATAAATTTAATACTATTGGTTGTTAAATTTATTAAAACTCTTCGCAGCTGCTCAGCATCTGCCTTTGCATACAGTGTCGTTAGAGAATCATTAGAAAATAAAACATCAATATCATGTTCGCTCATTTCAAACTGAAGCTCTTGCACATAACTTTCCATAAATGCAGAAATATTAAGTTTTTTAAACACAAATGGAATTTCGTGCAAATCCAATTTAGAAAATAAAAACAGCTCATCGATTAACGCATTCATGTCTTTTGCTTTCGTTGAAATCGTTAACAAATATTTAGAAAGCTTATCTGGCGTGTTAGCTACTCCATCTTGAATTCCTTCTACATATCCTACAATGGAAGTAATAGGAGTTCGCAGATCGTGTGAAATACTTGAAAGCAGCTGTTTACGGTTATCTTCATACTGAATTTGCAGTTCAACAGAAGATTTTAGTTTTTGCCTCATTTCTTCAAAAGCTTGCGTTAATTCGCCTATTTCATCCTTTGAATTAGCAGAGATCTCAAAGTGAAGATCACCTTGTTTTATTTTTTCAGCCGCTTCTTTTAATTCACGAATGGGTTTAATAATGCTTCTTGAAACAAGATAGTTTAAAAATCCAATAATCACAATTACTAAAATTAATAGTAGAAAGATTAAAAAAGGGAAAATTCGATTAATAATGCCTACATAAGGGCTGATTTTTCGCAAAACGTAAATGCTTCCTTTTTCTTGATTCGAGAAAGGAAAATCAAGGTTGATATATGTAAAGTACTGCTTGCCTACGCGCAGCATGTCCTGCTGATACGAGTGATTTCCTTTACTTTTTTGATGCTTTGGCAAGTATTTACGGAGGTTTTCTCCTTTAATGGATTCTGAAGCATATACAACCTCTGTGTTTTTTTGAATCACAATATCAATATTTTCAAATTCATATTTTTTAACCGTCTCCGGCCGCAGCAGCTGCTCCGGTTTTTCTTCACTCAATAACTTTAAATCCAAGAATGCATTTTCTTCTTCTGGCGTTAACAATTTATACTCATAGGAGTGACTGTACAGTTTTCTTACAAAATCGGCGTCTCCAGTAATGGAGAAGAAAATGAGAAAGCCCGATAAAAAAAGCAAAATAATAAAGACAAACACAATACTGATATACGTTAAAATAAAACGAAGCTGAATTGACATTACTTACCCTATGCCCCTTTGGCTTTAACAAAACTATTTGATAGACTAGTAAAGGTGAATAACAAATAGATCGTTAGACATTATACATATAGCAAAAATTAAAACAACAAAACAAATGTATATTCTCACTTTACCGTGATAGAGTGAGAATGAACACCACCTTTTTTACCATTTTATGAATTACTGGAAAATTATGATCTATTTTTCATAATATTCTTAGGCTGAAAGGTATACTATATGCCTTAATATTTTAAAAAAGGAGATTTTTTAATGAAAATTATTAAAGCTACTTCCTCTCACATCCCTTCTGTTGCCCGTCTGTACGTTGACAGCTGGCGCATTACATACAAAGGATTAGTACCTGATGCTTATTTAAAAAGCTTATCTTATGAACAAAGTAGAGAAAAATGGTCCCTTTTTCTTACCGAGCCTTCTCATTTTATTTTGCTCGCTATCGATGAACGAGGAGAGATTGTCGGCTTTTCAGCAGGTAAGCCTCATTTGTCCCGTGCTGAAATATACGCGCTATACGTTTGCAAGGAAGTGCAAAACCAAGGAATTGGTCACCTTCTATTTTCTCATTCAGTAAAAGAATTTGCTGATCAGCAATATACGTCTATGATTATTTGGGCTATGAAGAAAAATAAGAAAGCCGTTCAGTTTTATAAAAAATTAGGCGGCAAAAAAATCTTGAATCGCACAAGTCAGTTTGGAGAAACTAAAGTTGAAGACGAAGCTTACGGTTGGGAACGTCTTCCTTCTATATAAATAAATGAGCACACTAGTGTGCTCGTTTATTTATATAGAAACACTTGTTGAAGCGTTTTCCCAAGCATGCATTCATTTTAGAAAAAAAGATAAGACGTGGGCAATCACTTCAACGATAGCAGCAATAAAAAATGCTTGCTGCAATCCGGAAATCAGTCCATTCACTTTTGCTAAAGCTGTATTTGGTTCATTTACCCCTTTTACGTAACTCTCTTTTCCAGAAGACATAATACTGATAAATAGCGCAGTTCCAATTTCTCCGGACACTTGTTGTAATGTATTCATTATTGCTGTGCCATGAGGATACAGCTGCTTAGGGAGCTGATTTAACCCCGTGGTAGTCTGTGCAGGCAGCATCACCATCGAAATACCAATCAACATCATCACGTGTAGTGCAACAATATAAGCTACACTCGTAGAAGCAGCGAGTTGACTAAAAAGTCCAAGAGATAGGATAACGAGCACAAGACCTAGAGTGACTAATGCTTTAAGACCAAACTTATCAACAACTCAGACATTAGACAGTTTCTATACAATCATACTCATAACCTTTTAGAATCGCTGCGCTGTTCTAGCTTATAATGACTATACAAAAAGCAGAACGATTATACGCTCTGCTTTTACATTCGAGAAGATAACGTTATTGAGCCGTTGTCTTTTTATCCGTTGAATGAACTTTATTACAAAGCTCATTCCAGTGCCAAAAACAATTCCCTTGACTCACTATAAAACAATCCAGCCATTTCTGAAAATTCATATGTAATACATGTGCATCTTGAAACGATGCGTTCCGCTTTTTTACTATTATATATGCAGAGTGCGCTGATTTTTTGGAGTCAATGATAATCTCTTCTTCTCCAACAGACCCAATTGTTATATAGAGACTCTGACTTTTATAAGCTGTTTCTCTTACATCTTCTAAGCTATAAAGATTCCCTGCTATTTTTTTGTCAGCATCAATGAACAAATTACACCCATTTGTTAGCTGCAAAAACTGCTTGTAGTCTTCAGGAAGTGATACATGCATTTCTTCTTCAAAAACATTCAGTTGATTCTTGCTTACTCCATCAAAAAAAGTACACGTGGTTCTGTATACTTCTCCTTCATTTTTACACACTTCTATAACATTATTGTTTTCCCACAGCCGCTTTCGAAGTGAATTTATTATTTTTTCAATCATACTCTTCCTCCAAGCGTTGGATTTAAAACGGTTACATTACATTAATTAAACAATAATGTGCTAATTCCTTCTTTCCTACTAAATTATACGACAAACTTTAGAATTTCATGTTCAAATAACATAGAAAAAAGCAGCGAATATCGCTGCTTTGCAGGTTATACAGGTGCTTTTTCTTCCTGTTCAGGATGGTGATCGTAATCAATAAGCGCTTTTGGAAGGCCCGTATATTTAGCCCAATAATAAATCCCAAGAGATACGACCGCTATGATAATTAAGTCTACAGGCGTATCGATCAAACCCTTTCCTCCGCCGAACGAACCAATATAAGAAATAAAGAGCATGATGATATAATAAGCAACTAACCACCAAGTTGATTTAATCTGCTGACGAAGACTTACTTCGTTTTTAGGCACATATTTAGCAAAAATCAAATATATAACAAACATAACCAATTGAGAAGTTAACAGCCATGAAATAGTCTTCCATCCTGACCAGTAGACAATAAAGGAAGCAAAAATAAAGGATAATGGACCAATTATACTCATTCCTCTTAATTTAAAAGGCTTTTCCAAATCTTTTGCGTTCACCATAAAGGCCGCTGATGAAATTGGTGCAATCGCGTAAGAAAGAATAAGCGCAACAGAGCATACGTTTACGAGTGCATTCCATGAAGGAAATGGCAGTGTCCAAAAAATCGAAAGTCCTAATGAGAGCCATAGAGATGATCGAGGAATCCCTGTTTTTTTATCCACATGAGCAAACGTTTTAAATAACGTACCGTTACGAGACCAAGCATAGATAAGTCTAGATGTTGTATTCATAAAAATATTACCGTTACCACCCGGTGATAAAATGGCGTCTAAAATAACAAGTGTTGCTAGCCAGCCAAGGCCAAGAACAACAGCGATGTCTTTAAATGGCAGTGAGAATTTATCTTGAATGCCGGACCAACCGCCTTTAATCATGTCAGATGGAATAGCTCCGATAAATAATACTTGTAGGGCAGTATAAATGAGAGCTGCTAGAATGATACAAATCACAAGAGCAATTGGAATATTACGCTGAGGATTTTTTACCTCTCCAGCTACAGATACAATTGGATGAAGGCCTAAGTAGGCAAACATAACCCCGCCTGTGGCAATGGCGGCCTGGATACCATCAAACCCCCCGGGAGCAAACTCTCCCATCGTAAAGTTTCCTGACTTAAAATAAAATGCCAGCGTTACGATTACTGTAAGCGGTACAAAATATTTAAAAATAGAAATGATAATATTCGATTTTGCAAATGCTTTTACACTCCAGTAATTGAGTAAAAAGAATAAGCAAAGCAACACAAATTGTAGAATCCATCCAGATATCGTCGGTGAATCAGATCCAGATTTTGTTAAACCCGGAAACCAGTAGGCCACATACTGTCTCACAGCTGTTACTTCGATAGCGATTAAGCTAGTGTACGCTACAATAGTAATAAATGAAATCATATAGCCTACAAGATGACCGTGTGAATAAACAGGATACCGAATAATTCCTCCTGTACGAGGCAAGGCAGCCCCTAGCTCAGCGTATACAAGGCCTATTAATAAAATAATAACTCCACCAATAACCCAAGAAAAACTTCCTGCAGGACCGGCTTGCGTAGCGACATTACTAACGGCAAACAGCCAAGCGGAGCCAAAAATAGCCCCTAATCCAATCAATGTTAAATCTAATAGGGATATCGTCTTTTTAAACGGACCTTTATTCTCCATAAGCTTCCTCCTTTGGATGAATCATCACTTTTGTTGTTTTTTTTGACAACATTCATATATATTCGATAATATGTGTCAAAATTTTTATTACTATACCCATTCAAAATTACTTTGAATCCCTTTTCTTGATTTCTACAGATTAATTAACAGAAAATTTTTAAAAATAACTCTTATATTCAAGACACACTAAAACTTTTTCTTCTCTTCTTTAATAGGTAAAATACTCAATAAATGAAAGGAGTTAGACAAATGACTTTACCAGAAAATTTGCCTGTTGATTTTACAGCTTACAACCACTTAACATTCCTTCCGCTCGGACGCAAAAATAAATCGATTCGGTCCGTAGGAAGTAAACATACTAAAGGGCTACTTGGACGTTTAAATGACTACTTTGAGCGAGCAATGAATGAGTTATCTCAAGAAGATATAGTCCTTTTTCAAACGTTCTTATATGGAAGTCATAGGGGCGGTTTTCCTGTCGCAATTGATAAAAATGAAGACGTTTATCCTCACTTTTGGAAACCAACTTCATTTCTATGGAAAGAATATAATAAGAATCGCGGCATTCCTATTCATCATGATGAGTTTTATTCTCAAGATTTTACGGTTTTAACTAAAAATGAGTTGGAAAACTACCTCGGAAGTATTATGAAAGATTACATGTTTTGTGCTAGGATACATGATTCTTCCAAAGAAGAATGGATTCAACATATTAATAAGTGTTTCTTCAAACATCCGCTCATTTCCCTTTATCATCGAAATGCAGATGTGATTGAAGCAATTGAACAATCAAAAAAATCACCTTTGCTTTTTATTATGAAAAACCCTGAGCAAATTGCTTTTTGGCGCAATCGGATTGAAATCATTATGAGACCTTTTCGATCTCTTCCTTACACCGCCTTTGAGAGAGGATTTTCAGATACGGAAGATACGGTATTAACTGTTCACGGAGAAAACGAGATCATTCGCTTAACTTCAGAAAACAGAGGTCTCGCCGTAACATATGATGTTACAAATAATGCTATTTCACTCGATGATGAGTATAATGTAGTGCTAGCAGCGAAACGCTTAGCTACAACTCAGCGGCAGTTCGAAGAGATTATAGATGAAAATGAAGAAGTGATTCAAAAACTACTGGTCTTTTTTAAATGGAAAAGTCTTTTAAAGCATCATGAAGTGCACATCAAAGAAATCCAAGACAAATTGTGCAGCCTAACCACTTATCAACTTAATCAAAGACAAGTTTTACAGGAAAACGAGCCCTTTCTTTCCTTCATTCAAAAGGTATTACAAGTAAAAACACCGAATGCAAATCTCGAAGTTGGTTCCATTCAATGGTTTTCGCAATGGGATTTTCCAGATGTCACCCTGCTGCAGGAAACAAACAAATTTACATGTTATATGGACCCAAACGAAATAAAAAAGAAACTGACAGAAATAGGCGCTAAGATAGAAAATGAACTTCATAAGCAGCGTCAGGACCTGCTTTCGACTCCGCTAGAAATCGGTCAAATAACTTTTGATTCAAACCAAATGCTACGGTTACTAACGCTTATAGATACCTTAAAGAACACGGAAACTCAGCAGAGTTACGTACAAATTTTAGAAGGTGTTTCTACTAACAGTATTCGTCAAAAAGAGCTCGATAAAATACCCGCATTTGGATTATTAAGTTCCGTGAAGCGCAAGCGCATTGTTACGTATTTACAAGAATTACAAAACTATCAGCTGCTTAAAAAAGAGAAAAAAGGATTCAGCCTCACTCCAAAAGGCGAAGCCATCC
Source organism: Priestia sp. 10L35 (assembly GCF_056395685.1). Lineage (NCBI taxonomy): Bacteria > Bacillati > Bacillota > Bacilli > Caryophanales > Bacillaceae > Priestia > Priestia sp. 10L35. The sequence goes on along the minus strand of NZ_JBFTKA010000002.1, from coordinate 169,349 downwards.
GACGTCTATTTGAAGAAGAATCACTGAGAATATGAGATTATATCTCGCGTGATTCTTCTTTTTTGATTTTGAAGACTACTTTCTCTATTAAATGCTTATCATAATTAGAAATCTCCATTCATATAATCATTACTAGATTAGCAAAGTCCTTCATACCTATTAGCCTGATGCTGACATAGAGAGGAGATTTCGCCATTGAAATCTAGTAATCGCGCCAATTTTGTAGTGTTAACATATAAGATGGTTCTTGTTATTTTATCCATTGTTTTAATGACATCATCTATCATTGTTCTAGTAAGTTACTCAGCATTTAAAGAACAGTTCAATTCTTCTATTGTCTATCAAACGTTATCGAAGCATAAAGCAGAAAGCCTTTATTATTTGATGAGCCAGGAAAACCACCACTTTTCAACGGCTTTTGATAAAAATTATTCGCCTCCAGGTCTTTCTTCTACACTGCTAGAGTTATCAACAAGTATTCGAGCAGAAGACGCGAGAAGCTTGTTTGGTTCAGAACTGCCTGGATTCAGTATTTACGACTCCAATATTATCATCGCCGGTGAAGGCACAAATTTCACAAACTTCCCTAGAGAATCTGCACCACCATTAGATGAAACGCTAAAAGAAAGAAATTCTACTACAAAAGTTCAGCAACCTAAAGATAACGATGGTACGAATGCTCCAAATAATAATACAACTGGCGGAAAAAAGGTATTTTATATTTATCATACGCACAGCTGGGAATCTTACTTGCCTCTGTTAGGACTTGAAGGTGATCCAGATGCTAATAAAGCTGTAGATAGTAAAACCAATATTAATATAGTCGCAAATATGCTAGGAAAAGATTTAGAGGCTCAGGGAATTGGGGCAGAAGTGGATCAAACCAATATTGGACAGAAATTAAAAGAAAAAGGCTGGAACACCAACCAATCGTACGCCATGTCTCGCACAGTAATTGAAACGGCGATGACTGAGAATAGAGATTTAACTTACTTTATCGATTTGCACCGAGATTCGCTTCGAAAAGATAATACAACCATTAAGATTAACAATAAATCGTATGCAAAAGTTGTGTTTGTTTTAGGGAAAGCGAATCAAAACTTTGAACAAAACTTAAAAATGGCAAAAGCGCTTCATGAAGGTCTTGAAAAGAAATATCCTGGGTTAAGCCGCGGAGTTATTGGCAAAAACAAATCCAGCGGTAACGGTGTATATAACCAAGATGTTTCTAAAAATGCGATTTTAATTGAAGTGGGCGGAGTTGATAATAACTTTGATGAACTAACCAACACAACAAAAGCACTGTCTGATGTCATTAGCCAATTTTACTGGCAAGCTGAAAAAGTAGATGCCCCTGCTCAATAAAAAAAGCCCTCTTCACTGAGGGCTTTTTAAAATTCAATTCCTTTTACAGCAGGAATTCCTTCATCATAATAATGTTTATGAGGCTTCATTTCCGTCACAAGATCTGCTGCATCCATCACTTCTTTTTTAGCAGAACGCCCGGTAATGACCAAATGCATATGCTCAGGGCGCTTTTGAATAAGGTCAATTACTTCGTGTAGCGGTAGCACATCATCAATAGGAAATTTCTCGATAGCCAGTGCATTATTTAACTCGTCTAAAATAACTACATCATATTCGTTCGAGAAGACTTTTTCCTTCGTTAGCGCCCAAGCTTTTTGCAAAGCTTCACGATGTTCAGGCGGTGTTTTTGTCCACGTGAAGCCGACTCCTGTTTGAATCATTTCAATTCCTATTCTGTCAAACATCAGCTTTTCGCCATATGTACGCTGAGGAGATTTAATAAATTGAATCATTAATACTTTTTGTCCGCGTCCCGTAGCGCGCAACGCAAGACCTAAAGCAGCGGTTGTTTTTCCTTTACCGTCTCCGGTATAAATTAACGTAAGACCCCGTTTGTCTTTCAATCTAAAAACCTCTTTTTCTTCGAATTTCAGTTTACAGCCATGTTGTTTTTTCTGTAAACGGTGTTCTAGCAGGCTCTTTCATTTTTGTAAGAGACTCTTCATTTGGATAGCCTAGAAATACGTTTCCTACTACGACTTTACCTGAAGGGTTGCCAATAAACTCATGTAATCTCTCGTCTCGAACAAGACCAACGCCTCTTGTTCTCCAAACGAATCCAAGACCTAGTTCTTTAGCCGCTAGCCACATGGAATGAATCGCGCATGAAACCGCATATTTGTTGTCTTCAGTGGCTTCATCGTCTCCTTCAACTGTGTCAGCTGTTACGACGATATGTACAGGCGTATTTTTTACTGCTTTTAACGAACTTTCTACTAAATGAGGCTTTGTAGGAAAGCGCTCCTTTAAATAAGCTTCAGCCAGTTCTTCATACTTCTTTTTTGCTTCTCCTTGAATCACATAAAAGCTCCAAGGCTCTCTCATTCGGTCATTTGGAGCCCACGTCGCTGCTTCAAGCAGCTGTTCGATTTTCTCTTGTTCCACTTCACGCGCTTCATGATCTCGTACCGCTCTTCGTTCTTTTAGCTGTGAAATAATCGTCATATTGTCTCCTCCTTTTAACGTTAAAGCAGAATATTTTCCGCTCTTTCTTCGAACCATTTTATTTTTTCTCTAATTGTCACAACTTCACCTACAAGCACAATGGCAGGATGAGCAATTTCTGCTTTTTTTGCTATTTCTTCGATTGTGGCAAGCGTTCCTGTTACGGTGCGCTGATACTTCGTTGTGCCCCATTGAACAAGCGCTACTGGAGTATGTTTATCTCGTCCATGGTCCATCAACTGCTTGCATATATGAGGTAAATTTCCAACGCCCATGTAAAACGCAATTGTATCTATTCCTTGAGCAAGCGCTGACCAATTTAAATAATCTTTTCCTTTTTCTTCTCTTCCATGACCCGTTACAATCGCAAAAGAAGTGGCATGATCTCTATGGGTAACAGGAATTCCTGCATAAGCTGGAGCTGCAATTCCTGACGTGATACCAGGCACTACTTCGTAAGGAATTCCTTGAGTAGCAAGCACTTCCGCTTCCTCTGCTCCGCGGCCAAACACAAAAGGATCGCCTCCTTTTAAGCGCGTCACTACTTTTCCTTGAAGCGCTTTTTCAACAAGCAGTTCGTGAATACGATCTTGGATGACTCCGTGCTTACCCGGTAATTTCCCGCAAAAAATAAGCTCCGCGTCTTTTTTAGCATAGTTTAACAACTGTTCGTTGGCTAAGCGGTCATATAAAATAACATCCGCTTCTTGAATACACTCCATTCCATATACGGTTATTAGCTTCGGATCTCCTGGTCCAGCTCCTACTAAATATACTTTTCCAACTGTCACACGGCATCTCTTCTTTCTTTTTTTACCGCTTTACACTGTTCCACCCAGTTTTCTACCATCTTCATAGAAGAGCCGAAATGAAAGTGCGTATAGCCGGCAATTAAATTATTGTTCATATAGCCTTCTTCTTTCATTCCTCGCATCCCTTTTGTATCATAGGCAGGCGAAAACTCTTTCTCTGAATGAAAGGTTGAATAATGAAATTCATGGCCTTTAGCTTGTACATCGCCTTTAAATAAAAAATTCTCCTGCTTTCCCGTCACTTCTCGGTACCCTAAAGCAGCTAATTTTGTCTGCATTCTTACTTGTCCGGGAATAAGCCCCACCATTTCATGGCATGTATCATCTGTTGTGACAATAGCATCTGTTAAGAACATAAACCCTCCGCACTCAGCAAGCGTAGGAATCCCTTTTTGAATAGCTGCTCGAACAGAATTTTTAACGTCGATTTGCTGAGCCAGCGTTTCAGCAAATTCTTCTGGAAATCCGCCTCCTATATAAAGACCGTCAGCATCTTGTGGAACCACTTCTCCTTTTAAAGGCGAAAATTCTACAAGCTCTGCTCCGTAAGCTTTTAACAATTCGAAATTTTCTTCATAATAAAAGTTAAAAGCGGCATCTCTCGCTACAGCAATTTTCACTTGAGGTACGGACGGCTTTGTAAAGATAGGATCATTAATTTCTATTTTAGGAGCTAAAGCCAGTTCATATACTTTTTCGATATCAATTGTATCATGAACAAGCTTTCCTAACTGTTCAAAAAACGGCGTTAACTCTCCTCGTTCAATCGACGGAATGAGCCCGAGGTGACGTTCAGGAATCGTAAGATCATCGTTTCTTTTCAAGTAGCCTACTACAGGGATATGACATTCCTGCTCAATCGCTGCCTTAACAAGTTTATAATGTCCTTCACTTCCAACCCGGTTAGCAATTACACCAACGATGTTAGCTTCCGGTAAAAATTGCTGAAACCCTTTTACAATCGCCGCTGCACTTCTAGCCATACTAGCACAATTGACAACTAAAAGGACAGGGCTATTGGTGATTAAGCTGATTTCTGCTGTTGTTCCTTCGTTCGTTAACGGGTTTTTCCCATCGAAAAATCCCATAACTCCTTCCATGATGGAAATATCAGCATCTTCACTAGCACGAGCGACAATTTCTCTAACCATATCGTGTTCAAGCATCCAGCTGTCTATATTTCGAGACGTTCGTTCTGTAACAGCCGTATGATACGTTGGATCAATATAATCGGGTCCGCATTTAAACCCTTGAACTCTGTAACCAGCTTGTCTTAATGCTGCCATCAGCCCGATTGTAAGTGTTGTTTTCCCTACGCCACTTCCAGTACCGGCAATGACGAGTCTTCTGTTTGACATGTTGTTCTCTCCTTTAGTCATAGGGAATAAGCGCCACTGAAATGGTGACATTCCCTGACTTTTTCTTCACAAGTTCAAGCTTATCAGCACCGCTGTATAACATAGCAGCAGGTTCACTCACGCCATATGCACCTGTATATTTAAAGACAGTATCTGAAGGCTGTTGGATACTTATGCTGTTTAGCTCTTGGGGCGAATAATAGACAAACTCCCAGCCGTACTTAGACGCCACTTCTAATAGCCCTTCTTCATCTTTCTTTATCTCTATTGTACATAATGCTTTTACACTTTTCATTGAAAACTGAAGTTCAGCAAGCGTTTTTTCAATAACGGTTTCAATTTCCGCTGCACTTGTTCCTCTGTTGCACCCCATCCCAATCGCCAGTACTTTTGGACGGTAAAGAACACCGTTTTCTAAGATTGCTTCTTCCTCTTTTTTTAAATTGCGATGCGTTACGACCAAAGCTGCATGTGGCGATGCTTCAAGAGCTGTCTGAATCGATGAATATGTTTTAATGTTAGCTGGAACAGGGTGCTCATAATGCCACCAGTTCTTTTCACCTGATTCTTGAACCACTGCTATTTCTTCTTCATTCACCACAGAAGCGCTGACAGGCGTTAGTTTTTCTGCTGATTCCCACACCCATCCAAAGCGCTTACCAAATAAATCAACCGGAATTGTTTTTTGCACATCGGATGCTGTTGTAATGACAGGATGAGCTTCAAGAGCTGCCGCAACTTCACGCGTAAGCTCATTTGCTCCTCCGATATGACCCGAAAGCACGCTAATGACATTTTCACCTTTATCATCAATGACAACAACCGCAGGATCCGTTTTCTTATCTTTTAAAATAGGGGCAATCATACGCACAACTGCTCCCAGTGAGATAATAATAATAAGTCCTTTATACGATTCAAAAAGAGAAGGCAAAAGCATCCGAACGCTTCCTGAAAACAGCTGGATGTTCTGCTCTTGTTCGTCTCCTTTTTCAAACTTGCTCATGTAATACACATCAGACTGCTGAAAAGTGCGGCCTAGATTTCTTGCAATTTCTACGCCGTGTTTTGTGATAGCTACAACGGCATAATCTCCGCGCTGTGTAATGAGGGCTTTTTTTCCTTCTTGGAGTTGAATCATTCCGACTTCACTCCTCTTCGAAAGCCATGGGTAAATGTTTTGTCATAAAGTTTTGAACGATAATCTTTGTCATGAATGTGTGGATCAAGTGCCCAGCCTGCCAAAATCATCGCCTGCTTGCGAATGCCGTTTGTTCGCATAGCATCATCTAGGTCTTTTACCGTTGTGCGAACAATTTTTTCATCTGGCCACGTTGCTTTATAGACTACTACAACCGGCGTGTCTTCACTCCAACCCGCGCTTATAAATTCTTTCATTACTTTTTTTGTGAGCGTCGCGCTTAAAAATAACGCAATGGTACATTTATGTTTTGCTAAATCAGTTAATTTTTCAAACTCAGGTACAGGCGTTCTTCCTTCAGCACGAGTTAAAATAACCGTTTGAGTCAAATCTGGAATGGTTAATTCTGCTTCAGCCGCTGCAGCAGCAGCGAATACGGAGCTGACGCCCGGAACGATTTCAATATCAACGCCTTCTCTTTTTAAAAGCACCATTTGTTCCATAATGGCTCCGTACATAGCAGGATCTCCGGTATGTACTCTTACAACCATTTTTCCTTCACGCATGCGTTCAAGCATCGTACCGACCATTTCTTCTAGATGCATACCCGCTGTTTTTAACACTTCAGCTCCTGGTTTAGACTTAGCAACTAGCTCTTGACTTACCAGTGAGTCAGCGTACAAGACAACATCTGCTTGCTGAAGTAATTTTAAGCCTTTTACGGTAATTAAATCTGGATCTCCGGGTCCAGCTCCGATTATGTATAACTTCATTTTCGCACCACCATTAGCGTTAAGTATTGTAAATCGGCTCCTTCTAGTTCTGAAGCTTTCCAGATAATTTCTTCATCTGACGTTACTTTTGTCACCACTGACGCTTTTTCAAGCAGATCAAGCTCTTTTAAAAGACCGACCATAAAATCGATGACTTTGGCCACTTTAATAAAAATGACGCAGTCGTTTTCCATTAATACTTTTTTCATTGTTTTATAATCTTCACGAGCAGGAACAATTGCTACGTGTTCATCACCGTCTGCTAACGGAATACCTAAACGAGATGCAGCTCCATTAATGGATGAAATACCAGGAATTACTTGAATCGGAGCTTCAGGGTGACGTTCTTGCATTAGACGCATCATGTGAATAAACGTACTGTAAAGCATAGGGTCTCCCTCTGTGACAAATGCTACATCTTTTCCTTCCTGGAGCTTTTCCCATACTCGTTCTACCGTTTCGGTCCATTTTCTTTCCAAAATAGCAGGATCTTTTGTCATTGGAAACACAAGGCCCAGCATATCTTTTTCATTTGCACTGAAATAGACATCAATAATTTTTTGGGCGTAGCTTTTGCTTCCTTTTTGTTTTTTCGGGTACGCAATAACGGGTGATTCTTTTAATTTACGAAATGCTTTTACTGTAATAAGTTCTGGATCTCCCGGTCCAACTCCAAGTCCGTACAATGTTCCAATCATATTCATTCTCCTCTTTTGGCTGTAATAATATAAATGGGGTTTAAAGCGTCAAATCGCGTTAAATGTAAAATGGGCTTGCTTCTTGAAATTTGTGCAAGGGTAACAGCAGTCTCGAATCCTCGCTCTTTAAAAGCTTTCATTCCTTCTGCTAAATTTTCAATCGTTACGGCATTTAATACGATGCGCCCTCCTGCATTTAACCGGCTGCAGCACACGTCTAAAATGGTTTCCATGCCTCCTGCTGTGCCTCCAATAAACACCGCGTCAGGATCAGCAAACTCACTTAACCCTTCCGGTGCTTTTCCGTGCACAGTGTGGGCGTCTACTCGAAATTTCAATAGATTTTCTCTGCAGTTTTCTAAGTCTGCTTCATTTTTTTCCACGGCAAAAATTTGTCCTTCACGCGCAATTTTAGCCGCTTCAATTGCGACTGAACCCGTACATGTTCCGATATCCCATACGACGCTGTCTCTCTTTAGCTGCAGGGCGCTAATACTAAGTGTACGAACTTCTTTTTTAGTAATAAGTCCCTTGTCCGGCTTGCGTTGAATAAATTCATCGTCCTCTATTCCAAGAGGCCAGACTGGGCTTTTTTCTACCTGCTTTAATATCACGACATTAAGCGGAGAAAAGAGTTGGTTCGCCGCTTCTTCCAGCGAAAGCAGCTGACAGCGCTCCGTTTCTCCTCCTAAATTCTCTGCTACAAACATCTTGTATTCCGTCATGCCAAATGACAATAAGTAGTTTGCCAGAGCACTAGGAGAATTTTGCTCATCTGTTAAAATCGCTACTTTTTTATGACCGTCTATGCGCTGAGCGAGTCCCTTTATACTTCTCCCGTGCACGCTTGTAAAATAAGCGTCTTGCCATCGCTCTTTTAAACGTGAGAATGCAAGCTGAATAGAACTTAAATAAGGATATATTTCAACGTCTAGCTTCGTAGAAAGATAGCTTCCTATTCCGTAAAATAACGGGTCGCCTGACGCTAACACAACCACATTTCCTTCTTCGTTTTTTAAACGTTCAACAAGAGGAGAAAGACCCCCTTCAATCGCTACTTTTTCTCCTTCGAAATCTTGAAAAAAATCCAGGTGACGCTTTCCTCCAATTAGCACATCACTTTCATACACCCACTGTTCATACATAGGAAGCAAACTTAACTTCCCATCGTCACCAATTCCAATAATTTTAATTGCCATGTTGCACCGCCTGTCCTAAAAAATCTCCTTTTAATGTGTAAAGAGACGTATCGACATCGATTCCGTCCCCTACTTCCTTTAATGCTGATAAACAGCAGTACTCGCACAGTTTTTCAAAAAACTGATGATGACCGCTTTGCGTCATTAAATCCCCCACTTGAGAAGCTGTGTTTGCACCTTTTATTTCCTCTACCAGTTCAGCAGAAGCGCCTGACTCAGAAGCTGCTTTTGCTAAAAAATTAAAATCAATGGGTGCACTTTTTGAATGAACCATCATAACGCCTTGCGCGACTTTTGAAAACTTTCCCATCATGCCTACGAGCGACACTTTTTTCATTCCTTGCTTTTTACATTGTTTTAACGTAAATCCAACAAAATCTCCCATTTCGATAAATGCTTCTTCCGGAAGTTCAGGGAACTGTTTCATTCCATACTTTTCGCTTCGGCCCCCTGTCGTAATGACAACGTGCTCACAGTTACTCGCTTTAGCAACGCTGATTGCCTGAACGATACTTGCTTTATAAGCAGCTGTCGAGAACGGAACGACAATCCCCCGCGTCCCCAGTATCGAAATGCCTCCTAAAATACCTAGACGCGCATTTAATGTCTTTTTCGCCATTTCTTCTCCTTCAGGAACCGAGATGACAATCTTAACGCCTTTTTGTATATTGTATTGGGCTAGAAGCTGTTCAGCTGTTTCTTTCAGCATCTTTCTTGGAACAGGGTTAATGGCTGCCTCACCGACAGGAACTGGGAGACCGGGCTTTGTCACACGCCCTACTCCCACTCCTCCATCAATGATAATGTCTGCACCATTACACCACGAAACTTCAGAAATAATCAGCGCTCCGTGCGTGGCATCGGGATCGTCTCCAGCATCTTTAATGATGCTGGCTACAGCACTGCTTGTGCGATACTCGCATTCTTCAAGATGAAACGTAGCAAAGCGGCCGACAGGTAGGTAAATCGTTGACTCATCTTGCACTTCTCCTGAAATTAGCGTAAGCAGAGCTGCTCTCGTAGCTGCCGTTGCACAAGCGCCCGTCGTATAGCCTTCTCTGAGTTTCTTAGGTTCTTTTGGTACTTCCTTCATGCGTTACACCTGATCTGCAAGAATTGAAATTGCATTTAATGCAGCAACCGTTACCGTACTGCCGCCTTTTCGCCCGATGTTTGTAATAAACGGTACGTCAAGTTTTGCAAGTTCTTCTTTAGATTCAGCTGCTGAAACAAATCCTACCGGCAGACCAATAACAAGCCCAGGCTTCGCTTCTCCTTCTTTAATCAAACGAATTAATTCAAGTAAAGCTGTGGGTGCGTTCCCAATTGCAAAAATTCCACCGTCTGCTTCTTTGATGGCTTTTCGCATCGAAATAATTGCACGCGTTGTATTTAAGCGCTTTGCTTCTTCCATTACGTCCGGATCTGAAATATAAACTTTGATTTCACCGCCGTGTTTTTCAATTCGCTGCTTGTTTGTTCCTACTTGTACCATTTGTACATCTGCAACCACTTGCTTGCCGCTGCGAATAGCTTTAATTCCCGCTTGAATCGCATCCGGATGAAACAGCATGCTGCGTCCAAGCTCAAAGTCTGCAGACGCATGAATTACGCGCTGAACAATTGGGTACTGTTCGTCTGTAAACGGATGAGGCCCAAGCTCTTCTGTAATCATTTCAAAACTTTTTCCTTCAATTTGCTGAGGCTGAACAGTTAACGGTTTAAATTCTGTACGAAAATCCATCTCAATCAACTCCTAGTTTGGTTTACTAAAGCATGAACGACTTCTTCAAACGTGGAATACACGGTCCCATACTCAATTTTCGGTCGCCCAATCATAATAATATCTAAGCCTAACTCTTTAGCTGCTTCCACTTTTTCATCCACAGATCCAACTTTTCCGCTTTCTTTTGTGACCATGACCGTCACTCCGTATTGCTTATACAGCGCGCGATCAAACTCTTTTGTAAACGGCCCTTGAATAGCAATAATATTTTTTTGCGGAAATCCTAATTGCTGGCACTTTTCCATATTATCCAGCCTTGGAAGCATACGAGCAACAAGCCGTACATCTGAAAGAGGAAGCAGCTTTTCTGTAAAAACCTGCAGGGTTTTGCTGCCTGTTGTCAGCATAATAACTCCTTTTTTCTCAGCTGCTACTTCTGCTGCTTCTTCATACGTAGAAACCATCGTCATATTATCATAGGTAAAAGCCTGCGAAGCCCGCTCATAGCGTATGTAAGGAATCGCTGTTTCAGCAGCCGCGCCGATAGCATTTTTAGATGCTTCTTCTGCAAAAGGATGACTTGCATCCACAATAGCTTTTACACGATGTTCGGTTACAAAATCCATCATATCTTCTTTTGTGAGACGTCCAATTTTCACTTTCACTTCTGCACGCTGTAATTCGATAGCTGCGTTTTCGGTTACAACCGTTGCCGTAACCTCATGACCTGTTTTTTTCACTTGCACGGCTAATGCACGTGCATCGCTAGTTCCGGCTAACAATAAAATCATTTTAGCTCGCCGACCTTATCTTCATGATGGTCGTGGTCATGATGGTGATCGTGGTGATGGTGTCCGTGATCATGATCATGGTCATGATCGTGATGATGATGGTGATCAATATGCTCCATAATGCCGAGGCGATATTGACACGTATCGCAGTTCATTTTCACTTCACCTTCTAATCCTTCTTCAGCACGTTCTTTTAAAATTGTCTGCAGTTTTGGGTGAAAACCGAAATAGCTAGCGAGCTTAAACTCAATGTTTTCATGCTGCATTTTATACTGCTTCACCATTTCTTCTAATCGCTTAATTAATACTCCTGTAAATAAGAAATACGGGAGAATAACCACTTTTTTAGCGCCCAATTTCAAACATCGCTCCACGCCTTCATCAATCAGTGGAGCGGTCACGCCCATAAAAGAAGTTTCAACGATTTTATAGTTTGTTTTTTCCCAAAGAAGGCGCGTAATTTTATATAAATCACTGTTTGCATCAGGATCACTTCCTCCTCGCCCTAAGACGATAACAGCCGTGTCTTCAGCTGGAGTTTCCAAATTCTCTCCTGATTCTTGTAATCTCGTTTTTAAAATTTCAAGGGCTTCTTCATGAACGCCAATGGGACGTCCGTATACGAAGTTTACGTGTGGATATTTTTCCTTAGCTTCATCTATAGCCGCCGGAATATGTATTTTAGAGTGGCCAGCAGGCAAAAGCATAATTGGAATTACAACTACATCTTTTGCTCCTTTTGCCACACATGTATCAATGCCTTGACTTACATTTGGGCGCTCAAATTCTAGAAAACACGTTTCTATTAAGATAGATGCGTCCCAATCATGCTTCATAGTCGAAATAAATTCGCGAATTTGATCGTTCCCTTCAGGATCTCTGCTTCCATGACCGACAAATAAAACTGATTTCATATAATGCCCTCCCATTTTTTAATCTCCACACGGAGCTGGTTCTACTTTTATTTTTGGTGTTATATCTTGATAGTCGAATCCATAAACGTTCTTCACACGCTTAAAGAATTTATGAAATCGCTCATTAGGATGACCTTTTTCTTTATATTCATGGACAATGTTCTCCACTATTTCAACAATGTCATCGGGTGCTATGCCTTCCGCCACAATTTGACCTGAATGCGCATTTCGTCCAACCGTTTTAGCTCCTAAAAATAAATCAAACGCACCTTTTCTATAGACAATGCCGATATCTTCTTGAACTGCGCCATAACAGGCCATACCGCATCCATTAATACCAAGCTTCAGCTCTTTTGGCATGTCCCTTCCCCCGAGGCGTTTTTGTAATTCTTCCGTATGTGGAATAGCATCGCTTTTTTCTCCATCACAAAAATCACACGCTTTAATTGTGAACACGTCTCCGACCGGAGATAGTAAAAAGGAAGCTGCTTGGAGCTTTTTAATAATCACATCTGGCTGGGCTGTTGGAATTTGCAGTTTGATTTGATGGTCAGGTGTATACTCCATCGTACCTTTTTCACCAACAACTTCTGCTAGTGTGGTCATTTGAACAGGCGTGAATTTCTTATTTGCAAGTCCTGGGCTAACCGCCACTTCGAAAATTGACTCTATTGGCTGATGTACGACCGCAGAAGTGGTTTCACCTAAAATTGCTTGAAGCGCTTCTTCTGCAAGAGCTCGTGAAGTTGCTGTTTCTTCTGATTTGGTCTGAACTGCTTCAATTGCTGAAGCTGTTTGCTCTACAGTCTCTTCTTGATCGAGAGCCCATGGTTCTGCTTCTTTTCGAAGTCGCTGATGCGGTCTTAGCGGCTGCTCCGTTTGGTTGAGGGTATATTTCCGCTGATACCCGCGCGGTGTAATCATTAAATCGTCGTAAAAGAACGTAGATGAATTTCCGACAACAACGGTAGTCAGCATGCCTATTTCGTGGTTTAACATGTCTTTTAAGTTAGTCATTACGACTTCTTCACGGTCACGATAAGCGCTTTTCACAAGACCAACAGGCGTATCAGGAGAACGGTACTTTAATAGAATCCTTTGCGCTTCAACAATTTGTCTTGTTCGTCTTCCGCTTTTTGGGTTGTAAAAAGCCACTACAAAATCTGCTTGTGCAGCTGCTTCAATTCTTTTTTCGATTAGCTCCCAAGGCGTAAGGTGGTCACTTAAACTAATCGTACAAGCATCGTGCATCACGGGCGCTCCAAGGAGAGATGCGCATGAATTGATAGCCGAAATGCCAGGAATTACTTCCAGCTCTACGCCCGTTTCTTTTTTCCAGCCTTTTTCAATCAACACTTCATACACAAGGCCTGCCATTCCGTATACTCCTGCATCTCCGCTCGAAATGACAGCTACGGTTTTTCCTGCTTCAGCTTGCTTTACAGCTTCCTGTGCACGGCTTACTTCTTCGGTCATTCCCGTACTAATAATTTGCTGATTCGTTAACAGTCCTTGAATTAATTCCACATAGGTTTTGTAACCGATGATCATATCACTTTCTTGAATGGCTTCTCTTGCTCGCTGTGTAATATGTTCAAAGCTTCCCGGCCCAAATCCAATAACTAACAGTTTACCTTTCATGCTAGCTCCTCCTTTATGCGTTACTCTTTACTTTGTCAATTCCCTCTATGGAGTCACTGTTTTCCGGAGAAACGAAACCATTTTGATCATATTCATAAATAAGCGATTCCTTTATACTGCAGCCTCCTGCTAAATGCTCTTCGACAATCCGGTGAGCCACGGTTTCAGTGACCTGCTTGTACCAATCTCCTGAAGGATAGACGATAGCTACAGGAGCATCTTTGCATCGTCCGTTACAGCGCGTACGCGTTGTATGAACCGTTTCATCCAAATCCAGTTCCGTCACTTTATTTCGAATAGCTTGTGTGGCTTCTTCTCCACCTTTTCTCATACAGCTGCTTCCATTACAAATCAATACGTGATGTTTTGTTCCGTTTAAGTTCCACGTCGTCACACTCATTCGCTCCTTTACTAAAAAAAGCGCCTCTATCAATGATAGAGGCGCAGAAAATTCAAACTAAGTTTTTGCACTTCCACCTATATCCCGTAGGGTAAGCTTCGCATTAGAAAAAGGCTGGTTTCCTGACTTCGATTCATCACTTGATTGCGCCTTCCCAAATACAGTGGCATATGCAATCAGCTCCTCTTCACAGTGGCGGGTACCGCGCTGGCTTCACACCAGACTTCCCATTTAACGCAATGTGAACATTGCGCACCTTTTTTGCACGATATGTAGTTTTTCGATACGAGAAAAACCCGCTTCGCTAATATGCGAGCGGGTAAAACGTCAGAATAAGAGTGTACACGAATGCCACTTTAAGCCAACGTTTCCCTTCCCGCTCCCCGGAGAAATAGAAACTTCACAATAAAGACAGGTCTCCTGACTTGTGTATCATTCTACTTGAGAACCTTCCCGTGATTTTTTCACAGTGGTTATACTCGTTCGTCCACACTTACAGTTGCGGGGGCAGTACTGGTCTTTCACCAGTTTCCCTATTAAGCCTTCTTGGCATCTTTACTGTTGCTGTTTGATATATATGAACCTTTTAAACTATCAGAATAATAGAAGTAACTACCATATCATAGCGTACATTTTTTTTTATTTCAACTCTATTCTTTTCGGAAGATACAAGCACCTATAAAAAAACAAGAGCATAAAGTCAGCTCTTGTTTTTTCATTATATAGCTACTAATGTTAAATGAGGATCATTATAATACACCACTTCTGAAAGAACTTTACAGCCATTTGTTTTGGCAAAAGCTTCTCTCGCCTGCTTTTCAGTTTCAAATTCAAACATTTTCATTTCTTTTCCAGCATATACCGTCAGTACCCACATGAAAAGATTCGCCTCCGATTATTGTAGTGATCGCTATATCCACATTATGCCGAAACCATTTCCTTTTGAAAACCCATTCTACAAAACTTGTCACAAGAAACTTTTAAAAATTTAAAAACATTTTAACTTCTGTAAATGAACAAAATGTACAAAAGGTTTAAGCAATATTATACCTCTTTAAAAAGGTGCTTTTTTAATCAACTGTTGCTTCACCAGTAAAAAATATATAGTATTTATTAAAAAAAGAAGCCGGACAGCCGGCTTCTTTTTTAGGAAAGGAAAGTACAGACATCACAATCACGTCCCGCTCTTTATTTTGCATAAAAATACACTAATTAAATATTGCTTTCTTAAAGCAGAACCATGTTCGATTGCACATAGTGATAAAGAAGCTTATACGTATGGTTTAATGAATCTTGATGCGTTCTCTCAAACGCATGAGAAGAATCAATTCCTGGACCAATTAAGCCGTGTACGATATCGTGTCCGGCACGAATAGCAGCAGAAGCATCTGATCCGTAAAACGGATAAATATCTAATTTGTACTGAATATCATGCTGCTTAGCTAGCTCCACCAAATGCTTTCTCAAACCGTAATGATATGGGCCGCTTGAATCTTTTACACAAATAGACACGGTGTATTCATCGGTAGATTGTCCATCTCCCATAGCACCCATATCAACCGCTAAGTATTCTACTGTTTGAGGCGTAATGTTCGAATTCCCTCCGTATCCAATTTCTTCATTATTTGAAATGAGAAAATGCGTAGTGTATGGCAGTTCGATCTGTTCTTCTTGAATTGTTTTTATGAGCTGAAGCAATAAAGCTACGCTTGCTTTATCATCGAGATGACGAGATTTAATAAAACCGCTTTTTGTTATTTCTACACGAGGATCAAACGAAACAAAGTCGCCTACTTCAATTCCAAGGCTGCGAACATCTTCTGCGCTATGTACTTTTTCATCCAATCGAATTTCTATATTTTCTTGATTTCGCTCAGCTTTCCCTGCATCTTTATACACATGAACAGATGTTTGATGCATAAGGATGGTTCCTGTAAATACTTCTCCTGATGAAGTTTCAATTTCACAATATTCTCCTTCAATAGAATTGTAGCGAAACCCTCCAATCAAGTCGATTTTCAGACGTCCACTCGGTTTGATTTCTTTTACCATAGCACCTAATGTATCGACATGAGCCGTCAGCATGCGGTGGTGATCTGTATCTTTACCGGGAATAGTAGCGACTAAGCCTCCTTTTCGATTGCGATACGTTTGAATATTTAGCTCTTTTATATAGTCTTCGACAAATGAAATTACCTTTTCTGTATTTCCAGAAGGACTGGGAATCGAAACAAGCTTTTTAATTAACTGAACAGTTTCCGTCATTATGACACTTCCTTTGTCTCTCATTTCTTTTATTTTACCATATGTTTCAAAAAAGATAACAGTCAGCTCCAAACAAAACAAGCCGGGCAGCTGCCCAGCTTGTTTTGTTTTAAGCTATGTTTGATTTCTTTAATTCATTTGTATAATTTAATGATTTTTGCTTATCAAATTCGCCTTCAGACTTTGACATCACAATTGCAGCTAAAGCATTTCCTACTACGTTAACTGTGGTACGCATCATATCAAGAATGCGGTCAATTCCTGCAATAAATGCCATGCCTTCAAGAGGGAAGCCCATAGATTCAAGTGTAGCAAGTACAACTACAAACGATGCTCCCGGTACACCAGCCATTCCTTTTGAGGTTAACATTAGCACAAGAAGGAGCTGAATTTGATCCATAATGGAAAGGTCGATGCCGTACATTTGAGCAATAAACAGCGATGCCAGCGCCTGATAAATGGTTGAACCATCTAAGTTAAACGTGTAGCCTGTTGGAATAACAAACGATGTAACCGATTTAGAACAACCGAAGTCTTCCATCTTTTTGATAAGAGATGGTAAAACGGCTTCTGAACTTGCCGTTGTAAAAGCAAGAAGCAGCTCGTCTTTTAACACTTTTATCAGCGTAAACATGCTTGTTCCAGCCATTTTAGCAATAATTCCAAGAACCACAAGCACAAAGAAAATCATGGTGAAGTAAACGGCGAACACTAATTTTCCTAATGGAATAAGTGATCCGACACCAAACTTTATAATATTAACACCAATAAGTGCAAATACACCTACTGGAGCAAATTTCATCACCAAATTAGTTACCCAAAACATTGCATCCAAGACGCCTTCAAAAAAGGCTAAAACAGGTTTTCCTCTCTCTCCAATCGAAGCTACGCCTACACCAAACAGTACGGAAAATAAAATGATTGGTAAAAGATCGCCCTCTGCTACCGATTGAAAGACGTTTGTTGGAACAATATGAAGAAGCTCTTGAGCAATGCCTGTACTTTCAGACGTTTTTGCCGTTGCCTCATATTGAGAAATATCGCTTTTTTCAATATGTCCCATATCAACCCCTGCACCAGGGTGGAATAAGTTCGCGGCAATAATCCCCACTACAATAGCAATGGTTGTAACAATTTCAAAATAAAGAATTGTTTTTCCGCCAAGCTTACCTAATTTTTTGATATCGCCTACTCCTGCGACCGCTACGATTAATGCTGAAATCACAATCGGTACGACAATCATCTTAATTAAATGAATAAATATGTCTCCAACCGGCTGTAAAATAGAAATGGCTGTATCGCTTCCATAAAAAATAGCACCTACAGCTACGCCTAAAATCAGTCCAATTAGAATCTGAGTTGCTAGACCTAACCTTTTCACTTTCTTGCTCCTTTCGCACAGTTGACTTTCATCCATCGAGCATATGCGGTTCCGCGAACCGTGTATAAATATACATCCTTACAGCACCTTATGTAAACAGTTCTTTACTAAAAGGATGTAAGGCCGCACATGCGAATTTTTAAAAGCCACGGTTCTGTTTTATCATATCAAATAATTGTTGTATATTGAGATTTTTTTGCTAAGTATTTTTCTATTTTTGCTATTTCAGCGAATAAATTAAAAAAATAAAATTTTATATTGAAATATGCATTTTAGGTTAGTATAATACGATACATGTTTATTTTTATTATTCGAATATAAAATTCTGAAAATTTTAATTATTCAACACGATAATAAAAAGCATTTATAATTTTGGAGGTTTTAACGTGTCAAACAAAGTTCCTTTTTCATTTATAGTGGTTATTGGCTTTATGCTTTTTGCCCTATTCTTCGGCGCAGGTAATTTAATCTTCCCTGCAATGTTAGGTCAGTCTGCTGGAAGCAATATTTGGTCAGCAAACGCTGGATTTTTAGTAACGGGTGTAGGTCTGCCTCTTCTAGGCGTTCTCGCATTTGGTTTTTCCGGAAAAGAGGATTTGCAGTCTTTAGCTAGTCGCGTACACCCAGCTTTCGGTATTATCTTTACTACGATTTTATACTTGGCAATCGGACCGCTTTTTGCGATGCCAAGAACGGGAAGCGTTTCGTTCGAAATTGGCGTTAAGCCTTTTTTATCAGAAAATCCAGGGCATCTTCCCCTTATCATTTTCACGGTAATTTTCTTTACTATTACCTGCTTTTTTTCGCTAAATCCTGCGAAAATTGTCGATTTAGTAGGAAAAGTTTTAACACCTATTAAATTAACGTTTATTGGAATATTGGTAGTTGTAGCCGTTGTGAACCCAATTGGAAAATTTGAAGCACCAAGCGAAGCTTATACAACACACTCATTTTTTAAAGGCTTCCAAGAAGGCTACTTAACAATGGATACACTAGCATCATTTGTTTTTGGAATTATTATTATTAATGCAATTAAAGAAAAAGGAGCAAAAACCAACCGACAAATCATCACAATTTGTGCAAAAGCTACGGCTATCGCTGCCGTTATTTTAGCTCTTATTTATAGTGCATTGTCTTATATGGGTGCTTCAAGCGTATCAGAGCTTGGACGTCTTGATAACGGAGGTACGGTTTTGGCTGAAGTATCAAATTACTACTTCGGCTCTTACGGAGGAATTCTTTTAGGTCTGATGATTACCGTTGCTTGTTTAACAACAAGTGTAGGCCTTGTAACATCTTGTTCATCCTTTTTCCATAAGCTGTTTCCAAGTGTTTCTTATAAGTTGATTGCTGTCATTTTATCAGCATTCAGCGCCGTTGTAGCAAACTTTGGTTTAACGGAATTAATCGCTATTTCGGTTCCGGTCTTAACAGCTATTTATCCGTTAGCTATTGTGTTAATTGCTTTAACATTCTTACATCCTTTATTTAAAGGACGTTCTGAAGTCTACCAAGTAAGCCTTCTGTTCACGTTTATCGTTAGTTTATTTGATGGCTTAAATGCTGCTGGATTCAAAATTGCCGCAGTAAACGATCTGTTTACATCGATTCTACCTATGTATGGAGTGGGTCTCGGCTGGGTAGTTCCTGCTATTGTAGGAGGATTAATCGGTCTTGTCATTACCTTCCTTCGTACAAATGATAATACGAACAGAAACACTTCAAGAAAATTGATTAAATAAAAAGAGGATGCGAGTGCATCCTCTTTTTATTATGACGTCTTATGAGTAAGGAGTTTTTTTCTCCATTAACTTCACTTCTTCTCTTAACACATGTTTTTCGTATAGATATTTATCCGTTCGTTGAAAATGATATTTATCAGCTTTTTCTTTTTCAGATGTGGTCAAAAGCACTCGACGATCAGAAGCATCTGACACACCAAACGTTTCATTTTGATAAGTAGCATACGGAGCTACAAAAAACACTTCTTCAACAGCATCACGAGGAACTTCTTTTGTAAAAGTGGTGTCATTGTATGGAATGAATCCATTTGCTACATCGCCTTTCTCATAGCTAATCAGCTTTACACATCCGTTTTCCGTTTCATAACATTCGTAATCTCGTTCATTATATGCTGCATACAAACCTTTTCGAATCACAAAAAACCAGTCCTTTACATTGGGTTAGCAACCGCTGGTACAAATCGTTTTTCTTCTGCCACATAGGTAGCTAAAAGTACTTCTTCCCCATTTACCACTTGGTATAGTTCCGCTCCGTTTGCTGGTGGATAATAGTTATCAAATTTGAACTCTGGAACGGTTTCCCCGTTTCGAGATCCTGTAAACCCATTAAGCGTACATGGAGGTCCGTCTGTTGTTTTTCCTCCGAACACAGTCCCGTAGGGAATATCAACATGGCTTACCGCTTGCGATTTGAATTTGATTACACCGTACGTCGATCCTTCTTCAGGAAACGGCCTTTTGCCTGAACCATCGGTGTAATCTAAACGTAAGCTTTCAACAAAATCTTTGTATGAAGTAATATCATGAACATCTTCAGCTTTAGCTACATATCCTCCCACTGCTGTATAAGATCCATCTACATACTTTTCAATATCTTTAGCAGGGATCGTTTTTTGCAGCAGCGTATCTTTTGTAAGGGGTGAAACAGAGTCACGTATAGCCTTCATTACTTCTATTTCATGAGAAGTTAATGTTTTAACATCCTTTAAT
The DNA here is from genome assembly GCF_056395685.1 of Priestia sp. 10L35. Taxonomy (NCBI): domain Bacteria; kingdom Bacillati; phylum Bacillota; class Bacilli; order Caryophanales; family Bacillaceae; genus Priestia; species Priestia sp. 10L35. The sequence goes on along the minus strand of NZ_JBFTKA010000002.1, from coordinate 148,989 downwards.
TTTAGTTCATTAAACTCCTTTTTTGTAAGATTAACGCGCTTCAGCACTTCATTAATTTTTTGATCAAAATCTTCTAAGCTTTCTAAATCTGAAGCCATATAATGAGCATCAACTGTTCTTACATCTTTATGTACTTTTTTAACTTCATTTAATTCATACTGTTCTACTTCATCAGCCGTTTTAAACGTTTCAACGCTTGAAATGGTTTCGCCATTCGTATCAGCTACAACGTAACCGTCTTCAGCTTTGATCACATATCCGACTTCTCCGTTACCTAACGCAATTAAGTCTGACTGTTGAAAAGCGGCTTTCTCTTTTTCTTTTTGAAATTCCTTATCTGTCATTCCCTTAGTAACGAGAGCTTTAAGTTCTGACGTGTCTTTACTGCCTTTTTGATTTGCTTCTACTTTCTCAGATGTCACTGATGAAGTTTCTGTATTAGATGGCGAATGAGTGACCGTCCCGATGACAAAAATAAGACCAAACACAATCCCTATGCCATACAAAAATTTGCTTGTTTTATGAGCTCTAAATAAAATTCCTAACACAATGCAAACAATACCTGCAATCAAGCTATCTACTAATAATAGATGTCCCAACAACCAAACCCCTCCTCTTTAATTCTTGTTTATGTTAAAAAAATCCATAAAAGAAGTCAATACAATTAATGTAAATAAAGTTTTAAATAGGAATATATTCATAATTATTACTAATTAATCCCTTTTAGTAGGTCTCAAAAATAAAACACACCACCTAAAAATAGATGGTGTGTGAAGTATAGTAAGCAATTAAGAAATTTGTTTAAGTTCTGATGAGAGTTTTAAAAACTCTTCTTTATTTTTCATCAATAGCGTGCGGTCGATTTCTTCTTTTAGCTGTGCTTTACGAAATTCTGCAATCGCCTTGTCTAAAATCATCTCAGCGAATAATGCATCAAGCACCTTTCCGTTGGATTTTTGCGGTGAATTAAGTAAATTCTTTTTCATAAGAAATCAACTCCTTGGCTTTTTTATAATATAACACAAATATTCTGACTTTTCAATCATTTAAACCAAGTATTTTACATCTATTTTTTTCACATAAAAAGGCCGCCCTTTTGTTATAAAGAGCGGCCTTTTATTACGAATCTGCGGCTTTTTCTTTTACTTCCGCATAGTAGTTTTCATATTCAATAAATTCAGGAGCTTGATGAGCTGCCATGATACCGTGGTAGCTGATATCTAAGCCCACTTCTTCTTCTTCTTCCGTAGATCGAAGCGGAACCACCAAGGAAATAACCTTTAACCCTATCCACGTCGTAACAAATCCCCAAGCGCATAGAGCGATTAACCCAAGAAGTTGAACGCCAAGTAACGTCCAGCCTCCTCCGGTAAACACACCGCCGTCTGTAGAAAACAAGCCCACAGCCAACGTGCCCCATATTCCCGAAGCTGCGTGTACAGGAAAAGCTCCTACAGGATCGTCGATTTGACGTGCTTCGAGCCAGTTTGTAGCTGCCATCATTAATAAGCCAGATACAGCTCCAATAAAAATAGCAGATGGTGTGTTAACAAAAGCGCACCCGGCCGTAATGCCAACCAGTCCGGCAAGCGATCCATTTATTACAGAAGGTGCATCTGAACGGTTGTAGCGAAATAAAGTATAAAATAAAGTAGCTGCTCCGCCTGCTGCTGCTGATAACATTGTGACAACAGCAATGTGACCAATTCTAACGTCAGTGGCACTTAGCGTACTTCCTGCATTAAACCCGAACCATCCAAACCATAATAAAAAAGCACCCACTGATGCAAGCGGCAAATTGCTTGGAAGAGAAACAGAACTAATTCCATTTTTCGTGAACTTCCCTTTTCTCGGTCCAATCATTATTGCAGCTGCTAAAGCTGAAAAACCGCCAAGAGCATGGATAACTGCCGAACCGGCAAAATCAAGCATCCCTAACTTACTAATCCATCCGCCTCCCCAAATCCAGTGGCCGGCTATAGGATAAATAAATGTAGTCATCAAAATCGCATATAAAAGATATGCCCGGAAATTAATTCGTTCTGCCACCGCTCCAGAAACGATAGAAATGACCGCAATAACAAACGCACATTGAAACAGCCAAAACGTTTCAAGCCCAATTGGAATGTCAAGGTGCGATAAATTACCTGAGAGCGCAAAACCGCTTTTACCGACAACTCCACCTAAATCATCACCGTACATTAATCCAAAACCAATTAAATAGAAACAAAGCGTTCCTATTGTAATATCAGCGAATACTTTCATAATAATATTTACGCTATTTTTATAGCGGACAAAACCTGCCTCTAACAAGGCGAAGCCGCCTTCCATTAACAAAATCATCGCCGCTGTTAACACGACCCACGTTGTATTTATCCCTAAACTTAGTTCATTAACACTCATATCCCAACGCCTCCACTGCTTTTTAATCGTTTTATTTCTTGTACAATAGCAGGCGAAAGCGTAATTTCACTTGTTTCTTCATTTTCCGCTTTTATTAATTCAAGAACTTCATGAAGTTCTCGCATTTGTGCTTTAAGTTGATCAATTTTTTTAAAGCGTTCCTTTACGTATACCATATACTCGACCGCTTGATGCTGACTTAAAGGACGCCCGGTAAAAAATTTACGAAACGGTGATAGTGATTGATACCAAGCTTCTTCAGCACGTTTCTTCTCTTCGTATTTACTAATTTTCGTTTTTATATCTTCTATTTCTTGTGCTTTAGCTTCTTTTAACTTCATTATAAATTCAATTAATTTTAATTGAGGCAATGTAATGACCACATTATGATAAAGTTCATCCACTATAACCATGTTATATCTCCTTACATAAGATGTTATATTCTGATTATATGTAGAACACTATAGTAAGTCAATGTAATTTTTTGAAAACTCTTTAAATAGTAAATGCGCCCTATCTTTTTACTACTTATAGAATATTAAGCTCGTATGTGTTGAAATATGACGTTATTTGTTTTATCGTAGGAAGAGGAATCATGTTAGTTCCCTATTTTAATTTTATTTACCTAGGCAATTATTCGCTTTATTTCTTATAAACTTTTATTAAACAAAGGGTTACGAGGTTCTTCACTTATTTTTTCAACGAAATGAGTTGATTTTATCTCGTATTAAAATTAAAATAGAATTATGTGCAAGATTTCACAACTTCACAATGTAGTTTGAAAGTCTAGCAGATAACTAGGAACTACATATGCAACAGTATCCAGCAAAGGAGGACTTTTCATGTCTCAATCAACTATTCAAAAATCAGCTGCAGAGGAAAATGCTGCTGTACAAACAGAAGCGGCAGTTAACAAAGGTCAAGCGGATGTGTTAGATCAATTGTTAAAGCCTGAAGTACAAGAAGCTCTTACTGTTCTTGTAGATAATTTACCAAAATTATCTGAAATGGTAACGGTGCTTACAAAAACTTACGACGTTGCGCAATCATTATTAACTGACGACGTATTAAAAGAAGATCTACTTGGTGGAGTAAAAGAATTTATCGAGCCGGTAGAAGGAACAGTAAAAGGTCTTGCAGCTACTGCAATCGAAGCAAACGATCGTGCAGAAGCAAATGCTTCTAATTCAATCGGTTTATTCGGTTTATTACGCATGCTTAAAGATCCACAAGCTCAAAAACTATTCCGCTTTGCACAAGCGTATTTAGACATTACAAACGAAAAACAAAAATAATTTTCATTAAAAAGTGTGGACGGAGGATCGACTATGTCAAAACATATTTTAATTTTAGGCGGCGGTTACGGTGGTTTATTAACTGCAATGACAGCTCGCCAACACCTAAGTGCGGATGAAGCAAAAATTACAGTAGTGAACCGTTTTGCTACTCACCAAATCATTACAGAATTACACCGTCTAGCTGTAGGCGGCGTTTCTGAACAAGCGGTAGCTTTACCACTTGATAAATTACTTAAAAACTACAACGTTGATTTAAAAATTGCAACGGTAAAAGAAATCTCACCAGATCAACGTGAAGTATCTCTTGAAGATGGTACAAAATTAAGCTACGACTACCTTGTTACAGCTTTAGGTAGTGAAACTGCTTACTTCGGTATCCCTGGTTTAGAAGAGCACAGCTTCGTTCTTAAATCAGTAAATGATGCAAACCGTTTACGTGCACACGTAGAAGCTTGTATCGCTGAATACAGCAAAACAAAAAATAAAGCTGACGGTACAATCGTAGTTGGCGGTGGCGGATTAACAGGTATCGAACTTGTTGGTGAATACGCTGACTTAATGCCAAGCCTATGTCTAAAACACGGTGTTGATCCGAAAGAAATTTCTCTATACTGTGTAGAAGCAGCTCCTACAGTTCTTCCAGGCTTCCCTGCTGAATTAGTAGAGCGCGCTCAATCAAGCTTAACAAAACGTGGCGTTACATTTGTTACTGGTACACCTGTAACAAAAATGGATGCTACAACTGTTGAACTTAAAGACGGCAGCAAAATTGAAACAAAAACAATGGTATGGACTGGCGGAGTTCAAGGTAACTCTGTAGTTGCTAACTCAGGTATCGAAGTAAACCGCGGTCGTGCACTTGTAAATGAATTCTTACAATCTACATCTCATAAAGATGTATTCCTTGCTGGTGACTCCGCGGTTGTAATGGGTCCAGAAGGTCGCCCTTACCCACCTACTGCTCAATTAGCTTGGCAAATGGGTGAAGTTGTAGGCGTGAACTTAGCAGTAGCTATTCGCGGCGGAGCAATGGAATCATTCGTTCCTGTCTTCTCTGGTACACTAGGAAGTCTTGGACGCAAAGATGCAATTGGTACAATCGGCGGAAACAAAACGCAATTAAAAGGTTTACCAGCATCACTTATGAAAGAAGCAAGTAACGTTCGTTACTTATCTCATATCAAAGGATTATTTGCATTAGCTTATTAATCCGTCTTAAAACGAAAGAGGAATTCTCCTCTTTCGTTTTTTTATTTACATAAGCCAAGAAATAAGAAGCGGCAGCGTAATCAACGATAAAATAGCACTAATGACAAAAGCAGACGCCGTTTCATTTTCTAAGCTTTCAAACCGCAAAGCAATCATCGCAGCTACAGCAGACCCAGGAAAAGCTACCAGCAAAATAGCTTTTGTCACTTCATCTGAAGATAATCCTATCCATACTGCAATTCCGAGCATAACGATGGGTTGAACCGCTACTTTTAAGACAGCGATCCCAAGCGCACCTTTACTGAAGTTAATTTTTCCAATTCCAATCGTTACTCCTACCGCAAACAAAGCTGCTCCCGATGTGATACTTCCGATTTGATCAAGCATATCCTGTAACAGTTTAGGTGACTGAAAGCCGCAAAGCGTTAAAATCACTCCAATTAACGGTACACATGCCAAAGGCTCAGATAAACCATGCAAAATGGAATGAACCGTTACTTTGAATAAACTTGTTTTCTCTTCCCCTTCTTTTCGCCCCCGTTGTCCAACGGTTCCTAAAATCGTTGCCAGCGGATCTAAAATCGCGTTTACTACGATGCCTGTTATGGCAATTGGAATCGCTACGGCGCCTGCACCGAACAATCCTCCGAGTACTGGAATGCCCATAAAAGCAAACGTTGGCTGAGCTGAGTTTAGGGCAAACATAGAAGAAGAAGTTAACGTATGCTTCCCTGCATACTTCACGACGAGCAATATAATGAGGTAAAACCCGACGATTCCTAAAATCAGCGTTACTAAAAACGGCCATTCGTCTATGAGTGTTTTTCTTGGGGTTGTCGTTACACCTACAAATAAGTGTGCAGGAAGCGCAAACTTCGTTACTAATGTGTTGAGCCCCTTAGACGTTTGCTTATCAAATTTTTTAAAGTGCCCTGCTAAATAACCAAGCAAAATGACAAAAAAGATAGGCGCGAGAATGAGAAAAATTTGACCTATGCTCATTTATCATCACCTCATTCATTTTTTGCCTTAACCGGTTTATAAGCAGGCTGCCATACCGCTGCTTCTACAAGTTTATTTACATTTTGCTCCGTAACAGTTGCTACGTTATCTTTTACAGCAGCATCAGCAACTGCTACTGCAACCGCCTTTGATACTTTTTGAAGATCTTTAATGTTGGGAAGAAGCGTATCTCCTTTTGTATCTGTTTCTGCTATACGCGCTACTGCATTGGCTGCTTCTGCAAACATAGATTCAGTAAACTTTTGAGCGCGAACCACAATTGCACCTAAACCAAGACCCGGAAACACAAACGCATTATTAGCCTGTCCGATTTCATAAGTGTGCCCGTTATATTCAACGGGTTCAAATGGACTTCCCGTTGCAATAAGGGCTTTTCCTTCCGTCCATTTTATAATATTTTCCGGAACAGCTTCAGCAAGTTTAGTTGGGTTTGAAAGCGGCATAATCACCGGACGCTCTACATGCTTTGCCATTTCTTTAATAATTTCTTCGGTAAAAGCATCCGTGACGCCTGACGTTCCAATTAAAATCGTTGGCTTCACTTGCTTGACAAGCTCCAACAGTGAAATTTTATTTTCATCGTCTTTTTCCCATTCTTTAATCTCTTCATTTTGGCGAACATACGGCTGTTGAAAAGGAGCTAAATCTTCCATATCTTCGGTTAACAGACCTCTGTAATCATATGCCCAAAAACGATCATATGCTTCTTCTTCAGACAGCCCTTCAAGCATCATCGCACTATGAATACGATCAGCATTCCCGATTCCAGCAGATCCCGGTCCAAATACAACAACCCTCTGATCTTTTAGGGGCGTTCCTGTAATACGCACCGCTGTTAAAACGGCTGCAAGAGTAATCACTCCCGTTCCTTGAATATCATCATTAAACGTTAAAATTTTATCGCCGTATTCTTTCATAATGTGACGCGCGTTAATATTCCCAAGATCCTCCCAATGAAGAAGCGCTTTAGGAAACTTGGTCGTTATTTCTTTTACAAATTGAGCAATAAAACGATTATAGTCTTCTCCTTTTACTCGTTCATGACGATTTCCTAAATACAAAGGATCTTCAAGAAGCTTTTTGTTATTGGTTCCCATATCAAGAACAACAGGCAGTACGCGGCTTGGGTCAATTCCTGCTGCAGCTGTATAGACGGCTAACTTTCCAACGGCAATATTTATCCCTCCTACACCCCAGTCCCCAATCCCTAAAATACTTTCTGAATCCGTTACAACGAGCAAATCAATATCTTCGCCGTCGAGTCCTAAGTTTTCAATCGCATCACTTAACCGATCCGCTTCATTTACGGATAAATATAATCCGTCAGGTCGATGGTATTCATGGCTGTATTCTTGGATGGATTGACCTACAGTAGGCGTATAAATAATGGGAAGCATTTCACTTAAATGATCGGTTAATAAACGATAAAATAAGACGACGTTCCGATTATGCAGATCATTTAACGAATTATTTTTTTGAAGATCATTCGGCGCTTTTTTGAACTGCTCATATGCTCTTTTTGCCTGTTCTTCTAACGTTAAAACCGTTGGAGGAAGAAGTCCCTGCAGATGAAGCTCTTCTCTCTCTTCTTCAGTAAAAGCAGAACCTTTATTTAAATAAGAAGTGGATAAAACTGATTTTCCTTTTAGTGAAGTTGAAATTGACCCATCTTTTTCTATTTTATATGCTCTCATGCTTTTTTACCTCTTTTCCTAAACAATTAGATAGGGTTAGGTTCAGCAAAGAGATATATTTTTAACCATTTATTTTTAATGAAAACAAAAAAGAGATTGAGCCATAACTACATCAATCCAATCTAAAGACGAACAAACGGGATAAATGAAACCTGTGTTCAACCTAACAATAAAAAAATCCGAACGATTCATCGTTCGGATCTTCCTTATACGAAAATACGTTTTTCCCCGCCTCGTTTTTTATACCACGCTATAGTCTTCCTGCTCACTTTCTGAGTAATTAGGTGGCTGTATATGTGAAGGCACAAGACATTCATAGCTTTCCCCTTCTAGCCTATCCTCCAGCTCTTGTTTGGCTTGACTAATCAGCTCTTGATTTTCTATCATTTCAATCGCTGTAGCCGCGATGGCTTTTCCAGCCAATAACATCGCATCGTGGGCATACTCCGTTTTCCCTTGAGCAACAGCTTGCCATGTATGAAACGGCGTAGCATAAGCCCACGTTGCAGTCACGCACTGTGCAGTGGGAACATTCCAGCTAACGTCTGCGACATCAGTTGATCCTGTCATGAAGGAAACATTTTTAGACATAGGAGCAATTTGGTTGAAGACTGGATGATCCGCTAAAGCTTTGTCTAGCAGTGAACCCACTTGTTTTTTTGCTGCTTCTTTATCTTCAGCGGATGTAGACTCGTAAATAGCTTTGGCAAAAGCTATTTCTTCATGTTTCACTTCAGCCAAATTTATCTGCATCATTTGCTTATGCATCAGCTCCTCCATTGTTTGATTTGGAATTAGATTAGCGCAGGCTCCTTGAATTTCCTGTTCCATTTGTGTTTCAGTCATTAAAGCCGCTCCCTTTGCAATTTTCACAACCCGTTCATAAAGTTCTTTTACTTGAGATGGCTTCGGAGCACGAATTAAGTACATCACTTCCGCTTCTGCTTGAACGACATTAGGAGAAATGCCTCCGCTGTTTGTAATGGCATAGTGTACGCGCGCTTCATCTATCATATGTTCACGCATATAATTCACTCCAATATTCATCAACTCTACAGCGTCTAAAGCGCTTCTGCCAAGGTGAGGACTAGCAGCTGCATGACTGCTTCTTCCTTTAAATTTAAAAGCTGCTTGCATAACCGCATTCGATGACGTATGCATAACACCATTAACGGTAGCGGGATGCCATGAAAACGCGACGTCTACATCTTGAAAAAATCCTTCTCGTACCATATACGTCTTTCCGTAACCACTTTCTTCGGCTGGACATCCATAGTATCGAACGGTCCCCGGAATATTTTTTTCTTTTAAATATTCTTTGACAGCAAGCGCAGCTGCTAGTGAGCCTACGCCAAGTAGGTTATGTCCACACCCATGGCCATTTCCGTTTTTTTTGACCGGATCTGCTACTGCGCACTTATCTTTTTGACTCAGCCCGGTAAGCGCATCGTATTCACCGAGAATAGCGATGATCGGATAACCGCTCCCGTAACTTCCAATAAAACCTGTTTCAAGGTTAGCAATATGTGTACGAAGCGTAAACTCTTCTTTTTCTAACATGTCGCAAATCAGCTGTGCCGACTTATACTCTTCAAACCTCGTTTCTGCATATTCCCATATTTGATCACTGATTTGAGTTAGCTCGTTTCGCTTTTTTTCAATAAGTTGTTCGACTTCTTTAATAATATTCATGAGACACTCTCCTTTTTCTTCATTATTTAACAGCATTTTGTTCGTCCACTACCACTTTTGCAGGTCGAATCGAAAACAACGAAATAGCACAGACAAGAGCGCAGATAATTAATAAAGCAAATGCTGCATTATACGACCCGCCAAACGATTGTACTAAAAAGCCAATGAGCATCGGTGTTAATACGCCGGCTGCTTGAGCTCCTGTATTGATAAAACCATTTGCTGAACCGACCACTGATTCAGGCAACATTTTTAAAGGAGCTGAAGCGATTAAAATCACATTAAACGAAAACAGCAAGGTGACTGCACTTTGAAAAACGATGAACATGCCTACGCTAGGTGAAATGGCCATGAAGCAAAGAAAAATACCCATCAGTAAACCAAACACCGCCGCTATCGTCTTGTCTTTTCCGTCCGGAAGCTTGTCTAAAATAAAGCCGCTAACAAACATTCCTATAATGCCTACAAATGCTGGGATAGCGGAAAGAAAACCGATGTCCGTTAAATTCAGATGTCTTACTTCGGCTAAATATGTAGGCATCCACGACATGAGCCCCCAGTTAATGGCGTAGATACTGAAGTATGCAATAAATAAATTCCAAATCATCGGAGTTTTGATAATTTCTTTTAATGTCATCTGCTTAGCAGGAATAGCAGAAGTCTCTGTTTTTTCTCTCTGCTGCTTTTCTTTCAGTAAAAAAACAAACAGAACTGTAATAACGAGTCCGATGGCTCCTATGATATAAAAGATACTTCTCCAGCTTATCGTTTGCATCAGCTGCGTCGCTAGAATTGGTGTAACCACGCCCATAATCGTACCTGACGATAACAAAAAGGACATGGCTCTACTGCGTTCTTGCTGAGGAAACCACCCTGCGATTCCTTTTGATGCAGACGGAAAGTAACTTCCTTCCCCTAAACCAAATAAAAAGCGAATGATAATAATAGAAGCAAAAGACCAGGCCATGCCGGTAAAAACCGTAAACAAAGACCATAAAAGAACGGCGATTGTAATGACTTTTTTAAATCCAAAGCGGTCTGCTAGCCACCCCCCAGGTATTTGCATCAGTGCGTATCCTGCAAAAAAGCTGCTTAAGATGATGCCTGTAGAAGAAGCATTCAGATGTAGATCTTTCGAAATATCTAAAATAGCGTAATTAATAATAAAACGATCTAAGTTTCCAAGCGACCAGCCTAAAAATAATAAAAATAAAATGACGTATTTCCAGTTCGACCTTGCTAACATAAATGCACTCATCTCCTTTTTATTCCATTTAATGTAATGTTTTGTAACAAATCAATTCGTTATATAAATATTAAAAAATTCTGACTATTTTTTCAATGTGTATTTCTATATAATAAGAACTATAACTATGTATTTTTTTACATTAAGTAGTCTATAAGGGGTTGTTAACATGAGTGATTTATTAGCTAATATGAAAGGTTATCTTACATCTATTATCAAAAATAGTCCTTATCAGATTTGGGCAAGTATTGATTCTGCAAATTTTAACGTGATTTTTTCCAGTTCTTCATGCTCATCCCTGACTTACACTCCTCCCACTAGCCTACATAACGGCAGTGATTCCTTTCAAAAGCATACGGCATATGAAGAGTTCGAGGAAATTTATTTATCCTTTCCAAATCGCTATGCGTTTGTTGTTCGCATACTTGCTAAGCATGACTGGACACCCCCACAAATAAAACAGCTATCAGCTACCTTTTCTCCTTATATGCTGCAAAAAAAGCTAGAGCGGCATGAGCACATTTTAAACGTGCTTATGAAAAGCATTAAGGAAATCTCACTTTTACAAGACTCAGATTTTCTATTAACAAGAATTCTTGAAAATGCTCTTTCAGTTATTTCTGTTGCGGATATGGGCGTGCTGTGGATGTTTGATTCTTCCACTCAATTTCTTTTGCCTCGCGCCTGGTCCGGGGGGCCAAACAATGAAATTCAAAACATGAAAATGAAAGTTGGCGAAGGAATTATCGGAAAGACATTTCAGCATAATAAAAGCTATATGTATACAAACTTAAAGGCTATATTACGCGATTCTTCTACTATGACTGACGACAATATTCATTATCTTAATCAGTCCTATACGTTTACAAACATTCAATCTATTATTTCTGTCCCAATTTGTATGGAAGAACAAACGGTATGCGTACTCATTATTTATCAAAACGGTACAACCCCTCTTTTAAATGAAGCGGATAAAGAATTGTTAGAAAGCTTTTCCGATCAAGTATCGATTGCTCTCTTAAACTCAGCGCTTTTTGAAGATGTAAAAAACCAAAATGAACTTTTAATACGCCGCGATCAAATTCATCGTACATTCATGAATGTTTCACTTCAAAGTAAAGGAATTGAACCGATACTTACCGAATTGCGCCGAATGGTTACATCTCCTGTCACCATTGTAGATTTTGTTGATAATAAGACCTATGGCTTTTTAAAATTCTTTGATATAGACACAAAAGCAGCTGAATTTCACACGCATTTTCTTTTACATACAAAGCCTTGTTTTTATACTATTGAGGCAAACAATGAGGCACACAGTGTGTACATTCACCCCATACACGGCATTGACACGCTCTTAGGGTTACTTATTATGCAGGCAAATCAAGGAAATCTTTCCTCTCTAGATCAAGTGGCACTCGAACAAAGCAGCTCTGTTATTGCATTAGAAATGCTGAAAAAACAAACGTTAGTCAATTTATTTTACAAACGAACACATGAATTATTTAGTGAATACTTATCGTGTTATGACACCACTTTGCTGTATCAAAAAGCAGCTGAGTTAAACATTGATACAAAAAAGCATATTCTGGTCGCTCTCATTACCATTCGTTCACAAGCGGACCTGCAGCTCTTAAACTTACACCTTCATCGCCTTGTATCTGACATCAAATCGGTTTTCAGCTCAAAAGCACCGGTCGTATACGGATTCGACACCAAAGTAACCATTGTATTTACGCTTGACCCTTATGAAAAACATCATGCTATTATCAAACAATTAGAAGATTTACTCTCAAAATGGCGTTACTACAATGAATGTCGTGTAAAAACAGGGATTGGAAGTCGGTATTCTCACTTTACTCAAATAGGAAAAAGTTATAGTGAAGCTGAAAAAGCTGTCTCTTACCTTTTGTCTCAGCAGCAAGATGGATGCATGTTGTATGAGGAAATAGGAATTAACCGGCTATTTATTAATCAGTCGAAAGAAGAAGTCAAAACCTTTATTGATGAAGTATTTCTCCCTCTTAAGAACAATCATTCAAACGATGAACCTTTAGAGCAAACGCTAGAAGCGTATTTAGATAATAACCGCTCTGCTTCACTTACAGCTAAGCAGCTTCATATTCATGTTAATACACTCTATCAGCGGTTGAAAAAAATTGAAGAAAAAATGAACATATCATTTACAAACAGTGAACACCTATTAAAAGTTCAGCTAGCATGCTATTTAAAAAAATTTCACTACAGCTAAAAAACCGATTCTTATTTTTAAGAATCGGTTTTTTCGGTAGAAAGAACAGCCTTAATTGATTGCTTCCAGCGGCTCAGTATCTCTTTGGAATCATGAAGCTGAAATTGAATTCCTGATGTTAAAACTGCATATTTTGCGTAATCTTCTTTAACACCGGCTACTTCTCCCGTAAATAGCTCATAGCCTGATAACACAGAAGCTTCTTTTTTCAGCAAAAATTTAATGTAATAAGCTTTTCCTTCAACAACTAATGTAACGGTTGCCCTATGATTCTGTATCATGTTTGTTGAAGACGTTGTATCTTTCCATACTAGCAGCTTGACGCGTAAAGAGCTAATAGCTACCAGCTCTCCTGCGCTAATCATGGCTACATGAGGAAAACCCTCGGATGTCACTGTAGATAGCAGCATTGCATCATGCTGCTTTCTTTCTAAGTCTTTTCCATTTAAAAATACGCGCACGGCTTTTGGCAGCTCTGCTTTATTCATTTTACTTACCACCTTTGCTGATTAAGATCGGGATGGCACAGGAGGCACGTGCGTTGCCAGCGGTACTTCTTTTGGATTGACTTTAAATGGTCGAGGGTATTTTTCAGGATTGGTGATGGTCTCAGGTTCAGAAGAACGCCAGGTAAACAAACACACGCTGCATAAGTAAATCTCCCAGGCTCCTTCAACTGGTGATTTAGATACTAAGTTCGCTTGTTTGGCTTCACATCTTGGACAAGTATGCATGTCGATTCCTCCTTGTTTATTTTTGCATCATATTCGTTAAGATTTTTTCCCATTTCTCAGTTTCAAGTGGTGTATCTAAAGGCTGAGAATAGTGGCCTCTTGTTTCCGGTGCAACCGGTGTTGTAGCATCCAAAATCATTTTATCTGTAATACCAGCCGGCTCAGATCCTGGATCAAGTGGCAGAACTGAAAGATTAGGCACTGTTATAACATCGTGTTTTGGGTGCATTTTTGTCGATAGCGCCCACATGACTTGCGGTAAATTAAACGGATCCACATCTTCGTCTACTAAAATAACTAGCTTGCAATATCCTAATCCATGCGGCGTAGTCAATGCCCTCATACCAACCGCCTTAGCAAATCCTCCGTATCGGCTTTTCGTTGAAATGATAGCAACGAGACCATGAGTATACATCGCATTCACAGCTTCAATCTCTTCAGGATATGCTTCTTTTAGCTGCTGATATAAAGGAACGCTTGTATTGATTCCAATTAAATAATCTGTTTCTGTCCAAGGCATACCGATATATAAACTTTCAAAAATAGGATCTTTGCGATGGTATACACGATTGATTTTGATAACAGGCATGCTTCTGCCACCCGAGTAATGACCTGTAAATTCGCCAAAAGGACCTTCATATTCACGTTCACCCGCTAAAATTTCTCCCTCTAAAATCACTTCTGCTCCCCAAGGTACATCTAAATCAGAAAGCTGAGACTTCACAATTCTGTATGGCTCACCTTGAATAGCTCCTGCCATTTCATACTCTGATTGATCGTAATGAAGCGGCGTAGCGGCTGCTGTGACAATCGCAGGTTCACATCCTAAAGCAATTGATACAGGGAGGTTTTCACCTTTTTCTTCAGCTTGTTTTAAGTGAATGGCAATATCATGCTGTGGCACAGGTTGAATGCCTAGACGGTCTTTCCCTTTAACCTGCATACGATATATACCTACGTTTTGCTTACCAAAGTTCTCCTTATCATGCTGATCACGAGAAATAACGCACGCTTTATCTAGATAGTAGCCTCCGTCTCCTTGATTCAAGCGAAACAACGGCAAAAGGTCGAATAAGTTAATATCATCTTTAATTTCACACTCATGAAACGGCGCTGTTTCTTCTCTTTTTACTTTAACAGGAAATTTTTCATATCTCCGAGCAAACTCAAAGAACTGTTCTTTTACAGGAGTTGATTTAGGCAGTCCCATCATTAACGCGTGATTTGACCAGGAACCCATTACGTTTAGAGCTACCTTTGCATTGTTGTACCCATAAATATTGGTAAATAATAATCCCGGCGTTTGGTCTCCTAAATTACTGATGGCTTGACCTGCTGAACCTAAATCTGGATCAGGCTGCACTTCATCTGTAACCGTCAGTAGCTGCCCTTCTTTATGTAGCGTATTAAGGAAATCTCTAAAGTCTTTATAAGCCATGTTTATTTTCCTCCTTGTGATAAATGTTTAATTCCATTCCATCTTTTTGCCTCAGGAAGATCAATTCCTAATTGATCTAACGTTCGAACAGCAATATGGGTGACAATATCCTCAATCGTCTCAGGCTTGTTATAAAATGCCGGCATAGGAGGCACAAGGATAGCTCCCATTTTTGAAAGATCCAGCATGTTTTCTAAATGAATCGTATTCAAAGGCGTTTCTCGAGGAAGTAGCACCAGTGGCTTTCTTTCTTTTAGCATCACATCTGCTGTTCTCGCTATTAAGTTATCTGCTAGTCCCATTCGAATAGATGCTAATGTTTTCATGCTGCAAGGACTAACAATCATTCCATCTATGCGAAAAGAACCGCTCGAAATTTTTGCTGCTTGGTCTTGATATGAATAACAATAATCTGCTAGCGCTTCTACTTGCTGAACGCTATAGGGTGTTTCCAGCTTAATTGTGGCATGAGCCCAAGGCGACATGACTAAATGCGTTTCAACAGAAGCCTTCTTCAAAAGCTCTAAAATTCGAATACCTAAAATAGCTCCCGTGGCTCCTGTGATTCCTACAGCTATTTTCATTTCTCTTCCTCCTCTCTGCTTTGGTTACACATTTAACTTTACACTCATTTTCCATACAATTAAAATATTGATAAAATATATAATAATACCTTTAAAGTATGGAGTTGAATACAGTGGAATTAAGACAGCTGCATTATTTTATTGTCATAGCTGAAGAATTAAATGTGACCAAAGCAGCAAAGCGCCTGCATATGGCTCAGCCTCCTTTAAGCAGGCAGCTAAAACAGCTCGAAAATGAGCTGGGCCTTTTGCTTTTTGAACGAAATAATAACAAGCGCTTATTGTTAACGGTAGAAGGAGAGCTTTTTTTAAAACGAGCGAAAGAAATTGTGCAAAGGGTCGAAAAATCAGTATTGGAAGTACAGGAATGTAAAAACGTAACAAATGAAAAACTTGAAATTGGATGTACAATCTACTGTGCATCAACGGTTCTCGATAAGCTAACTCTTATTCAAAAACAATATCCAAACAGCACATTTAATATCTATGAAAACGAACCAGCTCACTTAAACGAATTATTAACAGAAGGAAAAATTGATGTAGCAGTCACTACTACTGACTTACCTTATAAACATGTCAAAACAAAAACACTTGCACCAGATGTTTTTGTTGTAGCTGTTCCTAAAGAAAGTGGTTATGCAACAGAAAAGATTTCAGTCGCTGAAATTGCTTCTCTCCCTCTTATTCTTCTTCGCTCAAACCGGGAAATAAGCATATATAATCGCATTGTGAAGGAATTTAAAAAGATGGATATAACACCTAATATTTTATGCGAATGCCATGACTCAGCGATGCTTCTTAATTTAGTATGTCGTGGCCTTGGTGCTGCCATTGTTCCTTATTCAATGCTTTCCTCTTTTTCACTAGAACGTATTAAAATTTTAAACATAGAAGATAATCCATTTGTAATTGAGCCTTTAGTTACGTGGCGTACCGACAGTTATCTTCCCAAAATCGCTCAAGAATTTTTAAAGCTTTTTTAAGTATAGATGCACAAAAAAAGACTTTGCTAAAATAGCAAAGCCTTTTTTGTTCTATATCCATGCATGTGATTACATTAACCAAGAAATTAACAATGGTAATGTAACAAGTGACATAATGGCACTAAGTACGAATGCTGAAGCTGTTTCACCAGCTAGGCTGTCAAAGCGAACTGAAATCATCGCTGCTACAGCTGAACCTGGGAACGCTACTAATAATACTAATTTTACGATATCAGCTGATGATAGACCCATTGCTGTTGCAATTCCTAACATTACAAGCGGCTGAATAGCCACTTTCAAAATCGCAATACCAAATGCCGATGGGCTAAATTGAATTTTACGAATACCAATTGTTACCCCAACTGCGAATAGAGCCGCACCTGATGTAATTGAGCCAATTTGATTTAAACTGCTTGATAATAAATCTGGAGATTGGAATCCACATAATACTAATACTACTGCGATTAACGGAACACAAGCTAACGGCTCAGAAAGACCGTGTAAGATTGATTTAATGGTTACTTTAAATAAGCTTTCTTCTGAATCCCCTTCACTTCTTTCGCGTTGTCCAACCGTACCAATAATAGTTGCTAAAGGATCAAGCATCGCATTTACTACGATACCAGTAATGGCGATTGGAATTGCTACTACATCCGCGCCAAACAAGCTACCTAATACGGGAATACCCATAAACGCAAACGTTGGCTGCGTAGAGTTTAAAGAGAACATAGACGCGCCTGTTAGTGAGTATTTGAATACATATTTTGCCACAAGTAAGAAAAGAACATAAAATCCAATAATACCAAGAACTAATGCTAGTAAAAACGGCCATTTTTCAATAAGCGTTTGTTTTGATGTTGTTGTAATACCAACGAATAGATGTGCAGGTAACGCAAATTTTGTTACAAGCGTATTTAACCCTTTAGATGTTGTTGCATCAAACTTTTTGAAATACCCTGCTAAATAACCTAGCAAAATAACAAAAAAGATTGGGGTTAAAATAATAAAGATTTGACTAATTTCCATTTTTGAACACTCCATTGTTTAGATTAGAATCAATCATATAAATTTGCTTTCTTAGAAAGATAATTATCTTCTAAGGCTTGTCTATGGATATTGTTTACGTCAGGCCATTCATCTCCCCTTTTGCTAAACATCTCTACAAATATGAAGTAACGTATAATGGTTCATGAAAACGCATGGACTTTGTTTTTCTGCAATCATTTATTTACTTCGAAGCTGTTCATTTATTTAACATCAAATCACACAAAACTTGTCATACAATACATTAACTATACAACCTTAGTAAAAACTTGTCATACAATCATGTTGTTGGCTTACTTAGGCTGAAAAAAAACACCTTCAAATGAAAGATGCTTAATCTTGTGACGAAAGAAAGCTACTTCTGATTGATGAGGAAGAATCTCTAAGAGTTTGAAACTCTCAGTTAAAAAGTTCCATAATTTCACAAAGTTTTTACAAACCATCTTACTTATTTGTATATTGCTTTCTGTGACGAATTTATGAACATGTTTTAACTTAACATTTGTAGGGCAATTATTCAATTACATTGATTAAAATTTTAATGAAAAAAATATTTTAATCCTGTTTTTTTTACATAAAACGGATTAAAATAGTCACAAAGACCTATATATTAACGGTTAAAAAGAAGATGATTCATCTATCACCTTCTTTTGCTCACTTTATTTAATAATTACATTTCGATCATAACGTTACTTTATTTTAGCATCAATAATGGAAAAATTGTGGTCTTCTGAAAACCACGTTTTAATTTTTTCTTTTGCTTTCAGTTTAACACCTTCATCAATGTACATGGCAACTTGAATCAATGCAAGCCCTAGAGCTCCTAAATCATCTGTAAATCCAACTCCTGCTGCGAAGTCTGGAATTAAATCTAGAGGAAGAATAAAGTAACCTAATGCTCCTATAATAACTGCTTTTGCTTTTGGCGGAATATCAGGCTTTTGCAGCGTGTAGTATAAAAGCAATACGGCATAAACAACGTTTGCTCCCGCTTTTTTACCAAACTTTTTAAGCTTGTCCCAAAATTTTTCTTCCGAGTAATATTTGGCTGTTTCCTCTGTACGAACGGGTACAATTTCTTGTTTCTCTTCCATATCGATCACCCTTTCATCACCATATGTACTTATTATAAACGATTATCTCTACCGAATTCCATTGAGAGCTTAAACTCCATAAACCTGCACAAAGCAGGCTTATGAACTTTTTAATGAGTAATGCTTCATAACGATGGTAACTAAGTCATTCAGCGCTGTTTCACTTTTAGAATGATTTTCAAACTGCTGAATGAGATCCATATGTTCAAGCAGCACTTCGTAATTACCCGTCATCTTTCTCAGAACTTCATATGCGGAACTATTCAAATCCACTTGTATTTTCAAATCCTCCAGCTGTACTAGATACTCATTCCAGCGCTGGTCTTGTTCTAGCAGCAGCCATACAATTTCTTTTATCGCCTTCCGCACATTGGACTCCATCTTTTCATCTCCTTTGATACACAGATATAACAAAGTCTATGAAAAAAACGAGCTTTTTCATTCCCGTATTAAACAAAAAGAGTTCCTTTTATTTTATAACAAGCCCGCTTAAGAGCTCTTCCCATACTTTATCATCGCGCAGCACGTCCATTGAAAAAATAGGTGCATGTAAGACACATGTATAAGGCAAGTCCCAGTTAGCTGCGGATAAAAGTTCTTTTTCACTGTTTGTCAGCAGCAGTATATAGAAATCGTTCTTGACCATTTCCTTTAAAATATGCTCTAATTCTTTCGCTTCTTCATACGTTCCACCCATACGAATAAACAATATACAAGAACTGGTCTCCATCGACGTTAAAAATCGCTCCGTTCTCCGTTCATATTTTTCTTTGACTTCATTATATGAAAGCCAGTTATTCTCTGTATTAATAGACGACGGAAAATCATGAGCAGAATCAATTTGATACACCTTATCACGCAGTCTAAGCGTGGAACCATCTCCGAAAGAACTGATATAGGTTAAGTGTTCATATACAAATAAGTCTTTACAACGATTTTTCAACAGCTGATTGACATGAGAAAGAGAAATGCTAATACACCAATCAATCACGCCCGCTTGTTTTCGCAAAAAATATTTTTTCATGTATATCCCTGGAAAACAGTTATAGCCTAAACTGTATATCATATCGTACTGCTTGCTTTTTAGTTCATTTAAAGTAACCACGTTCATCCTCCCTTCTACTATAAAATATGACAGCTTTTCATAGAAAGAGGCGGCTTCTGCCTTATGCCGTACAGGCTTTTTGCTTCTTAAAAACTTGTGTAAATAAAGAACAATAACGTAAAGGAAAATAACCGAAGCAAAATATTTTGGAACTCGAAAGATTATTGTTAAAATACTTGTATTCCATTGAAATAACAAGGCCTATGAAGTCTTTAAAGAAAGAAGATGAAATTGATGAGTAAAGCATTAAAAGATATTCCGATTTCCGTATTGGATCTTTCTCCTGTAGTTGAAGGAGGAACTGTATCTGACTCACTTAGAAATACATTAGATTTAGCTCAGCACGCTGAAAAATGGGGGTATAACCGCTACTGGCTAGCTGAACATCATAATATGACAGGTATCGCAAGCTCCGCTACATCCGTTGTAATTGGTCATGTAGCTGCAGGCACGTCACGCATTCGCGTAGGCTCTGGAGGTATTATGCTTCCTAACCATTCTCCGCTTGTTATTGCTGAGCATTTTGGCACGCTTGAATCACTATTTCCAGGACGTATTGATTTAGGCTTAGGAAGAGCCCCAGGGACAGATCAGCTGACAGCACAAGCTCTACGACGCGACCGCAGAAGCGACGGCAGTGACTTCCCAGAGCAGCTGGCTGAACTGCAAGAATACTTTAAACCGGCTTCAGAAAGTCAGATGCGCGTTAAAGCAGTTCCCGGTCAAGGTTTAAATATTCCGATTTGGCTACTTGGCTCAAGCGGTTTTAGCGCACAGCTTTCTGCACAGCTAGGCTTGCCATTTTCATTTGCAAGTCACTTTTCGCCTAATAATACAATGACAGCTCTTAACATGTATCGCCGTTATTTTAAGCCGTCCGACGTGTTAGACAAACCATATGCAATGTTAGGTGTAAACGTAATCGCTGCTGATACAGATAGAGAAGCTGAACGTTTGGCTACTTCTATGCAGCAGCAGTTTCTAAATTTAATTCGAAACACACCGGGTAAACTAAAAGCTCCTGTGGATAATATGGATGAACTATGGACTGACTTTGAAAAAGCTTCTCTTCAACAGCAGCTGGGCTCTTCTATTGTCGGAAGTCCTGAGACGATTAAAGTCAAGCTGGAACAGTTTATTGAAGAAACAGAAGCAGATGAACTGATGATTAACGCTCAAATTTACGATCACAAAGCTCGCCTTCGTTCGTACGAAATTGTTTCTCAGCTGTTCAAATAATAAAAAAGGCCGGACGCGTCCGGCCTTTTTATTTGCTTTCTACTGCTTCAAGAAGTAAATCTGCAAGATGAACGGCCCTTACACTTTCTTCTACTCCTTCTCTGACTACCCCTAGCTTCATTTGAATGAGACAGCCCGGGTTTGCTGTTACAATCGTATGTGCATGGGCTTCTTTCACTTTTTCCATTTTATAATCTAAAATTTGCATAGACATCTCTTGTTCCGTTAGATTATAAATACCAGCTGAGCCACAGCAATGATCCGCATTTTCCATTTCATTAAACACCGTTCCGTTAATCGCTTGGATCAGTTTTCTCGGTGCGCTGGACGTTTTCATCACGTTTCTTAAATGACACGAGTCTTGATACGTAATAATTTGACTTGGCAGCGATAACTTTTGTTTTTCCACAAACTGTTGCTGCACTAGAATCTCTGAAAAATCTTTCACTTTTGCAGAAAAGGCCTCTGCTCTTTCTTTCCATTCCGGTTCCTCTTTTAATAAATGATCGTATTCTACCAACAGCGCACCGCAGCCTCCTGCATTAAGAACAATATCATCCGCTTGAATGGATTCAAACGCCATGATATTTTGCTTCGCTAACTTCTTTGCCTGATCTTTTTCTCCTCCATGCGCATGCAGTGCGCCGCAGCACGTCTGCACTTCTGGTATAACGACCTTACACCCCGCTTTTTGTAAAAGTGCAATCGTCGCGTTGTTTGTTTCCATAAACATCGTATCCATTAAACACCCTGTAAAAAAAGCAACCGTACGCTCTCTTGTTCCTTCTGCTTCAAATAAAAACGGCCGTTTCTTCATTTCTTTTTTGGTTGGCGCAAGCGGAAGCGTTTTTTCCATTTGTGCTAGATTACCAGGAAGGACGTTTAGTATGTTTGTTTTTTGAACAGCTTTTTGCAAGCCGCTTCTTTGATAGAAAGCAAGCAGAGAATGTACATTTTTTAATCGTTCTTTATGAGGAAAAAGCTGTTCAAACACCATATGCCTGAGCGCTTTTACCGGCCATTTATGCCTTTTTTTCTGCTGAATAATATCACGCGCTTCTTCTAATAAGTGTCCGTACTTCACACCCGAAGGACAAACAGGCTCACACGCTCGGCAGCCAAGACAAAGATTCAATTGCTTTTCAACAGATTCATCAGGTTCAATAAGTCCGTCTACAACTCCTTTCATCAAAGCAATTCTTCCGCGCGGTGACGCTGCTTCATATTGATTCGTTTGTCCATACGTCGGACAGCTTGGCAAACAAAAACCGCATCTCATACAATTCATTAACTCGTCATAATCTAACCGTTCTTTGAATGCTTGCTGAATGTCTTTTGTTGCCGTCATGAACGAACCACCACTCTTTTTCTCGTGTCTTTAGCAAAAATTTTCCCTGGATTCATAATTCCTTGCGGGTCCAAAGCATACTTAATTGCTTTCATCGCAGCTACTCCTTCTCCGCCCATCTTCAATGCCAAATACGGTGCTTTCATTTCTCCCACTCCGTGTTCACCTGTAATCGTTCCTCCAAGCTCAATGGCTTTATGAAAAATCGCTTCAAAAGCTTGTTCGACGCGGTGAAGCTCTTCTTTGTCGCGCGCATCTGTTAAACAAGTCGGATGCAGATTTCCGTCTCCTGCATGACCAAACGTACAGATCTTAACGTTATATGTTACGGCAATTTCATTAATCGCTTTGACCATTTCGCTAATTTTAGACCGCGGGACGGTTGCGTCTTCTAAAATCGTCGTTGGCTTCATCCGTGCTAAAGCAGAAAGAGCTGATCTTCTTGCTGTACTTAACGCTTCTGCTTCTGCTTGCGAAGCCGCTACTTTTACAGATACAGCATTTCCTTCGCTGCAGATGCGTGAGATCATTTCAATATCCCGACTCACCACTTCCGGGGGACCGTCTTGTTCAATCAATAAGACAGCGTTTACATCTGTTGGCAGACCAACTTGCGCAAAATCTTCTACTACTTCGCACGTCGGCTGATCTAAAAATTCAAGCGTAGCTGGAATAATCTTATTGGCGATAATAGCTGAAACCGTCTTAGCGGCTGCGTCCATGTCTTCAAACAGCGCGAGCAGGGTTTGTTTTGTTTCAGGTATTGGAATGAGCTTTAAAATCGCTTCTGTCACGACGCCAAGCGTTCCTTCAGAACCAACAAACAAGTTCGTTAAATCGTAGCCAGCTACATCTTTAGCTAACTTGCCTCCCGTCTTTATGCAGTCACCGTTTGCGAGAACTACTTCAAGACCAAGAACGTAATCTTTTGTTACGCCGTATTTTAAGCCTCGTAACCCTCCTGAACATTCATTGATGTTCCCTCCGATGGTTGATATTTTCATAGAGCTTGGATCAGGAGGGTAAAATAAACCTTTTGCTTCTACGGCGTTAATTAAGTCTAACGTGATAACACCTGGCTGCACGGTAGCGGTTAAATTTTCTTCATCAATTTCCAAAATTTTATTCATTCGGTTAAATGTAAGAACAATTCCGCCTTGCGTTGGACACGTTCCTGCGCTTAAATTTGTACCTGAACCTCTTGGCACAATAGGAACATGATCTTCGTTGCATATCGTTAAAATTCTTTTCACTTGATCTTTGTTTTCAGGCATAATAACCGCATCAGGAAGCGACTGAAAGTTAGGTGTTGCGTCATAAGAGTACACGAGTCTTGCTTCACTGCTATCTTGAAAGTTGGCTGATCCTACAACTTCAATGAGCTTTGCTTTTGTTCGTTCATTAAGCATAACGTTCCTCCTTATATATCTCTTAATCTTATTATAGTTGCAGAAGCCACGAGGGACTATGGATAAAAAACTAAAAAAAAGTGCTTTAAAAACTCATTTTTTGTATGTTTATCTAACGAAGGGCGCACTTACTCTAATAGAGACAGCGCAAGGTAAAAAAGCGTGATACCCTTTACGCTTTTTGGATCAATGTCTGTTAGTTCTTTCATTTGCTTCAAGCGGTAATGAAGCGTATTAATATGAATATGTAAATCAAACGCCGTTTTTTTCAACGATTGATCGTTGGCTAAATAGTATTTCAGCGTTTCGAGAAGCTCTTTTTCTTTTTGAATGGAAGAAAGCACTCGACTCAAGAATTCCTTTTTTACAGGTTCAGAAACGTCTTCTAAAATCATGTCCATCAGCAGCTCCTCATAAAAAACAACGGTTTGACGTTTTGAAGCCACTTTAAGCGCTTTTTTCGCTTCTTCATATGAAGCATGCAAATTAAATTGCTCCGCTGGCTTTCCTACACCAATAGTGATCATAACTTGGTTGTTTGCTTGAATATACTGCTGACATTTTATTAATTCTTCTTTAAATCCTCGCCTTGCCTTTTCACCTACAGCCTCTTTAAGTAAAAGCAAGCGATCGTATCCCCAATTTGCAATATAATCTCCTTCAGCTTTATGACTTTCAAACCAGTAGCGAATCATTTCTTGTACGTGCTGCTGCTTCTTTTTCGAAAGAGATGAATCAATTTGAAACAGCGTGCAGCAATAAGAGCTGTCTACTTGTACTCCTAAAATATGGCCTCGTTCAATAAATTCTGCATCTACTTGCTGGCTATAAATCCATTCACGAAAAAAAGCTTCTACTCCTTTATTTTCCCATTCCTTTGTTTCTATGTAATATGCCTCGCGAATAATTAGCTCTGTTAATCTTCGAATAATGTCTGCAAAAGGCTCAACAGCTTCTGGAATACCTGTAATACCAATAACGCCAATAATGTCTCCTTGATAACTGATAGGCAAATTAATTCCTGGCTTAACTCCTTTTAAATCTGCTGCTTCTTTTTTAGATATATATAGTTTTTTCTTTTTTTGCATCGCGTTCCACGCGCCTTCATGAAAAAAACCAACCCGCTTTTCTTCTGTAGACGCAATAATAATTCCGCGTATATCCGTTACAATTACATGTTCTTTCATCACAAGCTGTACTTCTTTTATAATTTTCTTCGACAGTTCAGACACTAGCTGCACGTTGTTTACACCTCACCTATCATCAATTAAAAGAGCTGAAAGAATGGTTTTCTCTCAGCCCGCTTTTTTATTATGCGTTCACTTTTTCAGCTTTTTTTAGCACGTTAAAAAACTCTTTCATAAATTTAGGTAAATCCGGCCAAGCTTGTCCGGTTACTAGGTTTCTGTCTACATGAAGCGTCTGTTCTACAAATACAGCACCCGCCGCTTCTACTTCCGGTCGGCAAGCAGGATACGCTGTCACTTCTCTGTCCTGCAGATACTCTCTAACCGTCGTTAACACGAGCTGACCATGACAAATAACGCCTAAAGGTTTATTTTCTTTTAAAAAATGCGCAGCAATTTCCTGAACTTTTGTGTTCATTCGAATGTATTCAGGCGCCCGTCCTCCAGGAATAATAAGTCCATCATAATCGGCGGGATCCACTTCATCGACAGAAGCGTGAGAATCAATTTTATATCCCGTTTTCTCTGTGAATGTTTCCATCTCTGGAAGGAAATCATGAACAACCGTTTGAAGCTTCTTTTTCACGGGAGAAGCAATGGTACACTGAATATCTTCTTCTAAACAGCGATAATACGGATAAAAAACTTCTAATGCCTCCACGGCATCTCCTGTTAAAATCAAGACACGTTTACTCATCTTTTATCACCTTTTCTTTCTTAATGTCATCATTTACTTCTTCTCGCAAGCTGCTTTCCATTCCTGCTTTTCCCCTATGAATAATAAAAAAAGCAGGGCCTTCATTCCTTATCAGGAATGTCAGCCTTGCTTTTTATCTTGTAATCTTTTTAATTCAGCTGTTAATTCAATAAACCAAGCCTTGTCTTTCGTTAGCAGCGCAAGATCAATCAATGAAAGAATCTGCTCTTCGTGCGCCGTTTTTTGAAGGGGCAGCTTCTCTATTTTTTCATCCATCATGCCAATGGTTGTGCCGACCATTTTTTCATCATCACTTTTTACAACGTTGATTAGTGCTGCTTTTTTAGATGGATTAATCGTTTTAATATATCCGTATATAAGTTCACCGTCGCGAGACTTTCCTTTGACCCAGTCGCCTACTTTTAAATTTCCTTCAAATAGCTTCACAGTCATTCTCCTTTCTTCATAAACATGCTAAGAATTAATGTAACGGCATATAGTACTGCAGAAAGTAGTGTAATCATAATACTTACAGTTTAGAAAGTCAAAGAATCTGTTTTAGAGCCAAAAGCTTGATATATAACTAAATCACTGCAACCTATAGACAAACAAAGGAGATAAAGATTCCTTGTGAAACCGCTGCTGATTTCCGTGCAAGGCTCCGCTCCAATCAACCGCTAAAAGCACCTATATACATGAAATCTATGTTCACCACAACCATAAAAAAATCCGAACGATTCATCGTTCGGATTTTTCTTTAACTAAACTCAGCCTCTTTATTTGTTAGACGAGTCCAGTTAAGCTGTAGATTCCAATAATTAAGAAACATGCAAGCGTTTTTATAACAGTGATGGCAAAAATATCTCGGTAAGACTGCTTGTGGGTTAACCCGGTAATAGCAAGTAGGGTAATAACAGCTCCGTTATGAGGAAGCGTATCCATACCGCCTGATGCCATCGCTACAACTCTGTGCATAACTTCAGGAGGAATGTTGTACTGATTAATAGCTTCTACATACTTATCTCCCATCGCACTAAGCGCAATTCCCATACCTCCAGAAGCAGAGCCTGTAATACCGGCTAAAATGTTTGTCGTAACGGCTCCATTGACAAGCGGATTTGTAAAGGTATGTGAAATACCATCACGAACGGTTGCAAAGCCAGGAAGAGATGAAATGACGCCTCCAAAGCCATACTCAGCTCCCGTGTTCATCGCAGCGAGAAGCGCTCCGCCAATACTTGCGTTAAGACCAGCTTGGAAACCGGTGGTCACTCTCTTCCAGTCATACGCAATCGTTGTGATAATTCCAATAACAAGTGCCAATTCCACTGACCAAATACCAACAACTGCGGTTAAATCTACTTTTCCGAACGCTTCAAGACCAATTTTGGCAAAATCAAAACCGTCTGGGTACCACTTTGGAATAGAAACAGTAAAAAATTTGTTTGCCACCCCTACAAGCACGAGCGGAACAAATGCAAGAATCTGTCTTGCTACGCTAGGTTCATATTTAGGTTCTGTAGAAGGTACAGACTCTTTTTCTAGCTCTGCAGCAGCCGCTAGTTCATTATTAAACCCGTAGTAGCCTTCTCCAGCTTTTCTTGCTTTTTTGCTTCGGCTTTCTAAATACCAAAGACCTAAGCTAAAGACAATCACCGATCCGATAATCCCCAGTGTCGGAGCAGCATAGATGTCTGTTTTAAAAAAAGTCGTTGGAATAACGTTTTGAATTTGCGGTGTACCCGGAAGTGCATCCATGGTGAACGAAATAGCTCCTAATGCAATCGTTCCCGGTACTAATCGTTTTGGAATATTCGCTTCGCGGAATAAGTTAGCCGCAAACGGATAAACTGCAAACGCAACAACGAATAAACTTACCCCGCTGTAGGTTAAGATTGCTCCCATTAAAACAATAGCCAAGATGGCGCGTTTAGCCCCTACTACTTTAACAATTGTTTTCGCAATCGATTCAGCGACTCCAGACATTTCTACCATCTTCCCGAAGACTGCTCCTAATAGAAAGACAGGGAAGTAGTTTTTAATAAACCCAACCATTTTCTCCATAAAAACGTTTGAGAAAAACGGGAGTGCATAGCTTGGTTCCGTTAAAATAACGGCTAGCAGCGCACACAGTGGAGCAAACAAAATAACTGAAAATCCGCGGTAAGCAACCAGCATTAAAAGCCCCAGAGACAGCAAAATAATCAGCAAATCCATAACGTTTCCCCTTTCATCCCTCATTCAATTTGTTTTGAATTTATCTTATTTTTTATAAAGTGCAGACTCAAACTCATATTCATAGCACGTGTAATACAGCTGGATAATTTCTTCTGCCGTCGGTACAAACGGATGGTTAGCAGGACTTCCGCTTTGAATCGCATCCGCTGCCATTTTCTCAAGCGCCGCGTAAAATAGCTGGCGATCAATGCCCCACGTTTGAAGATTAGGAATCTCTAAGTCGATACAAAGCTGCTTGATGGCTTCAATTAACACATCTGCTCCCTCTTTTTTTGTATATGATACGTTCGGAAAAAGAGCTTGTCCTATTTCACCTAAACGATCGATTGAAGCCTCTTTTGTATAGTCCAAAACCGCAGGCAGGAGCATCGCATTAGAAATACCGTGCGGCACATGGAATAACGCGCCAATAGGTCTTGACATACCGTGCACTAGAGCAACAGATGAATTTGAAAACGCCATTCCTGCCAGCATAGATGCATAGGCCATTTCGTTTCTTGCTTGAACATTTTCTCCATTTCTATACACAAGACGGATATTTTTCATGATTAACTCAATTGCTTGAAGCGCAAGTGAATCTGTAAAAGGATGTGCTTTTTTAGACAAATACGCTTCCACTGCATGACTGAGTGCATCAATTCCTGTAGCTGCCGTTACATGTTTCGGACATGATAGAGTTAATAACGGATCAACAATGGCTGTATCAGGCAATAATTGAGGTCTTGCGAGCATCATTTTTACATCGTACGCCGTGTCTGTAATAACCGTCGCTTTCGTCACTTCTGAGCCTGTTCCAGCAGTTGTAGGCACGGCAACCAAAGGAAGCGGACTATCTTGAAAATCTTGTTGATTTTGAAAATACGTTCGTAGATGCCCTTCATTTGTCATCATAATGGCAACCGCTTTTCCAGTATCGATACAGCTGCCCCCCCCTAAGGCAATAACCACATCGCACTGCTCTGTTTTACATATAACAAGCGCTTCATCTAGATGAATATCTGTCGGCTCTGAATTTACGCCTGTATACACGGCACAGTCCATGCCAGCCTCTGCTAAGTAACGACGGCAAGTTTCTACATTCCCTGCTTTCACCATAACGTCATCACTTATAAGCAATGCCTTTGTCCCAAGCAGTGCAGCCTGTTCTCCAATTTTAGAAAATGATCCTTCTCCATATAAAACCGTGCGTGGTACAAGTAGTTCATAAATTCCCACTGTTTTTCCCCCTTTGTTATCTCGCTGACAATCTCTCCTTCCGTACTTTCATGCTGACTTATGTAAGCGATTTCATTTATTTGTGCAAAAAACCAACATGAACTTCGTTTTTCTCCCCTATTTATTCTCTTTTTGTATACCCCTTTCCTCTTTCATTCTAAAATTTCATCTTATATTTTTCAATCTTTTTTTGTAACTTTTTAAAAATTACAAAAAAAGCCAGAGGTATTCTCTGACTTTACCATTTAAATAAACTTTTGAACAGTATTATTTCGATTTAATTTATAAATAGACAGCAGGAAAAAAACAAGTGCAAAAGCTAGTAAAATGCTGATATTTAACCATAGGCTGCTTAAATCAGCTCCTTGTTGAACACTTTTTAACGTACTTAATACCCACGTTTGAGGAAGAAAGTCGGCTATTTTCTGCATCACATCCGGCATAAATTCAGGCGGAAAAAAGCAGCCGGACAGTAAACAAGTTGGCGTGATGATAAGCGTCTGAAGACCATTCGCTGCTTTTGAACTTTCTGTAAAAGCGATAATTACAAGAGACAAGCCGATGGCTACTAGACCAAACAAAACTAAAATGAAAAACAGCTGCCATACGGGAATGTTCATATCTACGTGAAAAAGAGTCGTAATACAAACAAGTGTAATCATTACTTGCAGAGTTAATAAAATCATATTTGTAATAACATTGGATATCACGTATTGCCTTGCGCTAACTGGCGAAGCTAACAGTCTAAAATACGTTCGCTGCTCTTTTTC
Source organism: Priestia sp. 10L35 (assembly GCF_056395685.1). Taxonomy (NCBI): domain Bacteria; kingdom Bacillati; phylum Bacillota; class Bacilli; order Caryophanales; family Bacillaceae; genus Priestia; species Priestia sp. 10L35. The sequence goes on along the minus strand of NZ_JBFTKA010000002.1, from coordinate 119,091 downwards.
TTTTGTGATAAGAGCCGATAAATTCACCGCAGAAAAAAGCATAAACATGATTAAATATCCAATTGTCTGCTTGACAATGTTTTGATCGGTTCCTTTGTCTTCAAGGGCATGCGTCGAGACGTGGAATGGCGCTTTTTGATAATTCTCATACATTTGTTTAAACGCCGCATCGTCGCCCTCAGCAGCTTGATTCAGCGAAGAAATATTGTCAATATATTGATACAAATAAGACTTAATAAAGCTCGTTACTTCTGCTCCTTTTATTGAAGTGATTGTAATATGATCTGGTTTGTTCGCTTTGACGCTGTCAGAAAACCCTTTTTCAAAGGTAATAACCGTATCAACTTTCTTTGACGTAATCTCATGATCCACTTCTTTGTCAGTGAGTATTTTAACATTTGTTTTATGCAGCCCTGTTAAAAACTGAACGGTATCTTTTGTAATATCCGTTGAGTCGTGATTGACAACTCCGATATTCACCGAAGTCCCTCCTGCATTTCCATAAATAAGAACGGACATTAAAACCCCTGCAATAGGCAAACCAATAACAAGCACAAGCGTCCTTTTGTTTCTAAGCAGCATATTTCTTAGCATATTTGTGACAAGCCACATGATATTTTTCATGTTATAACCCCTCTCTTTTTCTCAAAAGCACAATTGCTATGCCCAGGAATAAAATAGAGAAGCCTACGTTCAACCCGATAACTGAAAGAGAAGCGCCGATATCATTTGTATAAATCAATTTAATAAGTCCATTATTCATCCAGGTTAAAGGTGATACATTGACGAATCCCTCTCCAGATCCATTTTGAAAATAGGTTCCTCCCACAATACACGACACTTGAATAACAACCATAATAATTGCTCTTGACGCCGCTTCCGTCTTCGTAAGGTAGCTCACTCCTAACCCAAAGCTAATGGCAAAAAGAATCTGTGATACTAACATCAGCAGCACGAGGAGTAAATGATCTCCCCAGTTGGCATCAAAAAAATATTTAGTCGACATAATGACGACTAACACACAAATGGCGTGAACCAAAACAGTACCTAAAATTTTTCCGACAAAAATTTCAGCGGTTTTAACCGGAGCGGCTACTAATCGACTAACTGTATTTCGCATACGCTCTCCTCTAATTAAATAACTCGCTGAGATAGATCCGTACAAAACAATCATAGTTGTCATTGAAATGGCGTAGTAGTCTATTGAATTTGGCTGTTTTTGAGAATGAAGAGATGTTTCTTGAATATAGTCATGCTTAGACGCACGGAGCAGATTATCCACTTGCTGAGGGTTTACTTTAGCCACTTCCATAGCCACATTGTACTTATCCACAAAAGTGCTTAACATACCTTGGACCATGTTGAATTCAATGCTGTTTTCTTCATTTCCGTAGAGATGAATGTCTCCGTCTTTCATTTCTACATAAGCTGTATAGCGCTGCTCTTTTACTTCTTTTTTTCCATTCTGATCTTTTTTCAGCGCTTTAAAGTGAATGCCCGATTTTTCTGCATGGGCAGCAAACTGCTTAAAAACAGCAGATTCTTCATTACTTGTGTCGATTTTATAGAGAACATAACTGTCGTCTATCTTCATATCGTTATTAAAGGCTTGAGACAAAGCTGTTCCTAAAATAAGGACAAGAGCCAGTGGAAAGAGAATCATAAAGATAAATGCACGCTTATCTCGCAGATCACTTTTCATTTCTTTCAAAGCAATTGCAATAATATTCATTCGTTATTCCTCCTTTCTTTTATAGATCTCTTAAACTGCGCCCTGTCAGCGTGAGAAAGACCGTCTCTAAATTAGGGGCTTGTTCTTTAACTGCTTTAATTTCGATATGATGCGTCATTAAATAATGAATGACTTTGTTCAAGTTATTCACTTCGGCGCTTGAATTAATTTTAATGATTCCATCTTCATACGTAACGGCTGTTACGCCTGGAATTTCTTTTAGACCGCTGCAATCTATATCGTCCGCTTCTTTTACTTCAATCCAAATATCTTTTGTATCAGTGATAATAGCTTTCAGCTGCTCTTTTGTTCCTTCAGCAATAATCTTGCCATGATCAATAATCGCAATTTTTGTACATACCTCTTCTACTTCTTCCATATAGTGACTGGTATAAATGATTGTGCTTCCCATTTCATTTAGCTTTTTTACAGATGTTAAAATATAATTTCGCGACTGAGGATCAATGCCAACCGTCGGTTCATCCATAATGATAAGCTTCGGGCGATGAGCAATTGCGCATGCGATATTTAACCTTCTTTTCATTCCTCCTGAAAAGCTTTTCGGATACGCCTTTTGTTTATCTAAAAGCCCTACAAACGCTAAAGCTTCTTCGACTCGTTCGTTAAGAAGTGACCCTCTTAATCCGTAGAGACCTGCAAAAAACTTCACATTTTCATAGGCTGTCAAATCTTCATAAATCGCTAAGTCCTGCGGAACAATTCCAATGTTCATCTTTGCGAAATTTCGGTGTTTCTTTATATTTTTCCCAAGTACTTCAATATCGCCGCTGTTGCTTTGAAGCAGACTAGCTACCATATGAATCGTTGTGCTTTTTCCTGCTCCGTTTGTTCCTAAAAAGCCGAATATATCTCCTTCTTCTACTTGTAAAGACAAATTATCTACCGCAATAAAATCTCCAAATTTCTTTGTTAATTTTTGAATTGATAATACGTTCATCATTTCACCTCTAGTGTGTTGGTATATCCTTATTTTATGAAAAAAAGGCAAACTTACGTCAGTGCATAAGTTCACCTTTTCTCCATGAGAAATCTCATTATTTATGTATGAAGTTTCTCACCTATCGGCAGCAGCGTGGTAACAGAAAACCCGTTTGCCCCGTCAACGATCACCGTTCCGTTAATGGAAGCAGCTCGCTCTTCCATTCCTGCAATGCCAAGGCCTTTTTGAAACAAGTGAGCCCCTTTTCCATTGTCTTTGACTTCTACTTTAACCATTTTATTTAGTACATGAAGCTCAATGGCAATCATCGTTGCTTCTGCATATTTTAAGGCATTCGTAATAGCTTCCGTTATATTTTCATGGATAATTTTCCACTGAAGAGGGGTGATAAGATCCAAATTACCTTTGTATACAAGAGGCATTGCGATACTATGTTTAGCCTCAAATTCACCAATAAATAATTTAAGCCTGCTGATTCCTATTTGCTCAGCGGGAGGCTTTATACTTTTTAACGTTAACCTGATTTCTTCAATGCCTTCTTTCGAAATTGTAATTGCATTTTGAAGAAGAGACAGCGCTTTTTCTTCATCTTGCTTCATTACATGCTTTGCTGCCTCCATTTGAATAAGCGCTCCTGTCATTGAATGACCAATCTTATCGTGAATTTCCTGCGATAATCGATTTCGCTCTTCTAATTTTGAAGCATATTGAGACTGTCTCACATACTCTTTATTTTCATTCACATGCTTTTGCAGCTTTTGCATACTTACTCTCATTTCATCGAGCTTTTGTTCATAATTGATTGTCCTCTTTTGATAGAGAGCTGCTCCTGTATAAATAAAGAAAGTAAACGCAGCGACTAACACATACAGCGCGCTAATGTCAGAGGGAACAAGCAGCATTGGAAGCAACACAATCAGCAGCACCATCCATTTTTTCACGACTGATTCTCCAATAAGCTCACAAAGGTTTAGCGGCAAAAGAAGAAAAAACAAAGGATGAAGTTTATACGCACAATATAGAATAAGGACAATTGAACTAACAATAAACATGCGCTTGAACGCGCTCTTTTTCACAATGGACGCTGCAATATTAACACAGCTGTAAAGAAGCAGTGCTAACACAATAGCTGAAATCGAGTGTACATAATTAAACTGAATGTACGTAATAGCCAAAAACAGTATAAGGATGAGCTTAGTCATCATTAATCCGACTTCCATAGCCCTACTTCCCTTTACCGGTTAAATAGTAAATAGCAATTTGAGTACGGTGCTCAAGTCCCGTCTTACTTAAAATCGAACTAATATAGTTTGCTACGGTACCTTCTGAAATAAAAAGTGTTTTAGAAATTTCTTTATTTGAAAGCCCCTTGGCAATCAGCGTCATAATGCTCGTTTCACGCTCTGTAAACTGTGTCATATCCGCTTTTGACTCGCGCTCAGTTGCAGCGTTTAAACTTGATTTAATTTTATCAAGTACAACATCTTGAAGAACCGTATGTCCGTTGAACACGCTTTTGATCGCGTCTCGAATGCGCTCTGGTTCTGTATTTTTTAACAAGTAGCCTTTAGCTCCGTTTTTTACGGCATCAATAATATATTCATCGTCATCAAACGTAGTTAAAATAAGCGGCTTTGCTTTGGTTGACTCTGAAATAAGCTTTGTAGCCTCTACACCGTCCATAACAGGCATTCTTACATCTAACAATGCAATATCAACGGAATGATTCTTGCAATATTGAACGGCTTCCTGACCATCTTTTAAAGTAGCAACAACGTCGAATTCCTCGTATGTATTTAATATAATTTTCATTCCTTCTCGAATAAACGAATTATCATCTGCAATAATAATAGTAATTTTCATTTCTGTAAGTGAGAACATCTCACTTTTTTTCACATCCTTTTTTCACATCCATCCGGATGCTTCTCATTTATTGTAGCCATAATAAACCAAAAGTTCAATGCGATAGTTCGCAGTCTTTCTAAGCACTAAAAAAGAGCAAACCTCCGCAGGTTTACTCTTTTATCTCATTACTTCTGAGCTAACTTAATCACCGTCTCTAAAAGTACATTTACACCTTTTTCACATTCTTCCCAAGGAGTGAACTCTTCCTCACAATGACTTTTTCCGTTTACGCTCGGTATAAAAATCATAGCCGTCGGAATATAGCTAGCTAAAAACTGTGCGTCATGTCCAGCTCCGCTTACCATTCGCTTGTAGGAATAGCCAAGCGAACGAACCGACTCTTCCACTTCATCGCAAACCGTTTTATCAAACCACACGGTATCGCGACCCCAAAGCTTGGTCACCCGCACTTCGCAGCCTTCTAACAGCTCCGCTTGATCAGGCAGTGATTGAATAATTTTTTCCACAGATGCAATGACATCTTCATCCGTATGTCTCGCTTCAAGCGAAAAAATAACTTTATTTGGAATAACGGTATGAATATTAGGCAGTACGTTCATACGACCCATTGTATAGACTAAATTTGAATCTAATCTGCCGAGCTCATGACGAGCTTCAGCAATCAGGTTATTAGTTGCAAAAAGCGCGTCTTTCCGCATGTCCATCGGCGTCGTCCCGGCGTGATCTGACTCCCCGGTAACTTCAATTTCATAGCATACCATTCCGAGCACGCACTCGACTACACCGATTGATTTGGCTTCTCTTTCTAAAATAGGCCCTTGCTCAATATGTAATTCTACAAATGCCGATGCTTCAGTAAGACGGTTACTCGTATCGCCTTCATATCCGCATGATTGAAGGGCTTGCTTAAACGTCACGCCGTCAACATCTGTCTTCTTCATCATAACGTCTTTTTGAAACTTGCCCGATAAAATACCTGAAGCCATCATGGAAGGCTCAAAACGCGCTCCTTCTTCATTCGTAAAGTTAACAATCATAATCGACACCTTCGGCTTAATATTATGTTCAACCAGCGTCCTTACTAACTCTAACCCTGCAACTACACCGAGGATTCCATCAAACCTTCCGCCTTTTTTTACGCTGTCCATGTGTGAGCCAATCACAACAGGCGGCTTATCTTCTAGTCCTTCAAGCGTGGCGTAAATACATCCAAGGTCATCGATTTTAATGTCCATTCCAAGATCCCGGCAGCATGAGCAAAAATAATCTCGTGCTAAACGGTCTTCTTCTGACAGCGCTAGGCGGGTTACACCGTTATTAGGTGTTCGTCCATAATCGGCAAATCGTTCAAGCGTATTTTTTAACCTTTCTCCATTCACTGCTACTTTTTGTCGTTGCAACTCAACCACTCTCCTCATTATTTGGTTATAAAGTGCGTCTAAGATGCTGTGTTAATGAATATCATTCATTATGACATAAAATAGGCGATATCACTTGAAGTCTGTTAGAACCCCTTCCATTATTTTTATAATGAAAGTGCGCAGTTTGCCTTATGTATCTATTAGCTTCAAAACGTAAATTTCCTGCTTTTTTCTATGAATAATGCACGCGTTATTTATGCATTTTTATTATAAAAATAGCGATAGGTTTTTTTCAAAAAAAAGAGAATTAGTTATTATACTAACTCTCCTCTACATACTTACTTTTTATTTGCTTTCTTCGCAATCGCAATCATTGTAGCTAAAACACCGACTGTAATAATCACAATAGCAATTACAGCAGTGGTAATAATAATTCCTGATGTTACTTCTGAAACACCCATTAGTCTACGTTCTCCTTTTGTGCCTGACCTATTTACCTACATCAGCATACTGGTCGGTTTATTCCTATTATATACGAACTTGTAAAGCGACGAAATATGTGACACATAATTGACATACTGTTTATATGTTTTCTTTTAATTCTACGTTTTATTTAAGAAAATACGGGAATAATTCAAACATATATAAGAAATACTCTTTATTTCTTTAAAGAAGTATTGTAATATAAATGTAACAATTGTAATATTAACAGCATGAATGTTACATATATTTCAATGAATGAGTAGGAGGGAAATGGAAATGAAAAAATTTGGAATAATCTTAGCATCACTTGCTCTTTTCTTTTCACTAAGCACAGGAGTTACAGCTCAAGCAGCATCACAAAATCTATCAACGACTAATGCGGTAAAAATTGCAGCAAACGCAAGCAACCATTTCTGGAATGCACTTCATGGATCTAAAGGTAATTTATGTACTCAAAAAACATTTAATTATAAAGGCACTCAGTACTCATATCTTTGTCAAGATTTTAATACAAAAAGCAAACTAGTAAGCTACTTATCTGAAACGTTTACAAACAGTGCTATTCAAAAAGGATTAACAAATTATCGCTACATCACATATAACGGAAAGCTTGCTCGTCCTGTCGGTGACGGATTCAGCATGCTAGAGTGGAACAAAGCAAAAGCAAAACTAACTTATCAACGTGCCGATGTTCGCTCTTATCAATTTACGGTTCCAACAGTTGACGGAGGAAGTGTAAAACGCACCGTTACATTTTATAAATCTGGTTCACAGTGGAAAGTAAATAAGTTTGATGCTGTACTATAAGCAATATAAAAAACAAGGTCTTCTAAGGCCTTGTTTTTTTATGCTCTCTCTTCCGCTCTTTATTAAAGAAGTTTCACTTTATTTTCACCAACTCCCCTTATAGTATGGAGACACACTACTACTTATTCGATACATTGTCATCGGAGGATTTTATATGAACATACTACAAAAAAGAACGGCTTTTATCGTAATGGCTGCTTTTCTTTTAGCATTTGTTTTCAGTATCGTTTCACTATCACACTATAAAGGAGAAGAACATTTATTTTCGATTCAAGAAAGTCATCAGTTAAAAAAGATTACGAATGGTATATCTGCTCCTGATAATAATTCGAGGGATCATCGTCTTCCTTCAGGAAACGGTTCCGCTTCACCCAGCAATTCCGGAGAACACGTAACGCCTTTTCATAATCTATCTATGGATAACGGTGCCGGAGGTCAAGGAGCTAATAAAGACTATGAAACGCCGCTCGCTCTTTATACGGTGGGCTTTTTTATAGCAGCAGCTTTCGTTTACGGATTATTAAAGAAAAAGAAATGGCATCATTCAATAGGGCATTCTCGCGTTATTTTATGGTCATTACTTGGCACTGGACTATTTATCCGGATTGCGCTGATTCCGTGGGTAGGCTCTCATATGGATGCATCTCTTTTCAAAAACTGGGCATCGGTTGCGGCTAATCATTTTTCAAATTTCTATGCTAAAAGCGGAAGCGATTATCCGCCGTTTTATATTTATATCTTGTTTATCGTTGGGAAAGTTGGCAGTTTACCGGATTTTCAGCAGTATTTTTCGCTGTTGATTAAAATCCCGCCTATTTTAGCAGATGTCGTCACATCATATTTACTCTATCGTTTAGCTCGTAAATACTTGGCACCTTCTTTTGCCTATCTGTTAGCAATTGGGTATTTATTTAATCCGGCCATTTTAGTTAATTCAACGTTTTGGGGACAAGTCGATTCATTTTTCACTTTGCTTATTGTCCTAGCCATTGTAATGATTACGGAAAAAAGAATTTATGCGTCGGCCGTTATTTTTACAGCAGCGGTCTTAATGAAGCCGCAGGCGATTATTATCCTGCCTATTTTGTTTTTCGAGCTCATTCGCCTAAAGCAAGTGAAACATTTCTTCGGCATTGCTTTAACGGCGGCTTTCACTGCTGCTGTGATTTTATTGCCTTTTTCAGCTGGAAAAAGTCCTACGTGGATTATTAATTTATTTTCATCCACCATTGGAGAGTACCCGTATGCCTCTGTTAACGCCTATAACTTTTTTAGTTTAATAGGCGCAAACTATAAAGACAGCTCTGCAACGCTGCTGTTTTTCAGCTATCATACGTGGGGACTTATTTTTATCGTCGCGACGACTATTTTTTCTTGGCTTATTTATATAAAAGGACGCAGCTTTAAATACGCCGCTCTTGCAGCACTTATTCAAATTTCCGGAGTATTTACGTTTTCTTCAAGCATGCATGAACGCTACTTGTTTCCAGCAGCAGCTCTTGCTTTGCTTGCTTATATTTATTTGAAAGACAAAAACTTGCTTTATTTATCCCTTGGATTTAGCATCAGTATTTTTATGAACACTTTTTTTGTTTTATACGGTGACAGCAATATGCAAAACAGTACGTCCTATCCGTTTTCTATGTTTGCTACGTCTATGCTAAACGTTTTGCTTGTTGTTTATTTAGTAAAAGTTGCTTGGAATTTAGTCCAAAAAAGTACGATTTTAAAAACTGCATAATACAAAAAGCTCAGTGAGTATGATTGATCACTGAGCTTTTTTATATAACAAGCGACATGCCTGGCGCGTCTTCTTCTCTTTCTTGAAACCCTAATTTTTTATAAAAATGATGCTTTCCTTTTGCTGCAAACAGCTGAATGGATTCAATTCCGCTTTCTTCGCATTTCGTCAACAGCTCTTGAATAATTTTCTTTCCAAGCCCTTTGTTTTGGTATGTAGGATCTACCATCACGTCGCAAATAAGCGCTTGGTAAATTCCGTCTGAAATCATACGGCCAAATGCAATTAATTGTTCATTATCGTAAATACCGACTCTAAACCAGCTGTTGGCTGCAGCTTCAAACAGCTGTTCTTTTGTATAATTGCCTTTTTTACTTTTATGTAATCCGCTCGCTTCATGCAAAGCTGCAAACTGCTCAAATGACGGAACCTCTTTTTTTATTACGTAAGACACGTTCATTCTCCTCTCAATACCGTTGTTTCTATATTATATTTATACATCAAATAGAATAATAATTCAACATTTTTATCTAGTTATCTTGTTACCCTTTCTCCAAATAAAAAAACTGCCGAACGGCAGTTTTTTAGGCTGGTACTGATTTTTTTCGTTTTTTAAGATCACTTCCTGCAATGATAAGCAAAATGACTCCAAGAACAATCATGATTTTACTCACCGTTTCTAGCCACTCCGGTGCGCTTCCAGCAAGTAAAAGTGAAAACCCAATGATATAAACCGGGAACCCCGCAAGAGCCCAAGGGGATTTCACCTTCTTTTTCTTCATATGTAGGATCTCCTCCTTCTTTACAGATTCTATGTAGACTGTATATGATGAGTTTATCAGAAAAAATTGGAAACAACAAAGGAGACAAACGCATGCATACGTTGCCTCAAACGTTTTGTGATACGATTACTCACCTTCACCCTCATAAAGGTCAAAAGTGGCTAACTGACTTTCCTCAGCTTATTCGCTACTGTGAAGAGCGCTGGCGTATCGACATTCACAGTCACTTCCCTCTTTCTTATCACTTTGTTGCTCCTGCGCGCAAAGCAGATGGAAGCGAACTAGTTGTCAAACTTTTTGTAGAGCCTTCAGAGCTGCTTCATGAGCAAGAAGCACTGACAGCACTAGCTGGTGAAAACACGGTAAAGGTCGTGGACAGCGATGCTGAAAAAGGCATTTTACTGCTTGAAAAGCTATCTCCCGGATGCCCGCTTTCCTCTTTATCAACTAAAGAAGAGGCTGCGTTAATCGCTGCTCGGCTCATGAAATCTCTATGGCGCGTGCCTCCTCACTCGGACTCCACTATTGAAACAGCCGTTAAAAGAGAGAAGCAGCTTCAAACGTGTGTAGAAACATATCCCAAGGGTATTGATTTTCTTTCATCTGAAACGCTTCAACACGCACTTGCCGTTTTCTCTGAATTAAACCGCACTTCTCAGCAGCTTTTTTTGCTTCACGGCGACTTGCATCATGATAACCTCTTACAGTCTGGTGAGGCGTGGAAAATAATTGATCCAAAAGGGTTAATTGGAGAAAAAGAGTACGAAATCATCCCTTTTCTTTTAAATCATCTGCCTAAGATAAACGTGGCAGAGACAATTGACCATCGAATCAATATATTTGTAAAAGAACTGAACGTAAGTAAAAAACGCATTTTACTGTGGGGATACGCTCATTCTGTGCTAGCCACGTGCTGGTTAATAGAGGACAGCCAAGATGCAGCTTCTTTTTTACGTGCTATAGAAGCATTTCAGCACTTATTTGAGTACTATTACGGGCATAAAAAATAAGAGCCGACATTTGGCTCTTATTTTTTGCATTTCTTTGCGACAAGCTCATATGATTTTAATCGGGCAGCCGGATCATGTGTAATGGTGACAAGCATGAGTTCATCCGCTCCGTAGCGTGCTTGAACTTCTTGAAGACGGACGTGTACTTCTTCTGGGTCTCCGATAATCATGGCTTCTTTCATCTTCTTCATTTTTTTCTCTTCTTCTTCCGTCAGCGGATAGCTGGCCGCTTCTTTAATAGAAGGCACACCTTTTGCTTCCATTTTATCCTGCTGAATTTTCCATACGAGTGAGCTCGTTGCGATGCGATGCGCTTGCTCCGTTGTTTCAGCGCAAATGACCGATACAGTGACAATCGCATAGGGCTGATCACCGGTCCGTCTTGGCTGAAATGCCTGTTTGTACTGATCAATAATAGCTGAACCATCTTGTTCACTCATAAACTGTCCAAACGTATAGGCCATTCCGTTTCTAGCGGCGAGCTCGGCACTTTTTTTACTTGTGCCAAGCAGCCAAGGTTCCGGAGAGACAGGAGGTAGCGGCGAAGCTGAAAGCTTTGCGTATTCATGTTCAGCCGGAAATTTATCGTCTAAAAACTGCAGAAGCTCTTTAACAAGTTCAGGCATTTTAAATACTTGCTGCAAGAAGTTATCCGACAGCGCATTTGTTGCTTCAGCCGATCCACCCGGCGCGCGCCCAATCCCTAAATCAACGCGCCCTGGAAACAGCGTTGCGAGCATGTTATACGTTTCAGCTACTTTATACGGCTTGTAGTGAGGCAGCAGCACCGCTCCCGATCCAATTCGAATTCTATTAGTCTGTGCGCCGATATAGCCAAGCATCACTTCAGGAGCCGAACAGGCAAGTCCAGACAAATCATGATGCTCTGCAATCCAGTAGCGTTCATAGCCAAGCTTGTCACCCGCTTTAGCTAGCTGCATTGATGCTTCTAACGCTTCCGCTGGGGTCTGATGGGATGAAACGGGCGATTGGTCAAGTATACTTACTTTCATCACGCATCTGCTCCTTATTCGTTCACTTCAATTAAACTTAATGAAAAATCCCCTACCTGGCCTTTTTCATATAAATTGGTAAAAGACGTAGAGTACTGGTGAATCGTTCCTTGGAAATCGAGATCTTCTTCCGGGACATTTACATGAAAAGTACCTTTATATAAAAGTGTAGTAATATCATGATATTCCTCACTTGTTACTTTAAAATCAACTGAAATTTTTGTTTTGCCTTTTACAATCTCTTGTTCATAGCTGTAAATTTGAATAGGCGTATCATTTAATACAATTTCTTGTACCACGTTAAATCGTCTCCTTTTTTAGTGCGTATGAAAAATAATAGCACTTGAAGAAGTCATGAGCAAATAAAAGAGCTTGTTTTTGTTCATGCAAAAAAAGCATGGCTTTTTGCCATGCTTTTAGTTCAAAAACGATCTTATACGCGCTTTGTACGCGTGCGTTTGAATACGAAATAAAGAACAATAATCACAAATGCCGCAACCACAAACGGAAGCGTATATTTGCTTGCTACGTCTTCAATGTTCGCCCAGTTCTCCCCTAGCTTTCCGCCTAAGTAAATAAATAAAATCGACCAAGGAATCATCGCTAACACGGTTAAAGACGTAAACTTCCAAAACGGCATTTTAGCAATACCCGCAGGAATCGAAATTGCATGTCGAACAACCGGGACAAAACGAGCGGAGAAAACAACGCCCGCGCCGTATTTATTAAACCAGTTTTCCGCAAGATCGATATGCTTATCATGAATGAATAAGTACTTGCCGTATTTTTGAAGAAACGGACGTCCTCCGTAGGCTCCAATCCAATATAAAAACCACTGTGCAATCGTTCCGCCAATAATTCCGGCAATGACTGCTCCAGGAAAACTAATCATGCCTTGAGAAATCATATACCCTCCGTAAGCTAGTACAATTTCACTTGGAATGATTTCAATCATTAAGCCGAGCGCAATACCTAAATAGCCAAGGCTCGTTAAAAAATCCAATATACTCGCAACAAATGAACTCACCTTTAATCACCTTACTCATTCTTTAATAATTTTACACTACTACTATATTCCAACCATCAGTATAAAAGGAAACTATGAACTCACTATGAACAGCTTACTTCCCTGTTGACTGCCGGTACCTTTTCCGCAGCTCATGCGTATGCAGATCCGCTAGGCGGACCGGAATCGGAAGCTTACTTTCTTTTGAAATAAAATGCATCATAAGCTGATATGACATGTCCAAATCAATATAGTTTCCGCACGACAGAAAAATAGGCTTTACCCCTTTGGCTGTCCTTACTACTCTACCATAAACTTCATCATCAATCACAATATCTTCATAAGCGCCCTCTGTATCTTCAGGCATAACGTAATCATGTCCCTTGATCTTTAAATAGCTTTTCCCAATTCCAACGGTAGGTTTATTGAGAAAAAACGAAGCATGTGTGGCTACTCCCATGTGCTCGTAGTGCAAATATCCGTTGCCATCAAATAAAAACACGTCGGGCTCTATTTGAAGTTTTTTAGCCGCTTCAAGAATTAAAGGAAGCTCTCGAAAAGCTAGGAATCCAGGAAGATAAGGAACGGTTACTCCTCCTACACTGTGCACTTTTTCTACAACGTTTTTCGTCTGATAATCAACCACTACAATGCTGCAAGCTCCGTAAGATATGCCGTTTTCTTCCCAATACGCAACATCAACACCAGCACAGTTATGTATATGCGTCATTTTGACCCGTGATGTTAAATCAATTTGTGCTTTTAGCTTTTGCTGAAGCGTCCGGCACTCCTCTTTCGTTTGCATCGTAAACGTATGTATGTACTGAATATCTATGTTCCATTCCTTTCATTGACTGACTCACCTATTATACAACTATTTTCTAAGAAATTCCTATTCTTTTTTTCACACCTTTTATTATAGCGCTGTTTCCTTAACGTTTGATTAAAATCCCTATTCGTTTACGCATTTTTTGTAAACATCGCCATGAAAAAATCCCTATTTTTCTTTACGAAATGTCAACGCTTTCTACACACTTTCTCTATATCAGCATCACATTTTTTCGTTACGCTATTTCTATACCAACGCATAGGAGAGAAACGTGATGAAAAAATATTTAGCTGGTCTAAGCGTAGTCGCCTTATTATGCTGTTCGATTGCTTCTTCTGCTTTTGCACGCACGGAAGAAAAACTCACAAATATCGCGCACCGAGGAGCCTCTGCTTACGCACCTGAAAATACAATGGCTGCTTTTCACCAAGCGCTAGAAATGAATGCGGATTACATTGAACTTGACGTGCAGCAAAGCAAAGACGGTGTACTCGTTATTATGCATGACCGTACCGTAGACCGAACGACAAACGGAAGCGGACACATTCGAGAGTTAACGTACGCGGAGCTTCAGCGCTTGGATGCAGGAAGCTGGAAAGACAATTCATTTGCGAATGAAAAAATTCCAACTCTTTCACGAGTGTTAGATGAATTTCAAGGAAAAATCGGTATATTAATAGAGTTAAAAGCCCCGGAACTTTATCCTGGAATTGAAAAAAAAGTAGCTTTTGAAATCAACAAGCGAAAGTTCGATCACGTTATCATTCAGTCTTTTAACGTTTCATCCATGAAAAAGATGCATGAGCTTCTCCCAAACGTTCCTATAGGCATACTAACTTCTTCAGAGCGAGATACAAACCCAAACTCAATTCAGCAATTCGCTGACTTTGCCACTTACTTTAACCCTTCCTATGACATCCTAACGCCTGCTCTTATCCACCAAGTCCATTCTGCCGGAATGAAAATATCGCCGTGGTCTGGAACCAAGCGGCTTCCCGCTTCATTTTTGTGGAAAACAAAAAGTGACGGAGTGATTACGAATTATCCCGATGAAGTGAATTGGGTGCAAACATCAAGTGCTATCGGACAACAGCTCGAAAAAGGAAGCGCACGCCGAGTAATTACACTCGCCGTCAAACTGTGGCCATAGTTCCTGTAATCTTTTACTAGTAACCTCGTCTTCCTTACTGCCTTTTTAACGCTTCAATACGTTTGATTTCATTGAAATACTGAAAGTTCCCTTTAAAACATCTCTCCATCGTTTTAAAAAACTGCTCCGCTCCTCCTAACACCATCATAAAAAAGTCTTGTTTCGGAAGCACTGCTTTTACGGGAGGAGATGTATGCAAGGTATACAGTATAAACTGTTCAGAAGCCGATTTTAAGGTTAATGCTAAAGCTTGATCTGGAAAATTCATCTCTCCATACCCGGTCTCTTTTAAACTCTCCATTGCATTCAACAAATAAAGCCACATCCCATCTATAACGTCCCATGCAGATGCATCAAGAAGCGGCTCACCGTAGTATTCGAGCTTAATAGCTCCTTCAAGGCAAGTAAAATCAAGCTGATTACCGTAACGAACGAGTTCTGCTTCATTTGATATCTCGATAAAATAGGTAGATTCCTTTTCATATAGAGATGATAAATCGGTAATCAAAATATCTGGACGCTTAATTAATGTTTGAACACGAAACAACGTTATCCCTCCATGCTCTGTTTACTTTCACAGCTCAAATAAATTTTCTCCGTCCTTATTTACCCAATACTTTTCTATTTTTGGAATCAAACCTGTAAAGTCTTCATACGTTCCTTTCCAATCGCTTGGAACATATTCTTCAAATGAAGCCGGCTCAGGAAACAGTGAGTAGAAAGTCTTTTGATCAAAATCCACCAAAAACGAAGGGCTAAAATCTAATACGTCTTCTCCATCTCCGCTTTCTATTTTATCTTCAAACAGCTTTAAAAGAGTAGCTGCATCTACTTTATATGACTCTATACGTTTTAAAAAAAGCTCAGCATTTTCACTGCTGAGAACCTCCATTCCTTTTCGTTCAGGTTCAATATATTCATCAACCGCTGAATCGCCTTCACTTTCAAAAGCTTGTGCAAACTTTACATAATCTAAATACCATAGCTCTCGATCGGTTACATACCATTGAAACTGCTTTTTATGTATAACTCCGACAATTACGTTTTCAGCATATATGGGTTCTAGCATGAGGTGGACCTCCTTTCTTTTATTAGCTTTGTGACCTGTTGTATAAGATTTAATTAGTCTTCAAATACTCTCTTTTATACTTTTTCATTTAGCTTTCGTATTAAATATTCAGCAATTTCTGTTTGTCCAAATTCCTTAGCATATCGGTACGCATCCATATCCTTAATATTCTCCCCCGTATATCGAATGGAAATATCTATACCTTGATCAACTAGATATTCAACTATTTTTTTATGACCACCGTAAATTGCTGCGAACAATGGATTTCTTTTTGCCGAGCTTACATCTAATTCTGCTCCAGATTGGATTAAATACTGTACTATTTCTACATGCCCCTCACCTGCTGCCACTCGTAAGGGAGAAGCATCAAATATATCACCTTTTATATTTACATCGATTCCTTTATGCACTAGATACTCTACTATGTCCATCTGTCCTTTTTTTGCTGCTATATGCAACCAGCTACCAAATGGAGTCATGGTGTGTAGAATTGTTTTATTACTACCTATTAATTCTTTGACTGAGTTAATGTCACCACGTTTAATTGCATTTCTTATTGCCTTATTGACGCTGTTTTTTTCCAAATCATATCCCCCTTAATTTAGTTGCCCATTATTGCCTTGTTTTAATGTAGACATCTCCCTCAATAATTTAGCTGTTTCTACCGTTTTTACTTTTAAATAGTTGTGGTCAATTAAAATTACTGTCGTATTTGTAGTTCTTTTAACACTTTTGTTCGCAGATCATTCACTGTTTTTCTATTCGTATCATCATTTAATAAAGAAGTTAATCTTTCTATGTAACTATTCGCATTCTCTATACATCTTTCAAAACCATTTACAAAATGCTCTACTAATGTATCATCAACTAAAGCAATGGGTTCGGGATAATATTCGACGCCTTTTCTTTCAAATGCTTTTCTACTAGTATAAGCAACTGCATCAATAATACAGTCCCAGGCTATAACATCTGTTTTATTATCTGACATCTCTTGAATTATTGTGATACCATTTCCCTCGTGATCTAATAATTCATAAAGAGTATCTCCACTATTTTCTTTGTCTTTTAACCATTCCCAGCATTTACATATAACTTTCCGGACTGAAATTTGATCTTCCGTACGAGAAAGTACCGGTACTACTTTTTCTGAAAGTGCCAGAAAAAATATCACTTTATCATGTTCTGTTAAACTATTGAAATTAGTATTAGTCATTCTTAAACTCCGTTTCCACTTCTCTCACTATGATGAGCTTAACGCCTCCGTCCATATATCTTTTGCTCTTCTATGATTAGGAAAGAAATTTTTTTATGATCTTTTTATCATATTCATCTTCTGAAATAATCCCTAAGTACTTATACTCCCAAATCACCTGTTGTTCATACGGGTCAACAGTAAGAATATCTTCATACCCGTAGTCTATCTCAAATTTCCCATCATGACCTAAATGCAAAGTTAAACTTGTCCATATCTCCTGCTTGTTTTCTATAAATACATCTAACAACTCACGAAAGCACTCTAACTGTTTATCTAATAACACTAAGTAGCTCTGTTCTGACACATCAAATAGTTCAGGTATATCATGACTATATATAGGTTCATCGCTTCCTTTTGGATAATAAAAGAAATACGTTGTTTGAGAACCTTCTCCTACTTCTGCATACAAATAGATTTCTCGCCAGCCTTCTTGTATCATTTCCTTTAAATTATCGGCCACCTTTTGATAAATATCATTAAGCTTTAATTCCATTTACTATCCACCTTCTGCTTTAAATATTCAGCAATTTCTATTTGTCCTCGTTCAATCGCAAATTCATAGGCATCTATATCTTTCATCGTATCCCCCGTATACTTTACAGTAATATCAATACCACTCTGAACAAGGTATTTTACAATATCAAGATGACCACCATAAACCGCTGAAAATAAAGGATTTCTACTCGAATCGCTTACATCTAACATTGCACCTCTATCGTATAAGTACTGAACTATGCTAAATTCACCTACACTCGCTGCATGTGCAATTGGCGCTGACTTTGGTACACCTTCATTTATGTTAATATACATCCCGTATTCAACTAGGAACTTTACCATGTCAAGACTACCAGCTCTAGCAGCCACGTGTAGCCACGTTCCAAAAGGAGTTATAAACTCAAGCAGCGTTTTATCTGTAATCAGAATCTCTTTTGCTTGTTCTGTATCACCATTCTTAATGAGATCATAGGTTTTAACTGCTTTTTCCTTATTATCCATAGAAACCTCCTAAGATATTTTTGTTCATACGGCTTCTTCACCAGTTTATAGTATCAGAGAGATTCCTTTAGTCTTCTGAAATCCCTTCCAGAATTCTTCTAATGATTTAAATAGGATTATGTGGATATTCTTTTAAATAGTGCTCTATTAAACTCTTACTCTATTTCAGCATATTCGTTCACACGCCCTACTCATATGCATTAAAATCAAAAATCCTCAATAGCCTGCTCTACTGAGGGTTTTACTCTTCACTTAAACTGTATTTTTCTCTATTTAAATTAACTCTATAATAAGTTTAAAGTATTTATCATCTTCCTGAAAAAAGATTTTATAATCTTCAATTTGATAAGCCTTGTACAAATACGCTTTTGCTTTTTCAAACTCTCCAAGCTCATAAAAACTTTCCCCTAACCGCAACAACAGAAAAGGATTTCCTTTCCCCTCAGGACAATTTAAGGCACATTCTAAGCTGTGTATAGCGTCTTCATAGTTTTTTATTGAAAAGTATGTATCACCTAAAGTGCCGTAAATCCACGTAGCCGCTGACCATTCTTCCTTTGGCTCTGGAACTAATTCAAGTGCTCGTTGATAAAAAACAATCGCTTCACTCATTTGTTGCAGTTCAGCAAATCGATCACCTTCTTCACATAACTTGACAATTTGCTGGTGAAGTTGATCGTTCATTTCCATTACAGCATCTCCCTACTGAAATAATAAGGCTTCATCTTCATCATCCTTTTAGCAGCTTTATATATTTGACATCTTGCCCTTCGAACGATCTTCCTTCTGACTTTTTATTAGCAATATCAAAAAATTCTTTTGCGACATTTAATTCGCCCAACTCATAATAAATAGTTCCTGATAAAAATTCACGCTCTCCGTCATCTATTCTTTCAAAATCCGATGTATATAAATGATTTAACCATTGCTTAGCGCTTTTGTAATTCTTTATCACTGTAAATGTATCAAGAATATCCCGTACAATACTGTAAGTGTCAGGATATAACCCTTTAGGCTGTGGAATTTCACCCCAAGCTTGTACCAATAAATCTATAGATGTTTCGTAATCATTATTTTCAAAGCATTCATCGCTTTTGGTCTTATATTTCTCAATTCTCACTTGCTTTTCAGGGTCAATTTGTATCATTTCTTCCTCCACTCAAAATATCTTCATCTCTTTCATTTAATATTGCCTTCACTTGATCTCTTTCAAAAATCACCATATATTCGTATGGTAAAGCTAAAACTTGAATAAGGGATGGACGAATCTTTAATAATTGATAAACATAAAAAGCCTCAAGCTCTTCTGTATCATCTTCTTCATTTACCGGCCCTATGTACCAGCCAGAATCTCCTCGTTCAGCTCCGCCGCTTCTTTGTAAGTAAATACTATCTACTTCTAGTATATTTTTAGCTACCACGACTTTATCTCTAAAGCTGACGCCTTCACCATTTTTCATGTTTAACTTGCGCAAAAAGTGAACTTGTTCCAACTGCGCCCATAGAGCAAGCGTTAAATCTTCTGTATAATCCTCAAAGGGATTCCCTGAATAGTCCGGTGAAAGAATGTAATACTCTTCATTCTTTACAGAAACAATAAAGTTCGACCATCCTATTTGTATCGAAAAGCCATCAGTCCATTTTTCTCTTTCTATCGTTTCAAAGATACGAAATAGAATCTGAACCTGCATTTTTAATTCGTGTTCTGCTTGAACTACGACTACTTTATCCCCTATATTTTTAATGAATTTTTTCAATTATTCTTCCCTTTCTTTTTTCACTAATTTTGTTGCCAAATATATTGCGTTTGGACAATACGTAAGGTTGCTTTCTATAGCTTATACCCATAAAAATACTTTTGTCCTTTTTCCCAGTTTTTAATGGTTCTTCGTTATGTGCTGCACTCATCGCTCTTTGGACTAATTTTTGTGCTAAGTCTCCGGGAAAAGCTAAATTTTGTTGAAAGTAATAACTTTCTGGATCATTCTCATCGCAATACTCAACATAATAGTCTCCTATTTCCTCGGCAGTCGCCTCTTCTCCGATTTTCGCTTCATAGTCAAGGGAAAAATCAAGCGAATCCTTTATGATAATAGCCGTATCGTCAATTTCATTCCAGTCTTCAAGCAAAGCCAATAAATACGGAACTACTTCAAGAGAAAATGATGTTATCGCTGCTGATGCAAACGTATCAACCGTTTCTTCAGTACTTTTACTCAAAAATCGCAGATTATTTGAATCTCTTAAGTCGTCATGTGTTGCGATAGCGAAAAAGACCCTTATACACAAATTCAAAACCGCTTCATCTTGAGTCCCGTTCATCAATTGAATTAATAGCGGCTTTTGAGTAAAATCCCCTATTTTATATAACTCGATTAAATTAAATAAAATGTCCCTTTCTGTATGGCTTTTCAATAGATGTTCTTTTATTTCAGCTTGAGATAAAGTGGTCTTTTCACCAAACCATATACTATTCATAAGGTTTCTTGAGCCTACCATCATTACACCTGCTTTCGCTAAGTAAATTATCTATTTCAACTTTCTCTTTAAATATTCAGCAATTTCTATTTGTCCTCGTTCAATCGCAAATGCATAAGCATCCATCTCTTTCATATTTTCACCAGAGTATGTAATCGATATATTAATATGATTCTCAACTAACAGTTTAACCATCTCAAAATGACCGTTATATATGGCAGCAAACAGCGGATTTTTATCTGGTTCACTGATATCAATTTCAATATTATGGTTAATAAGATACTTAGCAATATCTATATGTCCTTTTGCAGCCGCTCTTTCTAAGGCATTGGCAGAAAAAGTTCCTCCTTGTGCATTAACATCTATTCCAGCACGAATAAGGTACTGGACGATTTCTAAATGACCATGAGCTGTCGCTACATGTAGCCATGTGCCAAAAGGTGTGACCCATGTTAACATTTCTGGCTCTTTCTCAAGTAAGTCTCTCACCTTATTTAAGTGACCACCTTTTATATCACCTCTAATAGCTTTTGTCATTTGAGTTATTTCCATTTTTCGTTTTCCCTCTACTTTCTACCTTGTAGAATTCTCTCCAAAATATATCGTCTCTCTGCTTGGTGTAATGCGCTGTAGTGTGGGGAGCTTATTGTCTATAGCAAGACTCGATTCGTGGCTTCTTTATGTACTCCTACTAGTCTTCGATACTATAATTTTGTTTGATTTTATGTAAAAGAGCCATCACTTTTTCTTTATCATGGGCATGATCTTCAATATATACGCGGCAGATTTTGTGCAAGTAAGTTAAAAACGTTTCATAATCGACAATAACACTTTTGTCAGTGTCACCCGTACCGTCTAGAAATTCAATTCCGTTTTCAACATAACCCTCTTCCCACGGCTCTAAGTCACCTGAAAATGTACAAATGTGGTACTCATTTCCATAACCAGTTTCCTCTGAAAAATAGTGTAAGACTTTTAAAAATTTTTGATCTGATAAAGCGCTATAAAAACTTATCATGGGAGACAACGTACAATCTATATCATGAAATAATTCTACGATTTTCTGCATTCGTATCACCCTTTTATAATTAATTGAATCAACATTTACTATTTGACCGTGACCACTACGCAAACGCTAGGGTTATCTCTTGAACCTCTATAATCTAAACACACAAAGTCACCTGCAAACAAAACAGCTATTGGTAGCAGTTCCGTACCTACTAAATTTTCATCAAAAACAATTCTTTCGTCAAATTGTGTTCTAACCACTCCTATATCGTAATACTCATCATCTCTCTCCCCAGTTATGTTTAAAAACCTATCAATCATATACATATAGTTACTGCACTTAAAACGATTCTTTATAGGAGCGCCACCATTATATTTTTTACAAATTCTTTATACGTTTCTGGTAAATTTATTCTCCATTTACCTTCCTTTTCAGAAAGCACAGTATCGTCCGGCAAGGGATAAATGATTGATCCATCCTTACATTCCATTTGTATACCTCCTTAACATTATGATGAAGTGTAATAGTAAATTAGATAGTAACAATAGATACTCGACTTTAGCATCCTTGCTCAAATTATTAAATCGATTTATTTGATTGGGTGATCCTCCTTCATACATGGTTACCTTTTGAGTAATTTTATGTATTTCGTATCTTTCCCTTCAAATAATCTTCCTTCTGATTTTCGATTAGCTATATCAAAAAACTCTTTGGCAATTAAAAGGGATCCCAATTCATAATAAATAACGCCTGAAACAAACTCTTTTTCACCATCATCAAATCGTTTAAAGCCTGATGAGTATAGATGAGTTAGCCAAAACTGGGCACTTTCATAGTCATTTATTATGATAAAGGTATCAATGATATCTTTTACCACCTCATAAGTATCACTATATAACCCTTTTGGAAGCGGAATTTCTTCCCAGCCTTTGATTAATACATCAACAGATTTTTGATAATTTTTCTGTTCAAATAACTGATCACTTTTCACTCTATATTCTCCAACTATTTGTTGGATATTTAATTCCATTTTCATTTACATTCTCCTTAATAAAATGGGGTGACTTGTTAAGACTAAAGATACATTGTTATTTAATAGTTTTGCACTTATAAAATTTGACCAGATCTATTGATTCCTATCCTAAAACGTAAAAAGCACCTTTTACTTTACTCATTATTTCACCCAAACTTTAGAGCGGTTTAATATTAATTAAAGTAAAAACTTTGAAAAGCATTAGCCCATCAAGATCTAGTTTACAAATAACTTTCTCTTACTTCTTCGAACCAACAATCAAAAAGATCATCAGGTAATAGTTCGTCATCATTTGTATAAATTAAGTCATATCTATAGTTTGCTTTTACCCTATTCTGCTTCACATCATAAAAAAGTTTTATTTCGGTTGGCATGTCCCTATCAAATTCTTCGCATTTCTTATGAATAAATTTCAAGTTTTCATTACCGATTTTCAAAGCAGCCTTCTGTCTTTCTCTTGAAACATCATAAACTAGATTGCCTTGACCATTTAATTCAGGTTTGGCCTCATTTAGTTGATGTTTATGGACTACCTTTTCATTAATTTTAAAGAAAAAATCAAAAACATACATTTTTGGCTCGTATGAACAATAGATATAGATTTCATCTGCTTTATTTTCGACATACTCTAAACAAATAGCTACCATGTCTGTTTGTAATTCTGAAAAAAATCTTCAAATACCTTCATTTAATCACCTTTAATTTTCTATACTTGTAAAACTCATTTCATAATCTTTAATTAGTATGAGCATTATTTAATTGTTTTTAATCTCAGTTTCTTGTTGGAGTTTCCTTACCCAATATTCTTTGACGTTCTTGATAGAACTTGTTCATATCAGTATTTCTATATTTCACAATGTTTTTTATTCCTTAGGTTTAATGCACTTTTAGAATAATTTTATAAAGTCTTCTCTTTTTATTGGGGTTTCATTGCTTGTACACTCATAATCATAAAGAACTAATTCCATTCTTTCAATTTCCTCTACTGTGATAAAACCGGTTTCAACTGCGCTATTCAAAAAGACAGTGATACTATCTGCACCGATACCTTCCAATGCTTGGGGTACATATTTTACTTTTTCGTTTTTATAAGCTTTCCAAGATGTATAAGCGACGGCATCCACTAGTAGTGACCATAGCCTAGCCATATTCAAGTCTTCTTCTTCCTCAGCAAATTCTGAGATCCCTGTATAGTCTGCATTATCAATAAGCTCATAGAGTTCATCTCCAGTTACAGTATGAGATTCACCCCATAACCAACATTTGTCTAACGCTTCTCTACCTGCTGGATATCTTTCATCACCTTTACTTATTACAGAAAATACTCTTTCAGCAACAATTAAAACAACCCCAACTTTTTGTTCACTTTGCAAATTATGAATGGATTTATTTCCTATAAAATCCTCCTTATGTTTATTTAATAATCTTTCCATTTTTTTAAACGTACACGTAATTCATTTTTGAACTTTTCTATGATTGTACTGATTGTTACGCTCAAATAAAAGAAAGCACCTGCTTCCTTTTATGGACAATCAAGTGCTATATGCTATATAAACTTACTTAGTCTATTTACACATTATTTTTTAATTATCTTGTAACCCTATTAAAATCCATTCATCTACAATATCCCAGAAATCAACACTATATTCAGGCTGGTCATTGGTGAACCACAGTGTTGCTCTATTATCCGTACAATTGTTCAAATCTACCGCAACGTATCCACCCATACCATTCTCAAAAAATCCATAAGTGGTATCAAGATTGATTTCTAATGGATGCTCTAAATCATCAAGAATCCCCCATTCACCTTCTTTAAAATAAGTTACTCTCTCTAACGGTACTAGACCCATTGCTCGACTTGGCATATAATAAAAGCCATTATGTAACTTTCCATAAAATTTAACAATAGATTGCGGAACACTTGACCAGGCTTGTTGCATGTCTAAACCGTAAATTGATTTATTTGGTATTCCCCCTTCATAATAAAGAATTTCGTCATTTTCACTCTTCACGCTATATAGAATGGCGTACTGTCCATTATCTATAATGATTTCAACATCTACTAAATTCTCTTTTAAATATGAAATCGTATGACTTAATTCTTTTTCACATACCCGATTCCATAAAGCAATTAGTTTATCTTTCCTTTCAGTCTTATCAGTTTCTATAAATACTTCCATCCATTCTTCCGGGATGTTCTCTTTCTCAATATTTAGTAAGTCTTCATTAGATACAAGCTCAATACTTTTTCTGTATTGTTGTAGAAAAGACAACTTATCCACTTAGAATCCCTCCTATTTATCCGCTTAAATTCATTTATTAAACTATATTTATTTGCTTCCAGTAGACTATTGTAGAAACCAATAGGTGATTTCCAGTATTCATCAGTTTTCGGGTCTATTTAAGCTAGTCAGTATATTTAAAATCATGAGTTTTCGACTTTTCACCTGTCATATTACTTCAATACATTTTGTTTTCGTATCGACCAATGGTCTTTAATGATTTTTTGTGGAACTGGCTTTGTTTGAACACTAAATTCCAAAATTAATTCTCACTCTACTCGAACACCTTTTAAAGAATTTAGGTTAAATTTACCATAATAGTATTTTTTAGTAAACTCACTTAAATAACTTAATGCGGTCTTTTCTTGTACTTCAGTCAGTTGAGTGAATTTCCTCGAGACAATTTCCCCACCTGGAATATAAGAATCAACAACATATTTCTTCCCATTGTTTTTTCACAAAATTGGGTATTGATTTCTTTTTAGATACTGCTTTACCGTTCTCTTTAGCATACTTATAAAATTATCATGTTCATTTCACCTTTCATACTGAAATACAAAAAGCACTCATCGTCTCTCTTAGACAATTAAGTGCTTTAAGTTTGCAAGTTTTATAGTGAGAGTGTGACACCCTTTACATGCTGTGACAAATCATACATTAAAACGTAGGTGCCAATTTTACATACAATTTAAAATCAACTTCTATATCATTTTCAACACTTGTTCTTTCACATTTTCGTCAAACTTAGCTCCTTCTACATTTGCTCCTGTCCAAACTACATTGTCGAGTTTAGCACCGCTGAAATCCGCTTCTGTGAAATCCCCATTTAAAAGGATTGCTCCGGTAAAATCTGCTTCTGTGAAATTAGCATTTCTAGCATCTACCTCTGATAAATTCACATTTTCCAAATGCGCTTTTTCAAATTTACCATCTGTCAGATTGGCACCGCTGAAATCCGTTCCCGTACAGTCGGCCTGTTCCGCATCAATTCCTGACAAATCTGCACGGCGAAATGTAGCATGATTTAAAATTGTTCCAACTAATTCTCCATGTGAAAAATCAACTTCGTCAAAACGAGTTTCAAAGCAACTACTTATATTTATCTTTGCATATTTCATATTTGCTTTAGAAAAATCCGCTTCGCCAAACCTACAATCTGCCATGTTAATTTCCTCTAAATTACAACTTCTGAAATCAGCTAACTCAAAATCGCAGTCATGAAACGCTGCTCTCATTAGTGAAGAGGCTCTCAACACAACACGTTTTGCCATAATACGCCTTGCCATTACTTCTGACAGGTCTGAAAAACTAAGGTCTAAATCACTCATATCTACCTGATCTATAACCTCATCATTATATTGAGATCTATTTACTATTTCCATAACCCTTATTCGATCATTACTTTTCTCATCCATGATTACAAATTCCTTTCCTTTAATTTTCTAGATACTTCTTCCAAGCAACATTGGGCGAATACGTGACAACCATTCGACTTTCATGAAAACTTGGCACAGCTATTACTTGAGCTGGTTCTAAGTATTTCATTACATGTAACCACCGATCTAGCAATGTATCCCTATCAGCTTCTAATGGATTTTGTAAAAGATCCATACAAACCCCACCCCATTCCAATTCTGATACGACAGCGGGACTATTTAGTAGGAATTCCTTATCAAACATTTCTAAAATATGACCACTAAAATATGTTCTAGCTCCTACCCCCAAGGGACCGTTAGGAAGAAACCTGACCGGTATAGGTAGTGAAGACATATTCATCCACATATGTAAGCGTTCATATTCAGTATTCCATGGATAAGATGCTTTCCAAAAAATTTGCGACACTCCATAACGCGGCTTTACAATTTCTGCGATTTGATCAGATAACTCAAAAAAAACAGACCATAATTTTTTAGGTATTGATTTATGGAACTCAAACTCCAAATATGAACTATGACTCCAGTTAACTTTAAAACTCCCTTTATAGTGCATCGCTTTATCACGATACAGGTGAACTTCAGATACTCTACGCTCTGAAATCACTTTTTCTAGAATTTCCCGA
Organism: Priestia sp. 10L35; assembly: GCF_056395685.1. Taxonomy (NCBI): domain Bacteria; kingdom Bacillati; phylum Bacillota; class Bacilli; order Caryophanales; family Bacillaceae; genus Priestia; species Priestia sp. 10L35. Next base: position 92,169 of record NZ_JBFTKA010000002.1, on the reverse strand, counting down.
AGATTATATTCTACCTTTACTGTTTCAGAGTTACCCCAATGGGTAGGAGCAAATTTTTCATTTGACTCAAACACATCCAAAAGACGACCTAGTATCTCTTCCTGATTAATAGATACTGTAGGATACATTGAAATCGTAAAATAATTAGGTTTCATTTAAATCCCCCTTAGTACTAAAAAGTAAAGTTACATACTTATTTATATTTTTATCCATATACCTCCACCAGGGATATCCGGATGATATTCCCATTTATGTGTTACTCTACCACTGCTTGGATCAGTATAGAAAATGTCACTCTCTTTCGCTAAAGGGCCACTTGGTCTTGGCTTAGGAGGAATTCCATTTAAATCAGGTTTATCACTTGATATTGTCACAACATGACGACCATTTTTCCCTTGTGCCAGTTCTCTTTCAGCTCGCATTTGACTATCATTATGAATAACATGTTCTTTGTCACTTATTTTGTGTTTGTGATCATGAACTAAGTCAATTTCACCCTTACTATTACGCCCTATACTGTCTGGACGTGTAAGATGCCCTTCACTGGATGTATAGGTAACAACCTCACCGACGTTATTGTTCTCTAGCTTACGATCAAGATGTTCTCCTAAAGCTTTTCTTCCTTTTATTTCTTCTTCTCTACCACGCTCTGTGATCTTTTTTAGATTCTCATTCCTAACATCCCATTTTTCACGATCTAAAGGTTTTTTCGTTTCTTCACAATAACGATCATATCTAATATCATCTGCATCGTCTGTTTCTTCACATTTTGCAAGGTCTCCCTCACCGTCTGCTGGGCAAGTTCTGGACCTGCCGGCACAAGATCTGGCATGAGTCGTGGCATACTGCTGTCTAGGAAGGATGTTGTTATACGTTTTATGTAGCGACTGTGTCCAAGAGGCCGGTGCGTTTTTGACGCTTTGGTAGGCTTGCTTTGTGACGTTGGCAACGGCGCTTGTGCGAAGCGTGTTGCGCATGTTGTTGAGCTTTTGGGTTCCTTTGGTCGCCAGCTTTGTCCCATTTTCCCCGCTACCTTCGTAGAAAGCGCCCCAGCTCCAGCAATTCCTAATGCTTGCAGAAGGCTTGCTTTACGCTGCTCTTCACTGATTTTATTCCCGAACATGTCGCGTCCGGTCATGTATTCTCCTAAGCCGTTTGCAGCTCTTCCTTATTCCTTATCAAGGCGGCTGCTACAGTAAGGTGAGATTTGAAGAGTTTTACACCAGTGAGAAAGGCTTAAATTAAAGTCTTAGTTGCTGTATAATATAAAAACACACTGATTTTCACAAAATACAGTGTGTTTACTTATAACTTTAATAATTATTTAAATAGGATTACTGGGATACTCTTTTAAATATTGTTCTATTAAGCTCTTAGTTTTTTCATCTATTGGTACTTCATCTAAATATCTATACTCTCTCATCTTTTCATGCGCTATGAAGCCCTAATTTGCATTAGACCAATCCGTGCAATCAAATTGTATAAAGAATTTTCTAGTTTGGTTAAACATTAGCGTAAAAGAATACTCTAGTTCTTGGTTATTTTCTTTAGGAATTTCTCTAAGCTGTTCATTAGAATCAAAAAGCTTATCTTTTATCTAATCGGTTTTTAATAATGTTTTAGAAATAAAACGTAGATTATACTTTCTTTATCTACGTTCTATTAATTTATTCAAATCCTATAACCATCCATTCATCCACTACATCCCAGAAATTTAAGTTATATTCTGGTTCTTCTTTTGAAGACCACAAAGTAGCATTGTCATTCAGACTGTTTTTATAGTCAACTACTACATAAGTTCCCATTCCATTGCTGAAAAATCCATAAGAAGATGTGAAATCAATTCTCAAATTATGTTCTCCAATTTCATCAACAATCTCCCATTCATAATCATCTAGATACGTAACATCTTCTAGTGACTCTAACCCCATTGACTTACTTGGATAATAGTAAAATCCATTATGAACATTTTCATAAAAGCTTCTAATTTTATCCGGGATTTTACTCCAATCTTCTTGAAGCTGCTCGTTGTTAAAGTATTCTTTAGGGTTTCGACCTTCATAATATAAAATTTTCCCTCTTGAATTTTTCACCGAATACAACATAGAGTATCGATTACCAATAGCCATTAATTCAACATCAATTAAAAATTCATTCAGGAAAGATATGGTATTGCTCATTTCACTACTTACATATCTTTTCCATACATTTAATATTTCACTTATCCTAATAGATTTATCTTTCTCTTTAAAAATTCCTCTCCATTCATCAGGAATTAAATCCTTTTGGATATTATCAATGTCATTAGGTCCTATTAAGCTCACAGATAGTTTCTTACTTAGTGTATATTTATTTAAGAAATCTAATTTATCTTGAAGCATTATCCCTGTCAACTCCCTATTCTTTTAAAAATCCATCTATTAAACCCTGTATTTTCACTTGCAATTCTTTTTCAATTCCCATCATTTTCTTTCTAAACGTTGGATCAACCTCAATATTTCTTTTTTTATATATTACCCATTCCTCATAAGTTTTTGACCCTTTAGAAGTATTAGCAATTTTACTTAATCCTATAAAGTTATCCCTATAATTTAACAAAGCTACTTGCTGCTCATAAGTTAACTTGTCAAAACCTTCCATACGCGCAATGTTCTTCATAGGTACTATGTGATCAGCTTCTAATCTCTTGGTAATCTCTAGACCAGGTAGCGCAGGGTCAGGCATAGGCAAGTCAACCCCTTCATTCACCATATCTCTAAGCTCATCAGTAGGCGTTTCTTTTCTTAATCTACTATAGAGTTTATCAGATATTTTTTGATCACCGTACCGTGCTCCCGATTCACTTTCAACTCTCCGAGCCGTTTCACCAGTTTCACCACTCCGAACCGAAAACATCCGCCCAACATCTTTTCCGGTAATCCACTCATCTACCACTGGCATACGCGTTCCAGTCAGCGGTTCTTCTACTACTCGGACCTTCTTAGGAGCCAGCTTAATATCTCCGGCTTGACTAATTTTCTTTTTGACGTAATTCGAAGAAGAACGATAAGCTTTCTGGGCGCTTTGCAGCGGCGGCATAATACGTTGAGTCGCTTGTTTGCTAAGTACATTCCGCATATCACTAAGTTTCTTCGCTCCGTTTGCCACGGCATTAGCGCCTGCTTTCGCTGTTTTCCCCGCTGCCTTCGTAGAAAGCGCCCCAGCTCCAGCAATTCCTAATGCTTGCAGAAGGCTTGCTTTACGCTGCTCTTCACTGATTTTATTCCCGAACATGTCGCGTCCGGTCATGTATTCTCCTAGGCCGTTTGCGGCCACAAGACCGTAGAGGCCTTTTTCGGTTTGCTCCAGGACTTTGAAGGATTTGGCGGATTTGTAGGCGTCTAAGGCGTGATCCGCTGCGCTTAGGCCTTTAGCCGTTTTGTAGATGGCTTTTCCGCCTTTTGCGGCTCTTCCTACCCAGCCGACAACCGGAATGAAGCCGGCTGCTGCCATGGCTCCTGCTGCGACGCGCTGTGAGGTAGAAAGTTTTTCACCCGTAACAGGGTCCACGCCTTCTGCTGCTCGTTTATAATCATAATATCCGCTGACCTCTCCTGTAAAGGTAGAAACCGCGTCCCACGTTTTTTCATACCACGGCTTGTTTGCTTCTTCTTCTTGCTTTTTTTCCAGCTCGTATACTTCTTCTTGCTGCTTGTTGTAGTCAACATATGAAGTTGCATAGTCGTTTAGCTTTGTTTGAACTTTATACAGCTCGCTGTCGTGATAGGCTTTTTCGTCAAAGGCAAGCTGATAGACACTTCCTCCTTGACTCGTAGCCAGCTCTAAGCCGCTTACTAGCGTATCCACTACCGCATAGAAGTCGTCCATTTCGCTGTATTCTTTTGACCATTCAGCGTCAAGCTGGTTCACTGCTTCAATTGTATCGGTGCGTTTTTTCTCTGCTTCTTCTATTTTATCGTTAAACTCACTCGTTGAAAACGCTGAAATAGAGACGATGTCGTCAATGCCGTTTAAAATACTCTGCAGATCGTCGTGCTGCTGCGCAACCATTTCTTTAGCATTGCTGTTAACGTTTTTTAGCTCTGTTTCTAAAAATGATTCAGTTACAATCGTGCTTCCTGATAGCTTTGCTTTTTCAGCTTTAACGTGAAGCGTTGAAAAATAGCTTTGCTGCATTTTAATTAAGTTTTCCCACTGTCCGGCCGTATCGGCGTGCTGCTTATAAAAAGATTTTATATTGTCAGCGCCTTTTCCTTCTAAGCTGCCTTCTAAGTCCGCTACGCCCTGCAGCGCTTTTTTCAGTTCACCCAGCTGACTGAGTAACTCATCGTAGGCTTTTTCCCTGTCTTTTGCTACATCAAACAGCGCTTTTGCATCGTATACCTTTCCCACAGTCATCCCCCTTTGCTGCTACGAATGGATAATAGATTCGTCTTGTTCTTTTAGTAAGTCTACATTAGATTTTGTATCTTTTACGTTTTTGTTTAGTGCTTTTATATAAGTAGAAATAAGCGTTTGAATTTCTTCTTCGCGCGCTTCCCATTTCTCTGTAGTATCAAGGCTGTTTTTTCCAAGGTCAGGCATTTTGCTAATGGATAAATTTCCAATCGCTGTGCTGACTGCTTCAAGCTTTTTGATAACGTCAGCGTGATCAAGCTTAATTGTCATGAAAACAGCCCCCTTCTAATTTCACTAATCTTGTTTTCTACTGCGTCATAGGCTTCTTCACCTTTAGCTAATAAAGAATCCGCTTCTCCAATAACGGCGTTCAAGCCACTCAAAGCTCCTTTTTCAGCTTCTAGCGCCCATATCTTTGTTTCAATTTCACGAATGTATCCATCGTAATCACCGTCTAAAATGCCTTTTATGTTGTCGTAGGCTGCCGTACGTTTTTCGTCAAAATCATCCGATAACGTACCCGTCCATTTGTCTCCCAGCTCAGGCTTTTTGATGTGTTCAATTTCTTTTAATGAAACAGCTTGTTCATGCTCAATTTTACTTTTAGCCGTTCTTAGCTTAGAAATTTTCCCTTCTACATCTGAGACTCTTCCAGATACTTCACCCAGCAGTCCGTCTAATACGCTTCCTAACCCCATATCGTTCCTCCTGTTCCGCACATTTCGAGTTTAATCCAATAATTATAAGTATAAAATTTGTCTCATTATAGCTAAATAGGAAAAAACTCTCTTTTTTATGCTTCTAGTTTCATGAATTGAGATAAAAATGAAAAATAAGAGAAAAAAGACTCATGTCTAAATACGTTACCCAACCATATACCGTTATCTAAAACAAAGAATAAGTAGAATAAAACCATTCCTTTGTACCCATACCCGTTTTTTCCCACAAATTAAAGCTTTTTGCGTAAAAAGACCAACTTCACTTCGTTTTTTCACACAGCAAAAAACCTCTGCACATCCTGCAGAGGTTTTGTTTTATACTTGAACCGGCGTTGGTTCTTCAGCTGTTTGTTCGTGCTGTATAAGTCCGTAGTTTTCCCATGCTCGGCTTTTCCAGCGGAAAAACATAATAACTGCGCGCGTCCATTCATCGGCTGCGATGGCAAGCCAAATGCCAGCGAGCCCCATGTCTAAATGGAAAACGAAGAAATAACCGAGCGGCAAGCTCATCATGACCATCGACATCGCACCAATTAACACCGGATATTTGGCATCTCCCGCTGCCCGCAGCGAGTTAATCAGCACAATGTTCATCGTTCTTCCCGTTTCAAGCACAATGCTCAGAAGCAGCACCGTCGCCCCAAGCTCAATGATATGCGGATTGTCTGTAAACACGCTGATCAGCTGTGTTCTGAATGTCATCACAAGAACAACCATCATCATCGTTACGGCACTGGCCCATTTGACGCTTTTCCATACGCGATGGTACGCTTCATCTTTTTCGTTTCCGCCTACTAAACGGCCGACAATAATCGCTGTACCCATTCCAATTGCAATGGCAAATAAGTAAATGAACATTGAAATATTCATCGCGTACTGTCTCGCAGCAAGTGATTCTGCTCCTAGGTAGGTTGCATAGTATAAAAAGACAATTTGACAGCCTTGATACATCACTTGTTCAAAAGCCGACGGAATACCGATTTTTAAAATTTTACCGATATATTCTTTTGAAAGCGTAATGTAGTATTGAAATTTTACTCTATATTCCATCACTTGATACAGCAGCCAAAAGAACACAATAAGGGCAACGAATCGGCTGAACGCAGATGAAATCGCTGCTCCTTGCACGCCCATTTCCGGAAAGCCGAACTTCCCGAAGATTAAAGCATAGTTTCCTGCAATATGAAAAATGTTCATTCCAAGTGAAACAAACATTGCCTGCTTCGTAAAGCCATGTACGCGAATAATCGCTGCAAGAGAGTTAATAATCGCTTGAAGAAAAATAGCTCCTCCAACGATGGATAAATAGCTTTGTGCATATATCAGTATGTCACCTTGTAAGTTCATCGCTTCCATCATATGTCTGGAAAACAAAAGAAAACCCGCGCTAATGACTAGCCCGACTCCTAAATTTAACGTAACGGCCAAAGCAGAAATCTTTGACGCTTCCATATACCGTTTTGATCCTAAATACTGAGAGACAACAATTGCCGCTCCGTTACCAATGACCTCTAACACCAAAATCGCAATGTGAAGGTATTGATTGGCTGCTCCAACTCCTGATACGGCATCATCCGACAGCGCACTTAGCATAAAGGTATCAGCAATCCCCATTAACATAAAAAGAAACACTTCTAAAAAGATCGGCCACGTTAAGAAAAACAAATTCAGCTTTTCTTTTGGCCCTTTTTTTGTTTCGACCGCGGTCATCCCATCACCTTCTTTACCGATATCCAATTTCAAACAAGAAGTATCTTACCACACATTTCCTTTGTATACATCCCCTTTTTAGCACATTTTTTATTTTATTTGTTTAGGCATAAAAAAAGCCGCTCCCTTAGAGGAAGCAGCTTTTTTTCCGTTATTAAATTGAAATTTTCACTTCTGCGTTCATACCTGGAAGAACTTTATCTGATGCATCATCAATTGAAATTTTCACCGGTACTTTTTGCGTTACTTTTGTATAGTTTCCTGTATTTTGAGCAGGAAGCATAGAAGACACTGAGTTTGTTGCGCGGCCGATTGCTTCAACATGACCTTTGAAAACTTTACCTGAGTCTCCGTCCACTGTAATATCGACGCTGTCTCCTTCTTCTAAGTCACCTAGGTCTGTTTCTTTAATGTTTGCATTGATGTAGATTTTAGATAAATCAGCTGTTTGTGCTAACACATCGCCAGCTTTTACTAATTGATTTTGAGATGCGTTGTTTTTAATAATTGTTCCGTCAATCATAGACGTTACGTCTGTTGATTTTTCGCCTTCTTTTAAGCTTCCAACAGAATCACCTTGAGAAACGCTATCTCCTTCTTTTACATTCCATTCGCTTAACTGACCGTTAGCTGAAGCGATGACTTGTGAAAGCGGTGCTTCTACCTGCGCTTCATCTGTTTTAACGTAATTTGCTTTTTCGTAGAAATAGTATCCACCAAAGCCTACTAGTAATAAAATCACAATGATTCCAACAATGTTAGTAACCAATAAACGACTTTTACTCATCGGAATTCCTTCTTTCTATAGTTAGTATATTATACAGAGGTTTCTTCTGTTTGAGGTGCCGGCAGCATTTTTCTTTCTTCTTGCGGCTCAGCTTCTTCTTGAACCTCTTCTTTTTGAACAAGAATTCTATTTTCACCGCTCCACGCTTTACTTAGTGAAGCAATGAGCATAATTACGCCTAAAATACCAAGCATGAAAAATAAGTTATGATACGCATGTAAAATCGACGCTTTTTTAGCGCCTGCTACAACAGCCGTCACAGCCGATGTTTTTGCGTCCGCTTGACTCATTCCCATACCCATATAGCGTTTGATCATTTCAGACAGCTGCACCTTCACCTGAGGATCTACTGAGCTAATTTGACCTCGAAAATCTTCATAATAAATCGCGTTTTGTCGAACAACAAACCATCCAATCACAGGTGCTACAATCGCCCCTAATAAATTTCGAATGGAGTGCAGTGAAATGGAACGCATCGAAGCTTGATGTAAATCTCCGGCTAGTGCCGCTCCTAGCGCGCCGGATACCAGTGCCATACTAACACCCATACCAAAGAGCATAATGTGAACATATAAACTTACTAGTGATGTATCAGCTGATACGTTCACCCAGCTAAATCCTACAATGACAATAAGAAGTGATCCAATTGCTCCAAGGTAACCTGGACCAAATTTGTCATATAAGAATGTCGTTGCAAACGCTGAAATCAGTACCCCAACAAAAAAGTATAAATAAAAATAAGAAAGCGTGGTGTACGATGCATTTTGCACATTTTGCATGACGCCATTAATACCTGCAATGGCTAGAATATACGCCATATGACCGCCAATTGCCATAATTGTACCTGCAACTGGTTTTACGGCTAGCAGCGATTTTAATGGTACTAACGGATTTTCAGCCGCTAAATCAACTAAGACAAAAATGACAACTAATCCTGCTGCAGCTAGTAAGAACGGCCACACTTGAATAGAAGCAAATCCTTCGTATCTTAGTTCATACAGTGGATACACTAATAAAATCATAATAAGACTAAGAATAAAGATACTTTTCTTATCCACTGGTCGATCTTCTTGCTGAGTTGGATCATGAGCAGGTAATACCTTATATCCAATAAACAGACAGACAAGAGAAGCTATTATTCCTAAAACAAAAACCCAGCGCCAATTATCCATGCTAAGAGATACAGCACCTAAAAAGGCTCCAATCGCCGTTGAACCGAACAGTCCGCCGATTGCTAACACTAAAAAGAAGTTTCGGATTTTATTCGGAAACGAGATCAGCGCAGCTGGAATAATGGTTAAAAACAGCATTCCTGAACTTAAGCCTTGAATCAGACGACCAAGGGATAAAAATGCAACGTTTTCCGAAAAAACGTTGATAATTGAACCCGCTAAAAAGACCAAAACGAACGTTAAGTATGCTTTACGCACGCCATATTTTTTCGTGAGCATCGGACCAATCGGTACCCCAAGTCCAAATGCCAAGTTAGAAATAATAGATGGCAATAGTAAGCTTTGTGTACTCGCATCAAATCGATTTTGAATCAATACTTGATTGACCGTGTAAGATAAATTCAAAAAATACTGAGGGCCAATTGAAAATAGCGTTAAAATCGCCATAATCAAGTATTTAGGTACGCTTAAACCTTGTTTGTCGGAGGCTACTGCTGGATTATTCTGACTCATATTTATTCCTCCTTTTATTAAATTCTTTTCATATGACTAACAATTCCTTACATATTTTATTGTACAAGTTGTATCATGCAAGTTATAGCAGCACTACATATTATACATCTTTTAAAGAAGAAATCAACTTCTTTGTTTCAACTTAAAAAGACTATTTTTCAATAGCCTTTTTGTTTATCTATATGTATTCGCTTTAACATCCATTACTGCGCCATTTTTTAAAATCGAGATTCAAGCGTGATAAGCTTTTTTCTAGTGCTAAAATCTCTTCTTCCGACCAGTCTTCCAATACTTCAGCATAGGCTTGTTTACGCTTGTTTTGTACATGCTGCAAAATATCTTTTCCTGAATCCGTCATTTCAATTAAACTAATTCGCCCGTTTTCTGGACTTGGAAAGCGGCGAACAAACTGTTTGGTTTCAAGCGCAGATACTTGCCGGCTAGCTGTAGATAAGCTCAGCTTTAAATTTTCAGCTAATGCATTAATCCCGAGCGGACTGCGCTGATCTAGCTCGCTTAACAGTAAATATTCAGAACGGTCCAAGCTTCCAAGCTTCGGACTGTGCGTCGTTGTTAGACGAACAAGTAGCGCAATTTCGTGCTCAATGGTTTGCAGCGAGTCTCGCTTCACCTCTGTCTCCCCCTTTATCTCATAAAACATTCTGTATTTTTTAATATGTTTACTATACCGCAACCGTTCGCGTGAACCAACCTTTTTTCCGTTTTTCTTCTATTATATAGAAAGATATCATAGATGGGGTACATTTAATTCTAGCATCACAGGACAGTGGTCGCTTCTCATTACATGCGGATGAATAGCAGCTTCTTGAGTAACGTCTTTCATTCTCTCCGATACGATAAAATAATCAATGCGCCACCCGATATTTCGTTCTCGCACTTTGTTCATATATGACCACCAGGTATAGGATCCTTCTTGATTCGGATATAAATAGCGGAATGTATCAAGAAATCCACTAGCAAGAAGCGTCGTCATTTTCCCTCGCTCTTCTATGGTAAAACCAGAGTTTCCTCGGTTTGGCTTCGGATTACGCAAGTCAATTTCTTCGTGTGCTACATTTAAGTCTCCGCATAAAACTACCGCTTTACGGCTATTTAATTTTTTTAAGTACACGAGCAGATCATCTTCCCATTGAAGCCTTTCTTCAAGCCTTGCTAAGTCTCTTTTAGAATTTGGCGTATACACATTTACTACATAGCATTGTTCGAACTCAAGCGTGATAATACGTCCTTCGTCTTCTGATTCTTTATCCACGCCGTATGAAACGGATAAAGGCTTTTGCTTTGTAAAAACAGCCGTTCCGGAATACCCTTTTTTCACGGCATAATTCCAGTACTGATAATATCCTTCTAGCTGCAAATCAATTTGGCCTTCCTGCAGCTTCGTCTCTTGAATACAAAATACATCCGCATTCACTTCTTGAAAATAATCTAAAAATCCTTTTCGCACACACGCGCGAATGCCATTTACGTTCCACGAAATCAACTTCATAAACTCTTCACGTTCTCCTCACTCGATTTATGTATCAGTGTTTAGTGTAGACAATTTCTTGCATGAGTTCAAATAATTTAAAGCGTATACTTTTCTTTTCAAGGTATTCCTGATATTTCTTCTTATTTTATTTTCTGTATCTCAAACACTAGATACAAGAGGTGAAACATAATGTCAACAAACCACACGTATGAAAATAACGAAGAAGTTTCTGCTGTTTCTAAAAAAGAAGAGCACCCTACTAAAGAATGCGAAACACAGAATCAAACGGCGCTTACTAAAGAAGATTTTTCTTTAAATGATTCTGCCATTAAGCACTTTAGCAGGTAATTCATAAAAATAAAAACGCGTTAACTGGTAGCAAGACTCGCTGTCTCAAGCTCTTGCTATCCATTTCTTAAACATAAGGTGGTCGTATGCTAAAAACCATTCAAATGATAGAAGCCATTAAAAAACATTCTATGCCTTTTGCTGATGTCGATGACTTACTGCCGCTTATTAACACAGCAAGCCGCGCTCAATACGTACTTCTCGGAGAAGCCTCTCACGGCACATCTGAATTTTACGAAATTCGAGCAGCTATTACGAAAGAATTAATTCAGCATCATGATTTTTCCTTTATAGCAGTGGAAGGAGACTGGCCTTCGTGTTTTGAAGTTAATCGCTATATTAAAGGATATACAACTCAATACGCGAATGCCGAAGATGTCTTAAGATCTTTTAGCCGCTGGCCTTCATGGATGTGGGCCAATCAAGAAATAAAAGAATTGATTGAATGGCTTCGTGATTATAACAACAACTTGCCAGCACATCAGCCAAAAGTAGGTTTTTACGGCTTAGATGTATACAGCCTGTGGGAATCGATGGAAGCTATTATTGAGTACTTAGAAAACAACCACGCTCCTGATGCAAAGAAAGCGAAAAAAGCCTTTGAATGCTTTGAACCTTTTCATCGCGAAGCACAGATGTACGGAATTTCTTCTGCCCTTTACGGAAAAAACTGCATGGTAGAAATCTTAGAGCTTTTACAAACCATTCAGCAAAAAAAAGATACCTATACTCATGAGCCTGAGGCTTCGCTTAGTATGCAGGTAAATGCGCTGGTAGCAAGCCATGCTGAAGCTTATTATCATACGATGATTACCAACGACAATGAATCGTGGAATATTCGCGATCGTCATATGGTAGAAGCTTTAAAATATATTCAATCTTACTACAAAGATAGCGCTAAAGGAATTGTATGGGAGCATAACACTCACATCGGAGATGCAAGAGCAACGGACATGAAAAGCAGCGGCATGGTGAATGTAGGTCAGCTTACCCGTGAAGAATACGGACAGAAGCATGTTTACGCCGTCGGATTCGGAACTCATCACGGCACGGTCATTGCTTCTGATAGCTGGGGTAATCCTCATCAGGAATTAACCGTTCCTCCAGCTATAGAAGGAAGCTGGGAAGATGCCATTCACCGAGCAGGTGCTTTTGATCAATATCTCATGTTCACAGAGGAAAACCGAACATTTTTTCATTCAACGATAGGCCACCGCGCCATTGGTGTTGTCTACGACCCAGAGATTGAACAATACGGAAATTATGTTCCTTCTCGCTTGTCAAAACGATATGATGCTTTTATTTATGTAGAAAAAACACACGCCTTATCGCCACTCATCTTTTAATGAAATAAGCGGACTTCCAACGAAGTCCGCTTATTTTTATTGCAAAAAGCTACGAATCGTATCTGTCACAAGTTCATGATCTTCTTCTTGCGACATGCCTGATACAGTAATGGTTCCAATTACGCCAACGTTTTTAACCGAAATCGGAAATGACCCGCCTACCGCTTCGAATTCCTGAGGATTCGCTGCATAAAACTGCGCGTAAGAACGATCTTTTAACTCGCAGTACAGCTTCATATAATACGAGCTGTGATGGTGGCGAAGAACGGTATTTGATTTTCGTTTAATCCATTCTTCATGGTCGGGAATGGCCCCTTCCATCGCATGTTGAAAGAGAGTTTGACCATTTCGTTTAATACTTACAGTTACTGCCTTACCCTTGCTTTTTGCTTCATTAATAATGGCCGTGCCGATCTGTAACGCCTGGTCATTTGTAAATTGATGAAAGATCAGTTCTTTTTCCTGTTGAACTACTTTTTCAAGCAGTTTCTCTGTCGAATGATTACTCACTGTTTCTCGCTCCTTAGTTAAAATAAACCGCTCGTTTTTCCTTGCTGCTTTCAAATGCCGCTTCGATAACTTTAACTACGTCACGAGCTTCTTCTGCTGAAACCGGAAGCTCTTCTCCTCGAAGCAGGCTGTCGGCAATTTTTTGATAATACGTCACATAAGAACCGTGCAGTGTTTGAATTTCTTTCGTTTCGCCTTCGCCAGTTGTCAGCTTCCCGTAGTGTTCAGGGCTGTCGGCTCCCCACGTATCGTCCACAGGCTTCTTGCCGGCTCTTAGCATATCTTCTTGGCCGTCAATGCCGTATTTAATATAGCTTGCTTTTGTTCCGTGAACTTGAAAGCGCGGCCCGTTGCTTGGCACAATGGCACTTGAATGTAAAATAACGCGAAGAGAACCGTATCCAAGCACTACGTGGAAGTAATCATCCGTACGTGCATGATCTCGCTGACCAAATACATCAGCTTGAACAAATTCAGGCATTCCAAAAAGGTGTAAGGCTTGGTCTATTAAATGAGAGCCTAAATCGTAAAGCGCTCCTGACCCAGGTCCTTCATTTTCTCTCCAGCGGTCTCGAACAGCTGGACGATAGCGGTCAAAATGCGCTTCATACATTTTAACGTCGCCTAATTTCCCTTCTTCAATCAGCTGTTTCACCGTCAAATAATCATTATCCCATCTGCGGTTATGATAGACGCTTAGTTGAACATCTTGTTCTTTTGCTAATTGAATTAATTCATTTGCTTCTTTTTCTGATACAACCATTGGCTTTTCAACAATTACATGCTTGCCTGCGCGTAGTGCGTCTTTCACCATTTCATAGTGCATGCCGCTAGGCGTTGTAATAATAACTAAATCAATGCTGTCATCTTCTAGAAGTTCAGATAGAGTGCTCACTACTTCAACATCTTCTAAGTCACTCTTTACTTTTTCAGGATTTGAGCTCATTACCTTTGAAATATGAAATTCATCTAACACGCTTAAAAGCGGCGTGTGAAAGACCGTTGCTGAAAATCCGTACCCTACTAATCCTACTTTTATTTTCTTCATTGTGTTTCCTCTCCTTTATCAAAATCTGTTACGATAAGCCGCACTTGATTTTGCTCTATTTTTTCTTTTACATCCGCTTCTGGCTCTTTATTTGTGATTAAGATATCAATATCGCTCATATCACATACTCGATGTAAAAATTCACGTTCAAACTTCGTATGATCCGCAAGCATAATAACTTGTCTTGCACATTGAATCATCTGTCTTTTTAAAAATGCTTCTTCTTCACTTGGAGATGTAATACCATCTGCACCAACCCCGCACGTACCTAAAAACAGCTGATCTACTTTGTATTCCTGCAACGTAGAAATCGTTCTTGGCCCGGTGACGTTACGGTTTTTCCCGTTAAACTTGCCCGGCAGCAAAAACGTATCACACGCTGTATATTGATCGAGCAAATTCACATTATCAATGGAATTTGTAATAACGGTTACATGCTTTACATCCATATACTTCGCCATCAGTGAGATGGTAGAAGACGTATCTAAAAGCACGTCATACCCCTCCGACATTAACGAAGCTGCTTCTTTAGCAATTTGTTCTTTGGCTTTGGTAGGCGTTCGCTCACTGTAATCAATGATATGACTTGACGATAGCGTCGCTCCGCCTTTAACTCTCATAACCTCACCGTGTTCTTCAAGCTTGACTAAATCGCGTCTCGCCGTATCTTTTGAAACGGTGAACATATCGCAAATTTCGTCTAATGTAATCGTGCGGTGTGTGTGAAGGTATTCAATAATCGCACTCATGCGCTGCTCTTGATACACCCGAATACCCTCCTTTTTTACTTTGATATGAGCTAATTGTAGCGCAAAGAAAAGTTAAAAACCAGCAAAAAAACTTAAAATAATTAAGTTTTTTTCATTTTTAACTTAAATTATAAAAGTACATAAACGTCTTCTGGAAATAACTATCTTATTTTGGATAATACTTCTTTTATATCTGATACCCTTTCACGCTTTTCACTAATCTCTTACGGTTCAGACTTCCAGCAAACGTATAGGCAAAAAAAGCGGGAATCGTAAAGATTCCCGCTTTTTCGTTACATCTTATGTTCAAGCGCCTTGAAGTTTTCTTGAAATTGCGCTAAGCGAACAAGTCCTTCTTCACGAAGGCGTTTGTTTTCTTCTTCGATTGCTTTTGTTTCCTGCATTCCTTTCATAATAATATTCCACGTTTGTTCCATCGTTTCTACTTTTACGCTAGGAGCACCGGACATTTTGGCAATTTTAACGCTTTGCTGTGAAATGTTTTCTGCATTGCGAATGAGCAGCTCATTTGTGCGTTTGTCTAATTCGTTCATAGACTCCGCTACTAAATTTTGACGTTTTGCTGCGATTGCGTTAATAAGTCCATTTTTAAAAATAGGAATCGTTGTAATAAACGCAGAATTGATTTTGCCGATCAGCTTTGTATTTCCTCGCTGCAGCATACGGATTTGAGGAGCGGATTGATAAGATACTTGTTTTGCCATTTCTAAATCATATAATCGCTGCTCCATCAGCTCAACCGCATTTTTTAAGGTTTGAAGCTCCATTGCCGCCAGCTGATTTCCACTCGACGCTCTTTCTTCAAGCACCTTTAGCTCTTGTTTTAACTCTTCTACTTTTACTTCGCCCGCTACAATGTATTTTTCAAGCTCCATATAATACTGATAGTTTTGCTCGTAAAGCTGTTCAAGCGTCGTGGTTGAATGCTTCATTTCAGTTTCATATTTTGTAATCTCTACATATACTTTATCAATTTCAGAGCCCATTGTTTCATATTTTTGAAACAGCTTATCCACTATTTTTTGACCGCGTTTAAAAAGCTTAGAGAAAAACCCTTTATCTTCAACAAAATCCTTTGCATCGAATTTGTCCATAATCTTTCCAAGCTGCTTTAATAATTGACTTGACTCTTCCATGCTAGACGATTTAATTGTACTAAGCACTTTTCCGGAAAACGAGGAAATTTCATTGGCTGTTTCTTTCCCATACTCAAGTAAAGCCAGCTGATTTTTATAATCAATTTGTTCTGCTAAGCGACGTACTTCCGGCTCTTCTCGCAGTTTTGCTTTTACTTCATTAGGCTTTGTTTCTAAAACTTCTTCGGCTTCGTTTACATCTAAAGGCTGTAATTCGTTTGTTGCCATTTAAAAACCCTTCTTTCTTTAAAAGATTCGTTTTAACCATTTTTGAATGAGCGACGGCTCTTTGAATTCTTCATTAAAGCTAATATCTTCTAGCCAATGTATATCGAAATATTTTTCTTCGACAAACGCTTCTATATCTATTTGACCGGTCGGATTAAAAAGAACAATATCAACGCCAAATTCATTTAACAGAAGCAGTAAAGCTGCATCTTCACGCGTAAACGTTTCATGTTCATTTCCGTGATAAATAATGAGCCGAGGGACGTGCTGCGTATAATCAAATTTTTGAAGCATGCGAAGCACGTTGTTTGGAAGCTTCAAAGACTGATTAAACAAGTACATTTGATGCTGATACGCATCTTCATGATCCAACCGAAGGAGCTTTGAATGTGCACAGTATCTGGAAATAGCTCCAGCTAGCCCTTGCTGAAGCCCGATAGGGAGTTCTTTATAGCGCCACCAGTTGCTTTCAATCATTTTATCAGGACTGAGCGTCCCATCACTTCCGAGAGCGCCTTGGTAGTGAAAGTGATTATTTCCTTCTATTTTTTTAGCAAAAGGAACAGAATCAACAGTCAGAGCTAACTCATTTTCTGTTTGCATGAGCTCATGCACTTTACTCCAGTACTCTTTTCGGTTTTTGGAAATGCCAAGCACTTTTGAAAACAGAACCGGCACTTGTACATATGGCTTTGACACTTCAAAATTAGGACGAATAAACGCCCGTTCTCTCATTAATAAAAAAATCTCATCATACGTCGTTTTAAGAGTAACTGAAGTTGGAAAATACGAACGAAATTGCCACGGTTTATACAGCATAGGCTCCTCTGAATGAAGCACTTGCTCAATTTCTTGAGAAGCTCGAAATGCTACCGTACCTTTTCGAACCGGTTTATCCGTTGGAAAAGGTAAAAGCGCGCTAGTAGAAGGAAACGTATAAACAGTTGTTAAGCGCTGATTCTCATCTACTTCTTTTAAATGATCCTTTCCCTCTGGATGAAAGGTAAGGACGTCAAAACCTAGTAAAATTAAATAATAGAGAAAATACCGCTCGCTTTTATTCGCATCTCCATACCACATGATGCGAGGCGCGTGTTCAGGAAATGCTTGATCGACCATCCAAGACTTCACATGATTCCACTGCCACTTTATTAAATCGATTAATACACGTTGAAACTGCCCGTCCATAAAACCGTCTGCGTGCTGTTCTTTAAAACACGTTAACGTTTCAATAAATTTTTCGCGTATTCTTCTATGTATAGCGGGATTTTCTGACTTCACGATCAGCTTTTTTCCTTCTAAAAAAGCAAACAGTCGATTGACAGAAAGGCCGCGTTCTTCTTGATTAATTTTAAGAATCGTTTGTACTTCTTTTAATCTATCATTTGAAATGGACTTATCAAGCTTATCGTGCAGGACAAGGATCGATGATGATGAATGCGCAAGTTCATAAAGAAAAGCTGCGTACTCGTCCGCATCAAGATGGGTGCCTACATATCTTCCCGCCACTTGTTTGTAGGAAGTTTGCTGCTCATTTTGTATAAAGTCACCTCGCAGAGAAACATCTTGAGAAAAAAGAGAAGTTCCATTTTGCTCGTTAAGATTAATGATATGAGGATCAATTAGTTTACTCACGCCTTACAGCTCCTTTCTTTTCAGACATATACATGCTAAAAAGAAAGGGTACTCGTTAAAGCACCCTTTCTTTTTCATTTATCCCATGCCTTTTTTATACGGATAATCCGTAGTTGCGGCAAAGGTCGGCCAAGCCACCGGAAAATCCGCTGCCAATGGCATTAAACTTCCAGTCGTTTCCGTGCTTGTATAGCTCGCATACAACGACAGCTGTTTCGATTGAAAAATCTTCACCTAAATCATAGCGCAGTACTTCTTCATTTGTTTCAGCATCAATCAGACGAACAAACGCGTTGGATACTTGTCCAAAGTTTTGTCCGCGAGCATCTGCGTCGTGAATCGTGACGCTAATTCCGATTTTTTCAACGTGGTCAGGAAGAAGGGAAAAATCAACGGCTATTTGCTCATCGTCTCCATCTCCTGCACCCGTACGGTTGTCACCGGTATGCTCCACAGCTCCATTTGGACTTTTTAAATTGTTGTAAAAAACAAACTCCTCGTCATTTACAACCTGACTTGATTTATTGGCTAAAAATGCACATGCATCTAAATCGAAATCCTGAGATCCAGCATATTTGTTTGTATCCCATCCAAGGCCTACTATTACTTTTGTTAATCCTGGGTTGGTTTTCGTTAGGTCAATGCGCTGACCTTTTGATAAAGAAATTGACATAAAAACATCCTCCGTACGTTTTCTTACTTTAATGATTAGGCGTTTAAACCAAAGTCGTTGACAAGTGCTGCTAAACCGCCCTGATAGCCGCTGCCAATAGCATTAAACTTCCATTCTCCGCCGTGTCGATACAGCTCTCCTACTACAACGGCTGTTTCGATCGAGAAGTCTTCACCTAAATCATAGCGAATTAGCTCTTCGTCATTTGTTGCATTTAAAATACGAACGTAAGCATTGCTTACTTGGCCAAAGTTTTGACCGCGCGCTTCCGCTTCATGAATCGTAATGGTGAATGCGATACGTTCAATAGATTGAGGCACATTTTTCAAATCTACTTGAACCTGCTCATCGTCTCCTTCACCTGCGCCTGTACGGTTATCTCCTGTATGCTCAACCGCTCCGTTTGCACCCGTCGTATTGTTGTAAAAAATAAAATCAGATTCTGAAGCGCATTTTCCCGCTCCGTTTAATAAAAAGACAGATGAATCTAAATCAAAATCGTTTCCACCGTCATACTTATTTACATCCCATCCAAGACCTACTACTACGTTTGTTAATCCTGGATTCGTTTTTGTTAAATCTACTTTTTGTCCTTTTGAAAGATTAATAGCCATTTCGTTTCCCTCTTTTCAAGTTGTTTATTTTGTATATTTATTTGCAATTTCTCCTAATCCAGTATCTCTCGTTGCATCTCCAGTTGCTGAAAACTTCCATTCATTCCCGTCTCGGTAAATTTCACCTGCAAATAGAGCGGTTGCTCCTGAATGGTCTTCAGATAGATTAAAGTAGACAAGCTCTTCGTTTTTAGCGCTGTCTACAACGCGAATAAACGCATTTTTAATCATACCGAAATCTTGGTTTCGCTCAACACACTGATAGATGTTGACTACAAACACAAGTTTATGTACGTTTCCAGGAACCTTTTTTAAATCAACAAAAATTTGTTCATCGTCTCCTTCACCTGCTCCGGTAAGGTTATCGCCTGAATGCTTAACGCTCCCGCAGTTACTGTGACGATTTCCAAAATACACAACGGCTGAGTTACTTACAAGCTTATCGTTTGAATTTAGCATAAGAACAGATGCATCACAGTCAATACTTGGTCCGTTTCCTCCGAAACCAAAAAAGCTGCGTTTTTTTACAGGATCCCATCCTAATCCAACTGTAATAGAAGATAGGCCTTCTCTTCCTTTTGTTAAATCAATTTTTTGACCTTTTTGTAGATTAATAGCCACTTTTATTTACTCCTTTACTGTAACGAACATATTCTATTTCAGGTTCTCTATAGCTCTATATCATAGCGCAGATAAATGAAAAAATAGTGAAATTTTTATACCACTTTTAACGTTTACGTAAATCTTCTTTCCATGGAAAGAATACCACAATCTGGTGATTGTTTCAAAAATTAAGCGGTCTGTTATAGGGTAAATTAATTGATTTAAAGTTTGAAAGTAAAGATATTCTACTAAAAAAGACTGTCTCTAAACCGGAAATCCGAGTTATGAGACAGTCTTTTTTGGCTTATTGAGCTATTTTTAAAGTAGGTTCTTGCTGTTCAGCTGTTTTAGCAGCTGCCACGTTTTGAATACGGCCTTCAGCTTTGTATTCAAACGGGCTGTTAAGGGTTTTAATATAGTTTACCGTTGCTTGTAAATCTTCTGGTCCCACTTCCATATCTGAAGAAAGTGCACCAATACCGTATTTTTCGTTTCCATACATATAGTTATTGACTACTACCGTGTATTCTTTTTCTTTGTCAATTTTACTTCCATCTGGAAGCGTGATATCGACTACTTTATTCGTGCTTCCATCCCACGTATAGTTAAAGCCTGCAACATGGAAATCTAGTCCGGATGATGTAATTTGATTGTTTAACACCGTTTCTAAATCCGCTCCGCTTAGCTTTACTTTATTTAAGACGTTGCCAAACGGCTGAATCGCAAACAAATCACCGTATGTTACGTCACCTGCATCAAGCTGTGAACGAACGCCTCCGCCATTCATTAAAGCAAAGTCAGCGTTCATTTCTGCTTTCATGCCGTCAGCAATTAAGTTTCCAAGCGCGATATCCCCTGTTGCTCCGCTAGAAGGATAGCCTTTTGCCAAATCTGTAGATGACTTCCCAACCACTTCTGCTTTAATAGGCGCTGCTAAATCTTCGTACTTTTTCATAATGCTTGAAACTTCAGGATCTGGCGTATAGTCTTTTTGGTATACGGTCACAATTTTTGCATCTTTTTTCACGATGTCACCCGTGTTATCGATTTCAACGTCTACGTCAGAAAACGCTGAGCCGTATGAATAAGCTTGAACAATTAGTTTGTTATCTACTACTTTGTTGTTGTATACGTGATTGTGAGCTGAAAAGATAACGTCAACTTCATCGTCAACTTTTTTAGCGATATCTGCTGCATCAAACTCGGTAGAAGTTCCATTTTGATTAGATGGATTATGAGCTAGTACTACAATTGCTTTAATACCTTGCTTTTTCAATTCTGCCGTATATTTATCGATCGCTGTTGCTTCGTCCGTAATTTCTAAGTTTTCATTTCCTTTACGTACAATCATGCTTGGCGTTTCTTGTGTGACAACGCCGATAAAGCCGATTTTCTTGCCGCCTACTTCTTTTATTGCATAAGGCTCCGTAATTAATTTATTAGTTGAAGTATCATAAGCATTTGCCGCTACAACCGGGAAATTCATGCCGTCGTATCCTTTTGTTCCTTTTGGATGATCGCCGCCTTCAATCATACGGTGAAGCTCAGCAATGCCTTCATCAAACTCATGATTTCCAAGCGTACCTACATCAAATCCAAGTGATTCCATCACTTCAACCGTTGGCTCATCTTGAAACAGCGCTGAAACTAACGGGCTTCCGCCAATCATATCTCCAGCATGAACTAAAAGCGTATTCGGATTTTCAGCTTCTTGTTTACGAATAGCTGCTGCTGTATATTTCATATTTCCAGCTAAAAGCGCTTGGCCATTTGAATTGATTTTTGTATCTGTATCGAGCTGACCGTGCAGGTCGTTCATGCCTAAAAGCTGAACCTTTGTATTATCTTTTGATTCGCCGTTTAAATTAATTTTGTAAATGCCGAACCCTTTGTCATCCGTTTTATTTGTATACGTAATGTTGCTTCCTTCAGTTAAATAGCTTTCTCCGCGCGGTGAGCTTGTGAACGTCACGTTAGCCGTTCCGTTAATTGGTGCAATGGACCAGTTATCGTCAGCTGTTGGTGTAATTTCTTTTTGCTCAGTGATGTAGTCCATTAGAATTTGACGGTTTTCATCCGCTGAATCCACCACAAGCTCGCTTCCTTTTAGACCAGGGAAGTTTCCGCCTCCGCCAGCTCGGTAGTTATTTGTCACAACGATAAACTCTTGGTTCGGATCAACCGGCTTGCCGTTATACGTTAAGTTAACAACGCGGCTTGAATCTCCGTGAATCACGTTTCCATTCACATCGTATTTTGCTGGTTTTGTGACGTCGATTTGGTATTGAACGCCGTCAATTACGTCGAAGTTATAAACAGGGAAGCTTGGGTTTAATAATTCCTGCTCTTCTGTTTTATTCGGTGTAATTTGATTAAACTTACCCGCAGACATATCAATCCAGTCTTTTACAACAGAACCTTTTACTTTAACCGCTTTTAATGTGTTGTCATATAGATACAGGTCGCCAGCGCTTCGGATCGTTAAGTCACCTTTTTTAATTTCAGTATATTCATCCACGCCGTTCCTTCCTGCTTTAAAAGGTGCTCCAACTGATAAAATTGGAAGGTCTTTGTATTGCGGCTTGTTTTGAGAAACATATTTTTCTACGTAATCTTTTTGTGCGTTTGTCACAACTTGAATAGACGGGTCATCTTGCACAAGAGAAAAATAGCTGTGGATATCATCGGTCGTTTTACCGATTGGTGTGTTCACGTATTTAACCGTTGCATCGTGATCTTTTTGAACCGCTTTAATAACGCCTTTATCCGGTTCTACCGTACTTTGCGTAACCGTTTTCCCTGATGCGTCTTTTACGTCTTTATACGTTTCACGCGTGGACGATTGAGAGCTTACTACTTTCCATTTTCCTTTTTCTTCTTTTAACGTTAAGTCGATTAAACCAAGTGACCCTCCGCCGTAACCTGCTTGAACAGCCGGAACGCCGTTGATCGTTCCTTTTGCATTATCAACTCCAGGAAGAGGCTTTTTATCTGCTCCGAGGAACAAACCGTCTAATGAAGCTTCCGTTTTAGCAGGGAAGACTTTATGCGTGTGTGAAAACGTAATAGCGTCAACGCCTTTTACTTCACTTAATGAATAAATAACATCTTCCGTGTTTTGCTTGTTGCTGCTAAATCCAGAGTGAGCCATTGCAACAACTACGTCTGCACCTTTTTTCTTCATTTCTGGAATGTATTTGTTGGCTGTTTCCACAATGCCTTTTGTAATGACTTTCCCATCAAGGTTTGCTTTATCCCAATCGTTAATTTGAGGGGGCACAAAGCCAATGAAACCAACTTTAATCGTCCGTTTCTTTCCATTTTCATCGACGACTTTTTTATTCATAATTTTATAAGGCGTAAATTTATTTTTATCGTTTTTCGGGTTGTTGTCATGATCATCAACGTAGACATTAGCATTTATGTAAGGAAAGTTCGCGTCGTTATACGCTTCTGTTAAGAAGTCTAATCCATAGTTGAACTCATGATTTCCAAGTGTTGCAATATCATAATCCAGCTGATTCATTGCTTTAAATACAGGATGAACTTCCCCTTTTTTTAGCGGATTAATCTTAGCTTTATACGTGCCTAGAGGCGTTCCTTGAATGAGGTCTCCGTTATCTACTAATAAGCTGTTTTTCACTTCTTTTCGAGCGTTTTTGATTAAGGTAGCGGTTTTAGCTAAACCCACTTTTTCATAAGAGGCATCTTTGAAGTAATCATAGTTTAATAGATTCGTATGAACATCGGTTGTTTCCATCAGGCGTATGTTCACAAGCGCATCTTTTTTATTATGGCCTTGATGCTTGCTTTGCTGTGAGCTTTGTCCAGGATGACGTTCTTCCGCTCCTGCCTGTGTAGTTAAAAAAGGCATAGATAATAGAGAAAGTGCCAGTGATGTGGATAGGATTTTTTTCGTTTTACTACTTTTGTTCTTTTTCATCTACCATTCACCTTTCAAGTAAGTTATCATCGCTATAAATCTAGCAACTGTTCAAAAATAGTATAGCAGAAAAGATTTATAAAGGATGTAAATTTTTTGATTTTTTAGTAAACCATTTGTATGCGTTTTATTAACTTTTTGTAAACCGAAAAAATTTTTTTAGTTTTCCTCTTCAAAATCAAGGACTATAGTTTTTATTAATTGGATGAACCCTCCTTTTTAAATGAGTCTTATTACCTAATAAATCAACGTTCCCACACCCTCTATTAATTCAAAAAAAATTTATTTCAAGCGGTGTGTATATATGTACTATACATAGGATATGAAAAGCAGACATTAAGTTTGTCACAGCTTCTAACAAAATTTCGTAGATATAAAAAAGAAAGAGAAGGTTTTTGCCTTCTAATAAATAGATATATTTATATAATTTTACATTTATAACAAAAAAACGAGGTTGAGTCATAAGACATAACTACATGAAACCTACGTTCACCCTACAAATAAAAAAATCCGAACGAAGTTGATTCTCCATCAAGAATCTTGATTCATCGTTCGGATGTTCTTTAGTTAACATACTTTTTTCTCAGCCGCGTTTTCTTACTGACCTAATTCTTTAATTTGTTTCATAATACTTGATACATCTTGAATTGATTGAAACAATTCACTGCTTTTTAGCGCTTCTGGATTGAAGCTGCCATCCTTTATATTGGCTTCATACGCTTCAATTCCACTAATGATTTTTTCATTTTGTTGAACAAGCTGATCGTGCACATCAGAAGCGATGTCAGGAGCTTTTGTTTGATTAAATTCTTCAGCTCTTCCTTTCATTTCCTGCAGCTTTTGCTCTAGCTTCTTTATTGCCTCGTCATCATTAACAGCTTTTTCCGCTAGAGGCGGTATTTCTTCAGCAAACTTTTGTGCTTCACTCACGTAATCTTTCGCATCATTTGCGTAGTTCAGCGTACTGCTTGTATCTTCAAGAAAAGAACAGCCGCCGACCATAAAAAGAACAGCAGTTGATATGACTAGCATCCACTTTTTCACTTAGCACTCAACCTTTCTTATTTTCTTTTCTGCTATCTTCTTTTCGATTTTCGTTTCTTTAACTCTTTCATAATAATGGGTACAGCTTTTTTTATTCCTTTTTTTACAGCGGGGCTTTTTAACAGTCTCGATAGTTTTGACATTTTTAAGCTCCTCTCTCATTTTGAAATAACAAAAAACACCTTTACCACATGTGGTAAAGGTGTTTGTATCCAGACCTTTACCAATGGCAACATTGGCAAAGGTCTCGCTAACAATTTGCATTGTCAATAAAGCCGGAGATAATAATCTCGAAATGACGACTTTACTGCAAGAGCTACTCCCCTTTGAACAAAACAGCATTTTTTGTTAACACAATCATAACGCACGTTCCTGATTATCGTCAACTTATACGGAATTAGTACACGTCTTTTTTGGTAAATACAAGAAATGATACGAGCAGCCCCGCAAGTCCCCAAATGGTTAAAACACCCAAGGAAAACCCTAATGTCATTCCTTCAGTCGGAGGAGCTGTGCCTTGCAGATAAGAAGTTAAATTTAAATTAACCATAAACAAATACTTAGCTGAATGCCATGAAGAAACCATGCTGCTTAAAATTGTACCTGCAATCAAACAAGCAAGCATCACACCCATACCCGCAGCTGTACTTTTAATTAAAACGGACAGCATAAAAGCAAGCGTTCCAACAACAAGTGAGACAAACCAAGCAAGACCAAACTCCATTAAAATATATCTCCACTGCGAAATTAAATGGACGTCCGCTGTATTTAAGTCATTTCCCTGTACGCTAAACCCCGTAAGAATCGGGGCTGTCCAGCCTTTAAATCCAAATACAACGCCAGAAATGAGGTACGACAAAACGCCAAACATTAAAATTAAAAACGAGACGGACATGACGAGCGTGATGTATTTACTAAGCAGGATTTTCCACCGTTTCACAGGCCTCGTCAACAATACCTTGATGGATCCCAAGCTGTACTCTGAAGACACTAAATCCGCTGCAATAATCATAATCATCAGAGGCAGCAAAAGCTGAATGGCGTTTTCAATGAACCCTCGCACAAACGTTGGTGCCCCTGGTTCCGAAGGATTGATATCATTATCTAAATAATACTGTTGCTGCGCCACGCGAATTTCAAGCTGCTTGCGCCAATCATCTGAAATTTGGCTTCCGCTCAGCCGGTTTTGCGTATCGATAATTTCTTGCTGCAGCGTACTGCGCCAATCGGTCGTTCCTAGCTTTTCTTGAAGGCGCTGTGTTTCGCGAAGCTGAGCATAGGTGAACATGGAAATCAAAACGCCCATGATAAGCGTAACGATTAACAGGCGCTTTTTTCGAACGAGCTTGATCATTTCATTTTGAACCAAACTAATCAATCGATTCGCCTCCTGTCATTTCGATAAACAAATCTTCAAGAGTTGGAAGCTTTCGATTCATTTCTTTTACCGTTACTCCTGCTGCAATGAGCTGTTTGTTCCACTCTCCCACTTCAGCTTCTTCATAAAATGTAGTGACATACTCCCCCTGCACTTGCACAAAGTCCGTCACTTGTTTTAAAACGTCTATTCCTGCAGGCTGCGGATCTAGCTTCCACAGTAAACGCTCTTGCTGAGTTAACAGGGTCTTCACCGATTCTGTATGAATAACTTCTCCTTTTGCGATAACCGCTACTCGGTCACACATTAGCTGAATCTCGCTCAGTAAATGACTCGATACTAAGACGCTTAGACCTTCACTTTCAGCTAAAAAGCGAATAAATTTACGCATATCCCGAATCCCAGAAGGGTCTAGTCCGTTCGTTGGCTCGTCTAAAATAAGCACTTTTGGTTTTCCGAGAAGCGCTTGCGCAATTCCTAAACGCTGCCTCATACCTAACGAATACGTGCGAACTAAATCGTGGATACGCTCTTGCAAGCCAACTAATTCCACCACTTCATGAATGCGTTCTTCCGTCATAGAAGGAATCATGCGTGAAAAGTGCTGCAGATTTTCCCAGCCGCTTAAGTATGGATACAGCTCAGGATTTTCAACAATACAGCCGATATGCTCCATCGCTTTTGTAAACTGCTTCGATACGCTGTATCCACAAATATAAATGGAACCAGCCGTCGGGCGAATCAAGCCGACAAGCATTCGAATCGTTGTCGTTTTACCGGCTCCATTGGGTCCTAAAAAGCCGAACACTTCGCCTCTTTTTAGTTCAAAATCAATATTTTTGATAATCTCTCGTTTTCCTATTACTTTTTTCAGTCCTTTTACTGAAAGCGTTACTTCACTCATATCATTCCCTCCCTTACCACGTAATAAGCGATGCTACACGTTCTGCGATCAGCTTGTAGCCTTTTGCATTAGGATGAAACTTATCAGTATATAAGTAGTCATCTACCTTTAGCTGAAATAAATCAAAGGTCGGAACAAAAACAGTTTGCTTATAATTAGCACTTAATTCACTGCTTTTGTAATTCCATTCTCGTACAATAGCCGTTGTCGTTTTTGCATCTTGCAGGTTATTAAACGGATTGTATAAACCAATTAAAAAAATTGTTGCGTCTTTATTTGCCGACCGGATGCTTTTTAAGATGCTGTCTACGTTTTTTAAATAGTCATTTTCTAGCTTTTGAATATTGTTTTTATTTAAGTTTTGCAGCGTTTGTCCGCCTTGAAATAAGTCATTTCCTCCAATGGTGATCAGCACGGTATCTGCCGACTTAACCTGCCGCTGAATTTCCTGCTGCTTTACTTGACTTGCCAGCTGTGAAGACGTTTGACCTTTTATTCCAAAGTTACTTAAGAGAATTTTCTTCTTCGTTTTTTCTTCAAGATTATCTTTTAAATACCCAACGTATCCTTTTCCCGCTGCATCTCCTGTTCCTCTTGTCAGGGAATCACCTAAAGCGACAATCGTATAATTCTTTGTACTTTTGTTACTGCTGCTTGTTTCCTGCTTTGGCTTTGGCATTTCTTTTACAGTAGCTTTTGAGGCGCTAACATAATCATAAATAGACATTCCAAGCCCCGCTGCAAACAGCAGACACGAAATAATCGAAATAAAGGATACAATCCATACCCACTTTCCTTTCGCTTTCACTGGCTGCACTCCTTTTCGTCTTTTTAGTTATCTTTTTTTAGAGCTTCAACTGTTTTTAGTAAAGCGGACCAGTCTAAATGACCCCAGCCATTTTCGATTCCTTGTTCATAATGACCTTTCACAAGCTCTCCTAACGGAAGCGGAGCGGACATTTTTTTGGCTGCATCAATAGCCAGGTTTACATCCTTTAGTCCAAGCTCCAGCTTGAACCCGGCTGGATCAAAGTCTCTTTTAGCAATTAAATTGCCGTAATTTTTATACACAGGAGATGCAAATAAGCTATTAACCACTTCAAGAAACTCCTCCGCTTGCATGCCATACTGCTCTACCATGACTACTGCTTCAGAAACAGCTTCTAACATCGATACTAATAAAAAATTATTGCCAAGCTTAGCTACATTTGATAAGTAAGGCTCGTCTCCTACAGTGAAAATAGTTTGACCAATCGCTTCAAACAGCGGCCAAACGTGCTCTCTTGCTTCTTTATTACCTGCAACTATTACTTTGAGAGCCGCGGCTGCTGCTGCGTCGGGGCGACCTAAAACAGTCGCTGCCACAAAATGCTGTCCTGATGCAGCATGTGCGCTTGTTAATTTTTCCGACAAATCTACGCTAATAGTACTCACAGAGACGTGAATACCACCTTCTTGAAGGCCTGCAAGTACACCGACTTCTGAAAGCGTTACTTCTTCTAAAGCCTCATCATTTGAAAGAATCGTAAAGACAAGATTCGCCTCTTGTGCTGCTTGAGCAGGTGTCTCCACAACCTTTGCTCCTTTTTTCACAAGACTTTCCGCCTTCGAAGCAGTGCGGTTATAAATAACAAGTTCATGACCCGCCTTTATCATATTTTCCGCCATCGGTAATCCCATATTTCCTAAACCAATTAAACCCACCTTCATCTTTACCACTCCATTTCAGCACTCAGTATGTACGTTTCTTATGCATGTCGTCTATCTTTAGAAAAAGCATATTTTCATTATTATATAACTACAGTAAAAGCGAATACAAAGAATAGCCTTTCTATAATGTTCAAAATGTGACATTTTTTAGACATGATTTATAAAAAACTTGTCTAAAAAATACGAATGGTTTTTAAATAAAGCGCTTGCAAACATAGGAAATTTCTGCTAAGATGTAAGAGAATTATTTTTGTTCGGTGGGGATGTATGAGTATTGTCACTTTTCGTCTTTAGATTTGAGCAAGAATAGTACCACAATGTGCGAGTCCGCACGAGGAGGCAACAATTATGGAACAAGGTAAAGTAAAATGGTTTAACGCAGAAAAAGGTTTTGGATTCATCGAGCGCGAAGGTGGAGACGATGTATTCGTACACTTCTCAGCAATCCAAAGCGAAGGCTTCAAATCTTTAGACGAAGGTCAAGCTGTAACATTTGACGTAGAACAAGGTCAACGCGGACCTCAAGCTGCTAACGTTCAAAAAGCATAAGAAACACAACATATCAGAAACAGATCCTTTAAAGGATCTGTTTTTTTGTGTACAAACATAAAAAAAAGCCCTGTTTTTCAACAGGACCAGTCGGTACAAATACAGAAGTAAAGTTAATGGTACTCTTAGTATAGCACAAGATCATAACAATCTATACGAAATAATAAAATAAAACTTTCATCCGGCACGTTTATCTATGTTTATAGCTATTCCAGACTCTCTAGGGCGCTCGCAAATCGTTTAATCCCTTCTCGAATGACCTCTTCTTCCCCTCTGCCAAACGTAAAGCGAATAGCTCCGCTTTGAGAACTCAGCACGCTTCCTGGGACAAAAGCCACACCTCTTTTAAGCGATTCTTCCAATAGACGATAGTCATCGACGGGCTGATTCACTTTGCACCATAAGTGAATCCCGCCTTGAGGCGAATCGAAAGATACTTTTGATCCGAGCAATTCGTTCAGACTCGACGACAGGGCATACTCTTGCTTTTTGAGCTCTTGTCTAAGCTTTTCAATATGCGAAGAAAACGTAGGAGAATCTAAGAATTGATAAGCAATCCACTGCGGAAAGATGCTGTGGCCAAAGTCAATTTGCTG
This sequence comes from Priestia sp. 10L35, assembly GCF_056395685.1. Taxonomy (NCBI): domain Bacteria; kingdom Bacillati; phylum Bacillota; class Bacilli; order Caryophanales; family Bacillaceae; genus Priestia; species Priestia sp. 10L35. The sequence goes on along the minus strand of NZ_JBFTKA010000002.1, from coordinate 62,343 downwards.
CTTAGCGTCTGCCAGGCGCTGAATCACTTGCTCTGGCCCCACTATCCAGCCAATTCGAAGGCCCGATGCCACAATTTTAGAAAGCGAGCTGATATAGAGGACATTTCCGTTCTCGTCCATCGATTTCAGCGTTTGATGTACATTTCCGTCAAATGCCGTGAGTGAATAAGGATCATCTTCAATAAGCGGAATGCCGTATTCTGAAGAAAGCTCTAAAAACCGCTTTCGACGCGCTTCTGATAACACAATACCGGTCGGGTTTTGATAATACGGATTTAAAAAAACCATACGAATGCGATGCTTTTTATGTAATTCTACTAAGTCGTCCGGGTTGGCTCCATTTTTATCTACAGGCAGCAAAAACGTTCGTAAACCTGCTGATTGAAAAAGCGGCAGTGAATAGCTATAGGACGGATCTTCAATCGCTACTGCATCTCCTGGTTTTAACAAACACTGAACAATCAAATGAAGTGCTTGCTGTGCACCTGATGTGATTAAAATGGAATTAGCATCGGTGGAGATTTTCCGGTACTCATGAACATGAGCAGCAATAGCGTCACGCAGACGTTCATTGCCGTGAGGATGATCATAGCCTAAATGCTCATTAAACGGCATGCCCGCTAATATTCGCTGAAAATCTTCACTTGGAAATAAGCTAGGCGCTAATTCTCCGCTCGCTAAGTTTACAAAGTCTGTTCGCAAAGCTTCGCTTCTTATTCGCTGTACGAGCGGTAAATTAGGCAAAAATGAACCGTCTTCTACATATCTTCCCCAGTTTGGAATACGTTTACGGGAAATTCCCCAGATGCTCGAACTAACTCGCGTGCCGCTTCCTTTTTTACGTTCTACGATTCCAAGTGCCTGCAGTTCTTCATAAGCAGCTACTACCGTGCTTCTGTTCACGTTTAGCTCAGCAGCAAGCGTTCGTTCTGATGGCAGCATAGAATCCGGCGGAAACGCTCCCGATGAAATACAGCTTTCAATATATTCTGCAATTTGTTTATAAATCGCTTTTTTGCTAGCGCGATCTGGTCTCCAGTTCATGCGGCGTCAGTCCTTACGTTTAAACTTTCTTATTAGTAGTTTATCCTTTATCTCTCTTATCTTAAAGCAGTTTTATAAAAAAAGACCATCCAATTTGGTGTTTTTTTGCTCATCCACTTTACAAAATAAATATAATATCACTACTTTTCATTTGTCAGCATTAAAGTTTACATAATAATCTTATAGTTAATAAAATTACCTTCACTATTCCAACAAAAAAATCCAAACGAAGTTGATTCTCTATTAAGAGTCTCGATTCATCGTTTGGATCTTTACTAAAGTACTTTTGTCACAGCCTATTTTTTATAGAGGCGGTAAATCTAGCTTGCCTTCTTGAAACAATTCTTTCACCATATGCTTGGCATAACCCGTTGCTTGTCCTAGCGTAATCTTAGCTGGCATAGGCGCTTCGTTTGCATCAACGATTACATCGATAATACACGGCTTGTTTTGCCTAACAGCACTTTCAAAAGCCGGCAGCAGCTCTTCTTCTTTTTCTACTCGGTAGCCAACACCTCCGCAAATATCTGCATACCTGGCAAAGTTCGGATTTGTTAAGTCTGTTCCGAATTCAGCATTTCCCATTACTTCTTGTTCAAATTTAATCATACCGATTTTATGGTTATTAAATAGCACCACAACTAGCGGAAGATTGTATTTAACAGCTGTAATAAAATCTGCCATCGTCATCGCAAAGCCGCCGTCTCCACAGACCGCAAACACCTGCTTCTCGGGATAAGCAATTTTTCCAGCAAGTGCGCCCGGCAGCCCGCATCCAAGAGTCGCTAGCCAGCTTGAAATCACAAACTGCTGATTTGTCATACGAAAATGACGCGCCATCCATACTGTGACGTTTCCTACATCTACGGACAAGACCGCGTTATCAGCCGCTACGTGCTGAAGAGCTCGAATTACTCGCTGAGGCTTGATAGGTAGACTTTCTTTTGCCTCTTGGGTATCAAGCTGACTCCACCACCTTTTCATACGTTCTTGACTTTGCTCTAAAAACTGGCGATGCTCTGAGCGGCCAACGTTTTCTAAGAACCACTGAATTGTTGTTTTTGCTTCTCCTGCAAGCCCTGCATCTACAGGATATCTTTTACCAATTTGTGCGGGATCAATATCAATATGAATCGTTTTCGCATGGTCTGGCAAAAATCCTGTAAACGGATAGGACGTTCCAATCATGATGAGCGTATCCGCTTCTTGCATCGCTTCATACGCTGGCTTTGTACCGATTAATCCAAGTCCTCCGAGACAATATGGATGTTCATCCGGTATTGCGCCTTTTCCAGGAAGCGTAAGAACAATAGGTGCTGCGATCTTTTCGGCAAACGCAAGCAGCTCTTCTCTCATTTCATGTGTGCCTCGACCGGCTAAAATAACCGGACTTTCTGCTTTACCAATCAAATCTTTTGCTTTTTCAAGGTCTTCTCTGTGAGGAAAGACGTCTTGTTTAACGATTATGCTTGATGTTTCTCGTGCTTCTGATCCGACTTCAAAACGAGGGATATCATCGGGAATGGTTAACACAGCCACACCTTTTTTAGCATAAGCTGTTCGAATCGCTTGATTGACAACAGTGGGAAGCTGTTCAGCGGACATGATTCGCTGGTTATATACAGCCACGTCATCGAACATTCGCTCTAAATTAATTTCTTGAAACGCATCGCTTCCGATAAGATCAGACTCCACTTGCCCCGTAAGTGCTAAAACGGGAGCTTTGTCTAACTTTGCATCATACAAACCATTCAATAAATGAATCGCTCCCGGTCCGGCAATAGCCGTGCATACACCGATTTTACCCGTTAGCTTTGCATATGCAGCCGCTGCGAGAGCTCCCGCTTCTTCATGCCTCACTTGAATAAATTTAATTTTGTCCTGGGCTTTGCGAAGCGGTTCAATAATTGAATTAATGGAGTCTCCTGGCATTCCGTAAATATGATCAACGCCCCATTCAATTAACAGTTCAATCAGTTTTTCCCCTGCTTTTTGTTTAAACATATGACTGACCCCTTTCTTCTTATATATAGAGATAGTGTGACCTGATACGCTCTTTCTTACTTATTTTCACTCGTATAATTTTCGTTTTCTTTCATTAAATGAATGACCGTTTTCGTTAAATTTTCTTCATTCCTTGCAATTATCATTAACTTTTGCTATTCTATAAGAAGAATTATTTTTGTTCGGCAACAATCGATAGGTGAATACTTTCGTCTTAAAGATTTTGATCATGAGCAAGGATAGTAATACAATGTGTGCATAGCACACGAGGAGGCAACATTCATGGAAAAAGGTACAGTAAAATGGTTTAACGCAGAAAAAGGTTTCGGATTTATCGAGCGCGAAAACGGCGACGATGTATTCGTACATTTCTCAGCAATCCAAAGCGAAGGATTCAAATCTTTAGACGAAGGTCAAGCTGTAACATTCGACGTTGAAGAAGGTCAACGCGGACCTCAAGCTGCTAACGTTCAAAAAGCATAAGTAAAAAAAGACTCTGATTTCAGAGTCTTTTTTTTATGTAGAACCATGCATAAAACCTTTTTAACGTGCAGTTTGTACACGTTATTATAAATAATAAACTAAAAAAGGTCTCTTCATCCCGAAGAGACCTTTTGCGGAAGAAATAGTTGAAGAAATAAAGTGTGGATGTTGCGTCGTCATCATTTTTTAATAATTAGCACCAGCCGCCGCCGAAGCAAGAAGCGCCGATGATGATTAATAAGATGAAAAGTACAATGATTAAAGCGAAACCGCCGCCGCAGCCACCGCCGCCATAACCACAACCGTATCCGTAACCTCCGTAGTATCCCATGTGTTTCACCTCCATTTGCTATACTTTAAGATATGTGGATTTAGTTAAATTGCTCCTAATAATTCCATAGAACTTTTGGAAATGTTTGTCATACACTAAAAATACTGCGTTTTTCAAACATGCCCCACAAAGAGATAAAACCTTTGATTTTATGGGCATTTACTCCTCTTTTCTTTATCTTTTAAAAATGTAATCGCTCCCTTTTTCATGAATGTACACCGTGCTGAATACCTTTAGTTATGTACACTCACACAGGAGGGATTTAATATGTTAACACTCGAAATTTCAAAACAAATCGTTAAAAACGTCTACCCTATTGTCTTATCAAATCGCAGTAAAATCTTTCAAGAGGAAGTGAGCGTCGCCGCTTTGCAAGACTACTTTGGTCTTGATCATGCCTTTAGCGTGTATGCAGCTGCCACCATTATTTATCAGCTAGAAGCCGACGGATATGTATCCAAACCTCTGAAGCGTAATGAATACAAGCGAATTTTGCTCAAATAAAAACAAGCATCCCCGCAAGGATGCTTGTCTTATTTATAGCTATACCTGTCGAATAACTGCTCGACTCTTTTGTGGTAATCAGCAAGGTAGTCAGAAAGCTCAGTTTCACTCAATTTATTTGCCTGTTCCTCAAATAGTGACAGCAGCGAAATTTTAATCATTGCCATTTCCGTTTCCGAGCGACTTTCATTTCGCAAATCTTTTCTTAAATTCCACAGGCTTTGCTCCATTTCATGCTTTAATTGTTCTAGTGAGTGTGTTTCTTCAGATCCGGCACGAATGTCTTTTTTAAATCCACTCATCTTATCACTCCTCGCAATTGCACCTGCTAGATAGTATTTAATGTATACTATACCATAAATAACTATACGAGGCTTAAGCATGCCTTTTAAGCAATTGGTCACAAAATAAAAAACATCTCTTTGGATGTCTTTACGTTATCTTTTATCTTACTTCGTCTTCTTCACCTTTTACATATTTAAAAAATGAATCAATCATTTCGTTTAAAAAATCATTGCGATCTTCAAAATTCATAATTTCTAAAAATTCCACAATATCCTTATCTAAGCTAATAGAAGCGGGAACATAAGCAGCCGCTTCCCTTCTTTGCGGGAATGGAATCACATTATCTTTCTTCTTCATAAAACACCGTCCTTTTTCTGTGCTTTACTAGTGTAAGCTTTCAAGGAACGATTTGCAAGTCCCTCTGATGTAAAATTTTATATAAACATTCTTCTGAAAAGACAGGGTATATCTTTAGCTACTCAAGTAGGCTCATTTGATATTAGCTTTTTCATGTTCTGGCGTCATATTAATAATTCGCCGCTGTTTTCTCTTTTCCTTTTGGCATCTTTTAGCAAATTTAAACACAAATATTTTAAAAGAGGTTTTTATTTCCTTCGTATAGGCTAAAGAAAGGAAACAACATTTTTATATGGAGGGGTTACAAATGATTGCATTAACTGGGAAAGTTGCGCTTGTGACGGGAGCGGCATCTGGAATTGGACGTGCTTCAGCCATTACATTAGCTGAACAAGGAGCGCGCGTTGCTCTTTTAGATTTAGAGGAAGAAAAATTACATGAAGTAAAAGAGACCATCATGTCGAGCGGCGGAGAGTGTATAGCCATTAAAACAGACGTCTCTGACTCTGAAAGTATAAAAGAGAGTATCGAAACGATCAGCAGCCTATGGAGTCAATTACATATTGTTTCTATTAACGCAGGCATCAACGGTACGTTCTCTTCTATTGAAGAACTATCACCAGAAGATTGGACAAAAACAATTGATACAAATTTAACAAGTACTTTTTTAACCGTGAAGCATTCTATTCCTTATTTGAAAGCTCAGGGAGGAAGCATTATTATTACTAGCTCGATTAACGGCAACCGTACATTTTCAAATATCGGCATGAGCGCATACAGTTCCTCAAAGGCTGGCCAAATGGCTTTCGGCAAAATGGCAGCTCTTGAACTTTCTACATACGGAATACGGGTAAACGTCATTTGTCCAGGAGCAGTTGATACAAATATTGAAAGCAATACATTCCGTCAAGAAGACAAATTAAAAGAAGTGGCGATTCCAATTGAATATCCAAATGGCAATCAGCCGCTTGCTAAACGCTCAGCTAAGCCCGAAGAAGTAGCAGATTTAATCTTCTTTTTAGCTTCTGACGCGTCCAAACATATTACCGGAAGTGAAATGTTTATCGACGGCGGAGAATCGCTGCTGTAACGTACAAGCCCCTGCGTCAACGTCAGGGGCTTGTTTTTTTACTTTTATGAACAACGTCTACTCCACCCGAAGCGGATATAATGCTGCCTGTAATCATATCTGAGTTTTCATCACAAAGAAACTCAATAATACGCGCAATGTCTTCTCCCGTACCTGATCGGCCCACAGGCGTTTCCTTGTCTTCTAGTAATCTTGCTTTTATAATATCACTTTCTTTCATGTCCCCTACAATATCTCCGGGACAGACCATATTGACCGTAATCCCGTATTCGGCTACTTCTAGAGCAAGCGATTTGGTCAGAGAAGCTAGCCCTGACTTAGCGGCACTAAAAGCCGCGCGGTACATCCATCCAGGGGTATGCTCTACATCTTGAAAACCGTATGTAATAATTCTTCCAAACTGCTGCTTTTTCATAATAGGAACAACCGCTTTTACAAAGTGAAAAACGGAGCTTAAATTCCCTTCCAGCATTTCATACCATTCACTGTCTGTGTACTCTATTAATTTTTTTCTTTCAAATACATACGGACCTGCATTATTAATTAAAACATCAATACGTCCAAATTGCTCCATAGCCTGCGCAACGACGTGTTCAATATCTGCTTTATTCGTTATATCTCCTTCTACAAACTGTACGTTGTCTTTATATTGATGCCATTCTTCTTGCAGTTCTCGCACTTTATTTTTATCACTTCGAAAATGGACGGTAACGGAATACTGCTTTTTTAAAAACTGTTCTGTTACCTTCTTGCCAATACCTTTATGACCCGCTGTAATCAATGCATGTTTCATCTACCTTCACCTCTTTCACTCTACTTATCTACTATATATATTAGACAGCTCCTTAGTTTCTCCTTTACTAACAGAAAAAAGCCCTTGACTAAAGGGCCTTTCTTTTACGGTCTTAACAAAATTTTCCCTGTACTTTTCCGGCTTTCAAGCAGCTCATGTGCTTTTGCTCCGTCTTTTAAATCGAATACCACGGGATCAGTTAGCACAAGCTGACCTTTACTGATCCACTCAAACAGCTGCTGTGAACGTACTTTGCGTTCTTCATAAGATACAAGCACGTTCCATAAGTCTCCGCCTGTAAGCGTTTTAGAGGTATCCATCAGCATACGCGGGTCGACCGGGGCCGGATCGCCTCCTGCCATTCCGTAAAATACCACGGTTCCGCCTGTTTTTACGGCTTCAAAGCTTTTTTCTAGCGTAACTCCTACAGATTCATAGGCAACATCTGCGCCTCGCTTCGTTACTTCTTTCGCTTGTTCCACCCAGTTATCTTCGTATAAAAAGACATAGTCAGCACCTGCTTGAGCCGCTGCTTTTGCTTTTTCAGAAGATGACGTTAAGCCAATGACTTGTCCGCCTAATAGCTTGGCAATTTGAACTAAAAGCTGACCTACACCTCCAGCAGCTGCGTGAACAAGTACATAATCGCCGGGCTGAATGCTGTAGCTGTCTTGTGTTAAATAGTGAGCCGTTAACCCTTGTAAAAGCACAGAAGCAGCTGCGTCAAATGAAATATCGTCAGGTACGGCAATGATTTTATCTTGCGGCACGGCAACAAGCTCTGCATTTGCAAAAGGTACATCAGCAAACGCAATACGGTCTCCTACGTTAACGTGACTTACTTCTGCTCCTACTTCTTCTACCACACCTGCTCCTTCATATCCTAAAATATACGGAGGTGTACCCGTTAAGTGGTAGTTCCCTTTTCTTCGGTACACATCAGCAAAATTAAGTCCAATTGCTTTTGTTCTTACTAGTACGTCTGTTGGACCAATAGAGGGGTTCGGTATATCTTGATAGTGAAGAACGTCAGGTCCTCCAAACCTTTCAAATACTAATGCTTTCATATATAAGTTACCTCGTTTTCTTTATGTATTCCCTTTCATCGTAATTCAAAGAGATAACAAACACAAGTTTCTGACTCAAGGGAAAAACGCTTTGTCTCCTAAGGAGATAAAGCGTTCTTTTACTTTGTTTGCTCTACAACTTCTCGCATCGTTCCATTTTTTTGATAAGACATATGAAAAGAAAAGGCTTTTTCAAGAACGTGCGGTGTTTGTCCGCCTCGCGTGAGCGCTTCTTCGTAATACGCCATAAGCTGGTCGCGGTACATTGGATGTGCACAATTTTCAATGATTCGTTTTGCTCGTTCTCTTGGAGCGAGTCCGCGCAGGTCTGCGTATCCTTGCTCTGTTACAATCACATCCACATCGTGTTCCGTATGATCAACGTGTGAAACAAACGGCACTATACTTGAAATATCGCCGTTTTTGGCAATAGATTTTGTTACAAAAATACCGAGACGCGCATTTCGGGCAAAATCCCCTGAGCCTCCGATTCCGTTCATCATTTTTGTTCCCATCACATGCGTGGAATTGACGTTTCCGTAAATGTCTAGCTCTAGGGCAGTGTTAATAGAAATCAGTCCTAAGCGACGAATGATTTCTGGATGGTTTGAAATTTCCTGCGGGCGAAGAATGAGCTTATCTCGATAGGCTTCAAAATTAGAGAAAACTTGTTTCATTTTATCCGCTGAAAGCGTAATTGAGCAGCAGGAAGCAAACGTAACTTTTCCTGCGTCAAATAAATCAAACACGGCGTCTTGCAATACTTCTGAATACACTTCTAAATCATGAAACTCTGAATCTAAGAAACCGTGGAAAACGGCATTTGCCACAGATCCAATTCCAGATTGTAAAGGAGCAAGCGATTCAGTTAATCGCCCTTCTTTAATTTCTTCACGTAAAAATGAAATCAGATTTTGAGCCATCACAACCGTTTCTTCGTCAGGTGCTACAATCGTAGACGGTGAATCTAGCTGATTTGTAAACACAATACCCTTTACTTTATCTAAATCAATTGGTATGCCTAATGAACCAATACGATCATCAGATTTTTTCAAAGGAATTGCATCTCTTTGTCCTTGAACGCCCGGATCATATAGGTCATGAATGCCTTCTAACAGCTCTGGCTGCGCTGTGTTAATTTCAATAATAATAGATTTTGCATGCTCGGCAAACACCATCGAATTGCCAATTGACGTTGTTGGAATCATCATTCCGTCATCCGTAATAGAAACCGCTTCCAAAATAGCGAAATCTATTGAATCTAACACGCCTGAACGCACCCATTCAGAAGTATGCGATAAATGCTGGTCAATAAACTGAAATTCACCTTCATTAATTTTTTTACGCATGGTTGGGTCCGCTTGAAACGGCAGGCGCTTGTTTAACATGCCTTTTTCTGCAAATAGCTTATCCACATCTGATCCAAGTGAAGCACCGGTATACACGCTTACTTTTATCGGTTCTGTTTCTGCTCGTTTCGCTAGCGCAAACGGGACAGCTTTGACATCCCCCGCGCGTGTAAAACCGCTTAGACCAAGAGTCATTCCACCTTGAATCCAAGACGCTGCTTCTTCAGCAGAGACAACGCGATTCTTTAGTGCTTCATCCTTAATTCGACTGCAAACGTTTTCCATTCTGTTCACTCCTTGTTTTTGCTCTTTTTTACCATTTTACTGTAAAGCGAGCGTACACAAGAGTTTTTGGAATGAAATGGACAAAAATAGCGATAAAACAGCATATTTGATGATAATTAAGCAAAATGACGGTTAAAACCCAAGGAGTTTTCGAAAATAGCTGGCGTACGACTGACTGACCGGAATTTTTTCTCCGTTGTTCATCACTAATAAAAAAGTTGAATGTGTATCAGGATAAATTTCTTGAATTTGCGTCACATTGACGATAAAAGAACGATGACAGCGCACAAACTCTTCTTTTGGAAGCACATAATCAAATTCATTTAACGTGTATTTATGCGTACCCGTATACTTCTGTGCGTACACATATGTTTTTCGGTCACTCGCTTCTACGTAGATAATTTTTGAGAAAGGAACCGGTATCCATCCCTCGTTCACCTTTAACGTCACAACTGACTTTCCGCTCGTTAACGCGGGAAAAATCGCCGTCACGCACCCTTGAACCTCTCCTTCATCTAAAAAAGGCACGGCCATGCCGTAGTAAGGCGTGCCAAACACGTCTCGGTGAATAAATTCCGATACTTTTTGCTTTCGTTCTAATGCTTTATATGTAATCGTCCCTTTTTTAATTTGATCTCCAGGGCTGATTTTTAAATTAATTCGTTTACTTGCGCGGTAATACACGTACGTTTCTAGATCTGACACGGCAATCGACGCTTCATCAGAGAACAATTCGCTGATAACGTCTAATAATGCTGAAGCTTTAAATGGTTTCATCTTTTCACCTTCTTTTGTCTAGTCAAACACGCTGCTTCTTTATTGTAGCGCAAAAGCAAAAGCTAGTGGGAAAGAAGCATGGAATTTATCTTTTCAACTGCATAAAATTTCTATTTTTTCACAACATAAAACAATGAAATGAAGGAAGGGTGAAATGTATGGGCTATGCTGAATCGACGTTTCGAATCGCCTGTTCATTTTTTGTGCTGCTTCTTTTAACGCGGCTCATGGGAAAAACAGAAATCAGCCAGTTAAATGTGTTTACATTCATTACGGCGATTACGATTGGTAATATCGCTTCTTCCCTCTCCACTGATAAGCGAGTAGAGATTGATAAAGGAGTGTATTCTCTGCTAGGATGGACATTTTTAACGATCGCTATGGGCTATCTTGGAATGAAATCGAAAAAAGCGCGGCACCTTATTACCGGTGAGCCTAAAATTGTGATTAAGCAAGGGAAAGTGATGGAAAAGGCGTTAAAACAAGTCCGGCTAGATATTGAATCTCTTTTAGGCATGCTGAGGCAGCAAAACGTATTTTCCATAAAAGATGTAGAATACGCCATATTAGAAATCAACGGAAACCTTTCCGTTATGCAAAAACAAGATAAAAAGCCGAACTCGTGGTCAAAAACGCTTTTATTCCCCACTTCAACAGGCGTTATTTACGATGGAAAAGCGAATGAAGATGCCTTGAAGGACCTGCATGTAGATAATAATTGGCTGCATAAACAGCTAGAAAAAGCGGGAGTCAACTCAATTGATGACGTCTTTTACGCTGAGGTTCAGTCCGACGGATCGCTTTACATTGACTATAAAAAAGACAAATTTAACTCATAAAAAAAATCCGTACCAAAAGGCACGGATTTTTTATTAGCTTGCTTTTTTTACACGATTTGTAATGGTATCTTCTTTTGGTGATGTTTTACGAATAAAGAAGGCTAAAACAAACGCGATCACACTTAAAATCGTTGCAATCATAAACGCATCGTTAATACCCATTGCCGTACCTTGATTCACAGCTTCAGCCATACTGCCTTTATCTGTCGGCAAAATTTGCTGATTCGTGACGATGTTTTTCACGTGTTTTTCACCTTGATTCATCATAATAGATACAAAGAACGCCATTCCTACAGCTCCAGCAACCATTCGAAGCGTATTAACCATCGCCGTTCCGTATTTATTTAAGCTAAGCGCAAGCTCATTTAATCCTGCTGTAAAGATTGGCATCATGAGCAGCGACATACCAAACATACGAACAGTATAAACAATCATTACATACATAAATGTTGTTGTTGTTTCAAGTTTTGTTAGTTCATATGTTGTTACAACGGTAATCGCTAAACCAATAACAGCAAGCCATCTTGCGCCAAACTTATCAAACAGACGTCCTGTAATCGGAGACATAATCCCCATTACAATTCCCCCTGGCAGTAACAGCAAGCCTGAAAGAAACGGTGAAAAACCGCGTACGTTTTGCATATAAATCGGCATTAAAATCATACCTGAAAACATTGCCATTGTCACAATCACGTTAATGATTGTTGTTAAAGTGAACATACGGTAACGGAAAATACGGAATTCAAGAAGCGGCTGATCGATTTTTAACTGACGGAAAATAAAGAACAGAATCGAAATACCGCCTACAATGAACATAGCTAATACTTCAGTGCTGGTCCAGCCCTTTGTACCGCCCGTAGCGAACGCATACAGCAAGCCGCCAAATCCAACTGTTGATAAAATAACGCCAAGCACGTCTAGCTTCGGTCGGCTTGTTTCCGTCACGTTTTTCACTAAAATAATTGCCGCAATTACGTTGATAAGTGCAATTGGAAACATCATAAAGAATAAAACGCGCCATGAGTAGTGCTCAACTATTAAACCAGAAAGCGTCGGCCCTACTGCCGGTGCGAAGTTCATCGCTACACCAAAAATCCCCATCGCAAAACCGCGTCGGTCAGGCGGGAATAACGTAAAAATAACGTTGGTAATTAACGGAAATAAAATCCCTGCTCCTGCTGCTTGCACGACGCGTCCCACTAAAATAACGGAAAATGTCGGCGCAATACCGCAAAGCAGTGTTCCTACTGTAAACAGACCCATTGCTGTAATATACAGCTGCCTTGTAGTAAATCGATTCATTAAAAATGCTGTAATTGGAATAACAATTCCGTTTACTAACATAAAGATGGTTGTTAACCAGTTGCCCGTAGCCGCCGTTACATGGAAATGATCCATCATTTGCGGAAGCGCAATGTTAATCAGCGTTTGATTTAAAAAAGCGACGAGCGCTCCCATTATCATTACGCCAAAAATAGACCGAGTTCGGGCTTGATCGGACTGTTGTGTTTGTGTATTCATTTTAACAAGACCTTTCCCTTTAAAATTATCTGTATGTAAATCTTCAGATGACAAACAGGTTAAGAATATATTTTATGTGTTCATTCTATTAATTTATGTCACGAATATTTAATGAACTTAATTATATACCGGATAAATATATCCGTTTCCGAAATATTTGTCAACAAATATGATCATTTTCGTAAAACTTTTCCATCAGTATATATAAAGTAGCATGCCCTTTAATGAAGAAAAAAATGAGAGCCCTTCAACGAAGGCTCTCATTTCCTTAAGAAATACTTATTTTAAGATTTGAACTTTTACTGTTTTTCTTCCCCATTTTAACGCTTCTTTTTGAGAAGGAAGAAGAACGTCAATTTTATTTCCTTTAATCGCACCGCCCGTATCAGCTGCGATTGCCGTGCCGTAACCTTCTACGTATACTTTTGAACCAAGTTTAATCACTTTTGGATCGACAGAAATCACTTTTTGATTTGGATTCTTTTTCAAGTCAATTCCAATCGCTGTTTTTCCGCTGCAGCCTTTGCAGTTCGCTGTGTACGCTGTTGCTGTTACTTTAAATTCTTTCACAACGTTTGAAGACTTCGCAGGCGCTGCTTTAGCAGGCGTGCTTGATTTTGCTTGAGATACTTTTAATACTTGTTTAGGATGAATGCTGTCTGACTTTAAGTTATTCCACTGTTTCAGCTGACTAACCGATACTTTATATGTCTTTGCAATTTTGTATAGCGAATCTCCGCTTTTTACTGTATATGTATTTGTTGCAGCTGATGCACCACTTGCCACTCCGAACAGTGACATTAGAACTAAACTGAACGTAATCATTGTCTTTTTCATGTAATTGATTTCCCCTTTATCTACCAATACATAAAAAATAACACATGAATATTACAGTTATATTTCAGTAGCATGTCAATAGTTTGATAGTTTAGTTACAGTAAAAATAAAGATTCTTCCTTTTAAACTAGTAAATTAATCACCTTTACTCTTCAAAAACATACATATTTAGGTATATGACGGTGCTTTTACATACATTTATACTGAATTATTTCATTTGTAATATTTCACTGGTTCTAGAGGCTTATACCTTATTTTATATTGGTTATTTAGAACATAGTTTATTTAAAATTAATAAATGCGTTAAAGGAGCTTAATATACATCACTTTTTACACCGCTGTTGATTTCCGTGCAAGACTTCGCTTTCGGCGGGTGGCCGATGAGCCTCCTTGTCGCTTGCGCTCCTGCGGGGTCTCATTCATTCCACTATTTCCTCAGGAATCTTCGTCTTGCTCTCCAATCAACTGCTAGAAACGCATACATACATGATCGCCATAACAATAAAAAAATCCGAACGAGTTGGATTCTCCATCAAGAATCTCAATTCATCGTTCGGATCTTTCTTCAACTAAAATGCTTTTATCATAGCCTTTTTATTTAAAATTAAGATGCCTTACTTATTAATACGGCTGCCACTGAAGCATTCTGGCTGCTTCGAATCTTTTTTCTACGTTCGGCCAGTAAACTATTTTCCACCAATTATCCACGTACGGATCACGTTCATTTTTGTACTGTAAATAATACGCGTGTTCCCATACGTCTAATACGAGCAGCGGAATCGTATCCCACTGCGTGAGAAGCTGATGGCGCTCAGCTTGCAAAACTTCGAGCTTGCGCGAACGCGGCGACCATACTAAGATAGCCCAGCCAACACCTTCTACTTTTTTTGCAGCTTGAGAAAAGTGCATCATAAATTTCTCATAGCTGCCAAAGTCTTTTTGAAGCTGCTGCAGCAGCTGTCGTCTCGGTCGTCCTCCTCCTTCTGGACTCATAATTTCCCAAAAGATTGTGTGCAAGTAATGACCGGAGCCATGAAAAGCAGCTTCCCGTTCCCAATGTTTTATGAGGTCAAAATTATTTGTATTACGGGCTTGCTGCAGCATGAGCTCTGCTTTATTTAATCCATCTACATAGCTTTGATGATGCTTGCTGTGATGAAGACGCATAATTTCCCGGTTAATATACGGTTCGAGAGCTGAATAGCTATAGCCAAGCGGCGGCAGCTCGTGCTGTCCTGGCGCTATTGATTCTCGCTCCCTACCGTCGTCTCCAAGCCGCTCTTTTAAAACTTTATCAATATGCCGCACTGCATTATTGATTTCTTCTAACGTATATTCGTTGACATCTTCTTCGCTTAAATATTCAAGAACGTCTTCTTGCGTGCGCGTTATATATGACGTTATATCTACTTCTGTAATGGCTTCTTCAAATACAGGATCACATACTTGTTCAAGCCAGTTCTGAACTTCCATCAAGTATCTTTTTCTCTCATCTTGATCGGCCATACTTTCCCTCCTTACACCTCATCTTCACTATCATATTCAAAAGAAAAAGCAACATAACTGCCTACTTGTATCTATTGAGTTAGAAAATTCGACATAAAAAAGGCAAGGGTTCCTTTAAGCTTGAACTCTTGCCTTTTTTATTATATCTTCTTTGCCATATTTACATAATCAATCGTTTCTTGCTTGCTAACAGCCGCGTGCTTCAGCTTTGGATTATAATAGAGCTCGACTTTTATATTATTGATTTCACAGTCATCTGGCATATCCTGCAAATCCGTTAAAAATGGAAGCAAGTGATTGTTCATATCGTATTCAAACGCCCCGTTTTGTAAATAATATATCTTTGGCACATAGTTAATATGGCGAAAAAACTTCACTACGTTGATTCGCTCACCGTATGAGGCTATCACTTCCTCTTCTGTGAGGTTAGGATAAGATAAATTAAACACTTGCCGAACCGGCGTTTTCAGCCACTTGGTCAAGCAGGTCTGCGGATTATTGACAAGCGCTTTTGCTCCTTTTACGTACCCCGCTAAAAACATCGACATAAAGCCGCCGCCCGATGATCCGTAAAATAGCACATTAGACGAACTCACCTGTACTTTTTTCATGAACTTTTCAATTACAACCGCAATGTCTTTTAAATAAAAACGATCGCTTGTCCCTTGTCCCCACGCAAGCGACACTTTTCCTAAATAAAGCGTAGGATCGTTATAGTAAATAATGGAATCTTGGAATTCATTCATCCACGAATGCCTCTGAAAATATGGAGGTCCTACCGGCATTTCTTGACTTGCCCCTCCTCCTGAGCCAAACACAAGCAAATGAGAAGACTCTCTTTTCAGCCTTATTAAAAACTCAAACAGCACTCCGTTCCACTCGACCGCGACTAAAACGGGCTTATTAAACGGCAGCTGAAGTTCGTCCAGCTTCTCATACGTACTAGTTATTTTTTCATATTGATCAAGCAACAGCTCTGCAACTCACTTTCCTTAAAATGATACGTCATATGTGTCTGACATTGATCATGGTTCTGTGAAAAAAGAACCTGTCACAGTATATGAAAACCAACGGGCAAATGATTGTACACTTCCTCCAAAAGAGGCGGTTACCTACATCTTCCTGGGCTTTTGTCACGAAATAAAACTCTCTACATACGATACAGCATCATAAAAAATTCAAGGATAGGAGCTGGAGACCCTTGTCAACGTCCTATATGGATTATAACAATCCAAATGTACAGTACTTTTCTGATGTGAATAAAAACAGACTTAACACGAGAAACGATCAAAATTACATTAACCGATTAGGCCGGGATGTGCTGAATACACTAGGAAATGTGTCGTTACTTGATATTTACTTAAGCAAAAGACGCGTAGTCGAACCGCACTATCACCAAAATGCTGCTGAGCTTGTCTACTGTATTTCAGGTTCAGCTGTCGTTTCATTAATCAACCCGTTTAACAATGAAGTGACAAATATTCCAATTGCTCCGGGGCAAGTAGCCAATATCCCTCAAGGCTGGTGGCACTGGGAAATTGCGTCTGAAGACAATACGCATTTACTTGCCATTTTTGACGCTCCGTATCCGGAATACATTTTTGGATCGGATATTTTAAATAAGACGCCTATTGAAGTACTTGCTCATACGTACTGCTTAGATCCGGAGCAGCTAAAGAAAACGCTGGCTCCGTTAAAGAATCAAACTATCGTGATTGGACCAACGGACGAATGCGTAGAAAAAGGGCCTTACAAACAGAAAAAACAAGCAGGCTCCGCTAGCCACGAGACGCCTCCTTATAAGTATCCTCCGCCTCAGAATCCTTATTACTCCCCTCAAAACCCCTATCACTATCGATATTGGTAAAGACAAGAAAACCCCGCTGCCAATGCAACGGGGTTTCTTAACGAATACATAACATTATTGTTCTTCTATATACGTGCTATGAAAGGCTGCTTCAATATATGCAACTTGGAAATGATAATGTCCAATTAAATATTTCACAATGTCCACCTGGTCGATTTTGCCGGGCTTATCGACCATCGCTTCTTTTACCATTTCTTCGAATGTACCTTGATCAAACTGTTCTTCATGGACAACAATTGTCTCAGAGTACATTTCGTCTTGTCCTTCTGAAATGCGATAGTAATACAATTTTTTCACCTCGATTTATTCTAAATATATGTATACCCCTAACTGAAAACCTTCAAACATTTTTTCGTCGTTCTTTTTCCACTTTATCATAGGCTGCAGCTTTTACTTTTACAAGCAGCCTTGTAACCCAGTACGCCACTAGCGTTATTCCTATATCAATAAGAAAAATATAAAACAAACTCATTCCTTTTCCTGAATCAATGAATTTAAAATGATGTTCAAGAGGCGCCAGTCCAAACGAAAAAACAGCGCTCAAAAGAATTGTATACAGATAAAAATTCTTTTGATGATTTGTACAATATTGATAAAGCAGCAGAAATCCTACCGGCAAAATAGAAGCCGTAATATTTGTTGCGTTCGGAAGCAGAGGCGTTAAGAAAAATGTATGCGTCAAATAACCGCTTCGTCCAAGTGCAATATCAATATATGCCCAAAGCATATGCACTGTGTAACCGAAGAAAAACACCTCAAAAATCCGCGTCCGGTCTACGGTAAAATACAACAACACAAGAGGAAGAACGAGCGAAGCAAGCACCACCCAAAACTGCCAGTTTCCAAAATCTGAATACTGATGCCAATACGACGATAATAACTCCTGCAGCTTATCGCTTTGTTCATGTATGTTTCCCCAGTATCGTTCATAACTCACTGAAGTAACCTCCTATATAGAGTCTCTGCTTATGTATGTACGAATAAGCTCCATTTTATACAGAGAAACACGGGAAGCGGCCATTTATTGCTTGCCATCACCTAAATACGTCACCGGTAGTTCATGCTCAATGACTTTACTTGCTTTTCGATTAGCAGCATACGCTTTTGCTGTTGGTCTTGAGCTAACTGATGCGGATAGCTTCTCATCTTTAAAATGCAGCGCGACTCCATCATCTACAGCATAGCCTTCTTTCATTTCCCCGCTTGCAATTAATTCATGATACGAAGGTCTTCGATTGCTTTCTCCGTCATAGTGAGGACAGTTGCTTCCCGTTAAAAACCCTAAACAGTCGATTTTAGACAGTTTGTTGTTCATTGAATCGGTGACGCCTTCTTCAAACCAGCAAATTGAACCTGCGCTTATTCCTGCCAAAATAATTCCTTTTTTATAAGCTGCTTTTAAAATCGTATCCAGTCCCCATTCTTTCCATAAAAGAAGCATATTCCTTGTATTACCGCCGCCTACATACAAAATATCTTGCTGCAGTACATATGCTTTTAAATCTATAAAGTTTTGAGAAAACAGCGATAAATGAGACGGTGTGCATATTAACTTCTCAAACGCTTCATAAAACCTTTCTACATAATTATCCGCATCTCCGCTTGCTGTAGGGATAAAGCAGATCTTCGGTACATCCGTATGAGCTTGTGAAAGTATGTATTGATCCAGCAGCGGGTTATCCGGCTCCATTGAAAAGCCTCCGCCGCCCATGGCTATAACTTGTCTCATTCTAATCCGTCCTTTCAGAAAGGTAATATAAAAAATGTAAATTTATACTATTTCCAAAAGATAATTTTCCGTATAATGGAAGAGTGATAAAAAGGTGGTGTAAAGCTTTTGAAAATAGTACGAACCCTTTTACTAATACTAGGCATTTTTATTATCTTGTTTTGTATCTTCGGCTATATCGATTATAACGGTCAAAAAATGGAGCTGGGCACCAAACAAGAAAAAAACATTCCTTCTTCCATCAACACGGACGGAGGAACCATTACGCTATCTGCTGTCAGTAAAAAATACGATAAAACGCAGTTTGGCTTTTTTGTTATTCAAAACAATTCGACGCATACCTTAACAATTCCTTACGAAAATACGGCGGATCACTTAAAAGACGGCAAGTGGTACAAAGTTGTGCTAAACGGATTAGAGTTTCCTGATAAAACCGTCACGCTGAAGCCAGGGAAATCATTCAAACAAGATATCGCAACTCCTAATTACAAGGTAGGAAAATACCGTTTTGTGCAGCACTTTAAAGATGAAAATGGAAAAGAGTATGTATTAGCAGCTCCTTTTGAAATCGTTTGGCCGAGTCTTAAAAATGTTCTCGGGCAGTTTGATTAAAGGTAAAAAAGCACTTACCCGTTATGAGGTAAGTGCTTTTTATCAGTTCTGATTTAAAACACGAAGCGTAACTTGCTTTGTTCCGACTTTTACCGTCTCTCCGTTTTCGATAGCTTCTGTCACACGTAGACTGTGCAGTAAAAGATTTTCTTGAAGCAGCGTTTCAAACTTCGTGACGGCTTCCTGCACTTCTTCGTCTCCGCTAAGCTCCAAATCAATACGTAAATTCACAGGTAAATCCAGCTTTTTACGATAGTCTTGAACTGCTCGAATTACTTCACGAGCGACTCCTTCCTGCACGAGTTCTTTAGTTAACGCCGTATCCAACACGGCGGTATACGTCCCGTTTGATGCAACCGCAAATCCTTCTTTTGGCACTTTTTCAACGAGTACGTCAGCCGTTTCAAGCGTTAGGTTTTCTCCTGAAGCAAGCGTAATATTCAGCTTCCCTTGTTCAACAAACTCTTTTCCTTGATTTTCTGAAAGGTTTTTTAACGCTTGGTTGACCTCATTTACTCGTTTTCCAAACTTTGGTCCAGTCTGTTTAAAATCGAGTTTTAACACGTACGAAACAAGCTTGTCGTCGTCTTGCTCCACGTTAAAGTTCTTTACATTAAGCTCATCTTTGATTACATCACGATATGCTTTCCACTCTACATCTTCTTCCGTTACCACAAGTGAAAGACTTTGCAGAGGCTGCTTTACTTTTAACGAATGCGTATTTCGGATGCTTCGACCTAGTTCCACTACTTGAAGCACCGCTGCCATTTCTTTTTCCAGCTTTTCGTTCACTTTCGTTTGATCATACACAGGATAGTCTGCCAAATGAACGCTTTTCCCTGTTAGATTTTCATGAACATCATCCGCAACAAACGGCGTAAACGGTGCTAACAGCTGACTTAACGTCACTAACACTTCATGAAGCGTATCGTAAGCCGCTGCTTTTTCTCCGTCCATTCCTTCTGACCAAAAACGATCGCGGGAACGTCGCACATACCAGTTGCTTAGCTCTTCAATGAATACTGCGATTTCACGAGCCGCGCTTGTAAACCCGTAATCTTCAAGATGTGCTGTTGCTCGCTTAACCGTGCTGTGCAAACGTGAAAGAATCCACTCATCCAATTTTGTTTTTTTCAATTCATACGTTTGCTCAGGATCATAGCCGTCAAGCTTAGCGTATAACACGTAAAAGCCGTACACGTTCACAAGCGTATCGATGACTTTTGATTTCGCTTCTTGCACGACCCGCTCTGAAAATTTCTTCGGGTTCCAAGGCGCACTGTCTGCTAAAAGCGCCCATCTAAGCGCATCGGCACCAAATGTATGAATAAGATCCACCGGGTCCAGCGCATTTCCTTTACTTTTAGACATCTTTTGACCGTTTTCATCTAACACGTGTCCAAGAGACAAAACGCGCTTATAAGGTGCTTTTCCCGTGAACAGCGTTGAAACTGCCATTAAGCTGTAAAACCAGCCGCGCGTTTGATCAATTCCTTCTGCGATGACGTCTGCTGGAAACTGTTTTTGAAACCGTTCGCTGTTTTCAAACGGATAGTGATACTGCGCAAACGGCATCGAGCCGCTGTCAAACCAAACGTCAATCACTTCAGGCGTTCGCTTCATTTCTCCGCTGCAGACCGGACACGTCAGCTCCACGTCATCTACATACGGCTTATGCAGTTCAATGCTGTCAGCAACGGAATGAGACGCATGTTCCTGAAGCTCTTTGATGCTTTTTGGAGCTACTTGATGTTGACATTCCCCGCATTCCCATACGTTCAGCGGCGTTCCCCAGTATCGCTTTCTGCTGATGTTCCAGTCCACCATATTTTCTAAAAAGTTGCCAAAGCGGCCGTGCTTGATATGATCCGGATACCACGTCACGCTTTCATTGTTTTTCAAAAACTGTTCTTTTAACGCCGTCGTTTGGATAAACCAGCTTTCATTTGCGTAATAAAGAAGCGGCGAGTCGCATCTCCAGCAAAACGGATAGCTGTGCTCATGCTTTTCTTTATGATACAGCACGTCTTGATTCGCTAAATAACGCACGATATCAACGTCGCAGTCTTTTACAAAACGTCCTTGAAACGGCGGCACTTCAGATGTGTACTGTCCTTTTTCATCCACTACGTTCACAAATGAAAAGCCGTTTTCTTTTACTACTCTGTAATCATCTTCGCCGTAAGCAGGTGCTAAATGAACAACTCCTGTTCCGCTTTGATCCGTTACATAATCAGCCGTTACGACTTCGTGCCCTTTTTCCACTTTCACAAAATCAAACGGCGGCTCATATGACATCCCTTTTAACTCATTTCCTTTATGTTGAGATAAAACGGTATATTCTCCCTTTAACACTTTGTCTGCGAGTGCTTCTGCCACTATATACACGCTGTCGCCTTGCTCGGCGCGAACGTAGTTCATCTCTTCATGCACCGCAAGCGCCACGTTTGACGGAAGCGTCCAAGGCGTTGTCGTCCAGCCTAGAAAATACTCATTATCACGGTTTTTCACTTTAAATTTCACCGTTACCGTTAAATCTTTTACATCTTTATACCCTTGCGCTACTTCATGCGAACTCAGCGACGTTTGACAGCTCGGGCAGTAAGGTGATACGCGGTGGCCCTTATAAAGAAGTCCTTTATCATGAATTGTGCCAAGCACGTCCCATACACTTTCAATGTATGAATTCTCCAAGGTGATGTAAGGGTCTTCCATATCAACCCAATAGCCAAGCTGCTCCGTGAACGTGCGCCACTGCTTTTCATACACAAACACACTTTCCTTACACTTGTTGATAAAAGCTTCTACGCCGTATTTTTCAATGTCATGCTTCCCAGATATCCCGAGCTGCTTTTCAACACCTAGCTCAACCGGCAGTCCATGTGTATCCCAGCCTGCTTTTCGAATCACTTGATGCCCCGTCATCGTCTTATAACGAGCCACAACGTCTTTAATTGTCCGGCCTAATGCGTGCCCGACGTGAGGAAGACCGTTTGCTGTCGGAGGCCCTTCATAAAATACAAACGAAGGATGCCCTTCTCGGTTTTGAACCGACTGCTGAAACACATTTCCTTGTTGCCACTGCTGCTGGATACGCTGTTCGCGCTCTTGCGAAGACTCCCTTACATTCACTTCTTTCATGTGATACCACTCCTTTTAAAGTTAAAAGCACACAAAGAAACCCGTCCCTATGACTAGGGACGGGTTTTAACCGCGGTACCACCCTGGCTTCTATTGATCCGTTCATCAATAGCACTCAGCAACGTACAATCATACGCGTTCTTTTTAACGGTAGACTACCGTTCAAACTTACTTATAGGTTCAGTTTGACTTCTCAGAGAGGATATTCCCCTGCCGCTTGAACACTGGCTTTCAGCTATCACCAGCTCTCTGTGGAACAAACTTGCAGCGTACTGATTCTCTTCAACGAATTTGTGTGCTTTTATTAGTAGCTATTGTATGCGTTTTGGAAGGGAATGTCAATGTTTTGAAATACTTATTGAGCTCAAAAGGTTTAGATCTAGGTTATTTTGTTTCTACACTTAACATTTGATCAATTTTATTACGCGCTGTTATCCCGTTCTTATCTTTCCATTCAGAAGTTCCACTGCTTCTTCGCTGTGTCACAAACACTGCCGCAGCTGAGATAGAAGAAAAAATTTGATCTTGTACCAGCACGTATCTACCATCTTTTATTTCTAGTACACCGTTTTCTAGGAAAGTATTAATATGGTCTTGCTGCCTTTTAAGTTTAGCTCCTTCTAGCTGCTGTTCGCTCGCAAGCAAAGCTCCTTTATAGACAAGAAATCCATCGCTAACATATTTCCCCGTCGCATACGCATCTCGGCGTTTACAATATAGAACGTCCTCTACTATTACTGATTTTATATCTTTTGACAAATGTGTCTCAACTTGAATAACCTTTTCTATCGGTTGCTCTGCTTCAATCTTTGGTATGTCACCAGACTGTACAGCTTCGCTTTCATATTCTATTCCATTTGAAGCATCCGCAAAAATTGAAAAGCCTAACCCACCAAGTAAAACTTTAATAACATTAAAGATATCTGTCAGGTCGTCTCGTCTAAATTCACGCACAAACGGTTTTGTGGGAACGGTTTGATTAATATCATATGTACCAGAGCGCATGGCTGCTAGATAAGAAATATGCTCTAAATATTTTACATCAACTTTATCTAATTGATCTTGAGAAGCATTAGAGACAATTAACACGGCCACATCCCAAAAGCTTTTACCTGTTGATGGACTAGCATGCTGCCTTAAACGCTCATATCCTACTTCTGCCTCTCCAATATATGCCTTTTTATCTTCTCCAAATAAAAAATAAATGCCGGGCTTTTCTACTTCGCTTTCACCCTTTAAATCTTTCAAACTATTTCTAGGAATGAATACAGCCTGTATCGTTGTATTCGGCACCTCAGATACTTTAATCCCATTTGGATCTTCATCGTAAAACCAAGTCTGTATTCGTTTCGCACCGCTTTTTCGTAGCATCTTTCTTCCTCCGTTTATATCTTCTTTAGCGTCTTTTAACTGACATCACAATATGTAAATCACTTCCTAGTTATAGACGCAGCAATCTACCCCTCACAAAAATTAATTTATATTACCTGTTTGATATCTAGGAGGACCTCTAAATACCTCTCTAACATGCCACCCAAGAAAATCTTCGCTCGGTTGATACGCCGGATGAATAGGATCTCTAAGCTTTTGCCCGTGAAATTTCATAAGCCATTCTTCAAATCCATTCGTCCCGTGCGCTTGAGTTGCCACTAACAGCTCATTATGATCGGAAAAAGTAAAAACTCCTCGATCAAATAATTTATGATGCATTGAACATAACGCGATTCCGTTACTTTCAATATCTGGACCTCCCGCTTGATGCCACTTAATATGAGCAGCCTCTACACCAACTAAATTATGCCCAAGCCGAACGTTGAAACCACAAACAGCGCAGCTATATCCGTAAGCTTGAAGAATTTTCTCTCGAAACTTTGGATCTCTCTTTCCTTTTAACTGTGTTTCAAAATCCAGCCCTACGGCTCTTAATATATCTTCATGGATCGTGTCCGGAAAATGTTCATTTAATAAAAATTGCGCGACGTCTTGAAGCAGCGTAGGGTCATTTGCAAAAAGGTTATAAACATCCTGTCTAAAACCGCCTACTATATTTGTACTCAGCAAATTTCTATCTGTAAAGCTACGCTTATCAACTTCTTCACTTAGCTCCCATATTCCATCTCCTGTCAAACGAACAAAAGGATGCTCTGGATGGTAGGAACTCCGAGAAGGTCCAAACTCCATAAGCAGCTCTTTCAAAGGAATTTTCACCTCGCTATACGGCAGGTGCATTCGTTGCTTGGCCTGCAGCTGACCTAGGGCATACAGTATCAACAATGGTTTGTGCGGAGCTCTTTGATCCCTTTTTTTCCAGACATTTAAGCTCTTTATTTTTTGTAGTACTTCTTCTCTGTTCATAAGCTTGCTTTAACTCCCATCTATAAAACTATTTAAAACCTTAGAGCTAAGACCGTTTTTGAAAAAGTATTAATAAATGTAAGTATAATAGCTAATTCTATTATATGACAGCATCAGATGAACAAGGGAACTTTATTTGCAGACGCGTTTACAAAACGCTACTTTAAGCTTTCTTATCCAAGTTGTTTTATTCAAAGAATTCTTTTTTCATATCTTCTCTGCTTTTAAAACTTACTCGTTCTGTGCCTTTAATACCTACATTAAATAATCTCTCACAAAGAAAAAAGCTCTCCAAGAAACATATAGGAGAGCTTTTAAAGGTTGCATACATTTTTTATCGTTGGGATTCTCTATATCCAGCTGCCTGTGCATCCGCTTCTGAACAAAACCAAACAATGTTATCTTGAGTTCTGTCATAATAAGCTCCGCCAGGTACGTGGTAAATTTTCGAGTTTTTGTTACCTTTGATTTGCCCCGAACAAGACATATTAGACTGTTGATCATCACTCGGATCATTTTCAAATGGCTTATAATTTCCACTGCTGCTAGTAGAACTGCTAGTTGTAGCCTGTTGACTAGCTGCTTGTTGAGCTTTACGCTCTGCTTCTTGTTTTGCCGCTTGCTCCTCAGCTTTTCGTTCCGCTTCTTGTTTTGCCGCTTGCTCTTGAGCTTTGCGTTCTGCCTCTTCTTTTGCCGCTTGCTCCTGAGCTTTTTGTTCTGCCTTTTCTTTTGCTGCTTGCTCTTCAGCTTTTTGTTTTGCTTCTTCTTTTGCTGCTTGTTCTTCAGCTTTTTGTTTTGCTTCTTCTTTTGCTGCTTGTTCTTCAGCTTTTTGTTTTGCTTCTTCTTTTGCTGCTTGCTCATCGGCTTTTCGTTTTGCTTCTTCTTTTGCTGCTTGCTCATCGGCTTTTCGTTTTGCTTCTTCTTTTGCCGCTTGCTCCTCAGCTTTTTGTTTTTTCTCTTCTTTTACTGCTTTATCACTATCATTCTTTTCAACTTTTTGCTCGCTGCTATCAGCACCATCTTTTTTAGATGCAACAGTGACACTGTTTTGCGAAGAACTTACTTGCGTTGAGGCAGGGGTAGAAGTTGATTCTCCATCACTAAAGACTCCGGCAATAAAAAAACAACTAAGAATTAAATATAGATAAAAAAATAATACACGTTTTCTTGTTTTGACTTTAAATTTAGGCAATGCCCACTTTGGCTTTATTAATCCAATAAATAAGCCTATGATGCTTAAAAACAGAATTAGTAAAGCTAGTCCCATAATAAAATTATGAGTAGCTGCTGGTAATAAGGCATGTAATATGAATAAAAGAATTAAGGTGTAAACAGTGGAAGCCATAAACATTTTCAAAGTTGTCTGTGAACGATATCCTAATACCTTAGTCCAGACAGGTCTTTTTACTACGTTAACTTCCATAGAAGAGTGGTTACGAATAACTTGCTCTACTTCCTTTCCTTTTACCTCTATTGTAATATCACTATTTTCATCATGACCTACAAATGTAAATACTGATTTTGCAATGCTATGGTCAATTGTAACGCTAGAGAAATCAGCCCATTCATACCGCTCAATTAACATTAAATTCTGTTGAGCGTTGTTGTTAAATTCATAAAAATTCATACCTTTATCGTCTACTGAAGAGTAGCATACATTTGAACTTTTTTTCCCATAATTAGCTTTTGATACTAGCAACAGCTTATTCTGACTATTTGTATAATCGTTCTCTATATAAGCTTTTGCAATTGCTTCATTGGATTCTTTTTGGTTCTTATACCTTGTCTTAGACATTTTGACCTTTCCCTCACTCTTTCTTGATTCCTTACACTAAAAATAGATAAGTTAGTGTGGACCTACTAATATTCGATTCATATGCAACTAATCTATCTTACAATAAAATGTTGTATAAACGGGTATTATATTTCCTTTAATTTCTTTAAAAGGGCTATTTTAGATTTGACCTGCACTTATAAAGGGAATGAAAAGATTAAAAGAAGGAACGAAATGTTATGAGTATAATATTTTCAGCTTCATTTCCATTTTCATACTCTTTCTTGTTCTCATTTTTGTAATTAAGCAAGGAAATGTTCCTTATTAACAACATCTACTCAAATAAAACCATCGGCTAAGATTTAGCCAATGGTTTGGTTCGTTGGAGTCTTTATTTATTTCTAAGAATGTTCATCTACATAACCTGGCTTCTAAAGGAGCGGTAAAAGAGATACTCATACCTCTGCAACACATCAAATAAACATATACAGAATGATACCTCTGATGGGATTCGAAAGGAGAAATCACCTTTGACAAAATATCGGATTATGACCTTTGATGGAGGCGGCACTTTAGGTGCTTTAAGTTTACAACTTTTGAATAGATTGGCTTATCAAAACCCTAAGTTAATTAGTGAAACCAATGTTTTTTCAGGAAATTCAATTGGTTCATTTACTGCTCTTGCGTTAGCAAGCGGAAGATCACCAGAAGAGACGTTTCAGTTTTTCAAAGATCACATCTTACCGGCGTTCAGCGTTTCCCGACCGGGCGGACCTGTTTTTAACCAACAACTACCCTATTCTGGTTTTATTAAAGCCATACGAACGTTTTTCCCCCGAGACCTTCGCCTTAGAGACTTAAAGAAACGAATTGTTGTGCCATCCTTTCACTTATTTTCACCGGAGCTGAATCGTTGGAATCCTGTGTTATTTCATAATTTTCCTGGTTCTCCCTATCTTAATGAAAAAGCAAGTGACGTAATACTAAGGAGCAGCGCTGCTCCCGCAACGCAAAGAGCTTATCAAAACTACGTAGATGGTTATACAGTAGCAACTAATACTAGTACAGCTAGTATCGCGTTTGCAGTGGGAAAAGCAAAGCAGCCGTTAGATCAAATTGCCGTATTATCCATCGGAACAGGTGAGCAACCAACTCAATTAAGAAGAGATACAAAGGGATGGGGAATGGTGAGTGCCGATAACATACGACCTGAAGATATGGAAGACCTTCCGCCAAATTGGGGAGTACTTTTAGACCGGTCTTCTAATGAACCCTTGCTGCCGTTTCTTCAGATTATCTCTGGTGGATCGAGCTACTATGAATCAATGGTTAGCTCTGAGCTTCTTGGGGATCAGTTTTTCCGGTTGAATCCGCGAATTCCTAATTTCTCTAAAACGGATCCTTCGGTTGTTCCCGCTCTTATTTCGATTGCTAATAAAACGAATTTACGACCTGCGTTTCAATTTATAAAGAGAAACTGGAATTAATATGACCGTACTTTAGATTAATTTCTTGTTTCTATTTGAAGTATTTAAAATTTTATATAACAAGATCTCCACGCTGGCAGCGTAGCGGTCATCCTACGCTCAAACAATTCAACTAAACCTCTTCTCTCCCCCCAACCACAACAACCGCTAGCTCCAAAAAGGAACTAGCGGTTATTCATAATCTCTCAGAAACCATTCACTCTTCCACCGGCTTCTGTTCATCTGTTAACGTATCAATTTTAGTAATTTGAAGTTTGTCTTTGCCAGCAGCTTTAACATGATAAATTCGTTCTTTCTTAAACTGCGTGCTTGCATCATATGAGTCGGTGAACGTATATACTTCGTTTGTATAAATGTCGTAAGTTCCGTCGTCATGTGATTCTGTCTTTTTCACGAGAAACTGATCGTTAGCAAACGATACGTTTTTTCCGGCGAGTGATGTGATATAGCTTTTTAGCTGCTTGTATACTGGCTGATTCGAGTCGATATAAGGCGCCATCCCACTAAAGTCTCCGCTGTTTAAGCTTGAAAAGTAAGCAGCTTTATAAGAAATAAAAAAGTTTTCAAGATCCGTTTTGCTTACAGAAGCTGGTTTAGTCTGTTCATTTTTTAACGGCTTCGTACTGGCCGTAGCTTTTACATCTGAGCTTGTTTCTGCCGTTTGATTGTCACGATTGATATATACAATCGCCAGTAATAAGACAAGGACGATAGCAGCTCCTATTAAAATAGGAAAAGTGCGCCGTGATGATTGCTGCTTTTTGAGCACAGGAAAGTCTGCGTAGGATGGCAGCGTAACAGGTTTTATATCTACCTTTAACCGAGCTAATGGCCTTGGTATTTCCGTACTTTTTACACTACCAAGCGACTGAAGTGCTAAAAGTTCTTCGTATGTAACAATAAACTCGTTTACTGCTATTCCTTTATACATGCCGTAAATTCGGTTCCACAGTTCTCGACATCGAGTAGCCTTTATATCTTCACTCAGTTCGTTAAAAAATGGTCGTGATTTTTTAATAAAAGCCGCTAACCACGTTTGATGAGCGTCGACTTTGTGGACTGTATTTAGGTCGTTAAGTGATTGCTTTAACTTGGCGTGTTCATTTGCATCGTTTTGGCTAATCACTTCCATACTGCATTCCGTTTCTTTTAATACAGTAGAAAGACTCTTACTCATTTTTTCTTGTAGCGCATCAAACTGGCTGCGAACATCAGGCCAGTGCAGTTCGAATAACTGTTTTTGTGCAGTCGTGGCTTTTCGAATGCTTTCATTTAGCTCATGCTGCTTTGTGCGAAAGGCGGTTGCTTTTTGTTTGGTCACTACTTTATTTTTGCTTAGCTGCTTCCACTCTTGCTTTAAGCTCTTGTCTTCTTCGAGTACTGTGGCGGTCGCTTGTTTTACATGTTCATGCTTTTTTTGAAAGTCAACGAACGCCGACAAATACGTATTCCAGCTTTCCTTGATTCCTTTTAATGATGACGTGTTAGCGTGTTTTTCTGTTAGTTGAAAAAAGTCGTTTCTAAACGCTACCATATCCGCTTCGGAAGAAAGTTTTTTTTCGAAAAGCTCTGTAATACTTCTATGTATGCTTGTTAACTGTTGGAGCTGTTTCATATTGCTTTGACGCTTGTTTATGTACTCCGGATAATCGTTTGAAAGAAACGTCACCATTGTATATTCAATGTTGCTCATATTATACTCTGTACGTTCTTTTTCTAGTTCGTTATACACTTTCTGCAGATGACGTTCTACTATGGAGAGAAATTTTTCTTTATCCATCCCCTCTACTTCTTCTTTTAGCATGTTTAAAGATTCCGTTTCTTCAATAAGAAATGTTTTTTCTTTATATAACTGTATCCATGCTTCTAGCAGCTGCGCTGCTGATTCATTCCAGTGGCTTGTATTCATTGTTTGCTTCACCTGTTGTTTTTATTTTTATCCTTTTTTAACTATACAGGAATTTAACAAAAATTCTATTACAGTTTTATTACTCTTGAAAAATCAGGTTCAAGCTTTCAAGAGCCGCTTCTAGTGTTTGTTTGTCTCCTTGATCGTAGCTGTGTGCCACTAAGACTACAGTTGTAAATACAGCTTTCCATTTTGCCAGTCTGTACGTTTCTTCGTCTACTTTTCCGTATTCTTTAAAAAAACGTGCTCTTCCTTTAGGAGGTAAAAAGCTGTAGGCAATCGCTAGGTCAACTGCTGGGTGACCAATATGAACATCTCCCCAGTCAATGATGCCTGAAACAATGCTGTTTTGATCGACAATCATGTTTTTAATATGAAGATCTCCGTGAACCAGTACGTTTTTTTCTTGATAGTGAATTTCTTGTATGTCATTTACGTAGTCTTCGAGAATAGCTTGTTTTGAATAAAGACTACGCTCTTTCATTTGCTTGACATATTTCTCTAGCGCCGGCTTTCGCTTCATCATATCAAGTCGATTCAGCTCATCAAACGGCACACCGAGCTCTTGGGCTTTTAAATGAGGATAGTGATGCAGTGTGCGAAGAAATCTTGCTAGTACAGAAGCAGATTGTATGCGTTTCTCTTCTGTTAATCTCGCAGGCGGAGTTCCTTGCACGTAGTGATAGCCCGTAAAAGGCCAAGGATAGCCTGCATTCGGCTTACCGAAAAAAATGGGCTCTGCAATCGACAGAGGCAATTGAGAAGCAAGACTTGGTAAAAGCTGATTTTCTGTTTTTAATAGTCCTACTGCGAGTTCTCTTCTTGGAAACCGAAACACAAAGCGGTCGTTTACTTGATAAACCGTATTGTCAAAGCCGTAGCCAAGCAGTGAAATTTTAGCGGGCGCAAGTTCTGGAAACTGCGTCTCGATTAGCGTGTTGGCAAGCGGTGCTGATACAATTTGTTCTGCATCCCATGCATTTGGCACTGTGATCACCTTTCTTTAACGTGAAGTTTGTATGTAAAGTATACTATAAATAATTTTGACCATAAAAACCCTCTGACGCAAAGCCAGAGGGTTTCAGTGAATATATGTCACGCCATCTTTTTACATAAATAAGATAGAGGCCTTAGAACGGTACAACCAGCCTCTGAGTTAGTAGCCTCCATGTACGTTTACTACTTAATACGTACACCAAAACACCTTATCGGCTGTGTCTTCAACGTGCTCCACCTTAATAAAGTTCAATACAAGATCCGTTTGGTCATTTCCTATATACTCATTTTTGTCAACATTATAAAATTGAATAAGCTCGAGCTTGTACATACCATTTTTAATATCAATTCTATACTTAGAACAGTTTTCATCAGGTACTAACTGATCTTCAAACTGGGCGGCCATCGTAAGGCAGTCATAATCTACGAGATAAAGCTGATGATTGGTTACATTTATATAACCTGTTGCTTTCCTAAAGTATGTATCTATATCCGACTCTGTTCCAATCTTCACTTCTACGTTCCAAGAGTGTTCAATTCCTTCTTCTGTCATTTGACATACTAGGATATTTCTCTTTTTCATTTCACTGCCGAAGTGGTTCAGAAGCTGGTCTAGCTCCCAATCCTCATCGACAAATGATTGATATTCTTTTGCGTTGGCTACTCCAATAAAATTGGTATCGCCAAAACTCATACAAAACTTCACTTTATCTCCTCCGAACTTTAAAGTAATTTTTATGATCCGTTAACATATATCCGCAAACTTCTTACAAGCTTTCTCTAACTCTTCTTTTTTAGCAAGCTGAAAAATCCACTCTTCAGGAATGCCATCCAGCCCATAATATACTCCTGCCACAGTACCCGTAATAAAGCCTATTGTGTCTGTGTCTTCTCCTAAATTCACAGCGGTAAGTACAGCTTCTTCGTAGTCGTCACTTTGAAGAAAAGACCAAAGCGATGCTTCTAGCGAGCTGACGACATATCCGGTTGACCCGATTGCATTTCTCGCTGCGTGCGGCAAGCTTAGGTTTAACAATCGTTCGTACGCAGAAAACTCTGCTTCATACTCCGTACCTGTTAAATGTTTTTGGCAGAGGTTTACCGCGTTTTCATATGCTTCAAAGGGCTCGTCGCCGTGAAGGAGATGAATAAGCAGCTCCACATATATAATACAGCCAAGCGTAGAGCGCAAGTGGCGGTGCGTGACGTGCGCAATTCTTTCTATTTCTTCTTTTCTTTTTGTAAAGCTAGTTTCATCACATAGTGTAAACGCAAGCGGAGCAATACGCATAAGCGCTCCGTTTCCGTTATCGTATTCAGCGCTTCCTCCCCACTCTTCTTTAGGAAGTCCGCTTTTATAGCGGCGAATCGCTTCGCTTTTTGCGATGCCAATATCAAACATTTCTCCGTACGGCGTCCAGTAGCCATCCGACCAATAGTTCGCAAACTTTTGCATTAAATCATACTCATCTTGTTTGTCTATTAAATTATCAATTAAGCACATCGTCAGAGATGTATCATCTGACCACGTTCCTTTAGGCTGGTTGTATGTACCGTAGCCGGTCATAGTCGTAATTTGAAATGAATCGCGTTTTTTAAACTCAACTGGAACACCTAAAGCGTCTCCGACAGCTCCTCCTAGAATCGTAGAAAGGACTTTTTTATGTAGCGTCATGTGATCAACTCCTTTCTATTATTGTAATTGTTTGATTTTGGAATTTGCAAGAGACACCCTGCCTAGGCGCTTTTTCTTCTTTATAAAAAGGTATTTACCAGCGTTCATCTAATTTAAATAAGAGGTAAAAAAACATGTGAGGTGCGGTAGATGATTCATTTTTTTGAATATAATTGGCAAGTGAGAGATGAATGGTTTAGCTGGTGTTATCAACTTTCAAGAGAAGAACTGTTGAAGAAGCGGACTGGAGGAATGAGTAGCATTTCACAAACTTTTTTTCATATTATTGATGTGGAATACAGCTGGATACGTGCCATCCAAGGTAAACAAGATATCGTTCTTTCTTTTGAAGAACACGATACGCTTGAAAAGCTTCAAGCGCTCTCTTCTGCACATAGACCTGACATTGCCGACTTTCTAAGCCATTTGAATTTTTCTAACAAAAGGTATATAACAGTCCCTTGGGATTCTACTTCTTACACAGAAGCTGACATCTTACATCACATCATCATTCATGAAATCCATCACATCGGTCAGCTTTCTATTTGGGCAAGAGACGTGAATAAACGGCCTATTTCTTCTCACTATGTAGGAAGAAACATAAAAGACATTTCTTCGTACTTCTCTAAAAACAATTGACCAACAAGAACAAATGTTCTATATTTTTTGTAAATATATGGAGGTGAAAACAATGAGACCAGAATTTTCAAAAAACTTATCTATCACTGACTTTACGGATTTTTACTGGCTCAAAACCGAGCTGCAGCAATTTTGCCGAGAAAATAACATGAGCCCGTCTGGATTTAAAATGGAACTTTCAAAAAGAATTGAAGTGTTTTTAACAACCGGTGAGACTCAACAATCAAAAACACCGTCTAAAAGACGCTCGTCCTCTAAAACGCAAGCGCCACTAACATTAGATACCGTCATTGGGAAAAATCACCGCTGCAGTCAAGAAGTACGGGCTTTTTTTAAAGAAGCCATTCATCCTACATTTCATTTTTCCACCTATATTCAAAACTACTTTAAAGAAAATGTAGGGAAAACCTATCGAGATGCGGTAAAAGCGTGGTATGAAGAAGAAGAAGAACGAAAAAAGCAGCCTTCCTATCAAAAAGAAATTGCGCCTCAGTTTGAATACAACCGCTTTATCCGCGACTTTTTTAACGACCCGAAAAACAAAGGAAAAGGCCGCGATGATGCGATTGCAGCGTGGAAACAGTTAAAACTTCAGCCTGGAAGCAATCAATACCGCTCTTAAATCAAACCCTACATATAAAGATCATTAAAACACCACCTCAAGAAAAGGTGGTGTTTGTGCACGCCTGTAGATTTCTTCACATACACATGTGCTGTTTGTTACGCCGTAAAATCTTTAGCTATAAACAGACTCTTTTTTAATTAAACCCAGCGTCTGTGAAGTAGATGCATGAATTTCGTTAAAGAAGTCTGGATGATCAACTAACGACATGCCATAGGAAGGAATCATTTCTTTTATTTTTGGCTCCCACTTGTTCATGTTTTCTGGGAAGCATTTTTCCAATACTTCAAGCATAACGTGAACCGCCGTTGACGCACCAGGAGAAGCGCCAAGAAGTGCAGCAACAGAACCATCAGCGGCACTTACGACTTCTGTACCAAACTGAAGCGTTCCTTTTCCTCCAGCTTCCGTGTCTTTGATTACCTGCACACGCTGGCCTGCTACGACGATATCCCAGTCTTCGCTTTTCGCGTTCGGGATAAATTCACGCAATTCTTCTACACGTTTTTCATTTGATAACAGCACTTGCTGAATTAAATATTTTGTTAATGCCATTTCTTTGACGCCTGCTGCTAGCATGGTTAAAATATTATTCGGCTTTACAGAACTGATTAAATCCAGGTTTGAACCTGTTTTTAAGAACTTCGGTGAAAAGCCAGCAAATGGACCAAACAACAGCGTCTTTTTGTTATCAATATAGCGTGTATCAAGGTGCGGAACCGACATTGGTGGAGCTCCGACTTTTGCTTTTCCATATACTTTCCCGTGGTGCTGCGCAATTACTTCAGGGTTATTACATACCATAAATAATCCGCTTACCGGGAATCCTCCAATATGCTTGGATTCAGGAATACCTGTTTTTTGAAGTAAAGGCAAGCTTCCGCCTCCACCACCGATAAAGATGAATTTTGCCGTGTGGTACTCAACTTTGCCGCTGTCTACATCTGCGACTTTTACTTCCCACATACCGTCACTTTTACGTTTAATATCTTTTACACTTCGTTTGTAATGAACGTGAACCCCTTTATTCTTCAGATGGTCAAACAACATGCGTGTTAAAGCACCGAAGTTTACGTCTGTTCCCGAATCAATTTTAGTTGCGGCAATTGGTTCATTTGACGTGCGCCCCTTCATGATTAACGGAATCCATTCTTTTAGTTTGTCAGGACTGTCGGAATACTCCATTCCTTGAAACAACGGATTGTTTGACAGCGCTTCAAAACGCTTTTTCAGAAACGATACATTTTTTTCCCCTTGTACCAAACTCATATGCGGAATTGGCATGATAAAATCTTGCGGATTGCGAATCAACTTGCTGCTTACCAGATAAGACCAAAACTGTCTTGACAGCTGAAACTGCTCGTTAATTCGGATCGCTTTTGTTATATCTATAGATCCATCAGCTTTTTCTGATGTATAGTTTAGTTCGCACAGCGCAGAATGGCCCGTCCCTGCATTATTCCATTCGTTCGAGCTTTCTTCCCCTGCGTCTGCGAGTTTTTCAAATACTTTAATGTCCCATTCAGGTGCTAACTCTTTGAGTAATGACCCCAAAGTTGCGCTCATGACTCCGGCACCAATTAAGATAACGTCTGTTTTTTTCTGTACGTTGCTCATTATAACCTTCCTCATCCCCTATATTTGTAAAAAGATGTAGGCGCTCCTGCTTACGTAGTAAAAAAATTCAGGTGCGACCTAAGAACACACCTTTTTCTGTCTCACTTATAACTATATCACAGTATAATTGTCTGATGATTATAAACTATTCAAAAATGATAAGAAAGTGAGAAAATCGCCCACAAATTCTAAAAAACTTATTAAATTCCGTCTGCATTTTCTTTTATTAGTAAACTTTTATACCTACTTCTAAGTGGCAAAGCATTGATTAATAAAATAACAAACTATTCCAAAAATTCAGATCAAAAACCAAAATAATTTTCTTGAAAATTTCACCTACTATAACTATACTCATTCGAAAGAACAAACAGCACTATAATTAGAAATGCCTTCATTCTTTTTGACTAGTTATACGTAGATGTATCCATATATGTATAGAGCACCGGCTCGTCCAGGTGCATATTTAGAGAAATAAGTATATATTATAACAGCTGATTTTCAGCTCGTATTGTAAGTTACAATATCTATGTCATATAACATACCATGAAATAAGTGAATAAGTAAATGATTATTCAGAAATTTATGTTATAAAACCTAACATGTATGTTGACTTTTACATAGGACATACTTGTTGATAAAGAGAATAACACTTTACATGCTCCTTTCATTTTAAAGTTGTTTAATTGCCTTGTTCATGCGCCATGGTTGTTGCTGAGTTCAATCAAAATAAGCCACGATTAGCACGTGACTTGTTTTGATTCTTATTGAGCTGGTTGAATATCAT
The DNA here is from genome assembly GCF_056395685.1 of Priestia sp. 10L35. Classification (NCBI taxonomy): domain Bacteria; kingdom Bacillati; phylum Bacillota; class Bacilli; order Caryophanales; family Bacillaceae; genus Priestia; species Priestia sp. 10L35. The sequence continues at coordinate 26,064 of NZ_JBFTKA010000002.1, read as the reverse complement.
CTTGTGTAAACGTCCAAATACCACGATTTTTACTAAAACCGCTAAATTCAAACTTAAAATCGCCTTCTTTTGGTATATCAAACGTTGCAATCCCGCTTTGTTTTTCTCCTGGTGAAATGTTTCCGTTCAAATGATTCTCTGTGGCACCAGAAACAACCGTAGCAAAGTATTGAGTGTCTCCTTTTTGAATATCAAAATGAAGTAGCTCACTTATTTTATGATTTTTCTTTCCTTTATTCTCAATCGTAATATTCATTTTGATAAACTGTCCGTTTTTGTTTTTAGATAGCTCATCATCCGGTACGACTTGTGGAGAGTCTACTGTAATCGTAAAATCATCAACATTAGCAGTTTCACCTAATTTTTTGGTAACCGTATTGTAGAATTTATCTGTTTTTTCTTTATCAAACTTCGCATCAGCATTTAGCTCTTTATCGTCTGATTTCTTTTCTGATGACTCAGCTGAGTGTTTCTCATTTCCACTAGCTTTTTCTGATTCTCCGCTCGAACAAGCCGCAAGCCCTAATACTAGGAAGCATGTACTTGCTCCTATTAACCATTTTTTCTTACTCATTACGGGTTCTTCCTTCTTTCGATTAGTATTTTATGTATAAAGAGTTAAATCTACGTAACTCTTAATCCAAAAATAGGATATACCAAATACTAACAGTCTGTCAAAAGTAAATATATTACAACTGTTCTATATATTAAATAAGGACCTTCTGCTCAACACTCATTCATTAGACAATAGCGGTACTCATATACCTTAGCAAATTGCCTTTCACCAAGTATTTAAGTAATGTTTGTTACTATTCCACTGAAGGGTTATGATCAGCTTTTACATGCTTTAGTCCTTCTATTACTTTATTCATTCGTGGCAATAAATCTTTTATTTCGTCTAATGTTAGCTCGTCTTGCGCTTCTTTTGGGTTAAATTCCCCAACCTTTCTGTTATACCTCTAATGCACCCAACGAAAACTTGCTCATGGGTAATTGCAATTTCTCCAATAGCAGTGTCCGCAATAAAATCTTCTACCTTGCCTAAGTTATCAAATTCATCCGCTAGTTTTGCTATAGCATATCTATACCCTCTGCCTTCATCTACCAACTCTTCATACGTCTCCTGAATTGCATCAAATATTTCATTATACTCCCAATCTTTCATGGTATTACTCCTCCTTTATCTCCGATTAACGCTTAAAGGACAAAGTTTTTCAACCTTGTCCTTTAAATGACTAGCTTATTTTATTTAACCGCCAAACCCCATAAAGGTTATAAAAAGGATCATAACTTTCAAACAGCACACACGATTCTGCTCTTAATTGAAAAACAGGAGCTTTAGGGTCGACACTAAATGTTTCTCCACTATTAAATACGGGATTTTCAATTAACGTATATAGGCAAAAGGTTTGAAATAACTCTACTGTTTCAGCTGGATTGGTATTAGATGTAGATGTTAGTAAATCTTTATAGCCGAAATTATGCATACCACAGGTGTAAAACACATCTTCTTCTCTGGACATTTGAACGAAAGCAGCAAATGCTCTGTTCTCTGTACCATTGTTAACGTATTCTATCCAATTATCTTTGGTAGTGGCCTTTCCAGATGACTCAACGTTCACTGCTAAACCGCCCCATTGAAGAACTGCCTTTGCGACACTCATAATTTCAATAACTTGCTCAAGTGATCCACCTTCTGCAAGAATATACACCATACTACGGTGACTTTGAAGAGTTTCAATATCACCCTTTGTAAACGATCCATTTCCACCAAGCTCAAACGCTTCAGCTACATAAGGAATATGTTCGTCAACAAATTCTATTTGATACAAATATTTAGGCGTCTGTAATTTACCTATATGATGTTCCCCTAGGTATACAAACTCTTGTTGACTTTCATTAAATTTTTCTTTAAATGCTTGTCTATTCTGCCATATGCCCGGTATTCCCAAAATAATTTTCGAGTTATTTTCCACGCTCTCACCCACTTATAATAAATTAATTTATTACTAGCTGTTCTTCAACAATAGCTCAATTTGCTTAATTTGAATAGCATGCATAGATTCTTCTTTTAGTTTTTCGAAGTTCTCTTGTAATTTGTCTAATGATTTTTATAGTTCTCAAGAAAAAAGCACTTCTGGATTTATTCAGAAGTGCTTTTACTATCATTTATTTAATAAGCATATTTGCCTTTAATTTTCATCAACAACTCTTCAATAATCTCTTTCTTTTCAGAATTTTCCCCTATATAAAATTCACATGCAGCACTTAAATACTGGTACAGTTCGTCATAATTCACAATATCATAGTCATCATCACCATCACCAGAATAAAATAAAACTTTATTTTGTCCAAAATACTCCTCATCATCTTGTTCATATTCATCTGAATAAATAACTCCATTATATTCCCGACGCTCTCCCTCTTTATTTTTAAAATCTTCTAAGTGTTGTAAAAAGTTACGTCCATTTACATATATATTCAAAACATCAATAACTGCCTCTTTATTTAAATTGTTCTGTTTCATTATCTCAATAAACTCTTCATATACGTTCATACTAATCCACCCATTCTACTACTGGATAAGCATTCTCTATCTCTCCAGTTTCGGAATTCATAATACCTTCAAATTTCAATATTTTTCCATTATAGTCTGTTTGTCCTTGTATTTTTATCTTCTTTTGTTTTAATAGTGGAATTTCTCTTTTATTGTTTAAACCCTCTTCCATTGCCTTTTTGCTAAAATCTATTATTTCATCATTTGAAATAATTTTTGGATCATACACTGTCTTTTTATACATTTTATCTCTATTAGGTATTACTTTGTATTCACCAGTCCCGTTTTTTCCTGTATAATCCATTTTTTCATATTTTACTTTATATTCTATCTCAAAAATTCCATCTATATCTGGATGTTCCTTTTTAACAACAGGTCCTAACTCATATTTGTTAGAATTACTATTAAAATAATTTTTAAACTCATCATAATTATGTCCACCACTAATACCATTACGTTCAGTAAACTTTTCAACTGGCCCTATTGTATGTTCAACATAGTAGCCTTCTTTAAATTTAAGATTACCCGTACCCTTAGCGACAGCCCCCTGATCATTGGCCCCCTTAACATTCGCCTTACTACCCGACTCTTCCACTTTCTCCAACGCTTTGGACTGACCTTTCGAGACATTTCCCATCTTATACGTCGTTAACCCATTTAACGCTTCCCCAAAGGTCTTTCCAGGTAACGCCTCTCCTATCCCTGACAGTTGAGGTTGAGGACGTAAAGTCGGTATCTCAGCATCTAGTAAAAGTTGAAACTGCTTCTGAACAGGTTCATACACCTTTTTCGACCAATTGCTTGCTGCTTTTGCGCTGACGACATTCCGCATATCACTCAATGTTTTGGTTGCTTTATGGGCAGGTACACGCGGAACGTTTGTTACTTTTGGAACGGATTTTACGGCGCCTGCGGGTTTCGCTCCTCCAATTACGCTCGCAAACAGAAACATGCTGCTTTCCCAGTGCTCTTTTGAGAGAGGTTTGTCAGGATTAAGCGCCTGCTTTCCTACATCTAAGAGTCCCATTGTTGCGTGATTGACAAAGTCATACGGTGAATCCAAAGAATTTTTCCCTCGTTCATTCAGCCCCTCTTTGAAGGCAACAGCTTCATCAAATCCGCCCATCGTTATATAGTTTCCAAAGTCATACAAGGAGTTGTACCGTTTATCTGCTCGCTCTCCCATACCGGCCCAAATGTCTTGTGCTACTCCTTTATTACCCGTAACTGTGCCTTTTGCTAAAGTTATAGCACCTTCTCCTACGTCTTTGACTACAGCTTTTATACCGGTTTCTTCTTTTTTAGCCGCAGGGTTCTCGCAGATTTCTGTAAAGTCAAAGGATTCAGCAGTTTTTTCAGGTGCCACATCTCTAACCTGCCCCTGACTTACCACCGACTGCATAAGCATTCCCTCAACGCCCGTAGCGTTTTGAAGAATCTGTTGAGACGTTAGCATGCCCACAGCGGAAGAATCGTTGAGCGCCTGCAGATATGGGCTTTTTTCAAGTTCCACTGCTTGCTCTGCAGGTGACAGTTCCGCTAGTTTTTTCATGTTAGCAGGTGCTGTATCCTGCTGGATTTGCGTTAGCACTTCTCTTATGTAAGAAAACTATCTTACCATTGACAATTTATCAAGATTTTTGGACTACTTCACTTGTTATTTCCACGCCACTAAAAGGCCTTTTTACACAATTTTTTTGTTAAAACGCATTCATTCTTTCTATTTCCAAATATTTAAACATGCGCTAGTATATACATAATATAAAGAGGAGGTTGAGTATGAGAGAAAAGCTCGTAAGACTCGGTTATTTACTGGGGTTGGCTCTTGTTTTGTCCGGCATTTTATATTTCTTTGCATCGAACTGGCAAGGCTTTGACCGCTACACTAAAATTGCGCTGAGCGTGGGGCTGATGCTGCTGTTTTACGGAAGTGCATTTGCGGTGCGAAAGCTGCTTCCTCAGCAGGCGTTTTTAAGTCACTGGACGCTTTTGGCCGGCGCTCTTTCATTTGGATTAAGCATCGCGCTTCTTTCTCAAATTTACAACACGCACGCTGAATCGTACTGGCTGTTTTTAATTTGGCTTGTGCCGGTTATTTTGTTTAGCTTTTTTACAAAGTATCAGCCATTTTACGTGTTATCGTTTGTTTTATTTCAATTCACCATGGCTTTTTTCATTTCACCAACAGGCGCAGTTTCACAGCGAGGCGAGCAAGAGACGCTTTTACTTTACGCAGCAATGGCGTTTGTGAACTTACTCATCTTTTGGATCATAAAAAAGAAACACCTCTCGTCTCCTGTGATCATGTATGCGGCGTTTTGTTTGTTTCACTACATTTTTTTAACTGTTTCCCTGCCGGATTTTACAGGCAGCTCTAGCTTACGGATTGGTCTTATTATTTTTTATTTGCTGTTTTTACTAAGCTCCTTTTTTTATTTTTCAAAAGTGGAGCCGCAAAGGTCATTTTTAGGGATTTCCATCGTGGCATTTGCTTTATTTGTTATTGAACAGTTTTTCTCTTTTATTTTTAAACACTACGCTGAATGGTCGCTTTTTTTAGCGTTAGGATTCGTGATTTTATTTATTGGTGCAAGCGTGTGGTTTGTCAAATGGCTCACTGCCAACACGTCAGCACAAAAAACCTCGCTCCGCGTAATCAAACGAATAGCGGTAATTGGGATTACGGCTATTGCATCGGTGATCGGCAGCAGCTCTTTAGGAGGACTCATCACACTTATTACAGGAACATACCCACCGAACGGAATGCTTGTGATCGGCGTTTTGTTGATTGTGGCATGTTATTTGATTAAAGCAGATATTCCAACGGTAAAATATACGCTTTTAATGATGGGCGTATTAATTAGCGGCGGCGCTTCTTTTTTTGTGAACGACATTCTGTTTTTTATCTACGTCATCGCACTTGTAGCGCTTTTAGTATTCACTAAACATACGCCCGTTCGCCTGTTGCTTTTTGTGCTAGTGCAAGGGCTTCTGTTAATAAAGGTTCCGACTACTTACTATGACACTATCAAAATAGATTATGTGCTGCTCGCTTTGTTTCTATTAAATGCCGCTGTATACGCGATAAACGTACACCACGCGTTTAAAAAAGCAGCGCTGCTTCTTGCTTTTATCTTTTTACTGTCGCTGACTGAATTAAGCGAACCTTCTTTTTTAAATATCATTTACTGCACGGTGTTTTTTGTGATTTCGACTGTCTTCTTATTTGTGACGGTACGAAAAGAGCCAAAATATGATTTTATTGTCGGCATGATTTTCTGGTTTGTTTTTTTAGCGATGAAATATTACGACTTTGTGTGGGATTTATTTAATAAATCACTTGTGCTTGTTATTTTAGGTCTTATCTTTCTTTTCCTAAGCAGGAAATGGGACCTGTCAACGCCTGATCAGCCGCAGCCTTCGTTTCTTGACCGCAGCCGAACCGCTGTATGGATCATCATTCTTGTTCAGCTCATTATTCTGGGCGGCATTTTTACCAAAAACGAAGTGCTTCTTCAAAACGGAAAAGAAATTAAGCTCGCTTTACAGCCGATCGATCCGCGCTCGCTGCTGCAAGGCGATTACGTTGAGCTGAATTACGCCATTGCGCACGTTACATTACCTCATGTAAAAGACGGTGAAAAAGTGAAGCTCGTTCTTCGCCCTAACAAACAAGGCGTGTATGAATACGCAAAAATCTACCAAGCGGATGATGACTGGAATAAGCCGTATACTTCTAAAAAGAAAGACGTTGTCATTACGGGGACGTATCACGAATGGGGAATTCAGTACGGAATTGAGCATTACTTTATTCCAGAAGGAACCGGCAGCAAAGTGGAAAGCGAAGCTCGTTTTGCTACTGTACGAGTTGGAAAAAACGGAGATGCGATCGTTACAAAAGTAGGCAAATAAAAAACGGCCGCTTCAGTGTTGAAGCGGCTGTTTTTTATTTTAATTGATAAATACGCCGATGATCATCGTTAGAATAAGGATCACAAAGAAAATGATGATTCCATAGCCAATCCATTTTATTCTTTTGGGCGTTCCTTTTACATTCATATCCGTTATTTTTCCTTCAATACGCTTTTGATGTTCAGTAACGTCATCGTATTCATTATTAGGCGAAGTGATATTATCCTTCCTTTCTATTTAATCGTTTTCTTTCTTCTAACAGCTCTTCATATCTTTTTTCAAGCCGCTGCTTTTCTTTTCCTTCTGGCGTGATAGAAAGCTCGCTAATTACTTTTGTTAATTCTAGTTGAAGCGCAAGTTTCTCGGCTTCATTTTGCTGCTGTGACGCTTTTTTGCTTTTACCCGTATCTTCAATCGCCGCGAGCTCTGCTTTAGACTGTTTTAACGTCAAAACATGCGTCGCAAGCTTTTTAACAAAGTAACGGTCGTGCGTCACAAATAAAATCGTCCCTGGATAAGCTTTTAACACTTCTTGAAGCGCTTCTTTTGTATGAAGATCGAGATAGTTGGTCGGTTCATCTAAAAGAAGAACGTTGTAGTTTCCTAAAAAGACTTTTGCTAATGCCGTTTTCACTCGTTCTCCTCCGCTTAGCATCTCTACTTTTTTATACACGTCTTCACGTTTAAAAAGTAAGCGCGATAGTACCGTACGAATAAACTGCTCGGTGTACGGGCTGTCTTCTTTAATGTTTTCTAAAATGTTTTTAGCGGGATCTAGATTTTCAAGACGCTGATGGAAAAAGCCAAGTTTTACAGGCTTCGCAACCGTGATGCCTTCTGTTTGCTGCTCAATCATATTCAGCAGCGTAGATTTTCCGGCGCCGTTTTGACCGACAATCGCTACTTTCGCGCCTGGCTTCACACCGCCTTTTAGGTTTTGAAACAAGATATGGTCACCAGCTGATGCTGAGACTTTGTCAAAGCTTAGTACCTGCTTGCTGTGTACTTGGTGAAATTGAGATAAATCAAAATGAATTTCTTCCATTTCTTTTGGCTTTTCTTTTTTCTCTAGCTTTTCAATTCTTGTTTCAATCGCTTTTGCGCTTCTATCTAGCTTGGCTTTTTGTTTTCCGACCGCTCGTTTATGAAGTCTCGCTTCAGAGTTCCCCATACGGCTCGGCGCTTTTTTAAGCGACTTTGATTTTTGGCTTTTTTCTTCAGACGCCAGTTCAAGCCTCTGCTTTTCTTTTACATACTGCTCATACTCAAACTGCTGTCTTTCAATTGCATGTTTTTTTTGCGTCACATACTCTTGATAATTGCCTTCATAGCAGTGAACTTTGCCGTCTTCTACTTCCCAAATAGACGTACAGAGGCGGTTTAATAATTCTCGATCATGTGAAATCAGCAGCAAACTGCCTGTAAAAGCCTTCATTTCTTCTTCAAATTTCTCTACGCCTTTTACATCTAAGTGGCTCGTTGGCTCATCGGCTGCAAGTAGTTCCGCGCCCGATGAAAGAGCAGCAGCAATTTTCTTTCTGGTTTCTTCTCCTCCGCTAAGAAAGTCCGCTTCATTTGGCACGTTCCACTGACTTTTCATCTCGGGAGATACAGCTCCTGTAGGTTGAACGTCAAGCTGCGGAATCAGTGAGGAACAGCCATACGTTTGCACAATTCCTTGATCCGGACTCATTTTTTTCATTAAAATATGAAGCAAAGTCGATTTGCCTTCTCCATTTTTTCCAACAATTCCAATTCGCTCTCCGCGATGTACTTGAAGCTTCTCTGCTTGAAACAGCAGGCGGTCTCCATAGCTTTTTTCAATATTTATAGCTTCTAACAATAACATAAAAAAACCTCCCTAGGATTTCTAGAGAGGATTAGAGGTCATAATTAGGCATACGCAAATATGCACCCTTTTATAGAGTAAAAAAAGGGAGAAATCAATTCATATAAGACATATAGAAATGGCACCTAAAAATGTACAGACTAATCCTATCTAGACAAATGTTCATTTAAAATAAAGTTTTAAAAGAATGTCTAAAAAAATAGGATTACTTATCCATTGTCTACGGTACCTTTCCTTTCTTAGTATGAAATGACTTGCTTCTTACAGTGTATGATGAAGTTTTTTAAATGTCAATATCCATTTGGATGATATTCCCTCCTTTTCCTAAGCACAAAAAATCCTCAGCCGATCACAGCCGAGGATTCTTTTATTACACGTATTGGTTCACTTTACCTGTAAAATCAGGCAGCCACTCACCGTGAGCTTCAATTAAATCATCGCACATACGAATGATGTCATCCATGGATAATTCCGCATTTGTATGAGGATCTAGCATCGCAGCTTGATAGATGTGCTCTCTTTTTCTAGTGACAGCTGCTTCAATTGTTAATAATTGAGTATTAATATTCGTGCGATTTAACGCCGCAAGCTGCTCTGGTAAGTCTCCTACATAAGTCGGCATAATGCCGCTTCGGTCTACAACACATGGAACTTCTACGCACGCTTTTGTCGGCAGGTTACTAATTAAGCCTCCGGTATTTAATACGTTACCGGCAAATTTAAACGGCACGTTTGTCTCTATCGCTTCAATAATTCTAGAGCCGTACTCATGTGAACGTGTATGAGTTAGCTGACTGTTGTTGACCATTTCTTCTCTCATTGATTCCCAATTGCTAATTTGCTCTTCGCATCGGCGAGGATATTCATCAAGAGGGATGTTAAACTGATCAACAAGATTTGGATATTTATGTTTAATAAAGTATGGATGATACTCTGCATTATGCTCAGACGATTCGGTAATATAGTAGCCGAACTTATCCATTAGCTCAAAACGCACCATATCGTGATGCTTTGTCTTTTGCTTTTCTTTTGCTAGACGCTTGATTTCTGGGTATAAGTCTTGTCCATCTCTTTTTACTTCTAGCAGCCATGCCATATGGTTAATGCCTGCGATTTTCTCTTGTATTCCTTCATGATCCATTCCGAGAGAATCAAATAAATCTTTTGTACATACTTGAACACTGTGACAAAGGCCTACCGTCTTTACATTGGTATAGCGCAGCATTGCACCCGTTAGTGTTGCCATTGGATTGGTGTAATTTAAAAACAGCGCATCTGGACATACTTCTTCAATGTCTTTTGCAAAATCAAACAGCACTGGAATCGTGCGCAGTGATCTGAAGATTCCTCCAATTCCTACTGTATCTCCAATCGTCTGACGCAAGCCGTATTTTTTAGGAATTTCAAAATCAATGACGGTGCTTGGCTTGTATCCGCCTACTTGAATCGCGTTAATCACATACTTTGCTCCTGTTAAAGCTTCTCTTCGGTTTAAATAGGCTTTAACCGTAATATTCACTTTATAGTTTTCTTTTAAATTGTTTAGCATATTTTCCGAATCTCTTAAACGCTCAGCATCTATATCGTATAGCGCAAATTCAAAGCCAGCTAAAGCAGGCACAAACATGCAGTCTCCTAAAATATTTTTTGCAAAAACTGTACTTCCCGCTCCGATAAATGTGATTTTAGACATCGTCATCTTCCTTCCTCGTATTGGTTTTATCCTTTCACAGATCCTGATGAAAGCCCTGCAATAAAGTATTTTTGTAGCACTAAAAATAAAATGGTCATTGGAAGCATCGCAATAATCGCAGCTGCTCCTACTAAGCTAAGATTATTTTGATTTTCGGCAAAAAAGCTTGCTAACGTAACGGTTAATGTATGCATTTCCTTATCTTGAAGGAAGAAAATTGCAAACTGATAGTCGTTCCAAATATAGACGCTAGCAATAATTAAAATGGATGCAGTAACAGGCTTTAGCAGCGGAAATACGATTTTAAAGAAAATCGTTAACGTACCGGCACCGTCAATTCTTGCTGCTTCCTCGAGCTCTTTAGAAATAGTGGAGCGAATGAAGCCCGCATACAAAAAGATCGTTAGCGGCAAAAATGCTGCGACATTATTTAAAATGGCAATTTGGTACGTGTTCATCATTCCCATATTCACAACCATTTTGTACAGCGGAACTAGCGCTGTTAAAGGCGGTATTACCATCACGGCAATAAAGATAAAATAGACGTACTTATTTAATTTCGTTTGTCGGCGCGCTAAAGGATACGCAGCCATTGATCCTAAAAAAATAAGCAGAATCGCCGAAACGAATGTAATGATAAATGTATTAACAAAAGAGTTTCCTAAGTTCGCTTGCTCCCAAGCCGCTGTGAAATTTTCAAGGTGTATGCTTTTTGGAAATACCCATTTGGAACTAAAATCCCCGGTTGCTTTTAAAGAAGTCGTAACTAGAATATAAAAAGGGACAATATGAACGAGCGTTATACAAAGAGCTAGAAAGGTAAAAAATCGTTTTTTCCGTTTGTTTGTATAGTCCATCACGCTTCTGTCTCCTTTCGTTTAAAGTACACAAGTGCTGATAAGCTAATGACTAAGATAATAAGCGCCATGCACACACCTTGAGTTGCTGCATAGCCGGCGTCTTGTCTTCTAAAATATAAGTCATACATAAAAGTAGACATCGACTGTGATGCATCTCCAGGTCCTCCTCCTGTCAGCGCAACAATGACGTCAAACAGTTTTAAACCCCCGATAATATTTAAAACGACGTTAATTGTAATAGAAGGCATAAGCAATGGAAGAGTGATGTTTTTAAACTGCTGAAGAGCAGATGCTCCGTCAAGCTGCGCTGCCTCGTAGTAATCTTTTGAAATACTTTGCAGCCCCGCTAAATAAATAATCATCGCAATTCCAACAAATTGATACGTATTGACGAACACGATAATCCAAGAATTAAGCTCCGGAGTTCCCAAAGCATTAATCTTCTCAAAGCCTAAAAATACAAGAAGGTCATTTAAAGCGCCTCCTTGGTAGGCAAAAAAGAAGTACCAGATATACCCCATAATAATTGGGCTGATAATAACCGGAAGGTAGACAATTGTTCTTGTTACAGCTTTCATTTTAATGCTTTGATTCAGAAGCAAAGCGTATAACAAGCCAATAATATTTTGAAAAATAGTACTGCCTATTCCGTAGAGCAGCGTATTTTTTATCACAAGCCAAGTCGTTGGATCTGCAAGCAAACGTTTATACTGCTGGATCCCAATCCAATCGTACGTTTGTGAAAATCCATTCCAATTAGTAAAGGAAAGTCTAATTCCGTTAATAAAAGGATAGATAATAAAAACGGTGATAATTACTAAGCCGGGAAGGTACATCCACCATAAAGAGGATTCTGTTTTTAATTTTTTCTTTCGTTTTTCCGTATCTCTTACTACAGAAACTGGCTCTTTCCTGACTAATTCATTCATCGTGTTCACTCCTATTTCAGCTTGTGTTGAAAAGAAGCAGGAGCCTATCTCCCTGCTTCTCGGCGAACAAGGAACTTTTGCACACTATTCTATTGTTTACTGAGACGCTTGTACTCTTTTTCCATCTCATTTGATAATTGCTTTGGCGTTAAACTTCCCGCTAGGAATTCTTGACCTGTAGAAGACATTACTGCCCACATGCCGCTCGGTAAATACTTTCGGTCGAAGTATGGCTCAACTTTAATATCGTTATACTTATCGTAGTATTCAGAGTAGTAGTTTTGGGTTTTATTGTTTGTCAGAGCCGATGCTGAAGACGTTCCTTCTGCAATTTTTTTGGCAACTTCCGGCTGTGACACAAATTCAATAAATTTCTTGGCTTCTTTAAGGTGCTTAGAATCTTTCCACGCAGCAAGAGTAAAGCGCTCTCCGCCGATCCAGCTTTGCGTACCGCCTTTATGAATAGCAGGCACCGGTATCGTTCCTACTTTTACTTCAGGATTTAATTCTGTTGCATCCGGCCCAAGAGATCCGCCAACAAATGTAAAAGCAATTTTATTTTGAGCCATTAATTCTGTTGCTTGAGATACTTTTGCGGTTAATACATCTTCATTCAGCAATCCTTTTTTCTTCATTTCTGCCATTGTTTCCGCTAGCGGCGTGTAGTTTGACCAATTAAATGTTCCTTTTTCCAACTGCTTAGCGTAGTTCTTATTTTTTGCTGTAATAAGCTGAGGTGTAGCCAGCTGATCAAACACTTGAGCAATATTGCCATTTTCTCCTCCTGGGATCCATAGAGGCGCTACTTCTCCTTTACTTTTCTTCTTTACTGTTTCTAACGCTGTTATAAATTCATCTATTGTGTTAGGAGGCTTTATTCCGTATTTTTCTAATAGCGTCGCATTATAACTAATTCCGTCTTTTGCTTGATTTAAAGGATACGCATACACTTTGCCGCTTTTATCTTTTAAAATTTGATTCAGCGCCGGATCTAAATGCTGAACCCAATCCATATCTTTTAAATCTGCTACATACTCCCCGTAGCGAAGCTGAGACCAGCCGTGCGTATCAAATAAATCGGGCATATCATTTGCACCCATTTTCACACGAAGCATATCTTCATAGCCGTTACCCGGAAAATTCGCATCAATTTTAATATCTGGATTTTGTTTTTCAAATTCTGCAATCGCATTTTGAAGCGCTTTTCTCTCCCCTTTATTACTCATCGTAGAAAAAAGCGTTAGCGTTGTTTTCCCATTTCCGCCTGTTGCCGCTTCTTTATTTCCGCAGCCCGCTGCCACAACAGAAAAGACTAGTAATAGAACGAAAAGATACGTAAGCTTTTTCATTTATCTTTTTTCCTCCTTATACTCTATCAAGACATAAATAACTGAATATTCAGTTATTTATACATAGACAAATTCATTGCACAACGAAATAAAGTCACTTATAATTTAATCCTATACTTTTACAAAGGTTCAAAGAGTCCTAGAGATGAAAAAGCTTTTTCATTTACATACTTATCTGCCAATAAGTATGTAGTTTCTAGGGCTTTTTAACCTGCTTTTTCTATGGTTTTTTCTATTTTTCTTCCCCCTCATCACTCTTTATGTATGAATTCTTCTTTTCTATCACCCCCTTTCAAGTTATAGCTTTTAGGCTACTGTTTTTTGAGTAAGGCTCCGCAGCTTTCACGATAAATTAATTTAGTCGGCACCATGACTTTTAAAGGAACGGATCTGCCGCTTAACCGATCTACTAGCATTTTAACAGCCTGCCTTCCCATTTCTTCAGTATATACTTTAACCGTTGTGAGCGGCGTGCTCGCAAATGCTGCGATGTCCACATCATCAAAGCTTACAATCGCTACGTCTTCAGGAACCTTTATATTTGATTGCTGCAGGGCACGCATTGCTCCTATCGCCATTGCATCACTTGCGATAAAAAATGCCTCCGGAAGATTTCCTTGCTTAATCGCTTGTCCCATCAGCTCATAGCCTTCAGTCATTGAGTACTCTCCTATATAAACTTTCTCAGAATCGAGCAGGCCTTTTTCATGCATAACGCGTTCAAAAACCGTTTGACGCTGATCTTCAATAATAGAACTTCCATTGATATAATGTTCTCTTTCTGTCCCTCCGATATAGCCAATTCTTTTATAACCGAGATCAAATAAATGATTTAATGCGTGTTTAGTAGCTTTCTCAAAATCAATCATGACCGAATCGTACAAATCCTCATCCGCTTTGTGATTAATAAAAACAATAGTATCTAAATGATTGCTCACTTCTTGAACCGTTTCTGGACTAACTCTTCCCACTACAATCACTCCATCAAGATCCTGCAACAGCTCTTCTTGCTTCATGCCTTTTAGCCTAAATGACTTTACTGTAAAAATTTCTTTTTCTGCGCATTCACTTTCTATTCCATGGCGAATAGAGGAGAAAAAAGGGTCTACTAACTCTTCTTCAAGGGATTGAGCAAAAATAATACCTATTTGAGGAGCTTCTATATCCTTTCCGTTTGCCGTTCCTTTTCGTATCTTCACGGGCGTATATTGCAGCTCTTTGGCTGCATGGAGAATGCGTTCACGAGTAACCTCAGATACAGAAAGCGTATGATCATTATTTAGTACTCTGGATACAGTTGAACTGGAAACATTAGCGTACGCCGCTATATCTTTTAAAGTTGCCATCTTTTTACCTCTCTATTATAATCTTCTATTTTTACTAAATATTTATCTCTTATATTGGAAGAATAGCACATTAATAAAACGCTTTCAATAAATAATTTTAAAATTTCAGTAAATTTATTAAAATATTCTCCAAAATCCTTCATTTCTTTTGTTAGTTTCGCTGTTAAAATGACAAAAACGCTGCTATTACTACTTTGTTTTTATCAAACCGTACTAAAACTTAAGTAAACTTTTAGTAAATATTAATTTTCGTAAGAATTTGTTCATATTTGATATAAAACGGTTTGTTGGGGAAAATAAAAGAAGAAATAATGATAAGGAAAGAGAGAGCCTATGATTAGCCAACATTCTTATTTTCAACAATGTCTGCCTGCCCTTCAACAATTGCATAATATGAATTTTACGAAAGAACAGCTGTTGCAAAAAGACTTTTTAATCGCTCAAGAACGTGAATTAAGCATGTACTACTCGCCTCATAACGATTACATAAATCCAGACGCTCATATTGTCATTGCCGGCATCACACCAGGCTGGTTTCAAATGAAAACCGCTTTTAAACAATGCGTTTCCAGCCTGTCTCATCATCATCAGCTTGAACAAGTCCTGTACGAAACAAAAAAAGCAGCTAGCTTTAGCGGAACGATGAGAGTCAATTTAATAGACATGTTAGATCAATGCGGAATTGCAAAAGTCATGGGCATTAACGGTGCCGCTGAGCTATTTGCTTCACAGAGAGATTTGCTGCATACAACGTCCGTACTGAAATATCCTGTGTTTTATAAAGGAAAAAACTACACGGGGCACCAGCCGCCAATTGAACGCTCAGCCCTTCTTTCTCGCTATGCCTTTGAAGTGTTTCCACATGAATTGAGCGAAATAAAGAATCCATGTTTAATTGTTCCACTAGGAAAAGCGGTTGAGAATGTTTTAAGAAAGCTTTCAAATGAACCTTCGTTTTCTAGGCATACGTATTTATTTGGCTTTCCTCATCCATCCGGAGCAAACGGACATCGAAATCGGATATTTGAAGAACACCTAGATGAATTCACGGGAATTGTGGAGGACTGGGCTGTAAAAAGAAAGAGCTGAAAATAGTTTCAGCTCTTTTTTTGCTATAATTATGTAAAAATACGCCTACACGGAGGTCCGTTTTTATGTTAACAAATTTAGAAGAATACACTATTTTCTACGGTACGTTTTTTATCCGTAATGTCACTCCATCCGTATCCAAATGGTTCTACTACCACAACTTTATTATCCTTCGACAGTTCATTTACTAAAGGTTCAAAATCGAGTGCAGGCGCAGTCGTTCCCAAGCCGCTTAGTAGTACAATTGTATTTTCCCCTTTACCTTTTGTATATACATGAATATCTCTGCCATTAACCTCTACTAATTGACCAATAGGCGGGTACTTTTTCTTTTCTACTGCCGTTATAACTTGATTCGTTACAACCCAAATGATGCATCTCCCTAACATAGCTACTATCATGTTTCGTAAAATTCTCAAGAACCTAAACTTTTTTTGCACGTTTACCTCTCCTTTCCGTAAGTAGCATTTAACAAGCAGATGCCCATGCTAGCGAATCTTTGTAACTGCTTACTTACTATGACGCTTCAGAAAACGTTTAGTTCTATTTCCTATATAAAATTCAAAAGAATGATAGCAGCTTACTTCAGTACTAAACGAAAAAAAGGCCTCTTCTGATGAAAGAGACCTTTTACTATTTATTAAAAAGAGAACAATAAAAACTGTAACTTCTTCACTTGATGCCTAAGCGTATAACTGACGCCACGTTTTTAGCGGTTCTTTCAATGTTTTCAACGGCTTTTGCCAGTGCTTCTGACAGGTCGACCGCCCCGGGCACGACGCTGAATAAAGCAGAAATACCGTGTTCATACACAGCTTCGCTTCCCGCTCCAATGCTCCCTGCTATCGCTATCACGGGAACGCTATGCTTTTTTGCTGTTTTTGCTACGCCAATGGGGGTTTTTCCGTAAATGGTTTGTCCATCTATTCTTCCTTCACCGGTAATGACAAGGTCAGCATCTTTAATATAGCTTTCTAGCTGAGTAGCTTCAATGACAATGTCTACACCTGGCTTTAACTCCGCAGATAAAAATGCCAGCAGGCCCCCTCCTAGTCCTCCTGCCGCCCCGGCACCAGGAACGTTCTGAATATGAATATCCATTTCTTTTTCAATAACTGCTGCGTAATGAGCTAGATTACGGTCAAGCTGTTTAACTATATCAGGAGTTGCGCCTTTTTGAGGGCCAAATACCGCAGATGCTCCGGTTTCACCCGTTAACGGATTGTCTACATCGCAAGCCACTTCTACTTTGACTTCAGCAAGCCGGGAATCCAAGTTTGTCAGATCAATAGCAGCTAACTGGTTTAAACTGCCGCCTCCTTCTTTTATTTCTGCTCCGTTAGCATCAATAAGCTTTGCCCCTAAAGCTTTTGCCATACCGGCTCCTCCATCATTTGTAGCACTTCCTCCGATGCCAATAATGATATGCTTCACTTTATGATCTAACGCTTTGAGAATGAGCTCACCGGTTCCTCGCGTTGTTGTGATAAACGGATTGCGTTTATCCACCGGAACATGATGAAGGCCTGAAGCGGCTGCCATTTCAATAACAGCCGCTTTGCCGTCTCCAAGAATTCCATAAAAAGCTTCCACCTCTTTACCTAAAGGTCCCGTTACTTTAGCTTGTATGATTTGTCCGCCCGTCGCGTCCACAAGCGACTGAACGGTTCCTTCTCCTCCGTCTGCCATAGGTACTTTACTAATCTCCGCGTTAGGAAAATGAGTTCTTATTCCTTTTTCAACCGCTTCACAAACGTTCAGAGCTGTTAAGCTTTCTTTAAATGAATCCGGTGCAATCACAATTTTCATGCGTAAACACTCCTTTTAGTTTTTAGCCATATAGCTTTAATACACCAAATATCAGCGTGGATACAATTGCCATAATGAGTCCAATAAGCGATTCGTAAGGGATTAATTTTAAACGTTCTTTTATTTTCATATTTACACTTCCGCCCGTTGCGTGGAAAAAGCTTCCGTGCGGGAGGTGATCAAGTACGGTCGCCCCGGCATGAACCATAGCAGCTCCGGCTAAAGCAGAAACGCCTAGCTCTAAAATTGTCGATCCAAAAACTTGGCTTGCGACTGCTGTTCCTGCCGTTGTCGAAGCGGTTGCCGCTGACATAAAAATACCTGAAACCGGAGCTAAAACATAAGCGGGCAATCCAATGGCAGACAAGCCTTGAATAATAACGTCTTTTAGCTGGGAGTTAGCAATAATACCTGCTAATGTCCCCGTTCCAAGTAGCATAATGGCTACACCTGACATTTTTCCTAATCCAGAAATAGCATATGTATTAAGCTGTTTTCCTTTTTTCATCACAATAGCACCAACAATTCCTCCTACAGGAAGCGCAACCATTGGATCAATATTAAGGTCAAAAAGCGGTCGCAGTGCCAGCAGCACGATGGTAACAATGGGTGCTATGATGGCTGTTAAAAACAGCGGCAAGCTGCTTGCATCCACTGTATCTATTTCTTCAGCTTGAACCATTGTTCCTTTTTTCACTAATCGTTTGGCTACTAGATAAGTGACCGCTACGCCAAATACAGCGGGAATAATTCCTGCAGCCATCACGGATGTAAGCGGAATATTAAATGCATCCGAAGCAGCAATAGCGTTAGGATTAGGAGACATTAAATTTCCTGCCTTTCCTCCTCCAATCATTGCTAATAAAATAGCAGGCTTTGACATACCCGTACGTTTAGCAATGGCTAAAGCAATAGGCGCCACTGTGATCACAGCCACATCAACAAACACACCTACTGTCGTAAGAATGAGTGTGGCTAGCGCTAGAGCTAAAAGCGCTTTTGTTTCCCCTAGTTTTTTTACAATGGTTTCTGCTATAACCGCTGCAGCACCCGATTCTATTAATACCCCGGCCAATATACCAGCTGCAAGAATCCGCAGCACTGCGGGAATGATGCCTTGTGCCCCTTCAATCATTAAATTAACGGTATCAGCAATATTAACTCCGCCAATCAGTCCGCCAAGTAAAGCTCCGGCTATCATTCCGTATGCGGGAGCTACTTTCTTTAAGATTAATATAATAGCAATTACTAATGCACAAATCGCGCCTAACGCGCTTACTTGAACGTCCATAAAGCCATCCCCTTTCTTATTTCTCCTGTCCCTAATGTTAATTGTAAGCGCTATCTTATATTCTTTCATTAGTCACTTCAACAGAAAAAGACCTCACTATCGCAAGATCTTTTATGCACGTGCACAGTTATGAAATTTTAGATAGCAGTAGCGCTACATACAGTTCAAGAAGGTCTTTGACTTTTCTTGGATCTTTTCCCGTAATGCTTTGGATTTTATC
Source organism: Priestia sp. 10L35 (assembly GCF_056395685.1). Lineage (NCBI taxonomy): Bacteria > Bacillati > Bacillota > Bacilli > Caryophanales > Bacillaceae > Priestia > Priestia sp. 10L35. The sequence goes on along the minus strand of NZ_JBFTKA010000002.1, from coordinate 7,160 downwards.
TAGACGGTAGCTTAGCGTATTTCGATGTATAAAAAGCTTTTTAGCTGCTGTGCTTCCTTCGCCATTTTCTTCTATGTAGACCGTTAACGTTTCGATAAGTTCTTTTTTCTTATCGTATTCCTTCAGCTTTTCATAGTGATGCAACAGATCATGATTTTCTTGAAAACCGGCGCTTTGACGTAACAGCACGGGAATTTGATAATCCGAATAGCAGTAGAAAACAGCTTCTGGGTGAAGCTTTGAGCCGACGGCAAGCGTATCTTTTGCCTGCTGATAAGATACATGAAGGCCTTTAAAGTCAGCTTGAACAGATCCTGCCGCTAACTTACACACCATACCAGACGCCCGAAGCTGTTTTTCCAGCTGTTCCGCATAGCTGCTAGCGCTGCCTGCTTCTGTAGATTTTAATATGACCACTCCGTCTGGAAGCATAGCGTATAGGTCATTGTTAGCTATGTATTTCTTTACAAGCTTCATAACTTCATGGCGATTGTCCGCTGTAACAATCACTGCCACTCGTGGAAGGTATAAATTAACATCAAAGCGATTCGCCCGGTCAAAAAATAAAGAGTCAAACGGCTCTTCTTGCTGAAGAAGCTGATGAACCACCTCTTCTTTTAATCGCTCATCCCATTGAATTTCCTCTATTAAAATCATTTCTTGAAAAATCATTTCAGCCGCCATGCGCACGAGTTCTCCGTAATTACGAATCTGTTCTGGCAGTCCTGTTAATCCCACGACTCCAACAATTTCTCCGTTAAAGAAAATAGGCAAATTCACGCCCGGTTTAGCCCCGCGCAGCGAGTCAGCCTGCTGTTGAGTAATTTCGTAGGAACTGCCGCTTTTTAATACCATCAACGCTCCTTCGTGGATTTGATTCATTCGCTTTTTGTCACCCGAACCAATAATGACTCCTTTTTCGTTCATCACGTTAATGTTGCAATCAATAATCTCCATCGTTCTACACACAATTTTCTGAGCTAATTCTTTTGTTACGTATCTCAACATTTCCCCATCCTTTGCCTCTGTGAAGTAAAGCTCAATTTTTTCGTGACAGCTAATTTGTATTCAATGAAAAATTTGCGATACTTCATTATAATATACGTAGAAGCAAAACCACATCTTTGAAACCGCCAACAAAACAGTGCCTATAGGAGGATAAAAGAATGACTGTGTCAAAACTAGTTTTTACCCCTCTTAGCTATACAGGATGGGGATCACTTCAGCAACTGCTTCCGGAAGTAAAAAAATATCACCCTGCTCATATTTTAATTGTCACAGATCCCGTGTTAAAAGACATTGGACTTGTGGATAAAGTGAGTTCTCCCCTCATTAAAAATGGATACGAAGTAGATGTATATGCAGATACGGCACCAGAACCGCCTTTAGCACTCGGTGAAAAACTCGTATCCTACGCAAAAAGCCGAAAATTTGATTTAGTCATTGGGGTTGGCGGCGGCAGCGCGTTAGATTTAGCAAAACTTACGGCCGTTTTAGCCGTTCACGACGGCGCTGTAGAAGAATACTTGAACTTAACTGGTACAAAACAAATTTCAAAAAAAGGTCTTCCTAAAATTTTAATTCCCACAACTTCCGGCACGGGCTCAGAAGTAACGAATATTTCTGTATTATCTCTTGAAAGCACCAAAGACGTTGTGACCCACGACTATTTGCTTGCAGACGCTGCGATTGTAGATCCTGAGCTTACGCTAAGCGTGCCTTCTAAAGTAACGGCGGCTACAGGGGTTGATGCATTAACTCATGCCGTTGAAGCTTATGTATCAGTAAATGCAAATCCAGCAACCGATGCCTTAGCACTAAAGGCTATACGCATGATTAGCTCTTCTTTGCGAACAGCTGTAGAAAATGGCAAAGATAAAGAAGCGCGAACTCAGATGAGCTACGGAAGCTATTTAGCGGGCCTTGCTTTTTTTAACGCTGGTGTTGCTGGTGTTCATGCGCTTGCTTATCCGTTAGGTGGACAGTTTCATATTTCACACGGTGAATCAAACGCCGTATTGCTTCCATATGTGATGGGTTACATACGCAGCAGCTGTGTGGAAAAGATGCGAGATATTTTTGAAGCACTGGGCGGAAACGCTAACTCTTTATCAACAGAAGAAGCTTCTTATCAGTGTGTAAAACAGCTGCAGTCACTTGTCGAAGACGTAGGCATTCCTCAAACCCTTCGCGGATTTGATATTCCAGAAAGTGCCCTTCAAAAGCTAACAGAAGATGGCGTCCAGCAAAAACGAATTCTTGCTCGCAGCCCTTTGCCTCTTCATGAGAAAGACATAAGAGCTATTTACCAATCGGCTTATGATGGCGCTATAGTAGAACCTGTCCACTAAAAAACTCCCCCTTACCTAAGGGGGAGTTCTAATTATGCTGCTTTGGCCATTGTACCGAAACGATTTTCTTTTGGATCGCTAGGCTGACAGAATAAAATAATCAGCCAAATACCGCCAATCAGTGGAACCAATGTAATAAGCTGCCACCATCCGCTTTTTCCCGTATCGTGGAGTCTTCTTGCTCCTACCGCTAACGAAGGGACTGCAATCAATAGCGAATAGATTACCGGCAGAAAAAGAGGCTTATCAATAACGAGCTGAATGAATGAAAGAAAGAATAAATGAAATAACAAAGTTGACCAATACAAACATCCAGTATTCAGTTCGGCTTGCTCTGCCAGAAAACGTCCCGTAATTTTTCAACACTTTTATGTACCACTTCATATGCAACAACCTCCCTTTTTAGTATAAAATTGTAAATTTATAGTTTATATATCCTTTTTATTCAAAAAACAAACCGTTAAACGAACAAATAACGACATTTTTTATGCAAAAGAAAAAACTTCTTTCAAAAAAAGAAGTTTTCGTAATGTATTATGCTTTTCTATTTAATCAAATCATTTCGGTCTTCCATACTTGGCGGTTCTTCAAGCCATCCGTTTTTAGCCATGATTTTTCCCCCGTCTTGCCCGTATGTTAAAATGTCTTTGGCGGTACTGACAAGAGTAAGAGGAAGATCTCCACGTAAACTAAACGCAGTGCCTAAAGCGTTGCTTCCTAGCCCGAAACTGCAGAATAAACTCACGCAGTACATCATTAGTTTATCTGAAAAGGGTGCTACTTTTGACTCGGTCGCTTTCGCTCCCCACGTCGCAGGCGTCTGAATATCGCTTTCCAAAAGAATTTTACTATAATCACTTACAATTTTTTTAGCCAGCTCTTTTCCTTTTACAAAGTACTTCTTCACTTGAGGCTCACTTGCTACTTGAGCGAACCCTGTGATCATTTGCATGCCAAAAATGTTGCTTTCAATTGCGTAATAAATATGTGCTACCTCTACAGTATTTAATGCCCGTTTACTCGAAAATAAATGGATTCCATTCATGTAATCTGTGCCTTCAGCAAACTTCGCTTTTTTAGGTACGGAAACAGCTGGAGGCCTTGGAAGCACGTTTTTATCCTGAAGATAATCTATACATTTGTCATAGCCATTTTGCGTGAAAGCGGTAAGCTCTTTATAGAGAGAGATTATGTCTTTTCTGTAGGACATGGTTAAATGAAGCGTATGTAGCCCCATACTAATTTCTTTTAAAAGGCGAAGAAACATAATATCAAACATCTTATCATAGAGCTTAGGAACGCCTATATTTACATCTTTTTCTGTATATCCTACTGGTATGGAAGCCCCTTCATTCTGTAAAATTGTTTTGATATCTTCAATGTAGTTCACCACTTGCCTATGCGTATCTTGCATAATTTCTTTTGCCCCGTCATCTTCTGCGTGCGCAATAAAATATTCTAAAATTCTTCCGATCATTGTCTTTTGCTGATAGGTCATCCAAAGAGTAGCAATTTCACTTGAACTTAACGGTATTTCTTGACTCATGCACTCAACCTCCTGCTAGGGATACATACGTAAATCTTCATTTATTCAAGAGTGGGTATCTGTAATGAAGACTTTATGCTAGACCTTAACATTCGCCCCCGCAGTCAGATACACAACTCTGTCTCTTCCTCAATTAATTCTGCTTCATTTACTATGCACAAATTGGAAGAATTCTATGTATTTACCCTCGCTTTTAAATGGAGGAAACAAAAAAAGCCCCCTCTCATTAAAGGCGCTTTTTCAAAGAAAACGTTTTTATTCCATCGTATCAGAAATCCTTTTGTAGCTTCCGCATTTTTTTAGATATTGAATAATATCTTGATCTTTTACACGCTGAATAGCTGATCCGAACAGTTCTGCTGCTACCTGCATGCGTTCATGTTTATGTTCAATGGTCATAATATATCGAAGCGCATCCACAACCGGTGCATTGTGACGTGTACGACGAGTTATGTACTCGTGAATGGCTTCATTTAACCCTTCCGATTCCGCTTGTTGAAACTCAGGTTTTCTTACTACTTGACTATATACCACTTTTTCGCCACTCCTTCTCCTCATTTTTAATCATTTTTATCTTTCTTTTATTTCCATTTCCCTAACAAAAAGGAAACAAAACATGCAATGTTAACTTTTTTTAGAGTTTTCTAGCAGATGCATTTAAAGAGCATAGGTTTGATCCTTATAAGGAAACTATGATATATTTTTTGTCTATACAGACTATACACAGTAAGGAATGAGGTATTTAGATATGAATAAAGCTGAATTTATTGATGCTACAAAGGCTCCAGCCTTTAAGCCAGGAAAAGAATTTAAAGAAGCTGTTAAATAAAGAATCTAATGCTGGGTATAAAGTAAAACAAGCAGGCTCTTAATAATTAAGAATCTGCTTGTTCTGTTCTATATAAAGGCTATTTCAGTAAGTTATTTTATTTTTTCTAAAAAGATACATATCTAACAGCATATTAACAAGCAATAGATTAAGCTACTACATTTATTTTAATATACAGTTGAGCTAGATAGAATATCTTTATGAAAACGTACTGTTTCAGAACTATAAGTCGTCATATTTAGTACACTTTTTATAGAATATGAGATGAGGATACCCCCATCTTCCAGTGTACTCACCCAATAAGGATGAAAGGGTATTAAAAAATAAAATCGCTTATCAAGTTTTTCTAAAACAAATGGTTCGGTAACATTTTTAGTTTCTAAATTACCAACAGAGACATCAATTTTATCACCTATTCTCATCCCACCATAACCCTCTATACAAATTTCAATAAATCCAGTTTCTTGAAGTAATTCTAATTCAGCTTCTCCGACGTAATCATATCTTTCTAGTATGTTCGTTCCATTTTTAATTGATTGACGTACGAAATCCCCGTCATAATAAAAAACAAATGGCAATTCTAAATCTTTTAAGTCAATAAGATTTTGTATGGTGATAGTACCAACTCCTTTATACCAACTTGTTTATTATTATAACATTATTGGCTATTCCAACGTTTTATCTCATATTCTTGATATGTGCTTCCCTTTTAAATGTAGTCTACATGGGAATCAAAGCAAACTTATTTAGAATTAGCATTGTGAATCCCATTCAAAGCATAGCCAAACTACATACTCGAATGCAGCTACTCTGTCTTGGACTGTATTTTATCTTCCACTTTTTCTTTTAAATCAGAGGTAGGCATGAAGAAAGAGACATTTTACAATAAGGTAAAAGTATATGAGGCAAGGAAGTAAAGTTTTCTTCGTTTCCTAATTTTATTGGACGTCCTAACAAAATAAGTGACTCAACAGTTTGTTCATAATCAAGCTTATAGCTTCAATAAAATCACAGTTTTTTTAAAATACGTTGATTAAAAAAACACCCTGAGAGGATGTTTAATAGTTAGCTTGTAAAGCTTCACTCTTTTTCTTTAGTTTTTGACTTTCTTCTTCTAACTCAATAATTTTATTTTGGAGCTCTGTATTATCAAAGTCTTGCTCTAACTCTTCAGATAGCTTTATTCGCTGTTTATGAATTTCAATTCGTTGTTTAGCAATCGCTTCTACTTCTTTGTTTAATTGTAATTGTTCATATGGATTCATATAAATTCCTCCCTTACTTTCACTTTCAACACAAGAAGACAGATTCCTTTAAAATAAAGTCCAGTGAGTGTTCCCTATAAACATGCTAATGGCCCCAAACGCACTAGCAATAAAACTAAAATTCCATACAGTGCGCATCCAAACTGCTAAAGAACCATATGTCTTTTTAAAGGCTACTTCACGCATAAAGATGAGATAAAGAACTGTAAACCCATATACACCAAATGCTACCCATTGAAAAGTTTCTTGAATTTGTGGAACTATTAGAACAACTGCTACTAAAGCTACGGTGAAAATGAGGTTCACAATCATAAAGAAGCTGACGAAACGCATCCACTTAAATCCCTTTTCGTCTAGTTCCGCAGCACCTTGGTTTTTTCGCTTTAATTCCTCCATTATTCATTACCCCTAGTATTCAGTTTTATCCATTATAGCACGTTATCCTAGTGTTATTCTTAAAGTACTAGTATCGTTATGTTCAAATTTCAGAGATTAGACTCAAAAATTTTGAAGTTTTCACATTAGAATTTTATACAGTCTCAATCAAAATCTGTAGTTATCTAACATAAATAAAAGAGCAGTTTGCATTTGCAAACTGCTCTTTCGATGACCCGTACGGGATTCGAACCCGTGTTACCGCCGTGAAAGGGCGGTGTCTTAACCACTTGACCAACGGGCCGTGATTGTTTTTTAAGTTTAACTTAACGGTTTGTTATACTGGTGGGCCTAAGTGGACTCGAACCACCGACCTCACGCTTATCAGGCGTGCGCTCTAACCAGCTGAGCTATAGGCCCATAATCCTCATATGTATCTAAAATGGCAGGGGCAGTAGGAATTGAACCCGCGATGATGATAAAAATAAATGGAGGAGGAAGAGGGATTCGAACCCCCGCGGGCTTTGACACCCCTGTCGGTTTTCAAGACCGATCCCTTCAGCCGGACTTGGGTATTCCTCCGATATTGTAACTGATGAACCTTCTACTCTAAACAATTAAACTAAGGTCCTATGATACTTCTGATCGGGAAGACAGGATTCGAACCTGCGACCCCTTGGTCCCAAACCAAGTGCTCTACCAAGCTGAGCTACTTCCCGTTYATGGCGCGCCCGAGAGGAGTCGAACCCCTAACCTTTTGATCCGTAGTCAAACGCTCTATCCAATTGAGCTAC